>NZ_JBLNLI010000039.1:0-12679 GCF_059777565.1 Vibrio sp. A37 | reverse complement strand
GTGAAGGCGTGTTGAACTAAGAATCCTCCTCATTTATGGGGAGGAGTATGTCAATGAAGTGCCTGGATAGCCACTTGATGTAGCAGTACTTAGCTTTCTGTCTTGCTTAACCTGAAGCGGTAGGACTATGTTAAGGGAAACCATAATAATACTGATAGAGATCACCATTCCACGAACTACCTCTATTTGATCAGGAGACACTGTTCCAATATCCATCTTCTAGTGAATTAGTGAACCTTGGTCAGTGTCGTTAGCGGCTTCCATAAAATCGTCAGCGCTAATATCAAGCTCAGGTTCAATACCTAAATTAGTTAACTGTTCTTGTAACGCTAAAAGCTGAAGATTGATTTGCAGATTTTCCCTAAGAAGATCTGCAACAGTTTTTACCAACATGCAATGACTAAAAGCGTTCTCATCAAAGGTTAAACTCTCTTTGCCATTTTCTACCATAGGGGCCCAACTAACATACTTGATATAGTCCCTAACCTCGGTTTCATTACTATCCATCAAGGATGAAACCCCACAGTTAATGTGATGTTTAACTCTCTCTTGCAGGAAACGAATTTGTTCTACCTTGGTCATGTTATTTAAGTCATCTTGCTCAACATCGATAACCCAATTATAGGACTCATCACTAAAATCTAGCGATAGGTCTAAATCAGGCAGGTCAGCGTCTACAACCTTTCTAAATTTACTCATTGCAAATCTCCTTTTTTCTAACTTTTTTAAATAAGCGTTACAAATAGGGGAATGGCACCCATTTGAGGAAAAGTTTCCATAAACTTAATTACCTATATTTTACAAAGTATTTTACAATTTTTTTGCGCTAGTAATGAGTATTTTCTTGGTCAAGATTATTACATTCTTTGGGGAGTTTGTGGGAAAGTTAAGTGTTGGGCACTACATTGAGAGGTCTAAGTGATAGAATTTTCGCCTAAAAAGACTGCTTTCGTGGTCTCTGACTCTATAGTGTGGAACTGTTTTAGTAGAAATCTTTCTATTCGGGTTTCTACTTTTTATAATCCATGTAGGGAATGCGCGTAAAATCTAGAATCCTTCTACTGATAGGTATTATATTATTGGGATATTCATGTTTGTTTGGGATCGTTAACGACAAAATACTAAAAATGAAAAGGCAAGCTCGTCTGAGCTTGCCGTCAACTGTGTACTTATATTACTTCAAACCAAATGCTATTTAGTTGGCATCGGAAGGATTTCAAATAGACCATCAAATTTGTCTAGGGTAACAGCTAGCTTACCTAGTAGTTCAGCATTACCTTTAATTTGAGCATCACCAGATTTAACAAGTTCACCGATTGTTGTCTCTTTCAATACCACTTTAGTGAAGTCGGCTTTGTTGATGAGTAGCTCTAAATCTACCTGAGGCACTTGCTCAACCTGGATATTTGACATGTTTGCGTTTGAAACTTCACCGTAGTACTTCTCATCTAAATCTGGGTGAGAAACCGCAAAGTTAAAGTTTAGATTTGCCGCTTCGGCTTTTTCTGCATTAAGACTTACTGCAACAAAGTCCAAGAACATACCCGTTGGTGTGTTTGCAATAACATCAGAAGATGCCACTTTGATAGAAGGCTTAATTTTACCTGTACGGAGCTCTACTGCACCTTGCAAGTAGCTATTACGCCAAGCCATTGTCTCAGACTGATAGCCTTGCTGTTCGAAGCTATCAGCTAGCGCGTAACGATATTCAGAGTTATTTGGGTTACACTGAACTAGGTCATTAAACAGTTGCGATGCTTCTTGGTAGTCACCATTGTTAAAGTAAGTCATACCAGCTTTGTATAGTGCATCTGTGCCAGCAGCTTCAACATAAACACATGACTTTTCTTTAGTCTGTAGAGGGTTTGTGTTTACCGGGTTAAGATCGTGGTAGCCAAGGTATAGGTTTACAACCGCACGAGCGTTATGACTGTATGAGCCATGGTAGCCATTGGTGTGCCATGTATTTAGTTGTGCTTGAGGAACGAGTTTCTCTATTTCACGACCAACATCGTTGATAGTCACGCCATGATTCGCTAAACGCATTGCTTGGTTATGGATAAATCCATAGTTATCACGTTGTAGTGTGATGTAGTCTGATATTTCATTGGTGCTTGTTTCAGCATCATTCCAAACAGGAGCTGAGTGAACTGAGTGAATATTATCAACAAGACCATTATCAACGAAACGCATTTTTATTTCAGTCAGGTATTTCGTCCAGATTAAAGAATCACGAACTTTTGCGCCACGGAAGGTATAGATGTTATGCATGCCATCATAAGTTAGTTCCGCAGTGTTTAGGCTACGGTACTTTGGAACATACATTACGATTTCAGCGGGCGCTTCCGCACCAGGCATATTGATCATATGGAAATCAAGGCCATCAATGTTTACAACTTTTTCGCGTTTTTGTACTTCAACAGTTGGTGCAACCAGAGTTACTATGCCGCGAGATGTCCCAAGACCTAATGCGTTATCTACGATACCTCTTTCGCTGTTATCAAGAGTCGTGCCGTATTGGTATCCTGCACGACGCCCCATTGCTGTACCACCAATAACGTTCTCATCAGCCAATTCTTTTAGGAAATCTTTTGGGGCGAAGATTTCAGCATCTTCAGCGAAGTCACCAGAATTGATGATGGCGCGAGAACCACCAAAGTGGTCTGCGTGCATGTGTGAATAAATCATGCCAGTAATTTTGTGTTCACCGTTGATTGCTGGTAAGTGCTTTTTAGCGAAATCCCAACCTGCTTCTGCTGCTGCATCAGACAGTAATGGATCATGAATAACATAACCATTTTCAGTGCGGTAAATAGTCATGTTTGACAAGTCAGCCCCACGAATTTGGTAGACACCATCAGCCACTTCGTAAAGACCACCTGCTGCGTAATTAAGCAGTCCTTGACGCCAGATCGAAGGGTTTACTGATGAAGGGTATTTTTCTGGTGATAGACCATTCATGTACTTAAAACGATTTTTAAGTTCGCCCGCATCATGATTGCCAAACTCAGCAATTAGGCCACGAGTAGTACGCTCGAATGCCGTTTTATCTTCCCAAGGGAGGTTTTTTGCAACGTCAGCGTTAGCTTTAACTGTGTGCTCTGTCGCTGGTTTGCCTTCATAATTTTCTAAGGATGTGTAATCGGCATGTGCACCGAATGACATTAAAATAGCAATTGATAGCGACAATGGAGCGAAGATGTTGTTCATCATAATTACCTCAAAGGTTCTGTTATATCTTGGAGTTGAAATTAACACGCAAACAGATAACATTACATAATGTATTTGATATACAATACATACTAATTTGTTATGTTTTACATATGGCGGATGCGAGGTTTTTAACGTTTTGAATAAATTAGATTTAAATCTATTGAAGGTTTTTGTTGCGGTTTACAGGCATTGCTCTATTACTCTTGCAGCAGAGGAAATGGGACTAACTCAGCCCGGTGTGAGCAGTATATTAAAAAGGTTACAACAGCAGGTAGGTGTAAAGTTATTTGTCCGCTCTGGTCGAGGGATCGTTCCAACAACCCAAGCAAAAGAACTTATGAGAACAGTCGAGCCAGCTCTAATTCAAATTGAAAATTCAATAGAAAATTTAGAATCATTTAGCATTCAATCTCCAAGAACATTCGTAGTTTATGCCTCTGAGCCAGCAATGCAGCTACTAGCCCCCAAAATTGAAGCTGATGATAGCCTAGGCAACATTAAGATAGAGCTTCAGTCGTTGTATACCGATGAGCAGCAGTTGACCTATGATCTTAGTCGTGGCCAATCAGATCTCGCGATTGAATATTCAAGCAATCATCAACCGTCCCTATTTTCAGAAGAGTTCCTTAAAGAAGATATTTGTATCATTGCTCGCAAAGGACATCCTAGAATTTCAAAGCATATCTCTGTAGAGCAGTACTACCAAGAACGGCATATTACCTTAAGGTTTCGAAGAGAAAACAATTATTTAGCTGACTATTTTACCAAAGATATTATTTCTGATAGAGATGTAGCCGCAGAATGCACTTCACTCATGTCACAAATAGCAATGGTTTCAACAACCGATTCCATTGCCGTAATGTCTATGACTACTGCAAAGTTATTTGCGGATAACATGGGGATTCAAGTCATCAAGTGCCCGTTTGAAACCTTACCCATATTTTATCGAATGATTGCTCATAATAGGGAACGCAAAAGCCCTTCTAATATTTGGCTAAGGGGTAAGTTAAAATCTTATTTTAGAGGAAGTGATGATTGTTAACATGCTGTGCTAGCTGAGCATAATTGTTTCAAACCCTGATTGCTTATCGATCATGAAGCCGTTAATGATAGAGTTTGCGCGAGCGCTAAAAGGGGTTGTGTGCGCATCATGTTAAAGCGATTAGGCTGGCAGAACTGGCAAACGGCATACAGGCAAGTGTTTATACATAAATACCCTGTTGAGCATCGCCCTGACGCGATTGTGACTTCACCAAAAGGAGACATTATCGCTATCGAAACCGAATGATATTAAAAACCGTGAGACGTTATCGAAGCATCTAAAGGAGCCACATCATTGCTCAACACAAGCGACTCTGGGGCTATGTCTTTTTTGTAGTGAAAGATGAGAACTTTAAAAAGCAATGAAACAAGCATTTCTAAAGTATCGGATACATACAGTTTGATGAAAGACGCATACCGATTGGTAAGCTCGCGGGCCTGACAAACACATTCACGCTTGATGAGATCATGAGCCTAAAATTGAAATAAAAAAAAGTAGAAACCCGAATAGAAAGATTTCTACTTAAATATTCCGATACTATGGAGTGATCGTTAAATCAATGAAGATACTAAGACAACCTTCAACATCACATTACCAAATACCACCCTATAATAAACCCCACAGCGTTTTGTTTTGAGATCTGATTAAAACTCAACCGAACAAAAACAAGCGCACTGTATAAAAATCAAACCACTCCAAATGCAAGTTACTTAAGTATTAGAGACTTAGGTAGTTTTTTCGCTTAACCCGTATTTTTCAACATACACTCAAAAGATGCCGCTTCGTTTTGGAATAGCTAAGACATATTTCAAACTTATATTTTTTTTGCTCATAAGAATATGAGACTATAAGGATTTCATTTGTTAGTATTGTTGCATATTGCTAGGGATATAAGAGGGTCTTTAGTATGAATATGAAAAAGTTAATTACCGCTTCAGCAATTACACTATTTTTAGGAACAGGGACTACCGCTTTCGCAAAATCTTCACTAAAAAATCAATCTAGTTCCGATCAAAGCCAATTCACCATAGAACGTCACAACATGATTGATAACCTCGACCTTGTTGATAATTTTTCAATCAGTGCGAGTGATATCCAAGATGCCATCACTAGGAATGTCAACAAGACAGTCACACTAGGTACATTTTGCTCTTATTCGAACCACAAGAACAAAGAATTACCCCTGACAGTATCTAGTCGAGATGGAGCGTATAAATTAGTAGGTTCCGGAAAAGTTTCAGGCCTAAAAGTGAACTATCAAATTGCGATAAATAACGTCAATATGCCTTACAATCGTGCCACGATTGTGACTGCTAAGGGTGGCCAAGATCATACAAGCTGCAGAGGGTTTGCTGAGGAAATTAAGCTCACCATTCCAGCCACCGATCTTAAAGCAGCAAAAGCAGGAACATATAGCGCTAGATTGAATTTGGCGACATCATCGATATAACAAGATCTATCACTCTATTTATTGCCATTAATGTAGTAGGTTTATAAATGCAAAAAACAATTGTCGCGATCATACTGTTTCTGTTCACCCCTTTTACCTTTGCGAAGGCATTAATTGGCGTGAGCTCTCCAGTCGTAGAGTTCAGCAAAAGCCAACGTAACGAGTTTGTTACGGTCAAAAACTCAGGAAATACCAAAGCCTATCTCGGCATATATGTTTATGACTCTGATAAACCTAAGAACGAACAATCTCAGAAAGACACACTCAAGCCATCTTACAAAGTGATTGTTTCTCCACGTAAAATGATTTTGCAGCCCAATCAAAGTAAGAGGCTGCGAATCACAAACCTGACTAAAAACATTGAGTCAGATAGGGTGATCGATATTGTTATTGATCAAGTGGTACCGAACAAAAATAAATCATCGGAAGCTACCGCAGGAGGAATTGGGGTCAGTGTTCAAGGCTCCATACTACGTGTAGTTAGAGTGTATATCAGACCTGATGTGTTAAAACCTCACTTAGATTATCAAGTTACGCAACACCATCAAAATAGAGAGGTTTTATTAACCAACGACGGAAATACGAGTATTAGCCTGGTTGGTATTGAAGCTTGCAACTCGGACGACCAATGCAAGCCCATAGGTCCAGTTACTCTGTTTCCAAACGACAAAGATAGCCTGATCACACCAGAAGACTCCAAATACCTCAAGTTTGAGAAGAAAATCGCCGGCAAAGTTGACGATGCAGTCATCAAACTCAGCTAACAGCAACCTATAAGAAATAATTAATCCAGCGTGAAAGTGTCTAAAAATAGAAAGCGCTATGCTTTCTATTTCATTTTTATACTTCTGTTATCTAGTTCCGTTTTTGCGTATAAAACTTATGCTAGTTCAGATGTCCCTGAGGGCTTTGAAAATATCAGCGACGATGAAACTACCATTGTTGATGTCAGCTATGGTAAACAAGTTTTAGGTAGCTATTTGGCAAGCTTCAATAGTGAACACATCACTTTTGAAGAGCACAGCGAACTATTTGAAAAGCTTAAAGGCGTAATAAAACAAGAATACTTGGCCCTTATTAGTCGAAGGCTATCCGAGACTTTAAACGCCAACACTAACTTAGCATGTACTCAAGGCGAGCACTGTGGATATATCGTACCAAAAACCTTGTCAGTGATACTTTACCGAGACAGCTATAAAGTAAGTATTTTCATAAATCCTGAATTACTCAAAAAAAACACGGATACAACCAATTACCTTGCTGATTCAACAGCAGGCTTGAGCGCAATCAATCAATTTAATGGCGTTGCTACTGGAGGGAATCAAACCAGTACTGATTACACTCTCTCCCATCATGCACGTTTTGGATACGAAAATTGGGATGTAAACTTAGAAGACAGTTTTTCGGGTACTAGCAACGAAACAGAGAGCATCCACTATTACTCTTTGCAAAACTTAAATGCTAGTTATCGAAAACGGCAATATATGACCCAAATAGGGCTCCAAGATACCCAAAGTACACTTATTATCCCTCAATACAAAGTGTTAGGCGTCAGCACTTCAACGAAAGTGGATCTAATCAATAACTATCAGTCCCAGATAGCCACCCCCATTGAGGTTTCTCTTGTCTCTCCTAGCTACATTGAAATTTATAAAGACAACCGTCTTGTCACCACGCAGTACTACACGCAAGGAAATCACTATCTTGATACCCACCTGCTCCCTACTGGTACCTATAGTATTGACCTTAAGACCATCTCCATAAATGGGCAAACAACGAGTCGCTCGATGTATTTTGTCAAAACCGACTCACTTCCACTGTATAGCCTACCGAACTTCTATATTAGTTACGGGAAAATCGCAGATGTAAATAATACCGAAACGTTTCCGTATATACGCAACGTAGACAGTATTAATGTGTCCGCAGAGCAAAGAATCCATGACTTTTTTGGTGTTGCAGAGCACGCTGTATTACTTGGTAACGACGAGTTTATTGGTGAGATTGAGTTCATTAGTCAGCTGCCACAAGTGTCGATCATCGCTTCGACTGCCTCAAGCAATTTTGGCGACTATGGTGTCGGTCTAGCAATAAGTGGCTATATTCATAATGTTAACGTCAGTACCATTTACAGACGAATATGGGCAAGTGAGAACTCAGACAGCCAACACGTTAGCGAGTATGTATCCGATAGCCTAGATTCCAATAGCCGAATTAGCACCGATTTTAGCTATCAGATATCCAACACCATGCTGGACTTTGGCGTTGGCTATGGACTAGAAAATGAACAAACCACCCACTTTTATTCATTCAGCGTTGATCACAAGTTTTATATTAGTGAACGTACCCTTCTAGATGTAGATTTAAGTACCAGCACCAACCAAGACGAGAACAGTCTATTTCTTACCTTTACCCTAAATTTTGACAATAATGATGGTGGCTTTGATTATGCCTTATCTACTTATGGTGAAAGTGTGAACGATAAGGAAGCTAACCAAACAGACAATACGCAAGCAATGAGTGCGGAAGCTGGAAAACACTTTAATATTGGCGATTCAAGCAACTACTATTTGTCGGAACTAAGCGCAGGCTCTAAATCTCACTATCTATCTCAGTTTATCTCATCAGAAACACCGTCAGCGAACTTCAACGCGAAGGCGACGATTAACCAAAGCGGTGATACAACGAATACCTTGTTTAACGTCAAAGGCTTTACGAGCCATATCGATACGGGAGATTATCATGGTGCTTTTTACGGGCAAGAAAGTGATAGCGGTATCATGGTGCATGTTTACGCCTCAAAAGCAGGAACATACGATCTTCTTGTTAACGGTCGACCAGCAATGACGATAGAGGGTAATAAAAGTTACTTCCTATCTTTACCAAGCTTTCAAACCTATAGCGTTTCTATATCGAGCCGAAGTCATGATTTAAGGGTACTGGATTCAAAACGTATCATCACACTGCACAAGGGGAACGTTCAAGATCTCAATTGGCATGCGCAATCGTCATATTTGTTGATCACACAATTTATCTCTCCTTCTGGAGTGCCAATCAGCAACGCTGACATCGAAGGTGGGGCGGAATTTGCCCAAACTGACGAGGAAGGCTTTTCGCAAGTCGATATATTATCTGGACACTCGTTGACCCTAGTCGGTCGAAAAGGTCAACAGTGTCACATTGATACCGGAGCAATTAAACCAGAAGATGACGTAGCATACGTTGACCATTTAGTTTGCTACCCTTCGGATAATTTTGGGAAAACAAACACAAAACCCAAACAAAGTTAATACACACCAGGTGTTAACTAGGTGTAGATATTGTTGCATTTTTTTGGTTTCTATCCCTAAACCACCTTCTAGGAAGATGGTGATCGTTCATTAGAGCTATGCCCGAAGGACGCTCATGTTCAAGATCTTCTCGTTTGTAACCAGTAAATGAGGAGAAAAAGAACATGAGCAGATATGAATCCGCGTCACATGTTTATTATCGTTTGCAGTATCACATAGTGTGGACACGCAAGTACCGTTTGAAAATCTTGAAAGGGAACTTGGGTAAAGAGCTTTATCGTAACATCTATATTTACAGCAATATGAAGAACGGCAAGGTTGTAGAGCTCAATGTTCAAGTAGACCATGTTCTTGTTGAAGGTTACTGACCCTGTAAATAATTCTGTGTAACTGTCGGGGTTACATATATTCAGTTAATCGGTCTTCGAACATAATCATAAAGCGGTTCAGGGCTTGTCGCCAGTTTCTGATTGGCATTGTCCATCTCTTGGACGCCTCCTGGATAGCTAAGAAGATCACTTTTCTTGCCGACTCATCAGTTGGAAACAGTTTACGCTTTTTAATCGCCTTTCTAATAACGCTGTTAAGTGATTCTATGGCGTTTGTTGTGTATATCGCTCGTCTAATGTCTTCAGGGTAGTTGAAGAGCGTGTTCAGATTATCCCAATGCGCAGTCCAAGAACGACTGATTTGAGGATATTTATCATCCCATTTATCTGAGAACTGCTCTAAGGCGAGGAGAGCTTCGTCTTCAGTCTTCGACGGATAGATTTTCTTAAGATCGGTAGTGACAACTTTGTAGTCCCTCCAAGGCACGTACTTGACTGAGTTTCTCACCATATGGACGATACAGAGCTGGATCTGAGTGTTTGGGAATGCTGCATTAATGGCATCAGGAAACCCCTTCAGACCATCGACACATGCAATGAGGATGTCTTTTACGCCTCGGTTCTGTAGCTCTGTTAATACTGCAAGCCAGAACTTAGCACCTTCCGTTTCTGACAACCACATGCCAAGTAGCTCTTTTTGACCCTCCATGTTTACGCCCAACGCAAGATAAACGGCTTTGTTGATGACTTGCTTATCTTGTCTGATTTTGACGACTATGCAGTCGAGATAAACGATAGGATAGACTTCATCTAATGGACGAGATTGCCATTCAACAACTTGCTCTAGAACAGAGTCCGTTACCTTAGATATAAGGGTTGGAGAGACATCTGCATCGTACATCTCTTTGAATGTGGCTACGATTTCTCGGGTGGTCATTCCTTTAGCATAGAGGCTTAAGATTTTGTCATCCATAGACTGGAACCGAGTTTGGTGCTTACGAACTAGCTTTGGCTCAAAGCTTGATTCTCGATCACGAGGAACGTCTATCGGCACTTCACCGTCATCAGTAATGATCGACTTGGTGGAGTACCCATTACGAGAGTTGGAGTTGGGTTTAGGGGAGTGTTTTTCATAGCCAAGGTGCTCATCAAGCTCGACATTTAATGCCGTCTCGACAGTCACCTTAGTTAACATTTTACGGAAGTCATCAAGATCAGATTCTGTCTTGATTGACTTAGCAGCTTCACGAGCAAAAGCTTCAAGTGCTTTCTTATCCATACTGTCCATCCTTAGCCTTTAAGGCTTAAGTCTAGACAGTTACACAGAATTTAGGACAGTCTCAGGTTACTCCCAGTGTACAGGCTTAGGGTCTTCGCCTTTTTTAAATGCTTCATCGTACTCGATAGCTTCTTGAACTATACGCCCAAAGTCTATAAATATCGGCTGATTCTTACCAATTGCTTGAGTGATGTATTTGGCTTCTTTAAGCTCTTTGATGATCCTTGCTATCTTACCAACACCCCACCCCGTTTTATGTTGCAGTTGCGGCTGAGTTACATGAACAGAACCCTCAGGGTACTTCTCCAGATTAAGGTACGACGTCAGTATCGCTAGTACATACTTGGCCTCACCACTAACAAGTAACGCCTCTGGAAAACGAAGAATCGAATTAGTTATTTCGTATTGCTTGGTCATTATTTTTCTCCTGAGACACTTCAGTCTGAAATTGAGTTGATAAAATGTGGATTACATATTTAGTTACGGTTATACCTAGTGAACTTGTCGTCTTTGCAATCTTGTCAGCAAATTGTCGATTATGGATCGCAACCTTCATTGGTTTATTTTTCATAGTTAATACCTAAGCAAACCGAAATTCGGAGGGTATATTCATCTTAGTACCTTGGAAACCTGTAGGGTATAATCATTTTTAGTACTCCGAAAATCGTATGGCATAATCACTTAGCACCCCGAAATTCGACGAACCTTAAAGAGTACATTAATAGAGTATGTAAAGCCTCCTGTTGTTACGCCTAAAAGAAAAGGTGAGAACTTCCACAGTTCAGTCAGTTCTATCTAGCGTATTAGAGCGTCAATGAGTGAGTGGTAACGAACGAATGAATGATTATTGCGTTAGTAATGGATGTATCTAGGATGTGCTGAGTGAAACGAAGCGTATACATCTCTTAATTAACACTATTTCATCAACGCCCTTATACAACGATAACTGTATCCAACAGCCATGAGTACAATTAATATCGCAGCTAATACCATAAAAGTAACTGCTAGCGACAGACCAACCATAAGTCCTAAGCCTTGTAATATCTCCATCATAGGACTACCTCCACACGCTGCATTAATACTAGGATTGTTATAATAGTGAGTAGATATAAATTACCAATCATAGATATCCGGCCCCTTTTAACCAATCCAATGTTTTGTAGACACCAATTATGTACAGGTTAATCATGAGAGTTATTGCTGATAACAGGAACCAACTTGCTATACCGAAAGGTATCAACATAAACGTTATAGTCAGCAAGCCCTCTTCTTTGGTATACAATTCTAAATATAGCCAAAACGCCGTTAGTATTGATGTCAGTAACGTGACTAGTTGCTCCTCTATCTTAAACACCCTCTCCAGTACTTCGTTAGTAATCATTGTTCATAACTCCTACGTTTCTGTTTGAAGATGAAACCACCCTCATAACTAACTACTGCCATCCCTATGACATCTAGATAACGTTTGAAGTCATCAAAGCTTATTCGAGCGTCCAGATAATCCTCATAGTATTCTCGGACTTGTTGCTCTTGTTTGACCAACTTGTTAGGTCTATTTTGCACTGGTACATCTGTTCGTGCGGAACCAAAGGTTCCTTGTGCTGTATTCATTTCGTTTTATCCTCACTTAATTTATTGGGTAATTATATCGTAAATATTACGCAATACAACCTTGACACATCTGCTATACAAGAATCACACCATTTGTAATATTTTTTGCTAAAACCTCTTAGAATCGCATACAATTCATTCTAGGACGCAGTCCGCATTAACTCAGGGGTATGTTTGAAGTATTTCTTTTGGTATTAAAAAGATCAGTACTAAAGGCGGAGCGTGAACACATTCTCGAACGGACCAATGAAGGGCGATTAGCTGCCAAAGAGTCCTGCGTGAAGTTTGACAGAAAACCTCACAAATCATCCATTTTAATCATTAAAGGTCTTTCAACCAAGGAAGTTATCGAAAGAACAGGAATATCTAGGGCAACTTATTTCAGATTAAAAAAGTCCATATCTTCCAGCAAATTATCAGAAAACGCCGTAAAACCTCTTCCTTTAGGTGGAGGATATAAGGCGATTA
>NZ_JBLNLI010000038.1:0-13980 GCF_059777565.1 Vibrio sp. A37 | reverse complement strand
AATGAAACTAGGAAAAAGTGCCTAAAGAAGTCTCCAAGTTTACTTGACCGTTACAGTCCATCTTGCGGCACTACGGATATAGATCGCGACTTAAATGCCGCCCTCAATATTCGTGATAAAGGTATTCTGGAATTAAAGGCGGTTGGGCAATCGTCTCTGCTTATGGAAGCTGCGTGAGTCCCGATACTATCGAGCAACGGCTAACGAAATAAGAAGCATCGCCCGATTAGGGCGGTGAGTAGTCACGGAGCGACTGGAGCGGGGGTGAGTGTTTCCCCCAACCTAGTGAAAGCCTGTTGAACTAAGAATCCCATTCCTTTAGGGAGGGGAGCAGTCAAGCGCAATAAAGTGTATCGATACCCTAGCAACTCCATTTGTGTTCATTGAAGTTATATAAGAGCAAAATAATGCACTTATATATGCTTGCTTCTAATTTCAATTTCAAAAGTGAATTTAAATGGACTTTTGGTTGTTGTAAGACTAAGTTGAGAATAAAAGGGTAGAATAAGTAACTTATCATGCGAAAAGGTAGAGCAGTAAAAGCAGAATCAATGCCGAATTTAAATGCAGAGTTTAATATGGCGTTACTAGGTAACGCGATTAGAGCAAAAAGAACTCAACGTGGCTGGCGATTGGAAGATGTGGCCACACGTATTCATGTATCTAAAAAAACAGTGATGAAAATTGAAAAAGGGGACGTAGCGGTCACCTTTTCTCATGTTATCCAATTAATGGATATTTTAGGTCTGACATTTAAACTCGTTGACTCAAACGTTTTAACGACTTCTGCTCAAGAGAGTAAACAGCTAGGTGAGGGTTGGTATGAGTAATGTACAAAAGCTAGATATCTTTGTGGGAACGAAGACGAAAGTTGGTACTCTCACTCTCGCCGTTGGTTCAACGACAGAGTTTAATTTTGTCTATGAAGAGAGTTGGATCGAACATGGCTTTTCCATTTCACCTTATATGCCTATTACAGGGGAAATAGAGTCTAGAAGTATTGAAAACTTCCTACGTAACTTACTACCCGAAGGTGCAGCGTTCGACGAAATGCTCAAAAACACGACCATCAGTCAGGCTAATACTTTTGCACTAATTTCTATGATTGGTTCGGAAACGTCAGGAGCTCTGACTTTCAAGGCGGAAAATTCTCCAACAGTGGGGAGTGCTTTTCGAGAGGTATCAAGAGAGGAATTAGTCGAAAGATTGGAATACAGTAACGACCCCTTAGTGTTTTGGGACGGAAGAGTTCGACTGTCAGTGGCCGGCGTTCAAAATAAACTCAACCTTCTTAAAAGAAAGGGGATGATAGGGTTTGGGGATGGTACTTTGAGCTCGAACTATATTTACAAGTTTGAGAGTAAAAAAGCGCCGTGCATTGTGGTTAATGAGTTTTATTGCATGACGCTTGCGAGAATGATTGGTATGGATGTGGCAAACGTTGAGTTAGATATGTTTGGAAACACCCGTACTTTAGTTATTGAGCGCTTTGACAGACAGTATATTGAGAGTCGAGATATTGTTGTGCGCAAACATGTCATTGATGGTTGTCAGGCTACAGACCTCCCTCCTAGCTACAAATACGAACGTCAAAATGGCGATGAAGGTGACGGGATTTACATGAGAGATGGAGTATCGTTTCCCAAACTGTTTCAAGTCGATACCGTTGATAACGCCAAAACCCATCTTCAACTCATTCAGTGGATGGTGTTTAATCTTGCTACGTTTAATTACGATGCTCACGGTAAAAATATTAGCTTTTTTGTGGCCCCGTCAGGGCTCAGCCTCACTCCTTTTTATGACTTGGTGAATATTGAGGCTCTGGCTCAGGAAGGTGCGAGAAGGAATGCCGAAAGTGGTTCTTTGGATTCTAGAGCAGGGCGAGCCGCAAGTATCCCTAAATTTTTTGCGATGTCGATTGGAGACTGGGATAGAGTAGATTTTCAGAATCCACCCATTGGCAACTTTCAGCGCCCAATTACCGCGTATCACCTGGCAGATTTCGCAAAGGAGTTTGATTATTCTCCTGCTCGAATGGCACAAATAGTGTCTGACACTGTTGTGTCGATAAAAGGCAAATTAAGCGCCGCGTCTAAGTATGTGAAAGGACAAAATGTCAGTAAACAGGAGCTGACTCATATCGAAATGTGTGAGCGATTAATTACTGAAGAGTGTGAATATTTACTTGAACAGTCTTCGTTAATAGAAGAAATGTCGGAGATTTTGTAAGAAAAAGTTCTTAACGCTAACTTAAGCCTAAAGCAGGGGGGTAGGTTGCCACAGTCCTATTAAAACAATATGCACTATAACTAAATATATTAAACTCAAAAATATTACCTTCCAGTAGGTTTAAGACGCTAGTTTATCTGCATTTAACAGTCTGATTCGAACAATGGCAATAATCCATTATCCGAATCACCGCTCAGAATATACCTTGATAAACATAAGCTACCCACAAATAGAGCTGGTTTATAAATCTGTCGATTTTAATACCTTAGGTGTCAATATTGTCGATAAAGTAAACTGAAGCTCACGCTAGAGAAGATGTCTATCAAGTAACTCTATATATGTAACGAACTTTCCAAACATACTGATTTCTATGTCAATAGTCGTTGATTTTGGAAATCTAGAAACTCGTGTAAGCTGGTTTTATCTTTTTCGATATGGAGGCGGCATGACACCTAAATGGATGATGGTTGGTCTTCTTTTGGTAAGCAGTTTATCCTACGCCAATCAGCAGTATACCACGACTGGCTGTGTCGATAGCACTGGCAATCCAGCTTTAGACAGAACCACCGCAAGAGCGATGGCTAAAGGTCAACTCGCTCATGAATTGGGTGGGCTTGTGTCGGCTAAAAGCCAGCTCAAAACCGTGACAACCGAAACCAAGGATGATGTACAGACGAAAGATGTACTGACAGAGAGCGTCACACTAAAAAGTGAGCACATGATGAAAGGTGTTCAAACGCTCGATGTTTAGCGATTTCAAAGTATTTCTGACAGAGTTTACTGATGAACCGAGCACTCTGTATCACCCGTAATCGTTGTCAATTATCTGTAGAATGGATAACAGAGCACGGAATTATCATCGGTAGTGTGGCTTATCCGGCTTTCAGATAGATCTTCCCTAAGCCATGGCTTCAGCGCGCCTGCTCAAGGCCTCATTCACTAAGGCTTTTCTCCCCACCCCTAAGTCATATCGAGCAGCACGCATTCGGCGGCCACACAGAATACATTCAAACGGATCGACCTTTAAAAAGCTCTTTATCATCTGACCATATCGAAGCGGTGGTATGGGCTCTGGATGTTTTTCCATCCCTAGAGACTCACGCACTTTAGGTAATTTATCTCTGACGACCCGATTGGCCAGAAAACCAAAATAGCGGATCATACGAAAACCTTTCTCTGGGATGTGTTGGATGAGGCGTTTGATCAACTCAAGCTGGGTGACCTGCTCCGTTTCATATTTTCCCGTGTGGTGATCGAGATAACGAAAGGAGAGCGTGGCTTCCCCGCGGTAATGGGCCAGCTTTGCCCCAGAAATTGGGGGACGTTTGAGATATCGACCGAGGTAGTTAATGGTGGATTTCGGGTGCTGAGTCTTTCTGGCGAAATGGACATGCCAGAAGCGCTGCCTTTGCGTGTTGACGAAGCGTTGGAACTCATCGAAATCACGACAATGGCTCTCAGCCCCTTCGATGTTAAGAGTGGGGTATTCTGATAACAGAAAATCGCACAGCTCATGTCGCCAGCGTTTTTCGACTTTTTCATGGCAATAGGTGAGATCTTTCCAGTCCCCGGGCCCTCCGTACACATTCATCCCACCGAGGGTGACCGACACATGCACGTGTGGATGCCAAGTGAGTCGCCGACCAAAGGTATGCAGTGCGCAGAAAATGCCAATCTCCAATCCCTGTTGTTTGGCGGCATAAAGCAGGTTATCAACGGCCAATTGGCAGAGCTTATCAAGCAGTGCTCTGTTATGGATAAAGAGGGGCCAGAAGGCATCAGGCATAGTGAACGTCATGTGCATCCAAGGGCAATGAGGCAGGCGCTCAACCTGTTGAACTATCCAGCTGTCTGTGGACTTTTTGCCACAGCGAGAGCAGGCTCGGCTAGAGCAAGTAAACCAGAGATTTTTAAAGTGGATGCAGTCGTCGTTTTCACAATGCAATTCTTTACAGCCCAATGCCGGTTTTCCGCAGGCGAGCATTTTAGTGACTTCGCTGATTTCGATATCTCGAAGAGTGTCGTCGGTCTCCACCATGTTTTGCCAGATTTTGTTGTACTCGAAGAGGAAATTAATAGGTCTGGGCTGATAGGGTTGGTTAACAGAAGTACTAGCAGCCATAGGTGTTGAAGGTTAACGGAGCGTCATCATAGCGAATGGGAAGCTGGATTATACGCATAAACCTGCCGCGTGCCCAATTGCAGCGTACGCAATTAGAGTGTGCCGCGTTTTTAGTTTCAATAGGGAAAAAATAGAATGAAATATCTGACAACACTAACCGCGAGTTTAGCTTTCCTATTTAGTGTTTCCGCTTTTTCAGCGACACAATCTTCTTCGACTAACGAGATAACAGAAGCGGAGCTTTTTTCTGGAACCGCACTTGTTCCATCCTCCAAGGTGACATACGTTGCTCCGTGGGGAGAGGGAAATACTGACGTAGTGACTTCTGCTGCACACATTGACCCAGAAAACTGTGGGGCTGGCCAATATTACCGTATAGACTCAACTGATCCGAATTCACAAGCAGAGCTATCAGTTTTGCTAACAGCCTATTCGCTTGGAAAACCAGTTGCTCTTCATCTAAACGGCTGCATGGGAAATGCTCCTAAAATCGATGGCGTAGAGCTGCAGAGCTAAGTATTAAAAATTTATTCTTCTGGACCTTTCATTGATTACTTTTATGAAGGCAAAAGTTAGCTCGGCTCATACGCCGAGCTAATTTTTCAAAATAGAAAAGGGGCATAAACAATTTAGCATTTGCTCTAATATTGTCCCCCCCTCTGAAAAATACAAACTCATTTGGGAAGAGGGCTGGTAAATTAAAGGAGAAGGTTTACCCATTCAAGAAATCGAGTGAATGGGTTACTGTAGTAGCTTAATTCCTGTGAGGTCCCCTCTGACATCTGTAAATGGGCAAGAGACTCCCGTAGAACTCAATCGAATTTGAATGGACTTTTTAGACATTAGAGCTGCAGTTGCAACAGATACATATGTGTTGTACATGGGATCACTGATTTTTGCATATACGGTTCCAGCTGATGTTTCGATATAGACGCCATTTCCTACATCACTTCCTATATAGCCGTAAAAGATTTGATTAATTGTAGCGGTACAATCCGTCGTGGCGAAAGAAGCTCCACTAAATAGGAGCGATGTAATAAGAATGGTACGAGTAATAAGTTTTGTTTTTAACATGCTTCATTTCCGAAGGTAGATATTTCAGATGAAGTGTAAAGGTAAAAACCGATTTAACAACTGAATTTTTCGTTCCGTACAGCAGAATTACAAGTCATATAGGTACAATAGGTAAATGTCGGTACGTACCAGTTGAACCAACACTGAAGTATACATAAAAATACGGCAACGATTGTGCCAACGTGAAACTTTGAATTACTAAAGTTAGGTCAAAAGTGAGCTAAGCCTACTGGGTCAGCTAACAGCTAAAACTGGAAAAGGGGCATTTTCTCTTTAGGAAGTGCCTTTTTCCAATTTCTTTACCTTCGCTATCATGGATCGACTGCACTTGAGCAAATCTTGAATCTGGGACCAACTTTTTCCCTCACCCAGCAATAGTGCAATGTTTTCTCTCAATTGATGATCAGGTTTCCGGCCAGAGTACTTGCCCAACTTTTTCGCCTTCTCGATACCTTGAGCTTGACGCTTTCGGCGTGTCTCATAATCATCTCTCGCCATTGCTGCCGCTAAATCGATCATAAATTCAGTCAGTACTTTTGAGATCATTGAACTGTCCGCACTACCATCCAGAATGCCATGCGTCATGGGTTGGTCGATAACAACGATATGAATACCGGCTTTAACTAATTGCCCTTTGAGCAGCTTCCACTTCTCATAAGGTAAACGAGAGAGTCTATCGACCTTTTCGACCAGCAGTACATCACCTTCATGTGCATCATCAATTAAGCGAGCCAGACCGACTCTATCTAACTTTGAACCTGATTGGTTCTCAGAGTAATAACTCGCGATTCGTATACCTTTTTGCTCAGCAAAATGATTTAACTCTTCTTTAGCGCGATTTGCATCTTGTTCATCAGTTGATGCTCGAAGGTAGGCTCTTATGAACATAATTCTTGAAACTGGTCTCTTTAGGGTCTAGTTTTCAATAATAGTGCTCGTAGGGTTTAAAATCAATAATTCGAGAACCAGTATTTGAATATGAATGACTGGTCCCCGTGAAGTGGACCCTAAACGAACCAATGAGAACACATTTTATCTCTTAGAGAAGATGACAAGCTTTTCTTCTTTCTGTAAAGTGTAATCATATTGACTATAATCAAAGTGATTATATTGAAAGTTTATAAAACAAAGAATTTTGGACGCTTCCAAAAATCAGAGAGGTTGACTGACTCTGAACTTATCGATGCCATCAAAGAATTAGAAGATGGCTTAATCGAAGCCGACCTTGGTGGGGGTGTGTTTAAGAAGCGAATCAAAGCGCAAGGCCGTGGTAAAAGTGGTGGATTTCGAACCATTATTGCCTATAAGCAAGGTGATAGAGCTATTTTTATGTATGGCTACCCCAAAAACACGGTGAAAAAGTCAGGGAAGGAAATCTCTGATAAAGAGCTCAGTGCATTGAGAGATATGGCAAAAATATTGTTTAATGTCGAGCTGAATCAGAGCAGTAACTCTCTTATCGAGGTGAAATATGAGTGACTTAATTGAATCTCTTTACGAAGACCTAGAAGGGATGGCTTCAGATGGTCTAATTGAAAAACAAACATTACGTGAGTTTGAACACAAGCATCTAGCGTATCACTCAGATCTTAATGGTGAAGACGTGAAGGCTTTGCGCGAATCTAACCATATCAGCCAAGCGGTATTGGCTCGATACCTTAACCTATCACCTGTGAGTATTCAGCGTTGGGAGCAAGGTAAGTCGATGCCTTCAGGTAGTGCCGTTGTACTACTCAATCTTATCAAGGAGAAAGGCTTGCAGGCCTTAATGTAGCGCGTGTTAAAGGTATTCTATTACTGTTCTGTCACTTAGGGATTTGAGGCAAAAAAAGACCGCTTTCTCGGCCTCATTTGAGTGTATGTTGAAAAATACGGGGTAAGCGAAAAACCTACCTAAATCTCTAATAATTAAGTAACTTTCATTTGTATTGGTTAAATTTTAATTACACCTCAAAACAACACGCTTTGCGGTTTATTATGGAGTTGTGTTTGGTCATCGAAAAAATGGCCCGCTGGCTAGTGCGGGCTCAGAGACATTTAATGTGTCTAAACATACTGGGAGAGGTCCTTACACAGACCTAACCCAAAAGTAGTACATATTCAATAAAAACGCCAAATATTCAATAGTGGGCGAGTCACTCATTCAAGTAAGTCAGTATCAAAAAAACAGACGTCTTTTTGTTGATTTCGCTTAGCTTGATACATGGCTATATCTGCGTAGCGAATCAGCTCATGAGACAATGAACTGTGATCGGGTGCGATGGCTGCCCCAATACTTAATTCGATGGGAGAGGGCATCGTTTTATCTTGGGCTAAGAGCTCAGCTTGAGCATGGATCGTGTTCACGATGGTCGATATGTCCGAATTTTCAACGATCCCGCGTAATAAAATAATAAACTCATCGCCTCCTATCCGAAACACTGAATCCGAGCCCCGAACGCTTGCCTGCAAACAGGTTGCCGTATCTCGAAGTAATGCATCGCCAGCTTGATGACCTTGCGTATCGTTAAGCTGCTTCAATTTATTCACATCGATAAACAATAGAGCGGTCTTCACCTCGCTCACATCGATATATCTCAATGCTTCATTCAGTTCAATATCAAGCATCGCCCTATTTTTCAATCCAGTCAGCTCATCGTAATGGGCTTTTTTCTCCAACGCTTGCTCTCTTTCATAGACTTTTTCGCTCATGATAAGAAAGGAGTTTGACAATATGCCGACTTCGTCTTTCGATAAGATGTCGGTGTACTCCAATCGTTCGCCTTGCTCGATTTTTTTCGCATTCTTGACTAATGTCCCTAAAGGCCGGAACAAGCTATTTCTCAGATACAAGAACGTCAAGATAGCCAGCACAAAGAACAGAACAAACTCCACCGCTATCAGGGTCGTGACTCGAGTTCGGCTACTGTTGTACGCGCCTTTGCGTTTTTCGAGTAATACCAATTCATGGGCTGAAAATTGATGCAAATCCTTACGTATGCGACTCATCAAATGCTTACCCATGTTCATTTCAACAATCTGCATGGCTTGGGCGTGTTGATTATTGCTCGCGAGTTTGATGGTCGCCGCCAATTCCTCTAACTTCGATTGAATGTGTTTTTTCGTTTTTTCAAGTAAGGTTTGTTGCGTGGGATTATCTGACGTCAGCTGAACTAGACGTTGATAGGTGGCCTCTATCGAGGACTGGGCGGCATGATAAGGCTCTAGGTAGTCAGCGTTGAGCGTCAGCAAATATCCCCGCTGCCCCGTTTCGGCATCGCGCAATCCACCCAGCAGCTTTTCTGATTCAAAAAGGACTTGGTTGGTATGGCTGACCCATGACAGTTTCTCATTTCCTTCTTTTTCTAGGAGGAAAATAAAGTAGGTATTCGTTATGGAGACTAAAAAAAGTACCCCTATCAATGCCGATATTTTAAATCGAATGCTCATCATACACCCTAAAAGAATGAAGTACGCTATAGACTATGGAGCATAAATTCTATTTATGCACTTGTGTGCGTAAAAATAATGAGAAGAGAATAATCGTTTGGTGAGAGGAATGCCGTTAATTTGTTATCGTTCTGGTGATTATTTGCACATGAAATTGTGGTGGGTTCAAAAGTTTGAGGGTGAGAGACTATTATCTTGTCGTTCACCTCGGCATGTGAGCGATGATTGACTACACTCTCAAGGTCGAGTGCGCAACTGATAGTCATTTTTTCCTTGAGGATGACTGCGCACGAGACTCACCGCCTAATCAACAACATCATAAGTGCAAGCAGAGCTCAACAGGGCTCTGCTTTTTTTTGAGTCATTAGGCTGCTTAACAATCCGTGGCGGTCACACTAGAGCTGTACGCAGAGCTGGCACTGGTGGCTTCAGTGTAAGTCACATAGCAGCCTGTCGCTGTGACACCTGACGCATCGGTAATGGAGTCACTGGGAAAGGTTATGACTCGGCTCGAGCCAGAGACATAAGATTGCCAATCCGATGATAACCCCGTCACGGCATCCACAATGCCCGTCGTTGAGCTGTCAGGGTAACCGTAAACGACCGTAATATCGTCTTCTGTCGTACCTGTCGCGTCGGTTTCAATGCCCTCAATGGCCGATTTACCGTAGACCACCCCCGCGGCCCCATCAACCGCGCCTTTTAAGCCTTGTAAGGCGGACTCACGTGCGTCCCCTTGAAGATTTAAAAACTTAGGGGCGGCCGTGACAGCTAAGATACCCAGTATCACAATGACGACGACCAACTCGATGAGGGTGAAACCATTTTGCTTATTCATTCAGACACATTCTTTTGACTCTGATTTACTGAAAATTGTGTGTTAAGTCTTGTGGACCGACCCACGAAGCGGTGTTTAAAAGGCTTACGCTGACGTTGTCCAATCTCATTCACTTAGATGAAAGCATAGCGAATATGATTAGTATGTGTTGTGATGCTTATTGGTTGTCAATGAAAATATATCGCCAAAGCGTTAAAGGGGGAAGTGAGCGAAATAAAGAGTCACTAAACGTGATATGAATCACAAATGACAACTTTATTATCTAGATTTAAAATAATATCGAACAGAAATTGGCGCGACTATAAATAATATCTATATTAACAATAGTCTTATACAACTTATCCAATTTACCCATGTCCCTGAGTTGTATAGGGCTCTTGACGTTGACTCCCGGGGTAGGCTCCTTGCTACCCCGCTTTTTTCTCTTGACCCTGTAGCTCAGCCTTAGAGCCTCAGTCTTTCACACACATCCTGGCAATCACCTTGTCAGCCCTTATCGATTAGCAAAAGAAGCGGTGGTCAATTCATGGGCAGGCGGCATGACCCACGCTGAACTTACATGTGGTCGATTTTTGAGCTATACGTTAACACTGTCGGTAGGTGAAAGAATGACAACATAATATAAAGGGAACATTATGTTAAAGAAAATTGGGCTTTATTTAGGACTGTGTATTATTTGCGTGGTCCTAGCCTCAAGCGTCGTGATATACAATATTCAAAAATCACTTTTAAAAGAGGTCATGCAAACGGAAGGCAACGCTCAACTGCAGGGGTTAACGCAACTCTATGATCAGGCCATTAACGCCAAAAAAGTGAGCTTACAAAATATTTCTACTTCGATAGCCAGTATCGTTGCGAATAAAGAAGAAAAAGAGCTACTTAACATCGCCACTTATATTCAACAAAGTTACAACTTCATTGAAGTTGACGTCGCTGATATTGAAGGGAATATTTACTCATCATTAGGCAAAAAGTTAGATTGGAACGCCAAAGAGCGACGAAGACCGTGGTTCATTGATGTCACTGAGGGAGGTCGGAGCTTTTATCAATCCAGTATTTACACGTCTGTTGAAACCGGAGTATCGGTTGTGACATTTTCCAGTCCTATCATATGGCAAGGGAAAATCGTCGGGGTGTTGTTGTTTGATGTCAATGGTGATGCACTCATCAATGATAATCGAGAATTTGCGATCACTGACAGCAAGGGAACGGTATTTTCTACTGACAAGGTCAATAAATCTTGGTTGGCACAAAACCTGTTGGATATTCGACCGTCGTTTAATGACATCATGCCAAATAGTGCCTTAATTTACGAGACCCAAAAAGGCGAGTCGTTCTCAGTCAATAAAGCCACATTACGAGATGGGAATGTGCTGTATTCAATCATCCCACTTGCCAGCATGATCAAAAGCAACGACCAAGTACTGTCTATCATCATTACTATTTTTTCGGTAAGTGGTATTGTGCTCATTGCTTTGCTCTATTTTCTCATTAAGAAAGAGTTGAAGCATGTGCCTAAAATCCGTCGATGGATCATTGAACTGTCTAATGGGGTGTTAGCGGAGCATAACATCCCTCACTGCAATAATGAATTAGACAGCATCAGTAGCTCATTAAATGTCCTTACGAAAAACTTATCGTCATTTGTAGAGAAATCTCATATCACGGTCAAAGAACTCTCCATCTCAAAAGAGAATATTTCAGAAAATATTAGCTGTAATTCCAGTAATGCTAAACGTGAGCAGTCTTTAATTGGTCAAGTAGCAACAGCGGCTTCAGAGCTCTCTTCTACAGCTTCGGAGATATATAATAATGCTCAAAGAGCAGAAGGGGCAGCCTCAAAAGCCATTGACACTATCAACGAAAGTTCAGAAACGCTAAAACGCTCCGATGATATTGCGAGCCAAGTGAATTACGCCATGTCTGAGTCACTGAAAATTGTGGATGAATTGAGAACACATTCTGAAAAAATCAGTACTGTGGTAGAAACCATCAACACGATTTCAGAACAAACCAATTTACTCGCCCTCAATGCCGCAATAGAGGCGGCGAGAGCGGGCAGTTATGGTAGAGGATTTGCCGTCGTCGCAGACGAAGTTCGCTCTCTTGCGTCCAAAACGCAAAAGTCGACCGTTGATATTCAAAATGTCATCTCTCAGCTCCAACAGCAATCTCAACAAGCGGACGAATTTATGAAAAGTAATGCTGAGTTGATGGTGGAGGCTCAAGAAATTTCTAATAGCTTGACGCATGCGTTTAGAAACATTTCTGACAAAGTTGGAGACATCTCTGAAACCAACACGCTTGTGTCAACGGCATCCGAAGAGCAGAAGACAGTGACGCTGGATATTTCAACCCAATTGGAGAGTATCAATCATTTAGTTTCGGAAAACGTTGAAGAGTTAAAGCACACCGAGAGTTCAAACAAAGTCATTTCAGAGGTGATAGAGAGTCTCAATCATGAATTTAAATTTTTCAAAATTCAGCCATAACAGAATTCAGATCCTGTCAATTAAGAATTTGAGACAAAAAAGACCGCTTTCGCGGCCTCATTTGAGTGTATGTTGAAAAATACGGGGTAAGCGAAAAAACTACCTAAATCTCTAATACTTAAGTAACTTTCATTTGTGTTGGTTTAATTTTTGAACGGGTCATTTATTTTGAGTTGGTTGAATTTTAACCAGATCTCAAAACAACACGCTTTGCGGTTTATTATGGGGTGGTGTTTGGTAACGTGGTGTTGAAGGTTGTCTTGGTATCTTCATTGGTTTATTGACAAATAACCAGTCCAAAGTGTCGATGTATTTAAGTAGAAATCTTTCTCTTCAAGGGTTTCTACTTTTTTTATGTCATGCCTTAAATGGCGCGAAATCTAGGTCCTTAATGTATGGAATGGACTTCCGCTCTATCACTCGAATGTAAGTTTTGAGATGATAATTTAACCATTTCATACGGAGAGACTAACATGGCTGTGACTGTATTAGGTATTGACCTGGCAAAGAACGTGTTTGCACTACATGGTGTTGACCACAAAGGTCATACAGTTCTTTGCAAACCCAAAGTAAGTCGGGCTAAGTTATTAGAAACCGTAGCAAACATACCACCGTGTTTGATTGGAATGGAAGCTTGTAGCAGTGCTCATTTTTGGGCCCAAGCTTTTGAAAAAGTAGGACATGAAGTTCGACTTATTGCTCCGAAGTTTGTCTCCCCTTATCGATTGTCAGGTCGAACAGGAAAAAATGACGCTGCTGACGCCCAAGCGATTTGTGAAGCGGTCCAACGTCCTCATATGAGATTTGTTAGCATCAAATCTGAAGAACAACAATCCATCCAGTGCCTACATCGAGCTAGGCAAGGGTTGAACGAAGAAAGAACGTCAGTGTGTAACCGTATTCGAGGTTTACTCTCTGAGTTTGGGGTCATTGCTCCGCTATCACCAGAACGATTACGCAATGAATTTGAAGCAATGAAAATTTATCTTCCGGCTTTAGCTACAACCTGTATCGATGAGCTATTTTTTCATGTGGATAACATCGAACGTAAGCTTCTGAAGTTTGACCGACTCATTAAGACCACGGCAGAACAAGATGAACGATGCCAACAGTTGATGAAATTAAAAGGGGTTGGCGCGATGACCGCTAGCGCTTTGGTCTGTGCAATCGCAGATGGAAAAGAGTTCAATAATGGTCGTCAATTAGCGGCTTGGTTGGGCTTAACCCCTTCTCAATACAGCAGTGGAGGCAAACAAAAGTTAGGGCGGATCACAAAAACCGGTGACAACTATATTAGAAGTCTGCTTGTGCAGGGGGCCAGATCAATTATGGCCAGTGCAGGCAGAAAAGACGACCCATTAAGTAAATGGGTTTGTGATGTCAAAGATCGCCGCGGTTATTGGCGAGCAGCGATAGCTTTAGCGGCCAAAAATGCTCGTCACTGCTGGGCAATCCTTCACTATGGAGAGTCATTCGAAAGTTGTTACTCGACATAGACAAACAACTGACCACTCATGATGCCAACGCAAATATGATAAGGGTTAAGACCCCGCAAGAAGTCCCTGTGAAAACATTAGGATACGAATATCCGATTAATGTATGAGGTTCTTGCGAGCGTCTTTCATTTTGGTCCGAAGGATTTTAAAACTCGCTTCAATATGGCCGTTTATAGTACTGCATCTTAATCTTCATTATTGCTGCGTTAAGAATACCTGTTTGACAACGGGCGGAAGTCTTTATAGTTGTTTTCTATACGACTAGACTTGTTTGCATATATCTTGGTGTTTAGCGATTTC
>NZ_JBLNLI010000037.1:0-15282 GCF_059777565.1 Vibrio sp. A37 | reverse complement strand
CGGATTCCAAATCCGCGTGTTGGGAGTTCGAATCTCTCCACCCCTGCCATTATTTAAGGCTCTAGCAGAAATGCTAGAGCTTTTTTCTTTGTTCAAAAAAATGTAGCTCCAATTGGCAGAGCAGTGGATTCCCCAAATTTCAAAAGTAGCGCTTGTTGGGAGCTGTTTTTAATCTCTCCACCTCTGCCATTATTTAAGGCTCTGGCAGAAATGCTAGAGCTTTTTTCTTTGTTCAAAACAGTGTAGCTCCAATTGGCAGAGCAGCGGCCCTTCGAATTTCAAAAATAGAGTGTGTTGGGAGATGTTTTTAATCTTTCTACCCCTGCTATTAATTAAGGCTCTAAGTAGAACTGTTAGAGCTTTTATTGTTCCCACCGGTGTAGCAGCGACGATCAAAGCTAAGAAACTGCCTAGAATGAAACGCAGAATGATGTGACTTGGCGCTTAATAGGCTAAATATGAGAAAAACTGATTCGACTATTAGGGGAGTAGCCCAATAGTCGGTATCTGATTTATTGAATGAGAAGTGTAGCAAGTCCTAGGAAAGCTGATAAGCCAACTACATCAGTTACTGTGGTAAGTGCCATGCCTCCAGCAAGAGCAGGGTCGATTTTCATTTTCTTAAGTAAGATTGGTAAGGTCACACCTGCGATCCCAGCAACGAATAAGTTGGTCAGCATTGCTGCGGAGATAATGCTGCCGAGTAGCCAGCTACCTTTCCAAAGAACGACGATTCCACCAATGATCAGCGCCCAAACAATTCCATTCAGAAAACCGATAGCTGCTTCTTTATAGAGAAGTTGTTTCTTATTACTATCTCCAATTTGGCCTAATGCTAGACCTCGTATAACTAGTGCTACTGTTTGGTTGCCAGCAACCCCTCCCATCGAAGGTACGATAGTCATCAAAACTGCGATTGCCGCCATCTGATCTAATGTTGCTTCAAAGAGATTAGAAACAGATGCAGCAGCAAGAGCAGCGAGAACGTTTGCTCCTAACCAAATACTTCTTTTTCTTGCTGACTTAATAACGGGAGCAAAGGTATCTTCGTCATCATCCATACCTGCGAGACTCATCATCGAGTGTTCTGCGTCTTCACGTATTACGTCGACAACGTCATCAATAGTAATTCGGCCAACTAAGTATTGATTTGAATCTATCACAGGTGCAGAAACCCAGTTCCTTCTCTCAAATAGGCTCGCAACATCTGTATCTTTAGTATCTACTGGAATGGCATCGTCGGCATTTTCCATCACGTCACTAACTTGGACGTCGGGCTGTGATGTTAGCAATGTCGAGAGCGTTAAATGGCCCATCAGAGTGCTATTTTTATCAACGACATATAAGCTGTCAGTTGCTTCAGGTAGCTCTCCTCTGATCCTCAAGTAGCGCAGAACCACGTCAATATCGACATCACTACGTATGGTAATCACATCGGTATTCATTAGCCCGCCAGCAGTATCCTCGGGATACGATAAAGCTGTTTCGACCCTCAAGCGATCAGCTGCATCCATTTGTGCCAAAACTTCGCGTGATAGCGCATCAGGGAGGCTACGCAGGACATAAGCTAAGTCATCGGTATCCATACCTTCTGTTGCTTCTGCAAGCTTTTCTGGTGGCATTTTGGATACTAGAGCATCTTTAACTTCTTCGTTTAGCTCATCGAGGATTTCACCATAGTCTTCGTGGTCGGTCAGTTGCCAAAGGACTTCACGGATCTTACGTGGTGAAGCTTCTAGAAGAAGAGCGATGTCTTCAGGCTCCATGTCCTGAAGTTGGCGGCGAACATGGACAAAACGACCATTTTCTAGGGCTTTTGTTATCTCTTGGAGGGTTAGGTGAGCTTGGTCAAACTCTATTTGCTCCGCCATTTGTTCCTCCTGAACTCATTATTGTTTTATTTATTAAATGGTAACCTAATTCTAGTTACGATTTAATAAAATCTTATGAAGGGATGGTGGATTTATTGTAACTACTCCTCTTCGTCGAATTTATGCTCTATCAAATCGCATACTGCTTGCAATGCTGGTTCTGCATCATCACCTGTAGCGGTAATAGTGACATTTTGCCCTTGAGCAGACTCAAGCATGAGTAACCCCATAACGCCATCGGCCGTCGACTCTTTTCCTTCCTGATTTTGAATGTTGATAACCGAGTTAAATGACTGCGCGAGCTCTACCAGTTTTATTGCTGCTCTGGCATGTAGTCCAAGCCGATTTTGGATTAAGACGGTTTTGCTGCATTGCATACAGTGACTCTATGATAGTTGTTTTTCTAATGTCGTATGATGTATTTGGACTTGATGGCCCATATCCATAAAATATTCGCCAATTTGTTGCGTGAGGTATACAGAGCGGTGTTTGCCCCCAGTACATCCGATGGCAACAGTTAAATAACTGCGATTATTTTTTTCAAGTAGTGGGAGCCATTGTTCAATGAAGCGCTGGATTTGCACTCTAAGCTTGATGACTTCAATGTGGCACTCTAAGAATGTTTTTACCGCAGAGTCTAAGCCAGTGAGAGGTCTAAGTTCTGGTTGCCAGTGAGGATTAGGCAAGAACCTAACGTCGAAAACATAATCAGCATCTTTTGGTAGGCCAAACTTAAAACCAAAAGACTGAAATACCATTACAAGTTTTTGTCTCTGTTGTCCTTCAGCATACATGCGAACGCTTTCGCTCAGATCGTGTAAAGACTGGTTAGAGCTATCGATAACATTATCCGCATTGGCTTTTAAAGGGGCCAGAATGTCTTTTTCTAGCTCAATTGCTTGGGAAAGTGTTAGATCAGTTTCGGTTAAAGATAGAGGGTGTAAACGGCGGGTTTCACTATAGCGTTTGAGTAATGTGTCTTCGCTAGCGTCTAAAAATAGGATTTCGGTATCATTATCCTTTTTTAGTTTATCGAGGAGCTCTGAAACTAATGTAGGATCTTTAGGTAAGTTTCGAATATCAATACTAACAGCGACATTTTGTTTACTGGTTTTGACTGAGCTTACAAACGCTTTGAACAGATCTACGGGCAAATTGTCGACACAATAGTAGCCAATATCTTCTAGAGCTCGTAAAGCAACGCTTTTGCCTGCACCAGATTGTCCGCTAACAACAATTAATCTCATTGTGTTACTCATTCATTGACAATAATACTGTAAAGCTCTTGGTCGCTTTGCGCACCACGTAACTGCTTTAAGATTCTCTTGTCATTGAGTTTCTCAGCCATGCAAGAGAGAGTTTTTAAATGTTCTTTACACTGTGCGTCTGGAACTAAAAGCGCGAAAAGCAAATCAACTGGGCGGTTATCTATTGCGCCATATTCAATTGGCTCATCACATTGCATGAGTACCGCAATAGCTTCATCACTTGATTTCATTCGAGCATGAGGGATTGCAATCCCATTACCGATCCCAGTGCTGCCCATTTTTTCGCGGCTAAGCATACACTCGAATAATTCAGTGGCATCTTGACCAGTGTGAGATGCTGCTATCTCACTGATCATTTCAAGTGCACGCTTTTTACTGGTGCAATGGACTGCACTCTTTGTACAGTCCAATGTAAGTACTTCGCTAATTTGCATCGTTAATGACTACTTAACTTTTCTTTGTGTTTGTTCAATTGACGAACGAGCTTATCTACTAGGGCATCAATAGCTGCGTACATATTTTCGTCATCCGCGGTTGCGTGAATATCGCCTTGGTTCACATGAAGGGTAGCTTCAGCTATTTGACGGACTTTTTCAACTCGTAATACAACGTGAACATTATTTATGTGGTCGAAAAAGCGCTCAAGCTTTTGAAACTTGGAGTTCACATAGTCTTGCATTGACTCGGTTAGATCAACATGATGGCCGTTTATATTAATTTGCATAGACTTTCCTTCTTTATTGTAGGGCCTACAATAGGCGTTTGCGCTGACTTGAAGGGGCGATACCCAAGGACTCTCTATATTTGGCAATGGTGCGCCTTGCTACTTGGATCCCTTGATCAGCTAAGAGTGCTGCAATTTTACTATCACTTAAAGGTTTGACTGAGTTTTCAGCTGCAACCAATTTCTTGATAAGAGCTCGAATTGCAGTAGATGAACATTCTCCTCCATTATCCGTACTCACATGGCTGGAGAAAAAGAACTTCAGTTCAAATATTCCCCTTGGAGTATGCATAAATTTCTGAGTTGTAACGCGAGAAATGGTTGATTCGTGCATGTCTACAGCGAGCGCTACATCATTTAGTACCATAGGTTTCATCGCTTCTTCACCATGCTCGAAGAAGTCTCTTTGGTGTTCCACAATACACTTAGCGACTTTTAAAAGTGTCTCATTTCTACTCTCTAAGCTTTTAATTAGCCATTTAGCTTCTTGCAAGTTGGTACGAATATATTGGCTGTCAGAGCTATTGCCCTTGCCTAGAGAGGCGTATTGTTGGTTAACCTTGAGTTTTGGAACGCTATCGGGGTTGATCGTTACAACCCATTTGCCATGATCTTTAAAAACGGATACGTCTGGAATAACGTATTCAGCATGCTCAGAGGTAATTCGGTTACCTGGGCGCGGGTCGAGCTGCTGAATAAGCTTTAATGCTTCTTTTAAATCCGCCTCTTTGATTTTTGAGTCTTTGATAATCTGTTTATAATCTCGATTGCCCAGCTGATCGATATGATCGCTCAAGATCAGCTTTGCTTCAGAGAGCCAAGGTGTATCCTCAGGAAATGCGGCAAGTTGTAGTAACAAACAATCTTGCAAGTTTGCTGATGCGACACCTACGGGATCAAATTGTTGGATCCTTTTTCTTACCGCCTCTACTTCATCGAGTTCAATTTCTTCATCGTCAAAGCTCTCGAGAATATCTTGCGTTGAAATCGTTAGGTATCCATAGTCATCAATGGCATCAATAATGGCTAATGCAATAGTACGGTCCGTTTCGGTAAAAGGAGTAAGATCGAGTTGCCAAATGAGGTAGTCTTGTAGGGATTCGGTGGTTTCACCTTGGTAGATTGGGGCGTCATCATCTAAAGCAATTCCAGTACTACCAGTATTGGCGCTATAGACATCATCCCAAGTGGTATCTATTTCTAATTCGTTAGAAATTTCTGATTTTTCAATAAGCTCAGAGCTGTCTTTTGCTTCCACTTCGATAGGCTCAGCCACTTCTGCTGAGGCTTCTGTCTCTCCAACAGTTGGCGTTTTCTCTTCGCTGGAATTGGGGTCTTCTTGAGCTTCTTCAACATCTAGTAGCGGGTTGGAGTCTAGTGCATCTTGTATTTCTTGTTGAAGATCCAATGTTGACAATTGCAGCAAGCGAATAGCTTGCTGCAATTGTGGAGTCATGGCTAATTGCTGTCCTAGCTTGAGTTGTAATGAAGGTTTCATTAACTAATTTTGACCTTTTGTTCTTCTTAAATCTCGCTACTCACTGTTTAATCATAGACGGAATTGTTCACCGAGATAAACTTGTTTTACCTGTTCATTGTCGAGAACTTCTGATGGCGTTCCTTCTGCGATCAAATGGCCTTGGCTTACGATATAAGCTTTCTCACATACATCAAGAGTTTCGCGCACATTGTGGTCTGTGATCAAGACTCCAAGGCCGCGATCTCGTAAATGTTCGATGATTTTCTTAATATCGATAACAGATATTGGGTCAACACCAGCAAATGGCTCATCCAAAAGTATGAATTGTGGGTTTGCTGCCAAAGCTCTGGCTATTTCAACACGCCGACGTTCTCCACCAGATAGTGCCATACCCGCACTGTGACGAATGTGCTGTATATTGAATTCTTCCAATAAATCTTCTAGTTTGTCCTGTCTTTGCTCTCGAGTCAGTTCTTTACGAGTTTGCAGAACTGCCATGATATTGTCTTCAACGGATAATTTGCGGAAGATTGAGGCTTCTTGGGGCAGGTATCCAATTCCCATTCGAGATCGGCTATGCATAGGAAGAATACTGATATCTTGGTCGTCAATACTGATTTTGCCTTCATCACGAGCGACCAACCCGACAATCATGTAAAATGACGTTGTTTTACCTGCACCATTTGGGCCAAGTAAGCCGACGATCTGTCCGGATTCCACTTGAATACTTACATCAGAAACGACTTTTCGGTTTTTATAGCTTTTTGCTAAATGTTCTGCTTTTAATAAGGCCATAATTAATTTTGCTGACTCTGACTCTGACTCTGACTCTGATTCTGATTCTGATTCTGATTCTGATTCTGACTTTGGTTCTGGTTGATGGCTTGAGGCTGTATAACAGTAGAAACGCGATCGCCTTTATTGGTTCCATCGGCAATTAAGGTTTGAGACGATATCTTATAGCGAATTTTGTTTCCTTTAATCACACTATCATCTTGAGAAAGTACTGCGTCGTCGATCATGGTCAGTTGATCTTTAGCCATGCTGTAATAAAGTTCATTCGCTTCACCGTGGAGCGTCTTACCGTCATCAGTAAGTTGAGAGAAGGTTGCGGGTTTTCCATAGCCTTCAATCTCTTTTATCGTGCCAGTTTTTGCATCTCGATAGACGATGACTTTATCCGCATTCATATTAATGCTGCCCTGTTTGAGCTTTACATCGCCTAAAAAGGTGACCATATTGCTTTGCATATCCAGCTGTTGACTATCTGAGTCAATATACACAGGCTGGTCGCGATCAGTTGAGAGCGCAAAAGCGTTAGCTGAAAGTAACAAACAGGCAATTAAACTAACGTGTGAGATTTTCATATCGACCTTGTACATGGTTAAATAGGGTAGCGTTATTGTCGGCAAAGTTACCTTTCATCGCTTGCCCCACCGTTTTAAATTGTGGGCCTATCATTGTTACTGGAGTGTCCGTCCAAAAGTCTCTTTTTACCACTTGAATGTAAAACTCTTTGGTAGAAAACGTATCAAATGCTGACTTTGGCAATAAGTTTTTAGCTAAAACATTTTGCTCCAACTTCAACACATGGTTTTTATCAAGAATTCCTTTATCTGCAGTGATTTGCCACTCTTGAACAGTCCCGTTTCTGTAAACTTTTAAAATCGGGTGATCGAAATAGGTGTCACCACTATTTTGATAATACTCCAGATGTTTTGAAGTAATAATATAGCTAAGTACGCCAGTATCACCGTAAGATTCGTTGACTATATTATCTCCGGTAAACATTGGCAATTCAGCGCTAGGCTCAACTTGTGCATTGTTGGCTTGCTCTTTATCAAATAGATAATATGCTGACCAAAGAGCAACAAACACCAACAGTGTATAAATAATACGAGATAACCTCATGCACTTTGGCCTTCTCTAGGCTTGAACTGCTCAAGTTCGGAAAATGTTGCAGCGATATCAAAGTAGTATTGTTTGCTGGAAAGAGTCATTACATTACACCTGATTTAAGCAAGTCATGAATACTAAGTACGCCTACAAGTTTATTCTTTTTACAAAGAGCAAGACCAGTGATACTTTTTTCCTGCATTAGATTTAGCCCCTCAACAGCGAGCATATCTGGACTGGCGACAGTTGGTTTTTTTGTCATGACATCTTGAATTAAAGTTGAGTGGATGTCGACACGCTTGTCTAAGATTCGCCTTAAATCTCCATCGGTAAAGATACCCACTAGATCTCCACTCTTATCCTGAACTGTAGTAAATCCCAGTTTCTTTTGGCTGATTTCTAGAAGAGCTTCGCTGATTGGTGTATCTGGTGTGACAATAGGTAGGCTATCGCCACTGTGCATAATGTCTGAGATCTTTAACAATAATTTTCGGCCTAAAGCCCCACCTGGATGAGAAAGCGCAAAATCATCTGCAGTAAAGCCTCGGGCCTCTAATAATGCAACTGCGAGAGCATCGCCCATAACAAGAGTGGCTGTTGTACTGGAAGTGGGTGCGAGTCCTAGCGGGCAGGCTTCTTTGGGCACTGATATGTTAAGGTTCACGTTGGCCAATTTCGCCATGGTTGACTGAGGGTTACCAGTCATGCTGATGATCTTTATATCTAGGCGTTTAAGTACTGGATATAGAGAAATGATTTCTGACGATTCTCCAGAGTTAGAAATAGCGAGAACAATATCACCAGACTCTATCATTCCTAAATCGCCATGTGCAGCTTCTCCAGGATGAACAAAAAAAGAGGAAGTACCTGTGCTAGCAAGAGATGCCGCTATTTTATTTCCTATGTGCCCAGATTTGCCCATCCCCATGACGACAACTTTTCCTTTGGTATTGGAAAAAATCATCTGGCAGGCCTTGTCAAAATTTTCATCAAAAAATTGGTCAAGCTGCTGTAGAGCTTTTATTTCTGTATCGAGCACCTGTAGTGCAACGCTTCGATAATCGAACATTTTCTATTCCTAATTTTCAGCAGCTTATGAAGAGACATTCATTAATAAATAAGTTTGGTACGCGATAAAGCATATTAGTAATATAGCGCCCTCAATACGATTGATGATACGAGTTTTGCCCAGAGCCATGATGACCAATAGGAGAGAGACTCCTAGCATGACCCAGTAGTCACGATGCATAACATGTTCATTTAAAATCGAAGGGTGAATTATGCCCGGAATTCCCATTACTGCAAGAATGTTAAACACATTCGAACCAATAATATTCCCCACAGCCATATCATCCTCGCCTTTTAGAACCCCTGCTATGGTGGCGGCTAGTTCAGGTAGGCTAGTGCCAACAGCGATAATGGTTAGACCGATAACTAAGTCACTCATACCAAAGTAGTGGGCGATTTTTACTGAACTATCGACTAATACATCTGCAGATACAGGGAGCAGGATCAGTCCGACAATGATCCAAAATATTGATGTCTTGTTACTGACATTTGTCGGTATTTCCGACTCCTGCTCTTCAAGAAGTGGGTCACCCTTACCTTTTTCCTTACGGCTAATTTGCAACATCGCAATGATGAAAGCGCCGAATAATATAAACAGTAAGACACCTTCATAGAAGGCCAAGTGGCTGTCCCATAAGATCGCTCCTGCTAATAAAGTGACACCAATCATCAACGGAAGTTCTCTGCGAAGTACATTTGAGCTAATCGAGAGGGGTTTGATAATGGCGGTAAGGCCAATAATTAATGCGATATTGGTGATATTAGACCCAATGACGTTACCCACTGCTGTATCCGTTTTACCTGCCAAAGCAGCTGTGGCTGAGACGACCATTTCAGGTGCTGAAGAGCCCATAGCAAGTATCGTCATACCTATAACAAGAGGTGATATACCTAAATTTTTTGCAAGTGCTGCTGAACCAAAAACTAACCTATCGGCGCTCCATACCAAAAACACCAAGCCGATGATCAGAAACGTTACCGCTTCGAACATGATGATCCCTAATTTTTACAATATCGAGTAAATTGACCGCTAATTTTGACCTGTTAACCGCTAAATGTGAAGCTCGAGTTCAAATAAATCCTTCCGATAGCGCAAAATTTGCAGGAGTGGGGCAACATTGGATTGGATAATCGGCAAAGCTGACTTAGATTTAATTGAACAGTGCTTTTAATTCGCATCTATTGTGCTTATGATTGCCGTGTCTTGCGCACAATGAAATGTTAGGGGGCGTGTAAAGTCACTATGTCAACTGAAGATTTAGTCACGATAAATAACCTAAGCTTTTCCCGAGCGGAGCGGAAGATATTTGATGATATCAGCTTGAACGTTCCAAAAGGAAAAGTGACCGCCATTATGGGGCCATCCGGTATAGGAAAAACAACCCTACTAAGGCTGGTGGGAGGGCAACTCCTTCCCGATAGCGGCGAAGTTATTTTTGACGGCGACAATATACCGACACTAAGTCGGAAAAAACTTTATCAAGCTCGCAAAAAAATGAGCATGCTGTTCCAGTCAGGAGCACTTTTTACAGATCTAACTGTCTACGATAATGTGGCTTTTCCACTACGTGAACACACGGCACTTGACGAATCTCTCATTCGTACGCTTGTATTGCTGAAACTTGAAGCTGTTGGATTACGTGGGGCCGCTGAGTTAATGCCAAGTGAGTTATCCGGAGGGATGGCTCGCAGAGCTGCATTAGCGAGGGCTATTGCTCTTGATCCTGACCTAATCATGTACGATGAGCCATTCGTTGGCCAAGACCCCATAACTATGGGAGTGTTGGTGGAACTCATTCGTAACTTAAATCAGGCGCTAGGGGTTACTTCAATCGTGGTTTCTCATGATGTGCCAGAGGTAATGAGTATTGCTGACTGGGTGTATTTACTCGCAGACGGTAAAATCATTGCTAGTGGTACACCTGATGAGCTCAGAAATAACCAAGATTCTAGAGTGAAACAATTTTTGCTAGGTGAAGCTGATGGTCCTGTACCATTTCGTTTCCCAGCGAAACCATTAGAGAAGGACTTGTTCTAAATGCTGAACAAACTAGCAATGTTTACAGCGTCGTTGGGCCGAAGAGCATTAGGTACTTGTGAATCTTTTGGCAGAGCGACACTGATGCTTATAGGGGCTATCTTTACTCGGCCTAGACCAATAAAAAACTTCCCACTTTTAATCAAGCAATTGTACAGCATCGGAGTTCAATCTCTCGCTATCATTGTTGTTTCAGGATTATTTATCGGCATGGTGTTGAGCCTACAAGGCTATATTGTGCTGGTGGGTTATAGTGCGGAAGGTAATTTAGGCCAGATGGTGGCTTTATCTCTTTTGAGAGAATTAGGCCCCGTCGTGACCGCTCTGCTATTTGCTGGTAGAGCAGGCTCAGCATTAACAGCTGAAATTGGCCTAATGAAAGCGACAGAGCAACTATCTAGTTTAGAAATGATGGCTGTCGATCCTCTGAAGCGAATTGTTGCTCCAAGACTTTGGGCAGGTTTGATTTCTATGCCTCTCCTTGCCATGATTTTTATAGCGGTTGGTATCTGGGGTGGTCAAATCGTTGGTGTTGACTGGAAGGGTATCGATCCAGGTACATTTTGGTCCACTATGCAGGACTCTGTTCGTCTTGGCTACGATATTGGCAACAGCTTAATCAAATGTATTGTGTTCGCTTTCACTGTCACTTGGATCGCTTTGTATAATGGTTACGATGCAATTCCGACTTCTGAAGGGATCAGTCGTGCAACAACTCGCACAGTGGTGCACTCCTCGCTAGCCGTATTAGCGCTAGATTTTGTACTAACAGCTTTGATGTTTGGGAATTAAACATGCAACAAACACGTAAAACAGAATTATTTGTCGGCATCTTTATACTTGCTGGTATTTGCGCAATTCTGGTGATGATTTTTCAAGTCGCTGACGTCAAGAGCTTTGGCTCAAGTGATACTTACACTTTAAATGCTGAGTTTGACAATATAGGAAGCTTAAAGGTTCGAGCTCCTGTAAAAGTTGGTGGGGTCGTTATCGGTCGGGTATCCAGTATTACCTTAGATCCCAAAACGCTTTTGCCATTGGTTAAAATGTCCATCAACAGCAAATACAACCAATTTCCAGAGACTTCAAGCTTACAGATATTAACGTCTGGGCTAATAGGTGAGCAGTACGTTAGCCTAATACCAGGGTTCGTCACTCCTGATGATAATACGATGTTGAAAAATGGTGACACAGTAGAAGACACCAAGTCAGCTATGATTTTAGAAGATTTGATTGGCCAGTTCCTCTATAACGCGGGTGGTTCTGGCTCTAAAGGTAAATAGTAATGAGTTTATACAAAAAAACATTGTTTGTTGCTCTATGCGCAATATTGTCAACTTCGGTAATGGCTGAGCAAAGTACACAAGTAAATTCAAGCGTAAAATCGAGTAGTGCAAAAACAGATAAGCAAGATTCTTCGGATCTTGGTAAGCATCAAAAAATTGATCAAACCAAGCCTTACTTGATGATGAAAGAAGTTGCAAACCAAACTTTTTCTCGTCTAAAGAGGCAGCAAAAAGCTATTCACAAAAACCCTCAACTTTTGAAGAAAATAGTTGAGCAAGAGCTGATGCCGTATGTCAACTCGACCTATGCAGCGCTAAAGCTATTAGGGCCAAACTTGCGTGGTGCTAAGAGAAGTGATGTTGAAGCCTTTATTAAAGCTTTCCATAACTATTTGGTAAGTTCTTATGCCCAAGTGTTGACACAATATACTGATCAAACTGTTGAATTCGGGCCAAAACCACGTATGGATGATAACCGTCGTATTGTGAGCGTTAAGGTCAACATTATTGATACACCTCGTCCAAATATTCAGCTTGAATTTAAACTGATAAAAGACAGAAAAACCGGTAAATGGTCTGCGTTCGATATGATTGCTGAAGGTGTTAGTTTGTTATCCAGTAAGCAATCAGAGTGGAGTGGTGAAATCCGTCAGAAAGGTATTTTAGAAGTTGCACAAAGGCTGCAGAAGCTCGCTGACAAACCTATTCAATTTCAATCAGCGAGTAAAAGCTAATGTCTCACCCACAATGGAAACAAAATAGTGAGAACAAAGTAAAACTAACGGGCTCTCTAGATAGAGAGTCAGTACCTAGCTTGTGGCAGTTTGCGCAAAAATGGGATCCCGTATCTGAAAATGTAGAACTAGTGCTAGACGAAGTGGAGAGAGTCGACTCGTCTGGTATGGCGATGTTGATCCAACTAGTAAAGCATGCAAAAAAGCGAAATTGTCATATAATGCTCAGCTTCGTGCCAGAGCAACTGATCACTTTGTTTAAATTGAGCAATGTGCAAGAGCTGATGGCTGAGCACATTCGGAACTAATTTAGGGTAAGACAGTGGATAGCACTCAAGTAGAAAATATTTTAAACGATGCGCTAAATCTAGAAGAGCTGCACGTTAAGGGAGAAGGGAGCCACTATGAAGTAGTGGCGGTAGATGCATGTTTTGATGGCATGAGCCGAGTGAAGAAACAGCAAATGATTTATGCCCCTTTGATGGAATATATCCAAAGAAATGATATTCACGCAGTTTCGATAAAAGCCTTTACTCCCGAAGAATGGGCAAGAGATAAAAAGTTAATGTCGCTATAAGGTTTATTGATGGAAAAGTTTCGTGTTATTGGGTCGGACGCACCTTTGTCAGGTGAAGTGACCATATCAGGTGCCAAAAATGCAGCACTGCCTATCTTGTTTGCTTCAATCCTTGCCGAAGAGCCGGTAGAAGTGAGCAACGTTCCTAAGCTTAAAGACATCGACACTACGATGGAACTGTTAGAGCGCCTAGGAGCAAAAGTGTCCCGCAATGGTTCGGTACATGTCGACCCAAGTAGCATTAACGAATATTGTGCTCCATACGACTTAGTGAAAACGATGCGAGCTTCGATTTGGGCACTTGGTCCTCTGGTTGCTCGTTTTGGTAAAGGCCAAGTTTCATTGCCTGGCGGCTGCGCTATTGGCGCACGTCCAGTTGATCTTCATATTCATGGTTTGGAGCAGCTTGGTGCAAATATCAAGCTCGAAGATGGCTATGTAAAAGCTGAAGTAGATGGACGCTTACGTGGAGCGCACATCGTTATGGATAAGGTCAGTGTGGGCGCGACAATAACCATCATGTGTGCTGCAACTTTGGCTGAAGGACAAACAGTATTAGATAATGCTGCTCGCGAGCCTGAAATTGTTGATACTGCAGAGTTTCTAAATAAGCTTGGCGCAAAAATCTCTGGCGCGGGCACCGATACTATCGTTATCGAAGGCGTCGAAAAGTTAGGTGGTGGTCGCCACGCTGTTGTTGCAGACAGAATTGAAACGGGCACTTTCTTAGTGGCTGCGGCGGTGTCGGGTGGTCGAGTCACTTGTTTAAATACAAGTGCTCATCTGTTAGAAGCAGTTTTAGCCAAGCTTGAAGAAGCAGGAGCAAGAGTTGAGACTGGTGAAGACTGGATACGCGTTGATATGACGAGCAGAGAGCTTAAAGCGGTCACTATCAGAACGGCTCCACACCCAGGCTTTCCAACGGATATGCAGGCCCAGTTTACTTTGCTGAATATGATGGCTAAGGGTGGTGGTGTGATAACAGAAAACATCTTTGAAAACCGTTTCATGCATGTACCCGAGTTAATGCGCATGGGCGCTAAGGCCGAAATTGAAGGTAACACAGTGATTCTTGGTGATGTTGATAAGCTAAGTGGTGCTCAAGTGATGGCGACTGATCTAAGAGCTTCTGCTAGCTTAGTTGTTGCTGGCTGTATTGCTCAAGGTGAGACTATCGTTGATAGGATCTACCATATTGATCGTGGCTATGAAAAAATAGAGGACAAGCTTTCCGCTCTTGGTGTTAATATAGAGCGCTTTAAAGAATAATTAGCCTCAAAGAGCATAAATTCTACTTGATTGAAGAATGGGAAGAGGTTAGCTTTCTTACCCAATCTGAGATTTAGTAAGCTCTGACTGTTTATAACGAGCCGAAACTAGGGTTTCGGCTTTTTTTATTGTGTTCCATTGGAGAACGAAAATGATTGCATTATTTCGTGTTCTAGTGACAGTAATTTTTGCTGTTTTTATGTTTATTTTTGGTTGTGGTTATTGTCTACTAAGTCCAAGAAACCCAAAACATGTGTTTACTTTTGGTCGCTTGTTTGCACGAATGTCCAAGGTATATGGAATCAAACTAGAATTACGTGCTCCAGCGGACTACTGTGAGCGTGGCCAACATATTTATGTCGCTAACCACCAAAGCAACTGGGACATGTTCACGGTATCGACTGCAGTGACACCTAATGTTGTGACTGTTGGTAAGAAAAGTTTAGCTTTGATGCCATTATTTGGTCAGCTTTACTGGCTAACTGGTAATATTCTAATCGATAGAAAGAACCTGTCGAAAGCGATGGACACCATAGGGCAGGTTGTTGACAGTATGAAAAAAACCAACGTGTCTGTATGGATGTTTCCTGAAGGAACTCGTTCACGCGGCCGTGGTTTACTGCCTTTCAAAACAGGGGCTTTTCACGCGGCAATTGGTGCAGAAGTACCTATCATTCCAATTGTGTGTAGCTCGACCAAGAGCCTGAAGCTAAACAAGTGGAATAATGGGCATGTCATTGTCGAGATCCTTCCTCCAATTAGTACAGAGGGTGTAGATAAAGCAGGTGTACGCAAGTTGACTAACTTATGTAGAGCTCAGATGAAAGAGAAGCTAGAAGAGCTTGATAAAGAGGTTGTAGAGCGTAACAAAGCGCAGTAATACTCCAACGACAATATAGACGATAGAGAGCCAGCTAGGATTGCTTAGCTGGCTTTTTTGATCTTGCTTTCTGGATAAAATGTAAAGGAACACGAATACGAAAAAAGCCGCAGTTTTCACTGCGGCTTTCTCTAAGATGGCTCCCCCTGCGGGACTCGAACCTGCGACATACGGATTAACAGTCCGCCGTT
>NZ_JBLNLI010000036.1:0-17012 GCF_059777565.1 Vibrio sp. A37 | reverse complement strand
GAATCTGCTTTTATCAACTTAACGTCTACATCACCTTGGGCCGCAGAACTGAGATCGGTAATGAGTGTTTTCGCTACTTCTTCTTCACTTGCGAACTTTGTTTGGTTGAATGAGTTCAGGTAAAGCTTAAATGATTTCGATTCGATTAGGTTGATACTGTTTGATGGGATACGAAACTCTGCAACGGCAATCATTGGTTTACCTTTAGAGTTCAACCAAGAGAGCTCATAGCCTGTCCACAGATCATAACCAAGGATGCCTTCACTAGAAAACTCTTTGATATTGCTTCTTCCGCCCTCTCTTGGGATTGGGTCTAGTAGAGACGGCGTGTATGTAGAAATGTATTGAGTTTTCTTACCCAAATTTTTTGAATAATCCATTAGAGCTACCTTTTAAGATTGTTGTAGGTTTAATTTAGTAGAAGAAGTAGGTGCTTCGGCACCGCCAAGAATATATTTATTAAACAATGCTCTGGCTGCATAAATTGGACCTATTCCAAAGACAGCATAAAGAGTTTTTACGATAACTTGGCAGACAAACATAGTGATGAGTGTTTCGTGGTCTAGTACACCGCTAAAAGCGATAAATATGAAGAGTGCGCTATCAACCAATGATGCAAAAAAGGTGCTGCAGAAGACACGAATGAATAACCACTTGGATTGGGTTAATTGTTTGATTTTATGCAGTAAGTAGGCATTGACGTTCTCTGAAATGAAATAAGCGAGCATTGAAGCCATAAAGACAGAGTTAATCGAATGTACGATTGTTTCGTAGCTCTTGTTCATCGCGCCCCATCCATCGATAGTAGGTGCGTAACTACTGAAGTTGAGTATGACAAGAAGGAAGGCATTGATGAGAGCAGATATGACAATGGCCATTCTCGCATAGCGAAGGCCGTAGAACTCATTCAAGATGTCAACCAAGATAAAAGAAACTGGATATAAGAAAATGGCGAAGGGAACGATAAAGCTATCACCCACATGTATCGGCTTTACACCGGTAATGTTCGATAGCGTGAAGACGGCACTGAGTATGGTGATGATAACGGCAAATGTTATCCAGTAAGATTCTTTACGTTCTTTTAGATCGTAAGCTCCTTTAAAACCATTTGGCGCATAGAGCTTTCTACAAATCTCTTTTACCTCTCGTGGAGAGAGATCATCAGCTACCTCAGTATTGAGTATGTCATCCAGTGGGTAAGAGACATGCTTTCCTGATGCTAAAACCATTATATTGACGACACTTTTTGGCCTATTGCTAAAGCCGATTAGCTTATATTTCTCGTTAGACATTCACTCTTTCCTCTCTGATACATCCGATCAGCTTTTCATTTTCTTGCAAAGAATAATCATGGTTTTTCACTGCTAGCTGATTTGCTTGAGTGATAATAATAACTTGGTCAGTATCATTTCGTTTCAGTCGGCTAACAATTAATAATGTGTTTGGAGTAAAAAACTCTGCGAGTTTATCATTTACCCGAATTGCGACAAGGTTGCTTTCATCATATAGGTAATATGTAAGTGGAGAGGTGACGATAAGTTCTCCAATATACTTGTAGTGATTCTTTATAATGACATTTTCATCAATAATAGGAACTGCGATAGGGTTTTTATTTCCTTCTTTCGAGCTTATTCTGTTCTCAATTTCCAATGACTCGATGCATTGTTCTTCAATGATGTAACAAGTCGTACCGAAAAAATTGGCTAATTTCTCTACAGTTTGGATTTGAATGCGATTAACCTTACCGTCGAGTATCTTATATAAGGTTGTTCTATTAATACCAGTAATTTCTGAAAACGACTTCTTCGTTTCATTTCGGCTTTTGATTGCATAAGAAAGATTTTTTCTAATATTGTTTATGCGCTCTGCTGATGTTGTTTTCATATATGCCTCCAATGGAGCATTTTTCCATAGTTTATTAATAAATTCCAAAGTAAATACTTATGTGACACTGGTCTAACTTTTTTGTTAAATTGAGTGAAAAGTTAACAAAAATAATTTCATTATGTAATTTATTATGTAAATATACCAACTTGGGATCATGGGAGTTCTATGGTTCTGTCAGTTTTTAGAGTGGACGCACATTAAAATTTGATATCTTTTTAAATAAAAAGATTCACACTGAGAATATATAAGATCAGCTATGGGTTTTAATATTAGAATCCATAGCACAACATTCTTGATCAAGAATGTTGTACATAGCCAACTGACATTGTTACCCGCCTCTTCATTTGGGTAATAGCTAATAAAATCTTTACCCCATACTCATCGTGTGGGGTTTTTTTTAGGAAAAATAAGATTGAGGAATTATTCAGGTTAAGAGCGTAGACCATTAAATTTTAATAGCATTTATACATTGTAATTTTCTTTAATGATTGATTTGTAATTTTAACTATTTGAATCCTGTATCATTCTCCTTTTGGTCAGAAGAACACTAGCCATTAAAAACACCATACATTGATTAAAAAAAACCATCAGTAGAAGGATGCTAGATTTTGCACGCATTCCCTACATGACTTAAAAAAAAGTAGAAACCCCCTGAAGAAAGATTTCTACTTAAATACATCGACACTTTGGATTGGTTATTTGTCAGTAAACCAATGAAGATACCAAGACAACCTTCAACATCACATTACCAAACACCACCCCATAATAAACCGCAAATCGTGTTGTTTTGAGATCTGGTTAAAATTCAACCAATAAAAAACAAGCGCACTGTTTAAAAATTAAACTTCTATAAATGCAAGTTACTTTAGAATTAGAGACTTAGGTAGGGCGTTTGCTTGCCCCGCACTTTTCAACATACACTCAAATGAGGCCGCGAAAGCGGTCTTTTTCTCCTCAAATTCTTGAGTGATAAAAGTACTCACCTCTCTCCAATTTTCGGAAAATTTGCACTGGGATTGGGCATTTTCGTCATCAACTTTCAAGATGATTTTATAAAAAATCTTTTAATTCAACAGGATAGAATTTGGTATAATATTTGTACTTATTTCATTGTCAGCTCTCCATCAATGAGGTAACACAATGAAAATAAGTAAAAATATCCCTATCATGAGCCTTCTATCTAAGATAGAAGCATGGTGGAAAAAGCGGACATTTTAAAAAAGGAGTGACATGATGTGTAACTGCAATATAGTAATGTCACTATATAGATACTATGCATGTTGTTATGATGCTTAACCAATAAACCAACCCACGATAGGTTCATTGATGAACATCACTACAACTGCCTTCAAGTCAACACTAATGAAACCAATTCTAAGCCTTATGAAGGAATCACATTACTTATATGGTGAACATAGAGTTAAACAGTTTCTTCGAGTAATGGATTTAGAGATTGACAGCTTGAAGCCTGAAGAAAAAGCAAAGTTTAGTTCTTTTTTGGAAAAGGATAGTACAAAAAAAGTACTTTCTGAGTATGCATCTTCAGTTATCAACACATCCAGTGATACTGCGTTAGCCGCGTTGGCTTTGCTATTTGTTGGGGATTCTCAATTTGACTTGTCAGAACGCGATAAGACTAGGTTTATTTCTGCAACAAAAGGGCTAGATGAACCACAAATCCAATTATTCATGAGACTATGTAGGCTGGAAAAGCTTAAATCTGATACAGTTTACCCAATCTATGCTGTTGGTAGCGCTACTTTTGACACCTTAAACCTAGATGTCGAAGTAGATGAATTTTTTGCATATTCAGAGAACTTTCTTACCAGAGGTCTTCTTTTACGTGATCCAAGGAATAATAGAGGTGGAATGAACTTCCATTCCCCAACTGACAATGAATGGAGCTTTATTTTCGGTATCAGCGCTACCTTAAGAAAATACTCCAATTTATTAGAAAAAGCCAAAGTTTTGGCCACTTGAAGATAAAACAGCCAAAGATGCCTTGAAAGCAAAGCTATAGTTACTACAGCTTTGCTTTTAAAAATTTAGTCCTAGCTTCAATTTGAAGCTACCTAAACTTGCCAAATATCAATCAACATGCTTATAATATAAACAGTTTTAGCCGTTTGTCCTATTTGGACGAACACTAAACGCTCCTACTTGGAGCTTGTAATGTGGTTATCACTTCGGTGGTACATGTCGGGAGAGAATCTCCATAGTCTAGGCTGAAAACTAGCGAAAGCAGCGACACCACACACTCTGCTTTTACGATCAAACCTCGCTCTCTTGAGCTTAAAGAAACTCGTTCAAGAAATAGTTTGAGTGAGTCTGATGAAACCTTATCGGGATACTACAACGCCCGATAGGGTCGGTGTATCCCTTTTTTATATCTAGGAGATACATCATGACAAACCTTCAGAAAAACACGCTTACTACATTTTTAGTTATCGCGTTCCTCGCAATGCTTGCAAACATCACGGTTAATGCCGCTCAGTTTGTCGCTGCCTGCTTGATTATTACTACTATTGGCTTAATGGCTTACGTAGGATTTCGAGTATTCAAACTCGTTTTAGATAATCTTTCGACACGTCTTGTGAAGAAAACCCCTCAACCCACTGTCAATACACGAATTGCTGACTCTACTAAAGCGAAAGCAACTCGTCTTAAAGGCATGTCTGGTCAAAACCTGATGGATATTCCTGCCTATGCTCGAAAAGAGAAAGGCATTTGTTATCCAATGAACCTTCAAGTGCTCTATGGTGCTCGATATACGGTTCAAGCGCAGCAGTAATTGCTCGCCAACAGTTAAAGACCCATAAGCACACGCTTATTTAAACCTACCCATACGGGGCTAACCCGTTGGGGACAGCTCCGTTTTTGCCTGAACAAAATGGAGTTACCGAGATGAACAATTCTCACGCAACGGCTACAGAAAGTAATGTGGCAAACCTGCCGGCCAAGTCTTTGGTCGCGAAGATGGCTAGCAAGTTTGAAGTTGACCCAAAAAAGTTTTGGGACACACTCAAAGCCACAGCCTTTAAACAACGTAACGGGCAAGCCCCCACTGACGAGCAAATGATGGCGTTATTGGTGGTCGCGAACGAATACGGTTTAAATCCATTTACCCGTGAGGTCTATGCGTTTCCTGATCAAAATAATGGCATCGTGCCAGTGGTCGGCATTGATGGCTGGTCTCGCATAATTAACTCCCATAAACAGTTTGATGGCATGGAGTTTCAGTTTTCCTCTGAAACCATCACTCTGAAGGGGTTAAGTGAGCCAGTATTCGAGTGGATTGAGTGCATCATGTACCGAAAGGACAGAGAGCGCCCAACTGTTATTCGCGAATACATGGATGAGATTTACCGTGAACCGTTTGAGAAGAACGGAAAAAATGGTCCTTACGCAATTAAAGGGCCATGGCAAACCCATCCAAGACGTTTCGCTCGTCATAAAGTTATTATCCAAACTGCTCGTATTGCCCTTGGCTATACCGGCATTTATGACCAAGACGAAGCCGAGCGCATTATTGAAAGCCAAGCCAAAGAGGTCAGTTCGCAGCCAAGCATTTCGTTTGATGCCAATGACCCCGTGAGTATTGTACCGCCGCAGGAGCAGCCTGAAATTATCCAAGATTTAGCGCAAGCCGAGTTTGGGGGTTTCGAACCTGAGCGTGTACGCCAACCTGATGTTACTGATGTTCAAGTTGAACAAGAGCAAGCTCAACAAGAACAAAGTCCAGCGGTCTATGACACTCCTTTTGGGGAAGTGTCAGCCAAGGACATGAAAATGATTGATCAAATGATTCGATTCACGTGTGAAAATGGCTCTTGGGATACGACCAAAGACAGCTTCAATGAACGCTATGAAGGGGCCACCCTAGAGTTCTCCATGAATGAGCTCAACAATGCGTTCAATGAAGAGATTACAGAAGAACAGTAATTCCTATGATAACCTTAGTAAAGGAGGACTTTATGATGAGCCAAGATGATAACGTCACTCAAAAGGATTTACTCAAGCTTTTGGTTGATCAAGCTCAACACAATGCCACTCGTGAAGAGTTAAATCGTGTGGAGGATAAATTAACCAAACGCGTTGATAATGTTGAGGTTAAACTGACCAAACGCATCGATGATGTAGAGGATAAACTGACCAAACGAATTGATGGCGTTGAGGAAAAATTGACTTTACGTATCGATGGTTTAGAAGGAAATATGGCTAGCCGCTTCTCTTCAATGAAGTCGACGATTATTGTGACTGCAATCAGTTCTGTACTTGCTTTAGGAGGGCTTATGAGCGCGTTAGCTCAAATGATAAAGCCATAACGCAAAGCCGAAAAACAACCCATATGGGCGTACTTAGCCCAATGGGACCAAAGTGCGCCTTTTTTATTTTAATGATTTAAAAAAGGAGATAGCACGATGGCTATTGTTGATTTAGTACAGCGCAGCGATGCGTGGTTTGAGTGGCGGAAAACAGGCATTACCGCTTCTATGATACCCGTTATCATGGGCCTTTCCCCTTATCAAACGCCTTACCAACTTTGGGCAGAATTTGTTGGCTTGAAAGAGCCAGATGATTTGAGCAACAACTATCACGTCCAACGTGGTGTTGAGCAAGAGCCTGAAGCAAGAGATACCGTCGAAAATGAGTATGGAAAACCTTACATGCCAGTGTGTGTGGAAGCAGACCACAATACTCTCTTTAAAGCGTCTTTGGACGGCCTATATTCTTTAGGCAACGACAAAGAAGTACTCGAAATCAAATGTCCCTGTGAGAAAATTTACAATGAAATTCTCGCGCAAAAAGGTCAAGCCCCGACGTTTCAAATGTACGCCGCACAAGTGCAGTGGCAATTGAACTGTGCGAATGCTTCCCAAGGACATTTGTACTTTTATCTTCGGGGTAAGCGGCCTATCAGCACTGCGATTCGGCGCAATCATATGTTCATTGCAAAAGCCGAAGAGAAAGCGCTGTGGTTTTGGAACTGTGTACAGACTAAGACACCACCGCCAATGATGGATGGGAGAGATACCGTCGTTTACGACGTACCTCAACCTGACAACAATTGGCAAGCTCGTGTGGCTCAGTACAAAGAAAAGTCCAAACGTTTATCAGAGATGGAGAAGAAGACAAAAGCTATCAAGGCAGACTTAAAACAGCTTGAACAGTTTTTTACCTCTCAAATCCCTGACAACGTTAAGACATTCGACAAAGACGGCATACGTGCAACTCGCGTTGAACGAGATGGCAACATTGACTATCCGAAACTGCTAAAAGCGGTTGAAGATGAGTTCAATCGCATCATTCCTGATGACCTAAAAGAGAAGCACCGGAAAAAGGGCTCGTCCCATTTTCGTGTGACAGTCACAGACACTGGAGGGGGCCAGGTTGCTCAAAACGAACCCTCGACTCAAAGCGAGCCTACTCACGTCGAAGCCGAACAACCGACACTAGAGATGGTGCCAGCTGCCAAAGCCATTGGGGACATTTTATATCCTGAATCGCCAAGCCAGCCGAAGAAGGAGGAAGTGAAGGAAGAAAAGGGGAAAACACTACCGATTCAGCCTGTACCACCTTTCAACTTCTTTGAGAAATCTTCATCTAACGTGTTCTTTTAAGGAGGCGGACGATGACATTTAAGACCAAGCCAAAGCAAAAAACACCTCAGATTGAGATCGATTTGACTGGCGAACAAGGCAATGTGTTTTTCTTAATATCTCTAGCCAGAAGACTGGCCCCTCAGTTTGGCTTCGATTTGGAGAACATTACTGATCGGATGATGTTTGATGATTACACCCATGCCGTAAGAACGTTTGATACGTACTTTGGTGACTACGTCACCTTGTTCACTGACGACACCACACGTTTTGCTTAACGTATAGCGTCATTTCAGAACCCCTATCGGGCAACACTACACTGCCCACAGGGGAGTTGTAGGTTGCCTTTTTTATTTGAAAAGGAAAGCTTTATGACTCTCTCAACAAAACACTTCCCAATGGATGTCTTTGGTATCACCGGCACAAACGTGATGGTTCAAGGTTTCGAGCCTTGTAATCATCCAAACGTACCTGTGGTAAAGCCAGAGTATGTTTTTCGGCGGGAAACGCTGCGTGATGTGATTAATCATATCGATTGCAGCTTTGGAAATGGGTTACTGATTTCAGGTTCTACCGGCTGCGGTAAGACATCGGTCATTGAACAAGTGTGTGCGCGTTTGAACTATCTAACTCAATCGTTCACTTGTGGTGGCTCGACTGAGTTTATGGACTTGGTTGGCCAATGGGTCATGGTGAAAGGAGATACGGTCTGGATGGACGGTTGTCTCACTAAAGCCATGCAAGAAGGACATGTACTGATTCTAAACGAGATTGATTTAGTTGATCCCGCAGAATTAGCCAACATGAACGCCATCATGGAGGGCTCACCTTTGGTGGTTTCTCAACTCGATGGCAAGGTGATTCACCCTCATCCTAATTTTCGTTTGGTGGCAACAGCCAACTCGAACGGAGCCGGTAGTGATGGGCTTTATGTGGGCGTACAACGTCAAAACATGGCCTTCATGGATCGCTTTAATGTGATTAAGGTGGATTATCCCGATGTGGATATTGAGATGCAGATTCTGGAAAAGATGACGCCCAATATTCCAAAGGCAATTCGTAAAAAAATGGTCGAACTGGCCAATAAAGTTCGGAAAGTCTTTCAAGGTGAAGATGATAGTGGTGTCGATTTATCGATTACCTTTTCAACACGCACATTGATTCGTTGGGCAATTCAGACTCAACGAAACCAAGGTGCAAAATGTCCATTAAGCTATGCGCTTGATCGGGCTTTACTTAATCGCTGTTCTGAGCAAGAAGAGCGAGAAGCAGTCAATACTTGGGCGGTCGCATTGTTTGGTTCATCATTTGAACCAGAGAATGAAGAACAACCCAAATAGCCGCTGCTAAACACAAATCAACCATCAACCCAAACGGGGTATTTACCTCGTACAGGGTAGGTGCCTTTCGTTTGGGTCAATTAATTCAATGGAAGGTGTCTAAATGTTTGATTTTGTTTTGATCTACTACTTGTTTGTTAAGTGGTTAAAGTGCTCTGTAAAGTTTGCTATGAGTAAACGCGGTATCGTCAGTGTTCATTTAAAACAATTAGGGACTGCTGCTTATACGGCTGCGTTTATCTATTCGATAGAAAAAGGCTTTGATTTCAATGTGTTGAAGCTCTCCATTATCGGTATGATATTCGTACTAATAGCGCATAAACTAAATCGGTGGTAACATTGTTATAGGCAACTAATAACAAGGAGAAATGCAATGAACGCCATATACATAATCAGTGGTATTGCAATTGCCATCGGACTATTCACGTTGTACGCGCCAAAAATTGACAAATGGTGTGATAAGCAACTGGCAAAAAAGCACTAAGAGACAACGATAAACGCTAGCGTAAGCAGATTTATCTACATAAAGAAGCGATAAAAGTAGTTCCTAATACTTTTATCAACCGCCACAGGGCATACTCGCCCTTGGCGCAGGTATGTCCTTTTTTTTGATAAAAATTGGAGATACTAATATGACCACATACACCACTGCCACTCAGGTATTGAATGATGTTATCGCTATTCATTTACACTTTTCTTGCTGGACAGGTAGGAAAAAACTAGACGAATGCGATTTATCCATTCGAGGTGAAACACCGCCAAAAGAGGTGATTAACCTTGGTTCCAAACATACAACCGATCCAAAAGCGCTGAAGGTATTTAATACCCTTAAACGCCAAGCGGAAAGATTGTGTCTAAGCGTTGGCATTCCCTTTTTGGGTGGCTATGCAATCCCAACGAGCAAAGCCAATAATATCGCTGATGGGTTGGCCAAGATTGTAGCTAAGTATGAAACGGAGAAAGCGGCATACCTTCTCAAGCATGAAGAAACTCAATCTGAATGGATTGAAGCCTTTCCCATGTACGAGAGCATTCTTCGTAAAGCGCTAACGCCTGTTGAAGACGTTGAGCAGCGGATCAATGCAACATACTCCATGTTTCAGGTGCAATCGGCACAAAACAAAGTGACAACGGCTAATACGGGGCTTAACAACCAAGTAGACAGCCTGAGTATTACGCTCGATGCCGATATTTTAAAAAGTGCCAATAAGCTTTTAGAAAGTTTGACTAACGCAATTGCGCCAAATCAAACGAACGTAAATGGACTCAAAGCTATCCGCGAAAAAGTAGAAGGGCTAGCTTTTTTAAATAGTCGGTTTTCCACACTCGTGACTGAGATTAAAAAAATAGAGGGAGCTATGCCGATTACTGGAAAGCTATCCATAGACGAAACCAATTTGCTTTCGGGCTTATTGTTTCGGATGTCCAATAAAGACAAGCTGGCGTCACTCATGAGCACCATTAGTACGCCAAACACTGAAGTTTCTGAGTCATCAGAGCCTTCAAACTCCACTCATACCGATATAGTGTTTGATTCGGACGATTTTGAGTTTGATATAGGGAAGCCCCAAATGGATAACAATGAATTGAATAGTGCTATCAACGCCGTTTTCTTTTAACTAAAGAAAATTCGAACCACTCCCATGCGGAAACTCACCTCCGCAATGGGAGGAGAGTTTTCCTTGCAATATAAGGAAACTCACTATGACAGAGACTCTACCTATATTTATCGAAGTTCAAAATTAAGGGTGAAAGAACCTATCAAAGCGCCTTCACTGTAGAGCACGACACTTTTCTCTTATCCATTCGGCCTGTACATCGGATGGGCTGTCATAAGCCTCACTGATAATAATGGCCTTGTGATGATTGAATTGAGAAAGAAGGACGAGAGTTACGCGAAAGGCTATCAGTTCTCTGACACTATCTACAAGCAACCCACAGGGGGAGGAAACATGAAAGTGTCTATCATCTTCGAACTCAATAAGGTATTGCGACAGTGCGAGTTTCTGGATGAACACAATGACATTCGTTCCTTGCGCTTTATTGAAAGTGGAGCGGAGCACACCATGAACAACAACGAGTAAGTCGCCCTTTATAGGTATCAAGTAAAAGGGAGAATCGCTATGTGTTGTGTTAACCGTATTGACGATATATGCAGTAATCGGTGTGTCGCCAAAAATAAGGAAAGTAGGAAGCAAAAACAGTATGTTAAGTTCTTTTCATTAAATGAAGCAGAGCAATTTAAACGAGACCAAGTCGCGCTTCTTATAGAAACGGAAATACAAGCGAAAAAGATAGATAATGTTGTATATGCCGAAACTTGGCTGTGCGGAAACTGTCCATCGTTTATCGCTGGTTGTAACGAAGAAGAAGAGATTATCGTTTGCTTACCGATCATAGCCTTTAATTATTCAGAAAGGGATTTCAGCAAAGTACGAGACATATTAGAAATATGACTCGTACTTTGTTCAATTTTAGTAGCGTTATTTGTGTCAAATTTTTTAGTTATGGTGCATAAAAGCTATACCAAGCAGAATTGAGTGAGAGTAACAACAAAAATCACATACAGCCTATGTCATACATTGGATATAAACGACAGGGTAATACAAGTACTTAGCTACCTTTTAAATTCATCTTTAGCTTTATAGTTTTCCATCTCCGTTATTAAATTTTTGCAAGGAGTGCATGCCCGCAATTTTCTAATTTTATTATAACCATGGCGCTCAGTGCCTGATTTGTACCCATGATATTGTTTAACGTCACCGCTACAATTTTTATTGCCGCAGAGCAGTACTCCACAATGTCTACAATGGTGACGGCTATGCTTCTTAGCAATTCCACGACAGACTCCGCACAAACCATAGCTATCATCAACCCATAAGCTAGATATTGAGGGGCAATTAAATGGTTTAAGATCGAAAATCAAATTGTTGACCCTCGTTAAATTGGAGTCATACATTTTCTGTAATTCACCAAACCTCTCATGAATTATTGCCCATTTAGTCAAGCTATCATTATCCCTAAGAAAAGCGTACTCATCAAAAACACGGCCATCAGGATATATAAAGGCTCTCGGTAGATGGGCATACATAGAAATCTTAATTTTGTCACTCGTAGGAATCTTGTACTTAGATAGATATGTAAATAACGTATTCATCGATCTGTTGCCATATGATGGGTTACCAGTAACAATTATGATATGAGTTTTTACCGATTTTGCCCACTTTGCGGCTTGACTAAATATAACGTCAATTTTAGTAGCCGAGATACCTCCTGCTCCATGTTGACCGATCATTTTCATTCCATTGGAAACGACTAAACATTGGCAAGGCCCCATATCGCCAGTATAGAAACATTCATCTTCATTTTTGGTTACTGTAGGCTGGCCAGCCGTCTGTTCGAGTCGAGTAAATTGATGTGGCATAGTTGACCTTGGATAAGCTAAAAGCAATAGCATATATAGAAAAGATAATTAAATATATGAATATATATATTTAAAATGGCTATAAACATATTAATTAACGCCTCAACAATACAAATTATTGATACTTATCATTTTAATTAATCAACAGATGGAAAGTGGAGGTAGAAACTAGGCAATTAGCAATACTAGTAGGCGACTGAAAATGAACTCTTCCACTCATTGAGAGAAAATATATGTTACTGAGATAACGTCAAGAATATCATTCAACAATATACATTAATATATATAAATTTATATGATATCTAACTATTAACTTATGTTTAATATACAATTAAACATAAAATTTACACAAGTAACCTATACTCACAATGGTTTATATGAGTAATGAAATGAAAAAATATTGTTAGGTTTGATTATTATTTCCGCTCCGTTCTTTGCAGTCAGCAAGGAAGCAAAAGTAAAACTAATAACGAGTGACAACGTATGCGTGCACAACGGAAAGAATTATCAGAATGGCGCATACTTGTTTATAGATGGTATAGAATATGTATGTAAAAGTAATCACTATGACTCTGCTAGTGTCATTATGGATGAGTACCACTTTGTACCGGCAACTAAATATGGATACTTGAATTAAATCATTATCCTTAATGTGCATGATAGGTTGAATTGGTATCTAGGCCAATAATTAGAAAATCATATCATAAATTTTTAGGCAAGTAGGACAATAAACTAATTATCATTCTAAATAGGCATCTGGTTAATTGAAAATAACTAGATGCTTATTAGATATTTTATGGTAAATTGCTAATGTTAAATCTTAAGTTAACAGTCTACAAAAAGGGAAGCGGTGTACTAAATCACAACCATTATTAATTTAACATAATTATATTAATGCGTACTTAAATTGTAACTGCAATATAGTAATGTCACTATTTAGCCAGATTAAAATGTCACTCTAGTCTACGTTTCTAGTGCAGGTTTCTTTGGCTAAGGTTCCAAGACATGCTGATAACTATGAGTGAACATGATATTAATCGTTTTAAAGTCATCCAAGATGTGTGTGACCGTCGGCTTCGTCGATGTGATGCTGCTGAGCTTCTTGGCTTAAGCGTTCGACAAGTTCAACGCTTAATGAATCGGTTACGTGAATTTGGTGCCTCGTCCTTAGTTCATCATTTGCGTGGAAAACCTGGTAACCGCCGATACCCATCTGAGTTTCGCGCTGTATGGTCGAATGCTACATGATCTAAATATCGAGTTAATATGTGCTAATAGCTCTCAAGCTAAAGGTCGTGTCGAACGCGCCAACTCCACGTTACAGAACCGCCTCGTCAGGGAGATGCGTTTACAAGGGATTAATACCATTGAGGAAGCGAACGCATGGCTGCCCTACTTCATTGATGACTACAACCGACGCTTCGCAAAATCGCCCAACTATCCTAAAAACCTTCACCGACCAGTCAAAGAAACGACTGACGAGTTGGACGATATTTTCTCTTGGCATGAGATAAGAAAGTTATCTAAGTCCCTGACTTTTCAATATGACAAGGTTCTTTATCTGGTTGAACCAACAGAAGAAAACTCACGACTCGTCCATGAAGAAGTCAAAACTCTTAATCCAGTTTTAAGAGATTTCCAAGTTAAAACCAATAATAAAAAACGTTCAACCAGCTAATTGAGTGACATTTTAAACTTGCATTAACATTAAGTTGTAAGCTCGCATTACTACAACCAAGCAATCTAAATAATAAGAACTAGAACAACTTCGAGCTAGGCTCGTTATCCTAAGCAGTTATTCATAAGTCAGCTCACTTTCTGTTGGATCTCTATTCGAAATTACCCTAAAGATCACTACCTCCATAGAATATTACACTTCAGAATGAAGCTACAACTGCATATTTACAATATAACACAACATTTAGTCGGGTATTGAATGTGATTAGTGACAATATTACCATTCTTATTAAATGAATATTTATATATATATGTACCATCAGGCGAGTGTGATTTTATAGCCTTCATACCAGAGTTCGTATCGCTAATTTCACATATTTGAGCAACCATATTCCAATTTGCTCCATCGTAATAGAAAAAAACATGAGTTAGTATATTTGGGGTATGGGTTCCATATGTTTCCTTCCCGAATACAAGCTTATTATGATGGTACTTATTATCACTTTCTTTATATTCATTTTCATGAAAAACTTCCAATCTATTATTATGTATTTCCACAATTATCGTACATCCTGTAAGTGGCGCTGTGAAAGCAAAGTTATCTCTAGGGTTGTTTTGAAATAAAACTAACTTCGGTATATATTTTTTAGGAAGATAAGTCCTTGAATAATTATTATTTGGTTCCTTTTTATATATAGTATCGCGACTACTCCTTCTTGTGTTAAGTAGAGAAGTAGTGGTTAGTTTTAGTTTGTCACTTATATTCTCAACGCTACTCCCAGCCGTTTTTATATAGGGTAAGTATGAACATGAATTATTTAAATTAGTTACCATATTACCTACTTTTATTATTTGTAGATCTGTATAACTTCCATGCTCTGAGATAACAAATCTTATATTATTATAATTACTAAGTTTACTTTGATTTTTGCTAAATAACTGACCAGAAAATCCATTAGACAATAAGTTACTCTGACAATATGAAAATGGATCTTTAATGAATTCTTTTAAATTTGGCATTATAATTATTCTCACTAAAACTAAACATCGATTTTTACAACTAAGATGGATGTGATTTCTATATCAAAAAACCTATCATCAATATTATTCTTACATTAAAACAAATTCATTTATGGAATATTTAATCTAAAATATGGAATATATGATAATAGACATAAAATATATTTATGATAAAATAAATATACGCAAAAATTTGGTTTAACTTATTGATTTGTTTGTTTTTTTAATTTCATGTTATTTTTCATATTAATTAAAATTTAATATGAAACCTATTTAATTATCTAGTTGAATAATTAAAACGACCAAAATATCTTAGAATTAATCTACGAATAAACGTGATAGATATCACACTAAACTAGCTCGGCTTAATCAGCACAGTAAGTACAGAGTAAGCTTTTTATCTGAATATCATGATGAAGCGATAAGAATACTGGGTAGAATGGTTTTTGATGCTTCAACTCATCAGTGTATTTTTTCTCACAAGACGAATTATTAACAGAATGAATAATTTCATATGCAGAAAACAATAAAGTCCCTTCGCTAAGAAGACAGTTTTAACAACAAAGTGATTAAAGCTGCCTTATTAGCGAAGGCTCTAGACAAAGCCTTGGGGTTATCTCATAAAATTTCTAAATTTTACATAAACTTAAAGGCCAGTAACATGAACACCTTTGTTGAGAGAGCATGTTATCTCAACTTTATTTCCAACGGGCTTCATGCTGTTAGCATCAACAACCTGTGTTTCCAATAACAACTGATTTTGGGAAGTTATAGAGTAGACATTATACTCGTATATAGGAATAGAATAATAATGTGGATTATTAAGAGTAAAGTCTAGAGAAGAAAATTTAATGTATTCATTTGTGAACATTATTCTCCTCGGTGAGACTTGAGCAAAAACATCAAAACTTGGTTCACACTGAGAGAAGTCAGCCACTACTGTGATTTCCTTCCCTTTTTTTAGAGCAGTGTCGATATCAGAAAAACTTTTTAGGTTAGCCGCACTGGCATTACTAGCCCAGATAGCTAACGAAGCGAGCAAAACATACTTCATAGGATATTCCTTATCTTCCATGAATTTTTATATCTCTGAATCTTTCAAATTCTTAGCAGAAAACCGGACACTCAAAAGTGGAGTGAGAAAGTCATCAACCATTTAAATGTGTATCAAAATTTGCTGCTTATAGTTGTGGAGCTATACCACTAATCAAGTCTAACCTTTTGATATCATAGACTGAAGTCATTTTTAAGAGAAAAGACATGGAAGTCAGGTTTGCAAAAACAACCATTGCTGTGGCGGTTGGATATCTCATCGCAGGTATTACGGGTAGTTTAATCCTAGGTTTTGCGTACTATTTAGTTAGTCGTGACCAAGTCCATACCCGAAAAAACACTCAAGATTGGACACTTCCTGACATCCCAATGCCGCAAGGGTTTGATACCCAAAAGCGTAAGTCGGCTGGCGATTTTGGGGAGTCATTAATGCAAGATGCTCTTAGAAGAATCAAAGGCAATCTCATTAATGGGTATATCACATCCGAAAATATGGTTCATAAGAACAAGAATTTTGAAATTGATTTTTTAGTGCTGATTCCTTACGTGGGCTTAGTTATCGCTGAAGTGAAATACCATGCTGGCAAGGTTTACTGTACTTCAAATAATGAATGGAAGCAGGAATACTCGGACAGCCAATATCAATATCTAAAGAATGCTTCGTTACAAGCACTTAGAACGAAATCTCTTTTTCAAAACCTATTAATGTGCAATCGGATGGATCGATGGCCTCTTTACCGAACTTTGGCGTAAAGCATCGCCCAATGCGGGCGGTGATATAAGCCATTATTGCAAAGCAATAATTTTGCAGGGCTTAACGATTTCTGTAAAATTCTCGCTATGAAACGAGCCTATAAAGAAAGATTTTATCCAACAGAGCAGCAAGCCGAACTACTAGCAAAGTCGTTTGGTTGTAGTCGCTTTGTTTGGAATAACTCTCTTAAATACCATACTGACGCTCATTCAGTGATAGAAAAACGACTAGTCCCGCTAAAACAAGAGTTCGAATGG
>NZ_JBLNLI010000035.1:0-18666 GCF_059777565.1 Vibrio sp. A37 | reverse complement strand
TGAGTTCGTCTAATTTTACCTCTAACGAAGTCTCTAGTTAAATCATACCGTTACAGAATTGTTCAAATCAATAAAGTACACGTGATTATCAGAGTTTAAAGCGTGACTCATGCGAGCAAGCCAAAATCGACGGTCCGCTTCCATTTGTTGTTCATCGCTTATCATGATCGTGTGAGAGCTCAGCAAAAATTGAAACACATCGCGAGCAAAGCCACTCAATACAGCATCGTGTTGGCCATCAAGTTGACGCCAAACTAAAAGCTGAGTGCAGTTTGATACTTTTAAATGCGCATTGGGCTCATTGCGAACAATCTTTTTTACTTTATAGACGGTTTCTGGGTTATCAGATTCAGCGTCCGAGATTAAACAAATAACTTGGGTTTCCCCTTCACTTGAGTGCGTAATAGTACTCGCAAGAAGTGAATAACCCAACGGCACAACAAAATTACGAATAACAAACTCAATCGGCTTGTTCGCTAGGAATAGCTTGGTTTCTTCCAAGTTCGTGCGAGGCGTGGTGAGTTTCAAATCGAAGTCTGTTGGCATACTCAATTACTCAACTACTCAAATGCCACAAAGACATTTTCAGAAGAACGTCGCCACGTCTGTTCATCAAAATAAAAGTATCTAAGCGCTATATTAACACTCGGCCAACCCATTTGTTTGATTACTTCACTACATCTAATAACAAATCTGAAGTCAAAAATATGATTCGACCATATTTTGATATGGTATATGTTGTTGGAATAAAAAAAGCTTCATCACAGGTCGTGATGAAGCGCTATAGATATACTATAAATCAACGTCAGTTGGTTAGGTGATCCTCGGCTTAATAAGGATCACCTTGATAATAGCAATCGGTGTGCCAATACAAAGAAAAATAAAAATTCTTATAATACAGAATGTTATTTTGATAAAAAAGGCGTTATGTGTCTACTTTATATGCAAAATGCAAATATTTGCATTTTAGGAATATTCTCTATGCGGGCTGACTCGCAATTATCACTCTATTGATTTTATTGCCTATTACTTGTTCGTGCCCAATTGCAGCTTCGCTGCTATGCTCTTCAGTTTCACTATCGACTCGGTTCTTTAAATTAGGTGCTCTACGGCTCTGATTAATCAAAGCATCGATACCACCAGTTTCAACCAACTCTTGATATCGATAGAACGTGTCTCTTGATACACCCATAATCTTACAGGCTTTAGATACATTACCGAGTGCTTCTGCAAAATTGAGACGACCAGCTTTGTGTTTAATAATTGGATTGCTAGTATGAAGCGTGAGAATTACTTCTTTTATCTTTGATTACGGATTAAGCACCTTTAATCAAAGTGGGTAACTCTCTTCATTTCAAATTGAAGTGTCAGATCTAGTTTGAACTAATACCAGTTAAGGGTAACGAGACGAGAACCATGCAGGATGCATTTCTTTATGACTTCGATTCATGATAAGACCAAAAAATTTTCTATTAGAATAACCATTGGCTCCCTTTGCTTGTTGGTGACGCTCCTGACTGCTATTGTGGCTTTGGCTGTTCATTATTACTTTGTTTCCTCTACACTAAAGTCCACTCAGTTGGATAAGTTTTCTGAGCTGGCTTTCGGCATCTCTCATGATATTCAGTCGATTGATAATCGAATGAGCAATACAGCTAATACATTATCAAATATTTTGAGCACACAACCCATCAATACAGATCAGTGGTTACCTATTCTGGTCGCGACGCTAGAAGCCAATCCAATGATTTATAGTGCTTACATTGGTACAAATCGAGATGAGTTTTATCAGCTCATTAATTTAGACTCATCGACAGCCCTTCGCGGCCAGGTCAAAGCCATGCCTACTGATAGGTGGATTGAAATCCGTATTAGCGAAGATAAGAAAACGGGGGTACGAACAAAGACCACACAATTTCTAGATGAGGCACTAAGTGTACGTGACCGTCATACGCAAAGCAGTCGATTTTATCCGTCCCAACGCCCATGGTTTAGGGAGGCTCAGTCAGGGGGGGTGGCTAAAACCGAGCCCTATTTATTTCAACATCTTGCGGTTTCAGGTCAAACCTACTCTGCACTAACTAAAGACAAGTCTGCGGTGGTCGGCGTTGACATACTGTTGCCGACACTCGCGCAGACACTTCGAGATAGAGTGGATACCTCAAGCAGTGAAGCATTTTTATTTCGTCATTCAGGAGAAGTGCTAGCGGATACGCGTGTTAATCAAGAGCGTATCCCACTCCCACAACTGTCCCCACTGCCACTTTCCAAAGCAGAAAAACAAGCCATCAAAGAAGCTCAAGTATTAAAGATTTCTAATCAAAGAAGCTGGGCGCCTATGGATTTTACTGTACTGGGGGAGCCGAAAGGGTATGCGATAGATGTATTGCACATGATAAGTCAACTCACGGGTATCCAGTGGGAGTTTGTCAATGGTTATGATTGGAGTGAATTAGTCCAGAAGTTTTCAGTTGACTCAATAGATGCGCTACATTCTCTACAAAAACACGATGATGGATATGTGCAAGGAGAGTTTAGCCAACCCGTATTCACGCTCCCATTTGGGGTCCTTGTTTTAGATAACAAGGCCAATGTTCGCAGCTTAACGGCCTTTGAAGGAAAGAAGGTCGCTATTCTCGCGGGTTGGTCTATCATTCCCAAACTAAAAAAACGTTACCCTAAAATGCAGTTGGTTGAGGTGTCAGATATTTTTGATGGCCTACAACGGCTAAAATCGGGGGATGTGTCCGCATTTATCGATAGCCGAGAAATCCTGCAGCATGCGGTGCAGCATTACTTCTCTACGGGCGTGACAGTATTAGAAGATGTCGATCCGTTTAACCACAGTTTCACCAGTCAATTCCACATTGTTGTCAACCCAAAACATGCAGCACTCATACCCATCATCAACAAAGCTATTCAATTTATCAACCAACATCATGTAGGCTTATTGCAAGAAAAATGGCTGAAAGACAGTACATCTTCTTTCCAAAACGTAGTGCCTTATGCGATTTTTTATGAGCTTATCAATCACCCTGAAAAACAAGGAAAGTTAGTCTCGACAACCATAAAAGGTACGGAGTCCTATGTTTATGTGCAACCCGTTCATGTCGGATCGCTGAAAGAGTACCTAGCGATTACTCTACCCGCCAAGGCGCTTCAAGAGACCGTGATTCAACAGCTTACGAGTGCCACGCTCATCTCTACACTTTTTATTATTCCCATGCTCTGGGTAGCTTGGCTTGCAGGGGCACCGATAGCCAAATCGATCTGTATTTTGAGGGCTGAAACGGACAAGATAAAGAATCGAGATTACGATAGTGTTCAAACTGTGTTTAGCCGTATAAACGAAATTTCAGATCTGTCGAAAGCGATTGTCCGAACGTCTGAGAAGCTCAAACAGAACGAAAAGCAGCAAGAAGCCCTATTTGATTCCATCGTTCAGTTGATAGCGAAAGCCATTGATGACAAATCGCCGTATACCGCCGGTCATTGTAACCGAGTTCCTATTATTGGCTTAATGTTGGCAGAGGCAGCAGAAGAAGCCCAAGCGGGTCCATTTAAAGACTTTCGATTTGAAGGTGAAAAGGCTAAACGTGAGTTTACCTTAGCGGCGTGGCTACACGACTGTGGTAAGTTGACAGTACCAGAGTACATAGTCGATAAAGGAACGAAGCTCGAAGCAAACTACAATCGAATTCATGAAATTAGAACTCGGTTCGAAGTACTTTGGCGAGATGCAGAGTTAGAATACTTCAAGTATATTGAACAAGGAGAAGATCATAAGCAGGTTAAAGTTTGGTTAGACACCCAGCACCAACGTCTACAAGAAGAATTTGCTTTTATTGCTGCTCTGAATATCGGCGACAAGCCAGTCAATGACATCGATATAGAGAAACTGCAAGGCATTGGCCAGCAGTGCTGGGTATCCCATTTTGATGATAGCCTGGGATTATCGCCCATTGAACAACTGAGAAAGTCCTCTTCAGACACAATGCAAACACTATTAAGAGATGTACCAGAGCATTTAATTCCTAGGCACCATCCTCCTTGTTATGATTTTGGCATCAAAATGCCAGCGCCCGAGTATTTGAGCAATCTAGGAGAAGTTTATAACCTATCGATCGCTCGAGGCACTTTGACGGCTGAAGATAGATATAGAATCAATGAGCATATGATAAGCGGTATCAAAATGCTCGAAAGTTTGCCGTTTCCGGAAGAACTTAAAAATGTACCACGGTTAGCGACGACCCACCATGAAACCTTGGCCGGCACAGGATATCCACGCCAGCTTTCGGCAACCGACTTATCCATACCTGAGCGAATACTTGCGATAGCAGATATATTTGAAGCATTGACTGCGTCGGATAGGCCATACAAGAAAGCATTCCCTCTCAGTAAAGCGTTAAATATCATGCATGACATGGCGGATAGAGAACATATAGATAAAGCCTTGTTTGAGCTGTTTCTGAAAAAGAAATTGCACCTCAAATATGCACAAGAATATCTGAATCCAGACCAATGTGATTGTTGAAATGTGAGATAATAAGGGCATTTCAAGTGAAGGAAGCACTCAAGAGATTAGTTTATGAGGGGATGACAAAGCACACAAAAACAAAGCGATTGTGATTTCGAAATCCTCTTTGATATAGAACGATGCTTTAAGAACTGAACCAAATAGCCGCCGCAAGCGGCTTTTTTTGTGCCTATAGAACTTAAGTGACAGATTCGGGATTCTGTCACTTAGAGTGTTTAATCGCTGTATCAGTCATTACATCAAACGAAACAAAGTCTTTTCCTTGTAGCGCAAATGCGGATAAGGCGCGGTAAAGTACACTAGCTTTTGACAATATGTGCAGCGGTGTGGCATTTGGTTGTGTTGTTCAATACGAGGTTCGTCCGCTACATAATGATAATAATCCTGCTTGCAGTCGCAGAGATATTCGACTCTTTCGACGCCCTTAACTATTCGGCGCACTATGTTTGGATTGTCTTTTCTCAAATTGAATATTTTCTTTTGAATGGGATCGGGAAAGGTTGGCGCTTAAGGAATTCCGATACATAAGCGCCAGCTCGGTTGAGCGGAAAGAGGATAACATGTAATACATATGTATTACACATTAATTCATTTTGTTTATTAGCATTAATAGTTCACTGTCTTGTATATCATCTTTCAGTAAAGTTAGCGCTCTAAAAAGCTTAGCTGCTGAAACCTTTCTTTCTGTTTGTTCTTGTAGCTCTTCAACCCACTCATTGATAGCAGCCTTATCAGTCACAGACATTCTTAATGTTAAAGGCGATACTTGATAAGAAGTTGAAACCTTTTTTCTTACCGTTGTTATAGCGCTCTGCTTTTCTTCTTTAGGTCGGCTAGCTGTGATTGAAGTTGAAGCGCCTTTTCGCTTAAGTTTACTCATGTGTATTACCTATGTATTACATATTATCAACTATATGACGAGCAAGGCTTTTGTAATCATTGTTAATCAGAGAACCTGACTTATAAAAGCGTACTGGTGAGGCGACAGCATTAGCTTGGCCGACATGCTCAGAGCGTCGAATGGTCACTGGTATAACTTTATCTTTTGCTGCTTCTAATTCTTCATCAATAAATTCATTAATCACTGTGTTTCGCGAGTCAACTTCATTTCTTACTATGAGGTAATTAACTTCATCATCTTTTATCTCTTCAATTGCATCTATCAGTGGTGTAATGCCATTTAAAGAGAATGCTCCTGAATCAACAGGAATGAGTATTAAATCGGACGCTTGTATCGCGTTTAGTGTTGTTAATGACAAGTTAGGGGGAGTGTCGAGAAATACATAGTCATAATTATCACCTAATTTAGTGAGCTGCTTTTCTAAAATACGCTCGCGATTTATCTTTGTTAGTGATGTCTCTATGATTCTTGATAGTTGGAAATCAGCAGGGACAAGGTAAAGATTATCAATTTCTTTATCCCCTACCTTTGCTTTTTGAATCAAGTCAGCAATAGATACCATTTTGGGCTTATCAAATAGCGCCGCGATAGTGTCATCAAAATTAAATTGCTGTTGACCTGTGAGCGTCTTAGAACAATTCCCTTGAGGATCTAAATCAATGATTAGCACTTTGTGCTTTCGTGCTAATTCAGAGCCAAGATTTACAGCGGTTGTCGTTTTACCAACGCCGCCTTTTTGGTTCGCGAGTCCTATTATCACTGGTACTTCCCATTGTGTATTACTTATGTAATACACAATAGCAGAGACGTACACATTGTACATATTTAATCGTTGGAAATTTAACGCATTTCAGATTGTGTATTACATATGTTATACACAAAAATTTAATATAGAGTGGCAGCGTGAACATAGCAGCGAAGCTGCAATTGGGCACGTGACAGGTTTATGCGTATAATCCAGCTTCCCATTCACTAAGATGACGCTCTATTAACCTTCACTGCCCATGGCTGCTCGCAGTTCTAGTAACCAACCTTATCAGCCCAGACCGATTCACTTCCTCTTTGAATACAACAAAATCTGGCAACACCTGGTAGAAACCGACCCCAGCCTTCGAGATATCGAAATCTGCGAAGTCACTAAAATGCTCGCCTGCGGTAAACCCGCATTGGGCTCTAAAGAGCTTCATTGTGAAAATGACGACTGTATCCACTTTAAACATATCTGGTTTACTTGCTCTAGCCGCGCCTGCTCTCGATGTGGCAAAAAAACCACGGAAAGCTGGGTAGTTCAACAGGTCGAGCGCCTGCGTCATTGTCCTTGGATGCACATGACTTTCAGTATGCCTGATGTCTTCTGGCCTCTCTTTCTCCATAGAAGAGCACTCCTTGATAAGCTCTGCCAATTGGCCGTCGATAATATGCTTTATGCCGCGAAACAACAGAGGCTGGAGATCGGCATTTTCTGCGCCCTGCATACCTTTGGCAGGCGTCTCACTTGGCATCCACACGAGCATGTCTCTGTCACTTTAAGTGGGATGAATATCTTTGGGGATTGGAAAGATCTCAGCTATTGCCATGAAAAAGTGGAAAAGCGCTGGCGACATGAGCTGTGCGATTTTCTGTTATCAGAATACACCTCCCTTAACATCGAAAACTCAGAGCGCCACTGTCGTGACTTTGATGAGTTTCGACGCTTCGTCAGCACGCAAAGACAGCGCTTCTGGCATGTCCATATCGCCAGAAAGACTCAGCACCCGAAATCCACCATTAACTACCTCGATCGATACCTCAAACGCCCCCACAATTTCTGGGGCAAAGCTGGCCCATTATCGTGGGGAAGCCACGCTCTCTTTTCGTTACCTCGACCATCATACGGGGAAGCATGAAACGGAGCTCGTCACCCAACTTGAGCTGATTAAGCGACTCATCCAACACATCCCAGAGAAAGGGTTTCGCATGATCCGCTATTTTGGTTTTCTGGCCAATCGGGTTGTCGGTGATAAGTTGCCCAAAGTGCGTGAGTCTCTAGGGATGGGAAAACACCAAGAGCCAACACTGCTGCTTCGATATGGTCAGATGATAAAGAGCTTTTTAAAGGTCGACCCGTTGTGTGGTCAGCGAATGCGTCCCACTCGATATGACTTAGGTGTGGGGAGAAAAGCCATAGTGAATGAGGCCTTGAGCAGACGCGCTGAAGCCATGGTTTAGGGAAGATCTATCCGACATTTGGATAATCCACACTACGGATGATAATTCCGTGCTCTGTTACCCATTCTAAAGATAATTGACAACGATTATGAGTGATACAGAGCGTTCCGGTTCATCAGTAAATGATGTCAGAAAGTCTTTGAAATCGCTAAACATCGAGACTTGGCACAATGGAATGGGGGGAGAACAACCCCCATTGTTTTTTGAATAAAATTTAATTTATTTTAATTAATTCAATAATTTAAATGTAATTTCGTTAGTGCGAACTTTAGAAGTTAACCATTCCCTTTTTCAGCAACGTTTGTATCCGATTTTTGGATGAGTCTTCTTTTTTCTGTTTAGCTTTGAGGGAGTTCTCTTCCAACTCAGTTTCCTTGGATTTAATCGATTCAATCACTTTCTCAAGGATAGGTGCTACAAGTTCCTCAGATTCAGAAGAATCTGTCGCAACAATATCGCACGCCGTTTTTAACTCATACAAGTCTTCTAGCTCCATAGATTTCCCTTCTTTCTGAAGCTGTAAGTTTTTCAGTAACAACGCTTCCACATCCTTGTTCGCTTGTTCAATTTCTTCCTCAGTGAAGCAATCAAACCACTTGTAAAGAAAGCGGACGTTTTTCTCTCCGTTCTGGCCATCAATAATTTCATAGCCAAGAGTACCGCTATCACTCATCAAAATTGTAATCCTACCCTTGGATGCCTCACTTTCTGCAATTGCAACCAAGGAAGGAGCGATAACACGGCGCATAAAAGTAGCAGGGGATTTGTATGTTGGCTTTAACAGCTTGCCATCAACACCATATACACCATACAAATACTGCAGTTTCTTAATTGAAATAGGGTACAAGCTACTGCCTGACTTGAATCGAGAGAGTAAGTCTAAGGTTTTCTTAGAATGAGTATCTGACAGCGCCAAGTACTGCATATTATTAATGAGGGCATAACCATTGCTCTTAGCTTTAGCAATGTAGGAATCTCGGAGCTCAGCGTTGGGAACAATCGTTAGGATTTTTTTCTCATACTTAATGCGCGAAAACAGTGGGGCAAAATCGAAATCACCATTTAATTTTTCGAACCCCACAACCGTTTCATTCAATCGCCTCGCTGGAACTTTTAAGATTGAGGAGAGATGCCGAGTATCATCTATACAAAAAAACTCACCCATTTCTTTTGCAGTAAATTCATAGCGGGGTTGCGCAGGCTTACCTTTCTCGACATTGTATCCAACAAACCAATCCTCGGCTCTCATCTTTGTGAATAGGAGAGAGAGGACATCACACATTTTGGGAGTAAGGGCCAAACTTGCAAATACCATATCATGTGATTTTACATGGGTTTCAGTACCTGAAGCGTTTTCTCTAATGATATGGGAATGGTCGGTAGAGGTAAGAGTGACATTGTTCGTTTTTTCTTTGACTGACATTTGGCTTTATCCTGGTTAACACTCCATGGCATTGTCCAAATTCTAAGATAAAGACAAGGAAAACGCCAAAACTTGGTTACTATACGCCAAAGACTAGTCACTATAATAGGTATGAAAAGTGAAAAAGGTCGTTTTGTATACTATATTTATGAATTCTTGACGAAGTTCACTCTTTTCAGCTTTGGAAATTCACCAAATTGTGAGGCGCCAGTATAAAGTCTCTAACGCCAACGCTGAGTCAATACACCAAAAAAAAATCATTCACGCCAAATCTTAGTCACGGCACCAGTAAAAAATCTCTAACACCAATCAAAAGTCAGATCGCCAAAATAAAGTTTCGAACGCCAAATGTTAGTCATAGCGCCAGTAAAATGTTTATCCACGCCAAAAATTAGTCAATACGCCAGTAAAAAACTGTAACGCCAAATTTAAATCAGTACACCAACAAAAAATCACCCACACCAAATCTTAGTCACAACACCAGTAATAAATCTCTAACACCAACCAATAGTTTTCTGCCAAAATATAAAATCAGTGACGCCAGCAAAAAGTTATTCACGCCAAATCATGGTCATTACGCCAATATGAAGTCAAATTTCTCCAAATAAAAACCAATACGCTAAAATAAAATCAAGGACGCCTAAGGAAAGTCATTCACGCTAAAAAAAAGTCAGCACACCAATAGTAAGTTCATAAAAGCCAGAGAGAAATCATAATCACACCAGTAAAAGGTCCTATCAAGCCAACAAAAAGTCTATATGCACCAATATAAAGTGTTAAAACGCCAGAAAGAAGTCAAAATACGCCAATTACAAGTTCATAGATAAATATTATTATCTTTTAATATCAGTGGGTTATATTACAAATTTGTAAGTGTATAGGTTTTATAGGGATCATAGTGATTTAATAGATAATTTATAGATAAGAATATAGTCATTTATAGTTAGCTCTGTGTATAAGTGAATAACTGAATCGCTTCGCTCTTAAGTTATTCACTTATACACAGAAAAAATAAAAAGCTTTCTTTTTTTGAAAAACAAACACTCTGGTTACAGCGTAAATAGTAAAGGAGATCGAACATCTAAAGCTTATGAGGGTGCAATAGAGTTCTCATTTTACGATAAATGAAACGATTATCGATTCATAAAGTTGTTTTCGTTTCATTTTGCTATTATGATTACCACAAGATATCAGTGGAGAGAATATTGTGAACGAGGTAGAGAGGCTTAAGCAGATTGCATTGAATATGCAAAAAGAGCAGTTAAGTAGAAAGGAAATCATCGAGAAACAAACATCCGTGAATGTATCAGATGATCAAGTCGATGGGATTGACCGCCTGATTTACAATCATTGCTTAAATAAGAAAACGCTTAGAGAACATACTCGGTTCGCTCCGGTTACATTTCAAAAACGTGTTCAGGCTGCGTTAGACAATAATGTAATTACAGAGCCTATTTACCAAAACAAACAACACCTTTTCACAAGGCACGATATTCTTTCGTTGTTAGATTATTGGGACTTCCCCACTTATAAAGAGAACTATATACCTAGAGTTATCGCCGTTGAAAACCAAAAAGGTGGAACGGGAAAATCGACAACCACTGCAATACTATCAACAGCTGCAGCGTTAGATTTGGACACTAATGCTCGAGTGTTGTTGATTGACTTAGATCCTCAAGGGACATTAGGTCAAGGAATGATAACTCGCACTTTAGATGACGAGTCAGTGTATCTAACAGCCATTGATTTGGTTCTTGGTAAAACAGAGCAAGAAGGCGATTACCACGACCTTATTGAATCGGGGTACACCGAATCTGAGATAATTAAAAACTCACCATTTAACACGCACTTGCCAAATCTTGATGTATTGCCCGCTTTTGCAACCGACGAAAGATTCCACGATGTGTTTTGGCAGTCTGATGAAGAAACGAAAGATAAGTTAATTGAAAGGCTGTCGAAAGATATTATTCCTCTTTTGCAAGAGTCTTATGATTTGATTTTTATTGACACACCACCACAAGAGTCGCCTTTGATATGGGCGGCGAATGAAGCACTCGACTGTCTTTTGATTCCTATATCACCAAGGGAATACGATTACTCCTCTACAACCAACTACTTATTGACGACTGCATCGCGATTCGAAGGGCTGCCGTCAAAAGGGGATAATTTAGTTTGGAGTCGAGTATTGGTCGTCAACCATGATGAAAAAGTTAAGGCGGAGCGAGATACGATGGATAAGTTATCAAGAACCGTACAAGACAAGCTTCTGTCCTCCCACATTGTTCATTCTGAACTTATGGTTGCAGCAGCAGAGCTGAATCGTACTCCTCTTGATGTTATGAAGTCGGAAAAGCTTTGCTCTTCTAAAAAGTACGATGATGCAATCTCTTCCATCAACTCGGTATACAAGCAAATCATTAGAGAGATCAAATCCGTATCTGTTAAGGAAGAGAATTAAAAATGAATAGTAAATACAGCAGAAGCACCGAAAAAGAAGCGTTCTTAGGTAAAGCGAGCAAAGGGCAGTTGCAGCAAGGTAACAAGCTTCAGGCTCACACTAAACGAGAGGTGAAAGAATATAAGCTGGAGAGCGGGGTATATAAAGCACAGCGGCATGTTCTTTTTCACGATGAAATCGAAACCAAAACCCGCTCTCATTTTTTGAACCCTCGTAATCAGGAAGCCTTAAATTATGATGCTGCAAGCGCAATCATAGAGTCTATTAGAGAAAAAGGCATAGATACTGATTGTCTGGGAATTTGGTCGAGTGACAATACGACAATCTTAGTCATAGAGGGAAGCTTGAGACGTTATTGCGCTATAGAAACCAAGCAATCGTACCCGATCTGGGTGCTACCATCAGATAGCGCAACAAATAATGATATTCGATCACTGATTAAGGATGCACACTCTTTAAAGCCTCACTCTCTTAGAGAGCGAGGCAAAGCTATGATGGATGAAGCCTTAGAGCATGGCGTTGACCCTGAGACGCTAACTGTAAATGAGTTAGCTGCGTTGTTGAAAATCGGACGGGAAACCGTCAGAAAAGCGATGCAGGCGTTGAATATCGACGAAGAGCTGCTTCAAATTTTTCCAGACTATGAAGGTATTCCAAACAGTTTTTATGCCAAACTTTCCAGAGTAGAGAAAAACCTTAAAAAGTTCGGAACAAGCGTTTCATCGTTTAAAGACGCTATTTTATTGGACAAAGATATCTCTTCTTCAAGTCAATTAGAAAAAAACGAGCGCCAAGAGATGGTATTGAGCGTCATAGAGCGCCAAGAGTTGGCACTAAAAGGTGCGGGCTCAGCCAAATCTGAAACTCTCGTTGACATTGTGCAGTTTTCTTCAAAAGATAAACATGCTAGAAAGCGCGTCAGTGCTAACGGTAAGAGTGTTAAGTTCGAATTCTCTCGTATGGATAAAGCGCTGATTGAAGAAGTGGAATCACTAATAAAGAATTATTGCTCATAACTTTTAAAAATAGCTTTTTGAGCGTTAAAGTTCGCGCAAGAAATTTTGTCTTTAAGGTATTGAAAGTTAAAACTTAATACCACTTAACTGAGCGAAAACAACCGGGGTTGTTCGCCCCAAACAATGTCCAACGATCTTTGTGAAATGTTCTCGCAGAAAAACTAATTTGTTTAATTCTGTTTTTAGAGTCCTCCCGTATGAATAGTGTTGATAGACATCAAGCACATAAAATCTTTTGCCACTTCGTTCTTTACACAGCAGCAGGCATAAGCATGTATCTTACAGTCAGCTTTATGTATTCTCTGGGTAAAGGTACCGGATTAGCGATAACTTTTGCAGTACTTGGTTTGTTGTTTGATTTAGTAAAAAATTACTCTCCGATGCTAATATTAAGCCTGTTGGATAAGAACAAGGCGACGGCAATCCTGTTAAGTGCAATAAGTCTTTCGTTAATTTTTCTGAGCACAATGGCCTCGATTTTTTCGCTTCAAAACGGAATCGATTCTGTCCTGTCACAGAGTCGAGCTTCTCATGCGGTAAATGAAAGAATCGCGTTGTTACGAAATGAACTTTCAGATCTAGAAACGTTAAAGTCCCGCCAGTTACAGGTCGATCATGTGACTCAAGCTAGTATCACGTCTCATCGGTTATCAGAAAAAAGAGCAGAACTAGACAAAGCGATAGACAGTTCAGTGAATATAAAGGGTGACAGTTTATTAGCCTCATACTCAACACCAACAGTGTTGACCATATCTATTGCCCTAGAAATACTGTCTATCGCAATGACGCTTTGCTTGCATCATCTCAACAGTATAGTTCGAGTAAGTTTTTCGATAGAAGAAACGCCAAATCTCAGTCAATTTATGCCTGACGAGGCTATTTTGGCGGCTTCTGGACCTTTGATAGGGGAGAAGGGAGTGAAACCGAAAACAAAGACAAAGACTAAGGAAGACTACTCTGTTCTGGTTAACCCTAAAGTTGTAGAAGAAATGGAGCGGGCACTGGTGCAGCGTAAATGTTTACCTACACATCGGTCAATGTATAACTACTTCCGAAATACGATTAGGCAAAAAGAGGTCAAAGTCTATTTAATGGAGTTAGCAGCCAGAAATATAATTAGGCCGACCGGAAAAGGAGTTTACCAATTGGTCGCGTAAAACCGTGCCAGATTTCGGTGTGTTTTAACCGATAGATGAGGGCTCTTAATAGGTATTGAACAGCGTGCTCTAATTGTAGTGGCTCAAGAATAAAACCGCTTGATGTTTAGCAATTTCAAAGTCTCTATGACTGGATTTAGTCGCGATCTGGTTGCTTTATCTACCGAGTGATATTAGTTTATCCATCTGTCAAGATAATGAAAGGCATCAGCCAGGTCTCGATGCTTGGCAATTTATAAAGCGCCACTAAAACTCATCACATACTTTCTTTGTATCCGCTCATTACTCAGTAGGTTATGAGCAGATACGAATAAAAATTATATACTTTGTGTTGCACTTATAAATCAATTACCATTAAGTGGTTTTTATTAAAAGACGTATGGGGCTCGCATGAACTTTAATCAATCATTTTCTTACCGGGCGGGTGATTTGCCTGCGTTTTCTGAGCTGATGAAGCAGCTCCAGTTGGATGCTGCTTTTGATGGCGAAGCAACGTTAATCGGTCTGACCCACTGCTTAAATCGCCTCACCGTTTAGGTGAAGCCGTCTCAACGGCATTACTAGTGGCCTCTTCTGCCGCCAGTGTGATTTGGAAACATCGCTCAGGTCGCGCAAATGACCTAACAATTGATATTCGCGACGCCATTCACTTCTTACACCCAGTCCATTTTGTTTGGCAGAATGGTTACAATATGGATTTAGGAGCCGACAAAGTTCAGCTAAATAATCTTTTTAAATGCAGAGATGGTAAGCATGTTTGGCTTCAATGTGGCCCTCCTTATGTAAAACTTCAAGATGGGTATTTGAATTTTTTTAATTGTGGTAACACGAAAGAAGCCGCGCAAGAAAAAATCATTCAGTTTGAGTCTAACGAATTAGAAGAAAAGATGGCGGAACTTGGATTGCCTTGTGCAGTGATCCGTAGCCGTGATGAGTGGAGAAAGCATCCCCAGGGTCAGGCTATTGCTCAAACGCCAGTGATCGAAATTGAAAAATTAGCAAGTGGAAAACCCGCTGGTTTATCCTCCTTTTCTAGTATGCCTTTATCTGGCGTAAATCTTTTGGATATGACACATGTACTGGCTGGCCCTCGCTCAACAATGGGCTTAGCGGAGTTTGGTGCTAACGTTTTGCATATTGCTCCACCACACCATCTTGATCCAAAGACTGTGAACCTAGGGGTTAACCATGGTAAGCGTTCTACCTTTTTGGATTTTCGTGACTCAAAAGACCGTGATGTGCTGTTGAACTTGGCTAAACAAGCAGATGTCGTGGCAGATTCTTATCGCCCGTCTGTGATGAAAGGCTTTCAGCTCTCGCCAGAACACTTATTAGGGGTTAATCCTAATGGCGCGGTATTTATGTCAGCCAATTGTTATGGTCATACAGGGCCGTGGGCGCAACGCCCAGGATTTGACCAAGTGGCTCAAATGGTAACTGGTTTTGCGGTAACCGAGGGCTCTTTAGAGCACCCTAAGCCGTCACCCGTTTACTACATTAATGATTTATTAACGGCTTACTTTGCCACTGCAGGTATGCTGATTGCTTTATACCGACGGGCTACTGAAGGTGGGAGTTACCATGTGAAAGTCTCTCTAGCTAAATCGTGCATGTGGGCACAAGATTTAGGTTTAGTGACAGGTTTTGAAGGTTGTCCTGAAAAAGACATTTATCCACAACGTTTAAGCTTTGATCCTAGTGACTACACCTATATGCCAAACCTAGTTCGTGAGCATTCATCTTTTGGTGAGATTGTGCGCTTAGCTTCAGCAGTTCGCTATACCAGTATGCCAAGTTATGAGCTGTCGCCGGTTATACCTTATGGAGCGAGTAAGGCGTCGTTCGATTAGCCGAAAACCATGATAAGCGAAATAGATAACTGTTAAGCACTTCCTCACAATAGGGAAGGGTTGTGTGCACATTTTAGCGGAAAGTTCAAAGTGACGCTCTAGCCCTTACGTGGCATGGGTTAGAGCGAAGGGTGGAAGGTGATTCAATGAGAAAGTCCCTTGCTTGCGTAACCAACTGAAAGTCTTGTGCATGTGGTGAGACGACTGCCTTTTCAACCGTAAGCGCATCATAAACCCCACATTCTAAGTCTCTCTTTTTCGCCTTAAGATCATGTCTTTGCAATCCAGGAGACATGATGATGCCGAAAAGACGCACTGACCAAGAATGGCAAGGGTTATTTGAGCAGTACCAAATGAGCCGCCTGACGCAACGAGCCTTTTGTAAGAAACATGGGCTCAGCTTATCCACTTTCTATTCTAAGCAACAACGCTTGCAGCAAAGCAGTCACTTTGTGAAAGCACAAGTCATCGAGAAAACGACTCACTTCCAAGCTGCTCAACTTCCCATTCCGAACATGACGCTGTCGTTTAACGATATTGAGCTTAGCATCCCCCAAGGAACACCCGCTGCCTATATTGCAGAGTTGATTGGAGCCTTGTCATGAAAAGGATGCTCAGTGCTCCAGATATTTACTTGTATCGGCAAGCCGTTGATTTTCGCAAATCCATCAATGGCCTTGCCGCTATTATCGAATCTAACACCGATTTACCCCTCGGGTCCGGTGCGCTGTTCCTATTTACCAACAAACACCGCGATAAAGTCAAAGTCTTGTACTGGGATGAAACGGGCTTTGCACTCTGGTACAAACGTCTTGAGAAAGCCAAGTTTAAATGGCCGTCACAAGAGACGAAATCCGTCTTTACCCTCACTCAATATGAGCTCGACAGACTGCTCTCTGGGTTCACGATAATCGGCCATAAACCCGTTAAAATAAACAACTTTACAATGAGTTAAGCGAGAATAAAGCCTGATATACCAAGCGTTAGAGAAGGGATTTGAGTATAATAAAGCTCATGAAAATGACGCCTGATATTAACCCAAACAGTCAATACATTGCCGAACTTCAAGCGATGGTAAAAACGTTGATGTCAGAAAGAAAAAAGTGGCAACAAGAGCGCCAATCGTTGATTGAACAGTTTAAGCTTGCTCTTGACCGCCAGTTCGCTAAACGTTCAGAGACGTTAACCCCTTATGATGATGTGCAAGGTGATCTCTTCAACGAAGCGGAATGCGAAGTGGCAAAAGGCGAAGAGGTTATCACCTCCGTCACGACCAAGAGAAAGCGCGGTAAACGCAAACCCCTTCCTAAAGATTTACCCCGCGAACGCATCGTACTCGACCTTGATGGCGCTGAAAAGCAATGCGCTTGCTGCCAGCATGCACTGCATAAAATAGGGGAAGACTGTATCGAGAAACTTGAGTTCACGCCAGCGGTTCTCAAAGTGTTGGAATACGTACGCCCAAAGTATGCCTGTCGTCAGTGCGAAAAAGCTCAAGACAACAGCCATATCGTTCAAAAGCCTGCACCGCAGAGCATCATCCCTAAAAGCTTCGCGACAGAAAGCTTGCTTGCCAATATCATCTCGATTCCTGATGTAGATGGAACACCGGCTATCTGTCAGCTTGTTCGTTATTTCATGACAGATATTAATGTGAAATGGGCTTATACAGGACCAGCCGCTTTAGAATTGCATGCTCATGCAATGGCCCCGGTCAATCAGCTTCCTGTCAGACATGTGCATTCTGCGTGTCATTTTATTGCGGACCTCACACTACCTTATGGTGAAGTCATGATTGATTATCTAAAAGATGGTCCGTCAGAGCACTTTTAGCGATTTAACGGGCTCCGTTGCATGAACCACACTGAATAGAAATATCAGCAGTTGGAGCCCCTATGTCAGATTTCAAAGGTTGTAACTTTACCGGCGATATCATTCTTTGGGCCGTTAGTTGGTACTGCAAATACGGTATCAGCTATCAAGAATTGGCTGAAATGCTGTTAGAAAGAGGCGCCATCGTCAATCACACCACCCTTTATCATTGTGTAACGGTCAAGTAAAGTTGGAGACTCCTTTAGGCACTTTTCCTTGGTTTTATTTACACTCTATTGGTGAGATATTTCCTAATTTATACTGTCGTCGTTTTTGGTTATAAAATGACTCGAGAATGAAATAATACTCCATAAGTTGGTTGCCGTTTATTTACCTCTAGTCGCAAGGCTCCTGTTGTTAGTTCGCCATTTGCTCTCTCCTTTTCTCATTAATTTTTTCTGTACAGATGACTTTCGAGTGTACTCATCCCATTTACCATTGGAAAAGCATATCGTTGGTAAAAGGTACTTCCAGAAAGTTGAGCATACAAACCTAATGCTAAAGACTCGCTTGAAACGATTGGTTCGAAAAATAACAGGCTTTTCAAAATCCGAGTCGGTGCATGACAAAGTGATCGGAACATTTATTGAACGAGAATTTTATAAGTAGTTCAACGGGGGGGGATCACTACCGATTAGTAGTAAAGTAGATATGAAATTAACAAAAAGTGCCTAATGAAGTCTCCAAGTTTACTTGACCGTTACAATTACAATGTAGATCTCTATAACATATTTAGAAGTTGTTTTTCTTTAAAATCATATAATTAGGGTTTTTTCTTCAAGGATGAAACCATGTCCCACACAACGGAATGTCAAAGACAGCTTGACAGTCTCGGCTCTCAATGCACCAAGACAGACAGCATTATTGATGAGAGGGCTCGATATCATTCGCCTCATCTTTTCGGTGAGTGGTTGATAGATCAAGCTCCGAATCTTTGCCGCAGGGGGTATACACAACGCCCACCGGAAGTAAACAAGCCGCAATGCACGGTCACCATTGTGCCCCGGGATGCGCATTCCTTGTATTTAGCCGACGCTCCATATAAACCTCCACCAAGGTGTGGGCCCTCCCTCTCCACCAAAACGACGTCGCGCCCCGTGTCGTCGGGTATCACACGAACAGCATGTAGCGTTTAGCATTTACGGTATTTAGAGGATCTTGATTATGCCAGCCACCGATGATATCCCCGCCATTGATGAGTTTCCCTTGCATCCGGCTCAATATAACGTATGGGTCGATCAACA
>NZ_JBLNLI010000034.1:0-19111 GCF_059777565.1 Vibrio sp. A37 | reverse complement strand
GAGCGCAACCTTGCCAAGGTTGAGGTCACGAGTTCGAACCTCGTGTGTCGCTCCATTTTATCAGACTCAGATAATTGCTATCGTTTAGTCTATAAAAAACAGTTTGTTAATGATTATTTAGTCATTAACTCTAATTTTATTAACTAAAAATTTGCATAACGATACCCCTTAATCTAGAGTTAGATGTGGTTTCAGAGCATAACCCCTAATGACCTTAAACTGTACAACACCAAATATATGGAAGAACTTTGGTGTGATCCTGACAGTTGCAGCAATCTAATCACAAATATTTTTGAATAATTAACAGACTTATCCACATATGCCTTTCTGTGGATAACTTGGTGGGTAAAGTGGATCTAACGGTGGATCAGTCTAAAAATCAAAATCTTCTTTACATTTACTGCAACACTTTTGGTGTAACTCTAATTCTTTAAGTTAATGAAAATAAAAAGATAATTTATTTTTTGACTAAATTTTCTATTTACTTCAATTCGCTATTAAGTAATTGTTTTATTGATCTTAATCATTGGAAGCTGATGTGGCTAACTTTTTGGTTGTATCCATTCCTTGGTTGATTTTTTCTTTTTTCCACATATTGATTTTTTGACTAAACGTCAAAAAACTTGACTGTACTTTGGCAAATATTATGCATCTCTTCTTAGGCCTTTTTCGACAATCCTTATTAGTCTTTCCTTTTTAGATTGAATAGACGAGCCTGCTTCAGGCCGATGTTTAGATTCTTGCTCTTCAATGGCCCAATGGATGTGAATATCTAGATTACCGTTTTCACCTAACCTTCTGTTCAGGGCGTCGATAATCTTATCTGAATAGGGCGCATTGCCCATTGCGATAGAGAGATTTCTTAGCCACTGTAGGTGTCCGATACGGCGAATTGCAGAACCTTCCATATTCTTTAGAAACTCAGCTTCACTCCATTGAAACAGTGTAATAAGGTCTGTGGTTAAAAATATTTTCCTACGGTGGAAATCCTTTTGTCCTGTTAAGTTTGAAAATCGATTCCAAGGGCAGACAAGCTGACAGTCGTCACAGCCGTATACACGATTTCCAATAGGTTTGCGAAACTCTACAGGAATTATCCCATCAAACTCAATCGTCAAATAAGATATGCAGCGACGTGAATCGACCACTCCTTCTTCGACGATGGCTTGTGTCGGACAAGACGTCATACATGCCACACACTTACCACATTCATCCTTGTTTGGTTCGTCTATTGGTAACGGCAAATCTACCAACAGCTCACCTAAAAAAAACCAAGAGCCAGCTTGCTTATCTAGGATTAAAGAATGTTTACCAGACCATCCCAAGCCAGCTTTTTGTGCCAAGGGCCTTTCCAAAATTGGCGCTGAATCGACAAATGGACGATATCCAAACTCACCAACTTCTTGCTTAATTTTTTCGCCTAATGCTTTAAGTTTATTGCGTACTAACTTATGGTAATCACGGCCTAAAGCATAGCGGCTAATATACGCTTGATTTGGATCGGATAAGTTTGACGCGAATTGTGCTTCTGGAGGTAAGTAGTCCATTCTTACACTGATGACCCGAATCGTACCGGGGAGTAGCTCATTAGGCCGAGCTCGCATCATTCCATGGCGCGCCATCCAATCCATCTCTCCATGATAATTTGCGTCTAACCACCTTTGCAGTTGAGGTTCATGTTCACGCAGATCTATATCTGTAATTCCAGCTTTTTGAAAGCCAAGCTCGAGTGCCCAGTGCTTGATTTTTTCGGCTAGTAATACGTAATCCATTATCATGGTTCTCTGGATCAAGGATGCGGGATCTTACAGGATCTTTTACGAAGGATCTAGATCGTAATTAACAATTATCTTACTCTGATCATCACATCAGTTTAGTGACAAATTCTTTGTTAGTTGCGATAATTTTCTTTCTACTTACACAACAGAGCTTGTCTGCTAAATCTAACCCGGTTTACTATTTCCTCTGTGCTATTGATTTGCTTCGCAATTAATTAAAAATCCTAAAGAGAACGTACTAAATGAATACAATAAAACTTGCCCTATCTGATGAGCAAGCGACGGTAAGCATTGGTGCAGAGGTTGCTAACCTTTGCTCCCAACAAACAACAATATATTTGCATGGTGATCTTGGGGCGGGGAAAACGACATTTAGTAGAGGCTTTATTCGAGCTCTTGGTCACAAAGGGAATGTAAAGAGTCCCACTTACACCATTGTTGAACCATATGAGCTAGACAAATGGCAAGTTTATCACTTTGATTTATATCGACTCGCAGATCCTGAAGAGCTAGAGTTCATGGGTATTCGTGACTATTTGACATCTGATGCAATTTGCCTAGTTGAATGGCCTGAAAAAGGGCTAGGTTTGTTGCCAGAGGCTGATCTCGATATTGAAATGAGCTACGATGGTGAACAGCGGTCGATTTCTATACAAGCTAACAATGACTATGGATATTCATTAATAAAGAACTTGGAGTTACGTTGATAGCTAAATTAGCTCGGACAGTTGTTTTTTTTCTTGTCCTAATTCTTTTGCCATTGTCGAGTATCGTATGGGCTAATTCTCTAGAATCGATACGAGTTTGGCCTTCTCCTGATGAAACTCGGGTTGTATTGGATTTAAAATCCGATGTGGATTACAGTTACTTTTCTTTGAGTAATCCGCAGCGTTTAGTCGTGGATCTTAAAAATACCAATCTTCACGCTAAGCTGCCGACTATCGTCAAAAATAGTCCGATCCTGAAAAAGATCCGAAAGAGTACACCACCCAATAAATCCACATATCGACTAGTCTTTGAGTTAAAAAAGAAAAGTAAGGTACAAATATTTAAATTGCCACCGACACCGCTTGGGCAATACGGCCACAGGTTGGTTGTCGATTTTCCTCACTCAGATAAAGCGGCGAGCGTTTCTTCTTCGAAAACTTCTAGCAAAGGCATTAAAACCGACGCTCCTAAGGCAAGCGGCAACAAAGAGATCGTGGTCGCTATTGACCCCGGCCACGGCGGTGAAGACCCTGGCTCTATAGGCCCAACAGGCAAATATGAAAAAACGGTCACTTTAGCCATCGCGAAAAAAATTGCCCACAAGATGGATGCGATTCCTGGCATACGTGCTGTGTTAACTCGCACTGGTGATTATTACGTTGGTTTGAACCGACGTACAGAAATTGCTCGAAAAGATAAAGCGTATATTCTGATCTCCATTCACGCTGATGCTTTCATGTCACCGCAGCCAAGAGGAGCTTCAGTATTTGTTCTCAACACAAGACGTGCGAATACTGAAATCGCTCGCTGGATTGAAAACAGTGAAGAACAATCTCAGCTACTTGGTGGAGCGGGAGAAGTTCTGGCTAAGAATTCCAACGATAAGAACGTTAGCCAAACATTATTAGATCTGCAGTTCAGTCATTCGCAAAATGAAGGCTACAAGCTAGCGACGGACATTCTTGGCCAGCTCGGCAAAGTGGCTCGTTTGCATCGCAGTAAGCCTGTTTATGCCAGTTTGGCTGTACTGAAATCTCCAGATATACCTTCAGTGCTTGTTGAAACAGGTTTTATCTCGAATCCTAGTGAAGAAAAACTCTTATTCAGACCAAGTCACCAAGAAAAAATTGCTAGAGCGATTACCGAAGCTGTGGTGAAGTACTTTGAAGTTGAACCACCACCGGGGACGTTATTTGCAAAACGACTGGAGTCTAAGACCTATAAAGTGAAGCGAGGTGACTCTCTGTCCATTATCGCTCAGAGATATGGCACTACTGTCACCGCACTGAAGAAAGAGAACCGCTTAAAAAGTTCAGGACTAAGAGTTGGGCAGGTATTACGAATTCCAGGAAAATCGACTGCGATTGTGATACCTGCTGATAAAAATCCACTACAAACTAAAGCAGTGACACACGTTGTGAAGCGTGGTGATTACCTTGGTAAAATTGCCGAGAAATATAAAGTTAGCGTCTCGCAGATCAAACAAGAAAACCATCTTCGCTCGAATACATTGCTGTTAGGCCAAAAGCTTAAGATAACGGTGAACGTAAAAGATTTACCGATTCGAAAATATAAGGTGAGAAGAGGGGACTATCTCGGTAAGATTTCCAGCCGATACGGTGTTTCGATTAGTAGTATTCGCAAGGCCAACAAATTGAAAACGGATGAACTAGCTATAGGTCAAGTTCTGCTTATCCCGCATATATAGATACTGAAATGACGATTAAAATTTTACCAGCTCGACTGGCCAACCAAATAGCAGCTGGGGAAGTGGTCGAAAGGCCCTCCTCAGTGGTTAAAGAGCTGGTGGAGAATAGCTTGGACTCGGGTGCCACTAAGATTGATATCGATATTGATCAAGGTGGCGCTAAGTTAATTAGGGTTCGTGATAATGGTAGCGGGATCGACAAAGATCAGCTTTCATTGGCGCTCAGTCGTCACGCCACTTCCAAAATACATACTCTGGATGATCTAGAAGCCATCGATAGCTTAGGCTTTCGTGGTGAAGCACTAGCGAGTATCAGCTCCGTTTCCCGATTAACGTTGAGCTCTCGTCCAGTCAGCCAAGAGCAAGCTTGGTCCGCACGTTGTGAGGGGCGAGATATGGAAGTGAACCTACAGCCTGCCGCGCACCCAGTAGGGACGACAGTTGAGGTCGTTGACCTGTTTTTTAACACGCCCGCGAGACGCAAATTTCTTCGTACCGAAAAAACCGAGTTTAGCCATATTGATGAGCTGCTAAAACGTGTGGCATTAAGTCGCTTTGATGTGACATTAACCTTGAAGCACAACAACAAAGTAGTACGCCAGTATCGAAAAGCGTCGAACACTCCACAGACTGAGAAACGTTTGGCGAGTGTGTGTGGAAATGCTTTCGTACGTAATATGCTAAGTGTGAAGCTCGAGCATCAAGGCTTAAAACTGCACGGTTGGATTACGGAGCCAGAAGCAGCTAGACAGCAAAGTGATTTGCAGTATTGTTATGTTAATGGTCGTGTCATGAAAGATAAACTGATTAACCACGCTATCCGGCAAAGTTATGAAACCACATTACGTTCTGATCAGTATGCTACTTATGTGCTGTTTATTGAGCTCGATCCGCGCCAAGTAGATGTCAACGTTCATCCAGCCAAGCATGAAGTGCGTTTTCATCAAGCTAGATTGGTGCATGATTTTATCTACCAAGCGCTAAGTGACGCTCTAACTCAGAGTCAGAATATCAAGCCTGCAGCTGAATCTTCACAGGTAAATGTAGCGTCAGTTGAATATATAGAGCCTAGCTTTGGGCGAGAGAGCACAGCGACTACATCGTCAACAGGCTTCAACCAGACAACGAGTTACTCCCATCCTCAAGAGCTTTCCTCTAAAGACTCATTAGATACAAAAGCGAGTTATCAAGTTAGGGAAACCTCTCCACGTAATGATTGGCAAGTCACCTCTAACAGTAACAGCTCGAGAACAAGCACAGCGCGTTCAAAACAGCCTTCATCACCAGTTTCTCAGCATGAACTGAAAGTGTACTCCGAGCTACTCTCTACGCCTGAACCATCTGCTTTCGTTGAAGTAGAAAATGATGCTGGTAATAAAAAACCAGATACTCCGTCGCTGCAAACAATCACGCAACTAGGAAAGGCGGTTGCGGTTGTTGAAGGTAATTTTTTGTTAATGAGTGATAAGGCTAATGTCGTCTTGGTTTCTCTGAATCGAGCGGAGTGGCTCAAAAATTATCGCCAGTTAGATACTGAACGCGGTCCTTTGCTTGCTCAACCTTTGTTGGTGCCTTTGTCACTTAAGCTTGATAAGCAACTTGTTAGGTTGTCTAAACAGCTTGAACCATTGTTGCGTCAATTTGGCCTTGAATTAAAGGCTCGTAACGATGAAGCAGTTATGATTATGTCTGTCCCTCAGCCATTGCGGCAACAGAATTTGCAACAGCTGGTGCCTGAAATGATTTGCTATTTATCTGAGTCGAAGGCTGACCAATCAGAATTAAGCGCCAACTTACTTATTCACTGGTTATGTAATTCTATTAGTCAATCGAAGAATGACTATACTTTGTCTGAAGCTATTCAGCTTATTGCAGAATTGGAGCAACTTTGGCAAGATGCGCTGCCTTTAGACGATTCTCAGTTAGTTTCTCTTGCCGATTTCTCGTCTACAATTTCAAATTTGCAACGTTAACCAACGGTCAACAGGCACTAGTATTTAATGTCCATGAATAAAGAATTACCCTTAGCTCTATTTTTAATGGGGCCAACAGCATCAGGTAAAACTGATTTAGCTATTCGTATGTGTCAACATTTTCCAGTTGAAGTAATAAGTGTTGACTCAGCATTGATTTTTAAGGGGATGGATATTGGTTCAGCCAAGCCTGATGCAAAAGAATTGGCACTAGCACCTCATAAGCTGATTAATATTTTAGATCCTTCAGAGGCATATTCTGCTGCCGACTTTTGCCGTGACGCGATCAAAGAAATGGATGAGATTGTCAAAAGAGGTAATATCCCACTATTAGTTGGTGGCACCATGTTGTATTTCAAAGCGTTGCTTGAAGGGCTATCTCCTCTTCCAGCAGCCAACCCAGATATTCGGCAGCAAATATTAAATGAAGCTGAAGAGCAGGGCTGGCAAGCGTTACATGATCAGTTACGTAGTTTTGATCCAGTTTCAGCAGATCGTATTCACCCCAACGATCCTCAACGACTATCGAGAGCGATAGAGGTTTTTCGAATTTCCGGTAAGTCACTGACAGAGCTGACGAAAACTAAAGGTGAAAGTTTACCCTATCGGGTCCAACAGTTTGCGATCGCACCTGAGGAAAGAGCAGAATTACATCGTCGAATCGAGTTAAGATTTGGTAAGATGATTGACTCTGGATTTGAAGAAGAAGTGAGAGCATTGTACTCTCGTGGAGATCTCCACTGCGATCTACCTTCTATACGGTGCGTAGGTTACAGGCAGATGTGGGATTATTTAGAGGGCAATTGCTCTCTCGATGAAGCAATCTTCCGGGGGATATGTGCAACTAGGCAGTTAGCAAAGCGTCAGATGACTTGGTTGCGTAGCTGGGATAACTTAACTTGGCTCGCCAGTGATGACGTTGATGCAGCATTTGAAACTCTGTCAAATGCAGTAGCATCGGAGTAAGTTAACTGTGTATAATGTGATCGCTTTTGCGTGATTGAACCCCGTTGAGGATCTTGACTTGATATTTGCTAGTTTTAGCTACATAACAAGTGGTATCGGGTTTTTTTATTCGTTTAGCTCAGATGCAAAGGCCGCACCTCATTTAAAGTGCACCACTAGCTAAATAATTACAACAAAACAACTAAGGAAAATATAAAATGGCTAAGGGGCAATCTTTACAAGACCCATTCTTAAACGCGCTGCGTCGCGAACGTATTCCAGTATCAATTTACCTTGTAAATGGAATTAAACTTCAAGGTCAAATCGAATCTTTTGATCAATTTGTGATTCTTTTGAAAAACACAGTCAACCAGATGGTATATAAGCATGCTATCTCTACCGTTGTTCCTGCTCGTGCAGTAAGCCACCACAGTGCAGAGCGCCCTCAATCAGAGCGCCAAGAAAAGTCAGAGGACTAAAATTCTGATCCACACGAAAACTAATGATGTAAGGAGTCGGACGCTTGTTTGACCGTTATGAATCCGGTGAACGAGCCGTACTTGTTCATATTAATTTTACGCAAACAGGTGAATGGGAAGATCTTAAAGAGTTTGAAATGCTCGTTTCTTCTTCAGGAGTGTCGACACTACAGGTGGTAACCGGTAGTCGGCAATCTCCTCACCCTAAATATTATGTTGGAGAAGGCAAAGCCGAAGAGATAGCTCAAGTTGTGCAGCTCGTTGGTGCCGACATCGTTATATTCAATCACGCCTTATCTCCTGCTCAGGAGCGCAACCTAGAGACATTGTGTAAGTGTCGAGTGTTAGACAGAACTGGACTGATTCTCGATATATTTGCACAAAGAGCGCGTACTCATGAAGGTAAATTACAGGTTGAGTTAGCTCAGCTTCGTCATATCTCCACTCGCCTAATTCGAGGGTGGACTCACCTTGAAAGACAAAAAGGTGGTATTGGCTTACGAGGTCCAGGTGAAACTCAGCTAGAGACCGATAGACGGTTACTTCGTGACAGAATCAAGGCTATTTTGCGCCGTTTAGACAAAGTGGCTAAGCAGCGAGAGCAGGGCAGAAGGGCTCGAAATAGAGCGGAAATCCCAACAGTATCGTTAGTAGGTTATACCAACGCTGGTAAGTCAACACTTTTCAATCGTATTACTGAAGCGGGCGTATATGCAGCGGATCAGTTATTTGCAACCCTAGACCCGACGCTGCGTAAAATTGAGTTGTCCGATATAGGGCCAGCAATTTTAGCGGATACGGTTGGGTTTATCAGGCACTTACCGCATGACTTGGTTGCTGCATTCAAAGCGACGCTGCAAGAAACGCAAGAAGCTGACATTTTGTTACATGTTGTAGATGCAAGCGACGAGCGTTTTAGAGAGAATATTAAAGCAGTTCATGACGTGCTAGAGGAGATAGAAGCGGATGAAGTCCCTGCTTTGGTCGTCATGAATAAAATAGATAACCTGCCCGAGCGGAATCCAAGAATTGAGCGAGATGAGGAAGGCATTCCTCGCATCGTTTGGGTCTCTGCTATGGATGGTTTAGGTATTGAGCTCTTGTTTGAAGCGTTGTCTGAACGATTGGCCAACCAGCTAGTTCAATACCAACTGCGAATTCCACCACAGTATCAGGGACGAATTCGTAGTACTTTTTTCCAATTGAAGTGTATTCAACGAGAAGAGTATGACCAGGATGGTAATTTGCTAATCGATGTTCGGATGCAACAAGTCGACTGGTCTAGACTCGAAAAACGAGAAGAGGCAGTTTTACGTGACTTTATAGTTACTTAAATGACTGCTACAGTATAACGTCATATCTATTGATGGAGCTTTCTAATGGCGTGGAATGAGCCTGGCAATAATAACGACAATAATGGCCGCGATAAGGACCCTTGGGGGAACAATAATAATCGCGGTGGTCGTGATCAAGGACCGCCAGATTTAGACGAAGTATTTAGCAAACTGAGTCAAAAATTGGGTGGAAAGTTTGGTGGAAAAAATGGAAAAGGTTCGCCTATTGGATCCGGCGGCAAAGTAGGCGTGGGTTTAATCCTTCTCGCTGCTGTTGTTGTCTGGGCCTTTTTCGGCATCTACACCGTAGGCGAGGCTCAAAGAGCCGTGGTGCTTCAACTTGGTAAATTCGATAAAATTGAAGGCCCAGGTTTGAACTGGCGTCCTCCGTTTATTGATACCTACACACTCGTGAACGTTCAAGCGATTCGTTCATTGAGAACTTCTGGGACCATGTTAACCAAAGATGAAAACGTGGTGACAGTCTCTATGGATGTGCAATATCGCATATCTGATCCTGTAAAATACCTCTACAGTGTGGTTAACCCTGATGATAGTTTGCGTCAAGCTACTGAATCAGCGCTTCGTGCAGTGATTGGTGACTCGTTGATGGACAGTATTTTGACTGATGGTCGTCAACAAATTCGTCAAAGTACTCAAGAGACACTAGAGCATATCATCGACCGATATGACATGGGTATCCAGATCGTTGCAGTGAACTTTGAAGATGCTCGTCCTCCAGAGCAGGTTAAAGATGCTTTTGATGATGCAACTGCATCTCGAGAAGATGAGCAGCGTTACGTTCGTGAAGCAGAAGCTTACAGCAATGACATTTTGCCTAAAGCGACAGGTCGTGCTGAGCGGATTAAGAAAGAAGCCCAAGGTTATGCAGAACGTGTCGTGAATCAAGCTTACGGTCAAGTGGCTCAGTTCGACCAATTACTACCAGAATACAAAGCCGCACCAAAAGTTACGCGTGAGCGCCTATATCTTGATGCAATGGAGAAAGTGTACTCTGATACGTCGAAAGTGCTTGTCGATTCAAACTCAAGTGGCAACTTGCTTTATTTGCCAATTGATAAGTTAAGAGCTGAAAGCGAAAAATCTCAAAATAGTAAGTCGAGCTCTTCTTCAACCTATGCTCCGATTCAAGTGGAGTCAAAAACGAGTGATAAAACCACGACGAGTTCTTCAACTAGAACAACGGATTCACGTCAAGGGAGATACCAATAATGCGTAAATTAGTCATACCTCTATTGGTTGTCATTATCGTACTGTTCTTGATGTCAGTGTTCGTGATTCCTGAGGGAGATCGAGGCATTGTTGTTCGATTTGGTCGTATCCTAAAAGACAACAATGATATCGCTAAGATTTATCAACCGGGATTGCACTTTAAGTTACCCCTGTTTGATAGAGTCAAGATGCTAGACGCGCGTATTCAAACAATGGATGGTCGCTCAGATCGTTTCGTGACTGCTGAGAAGAAAGACATCATTATCGATTCATACATGAAATGGCGAATCAAAGATTTTGGTCAATTCTATCTAGCGACAGGTGGCGGTAATGTCATGACAGCGGAAGCACTGTTGAGTCGTAAAGTGACCGATATGCTTCGTTCAGAAATTGGTTCTCGTGAAATCAAGCAAATCGTTTCTGGGCCTAGAAATGACAAGGTCTTACCTAGCGTCAATAGTGACGAAGTTGCCACTCAAGCTGCTAAGCAAGCGCTAGAAGTGGAAGGCGAACGTGATAAGATCATGCAGAATGTACTAGAAGGTACGCGCCAGAACGCTCTGAAAGACTTAGGTATTCAGGTTGTGGATTTCCGTATCAAGAAAATTAACCTACCTGACAGTATCAGTAAGTCGATTTACGACCGTATGAGAGCTGAACGTGAAACTGTTGCTCGTAAACACCGTTCACAAGGTCGAGAGAAAGCGGAAGTTATTCGGGCACAGGCTGAGCTAGAAGTGGCAACCATTCTTGCTGAGGCAGATAGAGATGCTCGTACAATCCGTGGTAAAGCTGATGGTCAAGCTGCAGAAATTTACGCGAAAGCGTACAAACAAGATCCACAGTTCTACAGCTTCTGGCGTTCATTGAAAGCGTATGAACAGTCATTCAATAGTAAGAATGATATACTGGTTCTCGATCCGAAGAGTGAGTTTTTCCAATACATGAATAACCCAAATGGGGATCATGGAAAAAACAGCTCTAAGTAAGCGCTAAATCTATACGTTAAGGCTCCTGTTCAGGAGCCTTTCTTTTTTCAAATGAAATTCAAGCAGCAGGTGAAATATGTCTAACTCAATATGGTTAGCAATAGGTCTTGTATTAATTGTTGAAGGATTGGGGCCGCTTATTGCTCCAAATGGTTGGAGAAATATGGTTGCTCAATTGAGTCAATTTCCAGATCATCAGTTGAGGCGAATAGGTGGCTGCCTAGTCGTTGCAGGCGTAGTGATTGCTTACGTATTTTCGTAAATGAATAGTCTTAGTAGTGGGGAGGTGGTGTTTCTTCTGACTGATCAGCTAGCTGAGACGTATCTATTGTTTTAATTTTGCCAACTAAAAACTTCATCTGTGACTGCATCTTCGATATAAGCAGTTGTTGTTGGCTTAATGCATCATTGAGATCTTCAATCGTTTGTTCTTGAAATGTTAACTGGCATTCTAAGTTGCTAACTCTTTGCTCAAGTTGTTCTATATACTTATCAGTCATCTAATTTCCACGCTTGAGCAATACCTGCTGAAGTGCCAGAGATCACCCGATTCTTGTTATCAAAAGCAGCATCATACACTACTGCTCGCGGAGGGCGTGTATCTTTTTTCGGCATCGCTTCGAAACCATCAAGGCGTTCGCCTGTTTGTGTGTCCCATACCATAATGCGACTTGATGGTGTTCCAGTGACTAGCTTTGAACCATCATCAGAGAAACGGGCGGCAGAAAAAATCAGTTGTCTCGAAAAACTGTGAAGGTGAGATATCTTCTTGCCTGTTTTTAGATCCCATATATATGCGTCATTGCCAACGTCGGAAGTAAGTGCATACTTACCATCACGCTGAAGCGCTACCCGGTTTACTCGTTGTTTGTGTTCATACTCTCTAATCACTTGGCCAGTTTTGGTATCCCATAAGTATGCGTAATGATCGTTTCCCCCAGATAAAGCGTATAAACCATTGGATGAAAGAGCGACGGTATTGACTTTATCTTGGTGAGCGAGAAACTCCATACGTCTGCCTGTCGCTAAGTTGACAAATATTGCTTTGCCGTTAGTAAGTGCTAGTAGAACCTTCTCTCCATTGCTAGATACGTCAGCGTCCACGATAAGTGAGTCATCCACAGACCACAGTCCCTCCGACTGTGTCCAGGCTAAATCCCATACAGAAAAATTGGTTTGTGTGGTAGTGACTGCGTATCGACCATTATCTGAAATTCTAATAGTGGAGACAGTGTGTACTTCGGGATCTTGTTCACCTAGGTTAGCTAGCTTTTTATTTTGGTAAAGATCCCAAAGGACAAGGTGATTTTCTAACGAATACACAAGTGCAAATCTCCCGTCACGACTCAGCCCGAAAGCAGTAGATCCCTCAGGCTCTAACACCCATCTCTGGTCATCATCATTGGAGAAAAAGCACCCATTTAACAGTACGATGACAATAATCGTGGAAATAGCATGAAAAATGTTTCGCATTATGGCTAAATACCCGTTTGTTGTGTAAACATTCGCAACAGATAATTCTATATTGGTACAACAACGTCGTGCACTCCAGTATTTACAGCAAATTTGTGCGCGTTAACAAATGGTTAGTCCATTACTTGGAGAATTCAATGAAATCAATATTTAAAGTGTCACTGCTTGCGGCAACCGTAGTGCTAGCAGTTGGCTGTCAAAAGGAAGAGTCACCAAAAGCCACAACAGCACCTGCAGCGACTGAGCAGGCAAAAGTGAACTTTAAATCTGAGGATGATAAAGCGGCTTATGCGATTGGTGTTTCTTTTGCAAACTACTTAAGTGAAAGCATTGAGAAGCCGAATGAGCTAGGTATCAAGCTAAGCAAAGATGAAGTGCTTAAAGGTATTGAAGATACATTTGCTGGTAAAGCAGGACTGAACCAAGAAGAAACTCGTCAAGCTCTAGAATCTTTGGATCAACGTGTTGCTACAAAAATGAAAGCGAAAGAAGCTGAACAAGCTGCGGCTGCTCTGAAAGCAGGCCAAGAGTTCAGAGAGAAGTTCGCTAAAGAAGATGGCGTGAAAGAGACTAAGTCTGGATTGCTATATAAAGTTATCACCCCAGGAAAAGGCGCTAAGCCTTCACCGACTGATGTGGTTGAAGTGAACTACACGGGTAAGTTAATCGATGGTACTAAGTTTGACAGCTCTTACGATCGTGGTAAGCCTGCAACATTCCCATTAGATCGCGTTATCCCTGGTTGGACTGAAGGTCTGCAGCTAATGCCTGTTGGTTCTAAGTTCGAGTTTGTTATTCCACCTAAGCTAGCTTACGGTGACCACGCAACTCCAACTATTCCAGCGAACTCTACTCTTGTATTTGATGTAGAGCTTATCAAAGTTGAACATGCTAAAAAGCCAGAAGCTCCCCACGCTAAGCCAGCACCTAAAGCTAAGTAATCATTAGATAAGTTATCTTTTGTAAAATCTAAGGCCTGACATTGTCAGGCCTTTTCATTTTCTTTAGTGTCGTGCAATATACTTGCCCTACATCACTAGATAGTGATTTTACGAAGTAATTTATTCAAATTTTCTGATAAACTTACATAAAAATGTTGATATCGGTTTAGGGCTAATACAAGTGACAACGACAGAAGAAATAGTGACCCCAGAGATGTTGCTGGAGATGGATTCGGTTAACGTAATGCCGTTCAGCGAGCAGGATAAAATCATTCTTAAGTCTTACGAGGCAGTTGTGGATGGTATTGCCAGCTTGATAGGTCCTTTTTGTGAAATCGTGTTGCATTCTCTGGAAAATTTAAATACCTCGGCGATAAAAATTGCAAACGGAGAGAATACCGGCCGCCAAGTTGGTTCTCCTATCACCGATTTAGCATTAAAAATGTTGAAAGACATTGAAGGCTCGGAGCGTAATTTCTCACGTTCTTATTTTACTCGAGCCAAAGGTGGCGTGTTGATGAAGTCCATTACAATTGCGATTCGTAATGGCGATAATCGGGTGATTGGTCTGCTTTGTATCAATGTGAATCTTGATGCGCCCTTTGCTCAAATATTGCAATCTTTCATGCCAGATCAGGAAGCAAAAGAAGCCGCTTCTTCAGTCAACTTCGCTAGTGATGTCGAAGAGCTGGTGGATCAAACAGTTGAAAGAACAATCGAAGAAATTAACTCTGATAAGTCTGTATCCAACAATACTAAGAACAGACAAATAGTCATGGAGTTATACGATAAAGGGATCTTTGATATCAAAGATGCCATCAATCGTGTTGCGGATAGACTCAATATCTCCAAACATACTGTTTATCTTTATATCAGACAGCGTAAAACTGAGGATGGTGAAGATTGAGCCAATCTCTCAGTTATACCTTGTTAGTGAACGGATCGGTATATGGTACTCAATCGGCTCGAAGTGCATATCTATTTGCTTTGGCTTTGATCGAAAAGGGGCACACACTCTCTAACGTGTTTTTCTATCAAGACGGTGTACTAAATGGTTCCTCCGTGACTGTTCCAGCTAATGATGAATTTGATTTGGTAGCTGCTTGGCAAAACCTGGCAGTTCAACATGAAGTCAAGTTGCAAACTTGCGTTGCGGCAGCGCTACGTCGCGGCATTGTCAGCCAAGCAGAAGCGAAACAGCACAATTTAGACAAATATAACCTAGCTGATGGCTTTGAGCAGGTTGGGCTTGGTAGCTTAGCAGAAGCATTATTAACACAAGATAGAGTGGTGCAGTTTTGAAAAGCTTGGGTTTTATATTTAAATCATTACCTCACTCAGTTTCTTCTGGGAGAGAGGGACTTGATGCTCTTCTTGCTGCTTCCGCTTTTTGCGAGAATATCCGACTTTTTTTTGTTGGTGATGCTGTTACGCAGCTTCTCGATGATCAACAGCCAGAGAAAGTACTTTCACGTAATTACATTGCGACGTTTAAGCTGATGGAGCTTTATGATATTGAAGAAGTGTACGTGTGTGAAGGAAGCTTGGCGAGAATGGGGCTTTCTCAAGCTCAGTTGGTGATTGAAGCACAGGCAGTGTCACCAAAAAGTCTTGCTGAAAAAATTCACGCTTGCGACAAAGTATTAACGTTTTAGGAGCTTAAGTTTGCTGCACATCGTAAAATCTCTCGATAAACTGAAGTTGGCGTTTGAATATAGCCAAGAGAAAGATGACATTCTCCTAATAGAAGATGCGGTTTACGCTGGTGTGGCGTCACACTCTTTCGCTAGCCTACTGTCGAGTGATGAAAACCTTATCTTCTTGCTTGAAGAAGATGTGCAAGCGCGCGGGTTAGAAGGGCTAGTATCTCCTTCCTATACTCTTGTTTCTTACTCAGGGTTCGTTGAACTGACGGTCGAAAACAGCAAATCCATTACTTGGTGATCCCTTCTTTACTTTTCTTGCTCAACTAACGCTTCCTATTGTGCAAAAAAGATCCGTATATTTCTTGACACACCTTTCTACACTGAATAGAATTTTGCGTCCCTAATTGTACTTGATGTGCATAGGGATAGATTTTTCACAAAGCTTACTTTCAAGTAAATCAGGAGCTAGTTAATGGCAACTATTAACCAGTTGGTACGTAAGCCTCGTGCAAAGCAAGTTGTTAAAAGCAACGTGCCTGCACTAGAAGCGTGCCCACAAAAACGTGGTGTATGTACTCGTGTTTACACTACTACACCTAAAAAACCTAACTCGGCACTACGTAAAGTATGTCGTGTACGTCTAACAAACGGTTTCGAAGTAACTTCGTACATCGGTGGTGAAGGTCACAACCTTCAAGAGCACAGTGTTGTTCTAATCCGCGGCGGTCGTGTTAAAGACCTTCCGGGTGTTCGCTACCATACAGTACGTGGTGCACTTGACTGTGCTGGCGTAAATGACCGTAAACAAGGTCGTTCTAAGTACGGTGTGAAACGTCCTAAGTCTTAATGCTTCTTTCTGCTCTTTTGTATAAAGAGACTAAGAAAGGCGTTAAGTAAGGCCAAACACTATTTTATTTATTATTTTTGATAAAACTGAAAAGTTTTGGATAAAACCTGAAGAAGACAACGGAGAAAATTCATGCCACGTCGTCGCGTCATTGGTCAGCGTAAGATCCTTCCAGATCCTAAATTCAAATCTGAATTGCTGGCAAAATTCGTTAACATCCTTATGGTTGACGGAAAAAAATCTACTGCAGAGAAAATTGTCTATACTGCACTAGACACTATGGCTGAGAAATCTGGTAAAGATCACTTAGCTGTATTTGAAGAAGCTCTTGAAAATGTTCGCCCAGCGGTAGAGGTTAAATCTCGCCGTGTAGGTGGTTCAACTTACCAAGTGCCTGTAGAAGTGCGTCCGGTTCGCCGTAACGCTCTTGCTATGCGTTGGGTAGTTGAAGCTGCGCGTAAGCGTGGTGAAAAATCTATGGCTGCTCGCCTAGCTGCTGAAATGCTAGACGCAGCTGAAAACAAAGGTACTGCTGTTAAGAAACGTGAAGACGTTCACCGTATGGCAGACGCAAACAAAGCGTTTGCTCATTACCGCTGGTAATACCTTTATGGTGCTGCGAGGTCTTCTCGCAGCACTGTTTTATTTTCTATCCGACCTTTTACTGAAATAGAAAATAGGGTTTATTCATATTTCAGAATCTCTTTTTTGAAACATCAATAGTCCCTACAAAGAGGATACAATTGTGGCTCGTAAAACTCCTATCGAGCGTTACCGTAATATTGGTATCGTTGCTCACGTAGATGCAGGTAAAACAACCACTAGTGAACGTATTCTGTTCTATACCGGTCTTTCTCACAAAATTGGCGAAGTTCACGATGGTGCAGCAACCATGGATTGGATGGAGCAAGAGCAAGAGCGCGGTATTACGATCACTTCTGCAGCAACGACCACATTTTGGCGTGGTATGGAAGCGCAATTCCAAGATCACCGCATCAACATCATCGATACTCCAGGACACGTCGACTTTACTATCGAAGTAGAGCGTTCACTGCGCGTACTAGATGGAGCCGTTGTTGTGTTCTGTGGTTCTTCTGGTGTTGAACCTCAGTCAGAAACAGTATGGCGTCAAGCGGACAAATACAGCGTTCCTCGCATGGTATTTGTCAACAAAATGGACCGTGCTGGTGCAGACTTTTTACGCGTTGTAGACCAAATTAAAGATCGTCTTGGTGCGAATCCAGTTCCAATCCAATTGAACATTGGTGCAGAAGATGAGTTCAAAGGTGTCATCGACCTTATCAAGATGAAAGCAATTAACTGGAATGAAGCCGATCAAGGCATGACGTTCACATACGAAGACATTCCAGCTGATATGCAAGACGAAGCTGATGAGTGGCGTAATAATCTTGTAGAAGCAGCCGCTGAAGCAACGGAAGAGCTGATGGACAAGTATCTTGAAGAAGGTGAACTGTCCGAGACTGACATCAAGCAAGGTCTACGTACTCGTACACTGAACAATGAAATCGTACTTGCTACTTGTGGTAGTGCGTTCAAAAACAAAGGTGTACAGGCAGTATTGGATGCAGTGATCGAATTCCTGCCTTCTCCAATTGACGTTCCAGCAATCAACGGTATTGATGACAACGAAAAAGAAGTTGAGCGTCACGCCGATGATAACGAACCGTTTTCTGCGTTGGCATTTAAGATTGCGACCGACCCATTTGTAGGAACGCTAACCTTCATGCGTGTTTACTCTGGAGTAGTGAACTCTGGTGACACGGTCTACAACTCCGTGAAGCAAAAGCGTGAGCGTTTTGGTCGTATCGTACAGATGCACTCAAACAAACGTGAAGAAGTGAAAGAAGTTCGTGCTGGTGACATTGCTGCTGCAATCGGACTTAAAGAAGTGACAACAGGTGATACGCTGTGTGATCAAAATAATAAAGTGATCCTAGAGCGTATGGAATTCCCTGAGCCAGTTATCCAAATTGCGGTTGAGCCTAGATCAAAAGCTGATCAAGAAAAGATGGGTATCGCACTGGGTAAGCTTGCTGCAGAGGATCCTTCTTTCCGCGTTGAAACCGATGATGAAACTGGCCAGACATTGATCTCTGGTATGGGTGAGTTACACCTAGATATCATCGTCGATCGTATGAAGCGTGAATTTAGCGTTGATTGCAATGTAGGTAAACCTCAGGTTGCTTATCGTGAGACTATTCGTGGTAGCACGGAAGTGGAAGGCAAGTTTGTTCGTCAGTCTGGTGGTCGCGGTCAGTACGGCCATGTTTGGTTGAAACTGGAACCATCAGAAGTGGGTGAAGGATTTGTCTTTGTTGATCAGATCGTGGGTGGTGTGATTCCTAAGGAATACATCAGCTCGGTAGGTAAAGGTATCGAAGAGCAAATGAACAACGGTGTGCTTGCTGGTTATCCTGTATTGGATGTCAAAGCTACTCTGTATGATGGCTCTTACCACGATGTTGACTCAAGCGAAATGGCGTTTAAAATCGCCGGTTCTATGGCGTTCAGGAAAGGTGCTCTTGAAGCTCAACCTGTTCTTCTTGAACCAATGATGAAAGTTGAAGTAACGACTCCAGAAGATTGGATGGGTGATGTTGTAGGCGATCTTAACCGTCGTCGTGGCATGATCGAAGGTATGGATGAAGGCAATGCTGGCCTGAAGATTATCCGTGCTCAAGTTCCATTATCTGAGATGTTTGGTTACGCAACAGATCTACGCTCTGCTACTCAAGGGCGAGCATCGTACTCAATGGAGTTCTCCGAGTACGCTGAAGTGCCAAAAAATGTTGCAGAAGCAATTATCGCAGAGCGTGGATAACAATAAATTTTGTGTTAGGAACTAGCATATAAATGACTTTTTGCTAGTTCAATGCGCACAAATATTGCGCTGACGAGAGTTGGCGCATAGAATAGCAAATTCTGGCGCGCCTCGATCAATTAGGATCGTGGCGAATCATAACTAGGAAGGAACACGATCGTGTCTAAAGAAAAATTTGAACGTACGAAACCGCACGTAAACGTTGGTACTATTGG
>NZ_JBLNLI010000033.1:0-19227 GCF_059777565.1 Vibrio sp. A37 | reverse complement strand
TACCCATTGGGGCACCTGGGTGACCAGAGTTAGCTTGTTGAACACCATCCATGCTAAGCGCACGAATTGCATTAGCGAGTTGTTTGCGAGATGACATATCTACTCCTGCATGCATTACGCGAATTTAAGGTAAAATTTTGCTGCGCTATTCTCTCAAAGCCAATTAATCACTGCAAACGATTTACTCGTCAAATTTAGCCTGTTTTAGTCAAACTTTGCGCAGATTTTCGCTATTTCTCGCTGTATTTAAATATTTACAGAAAAGTATTTTTGCATGAAGCGGAATACACATTTGCAGAAAAAGGGCTTGTATTTCGTGTAATCAAAACTAGAATAGACGTCTAGATGTAGAAACTTCTACAATCAATTTATTGCATACACAAGTGCTAAAATTGCACTTGCTAATAACTGTTACAACGGAGCTATTATGGCTAAGCATTTGTTTACTTCTGAATCTGTATCAGAAGGTCATCCTGATAAAATCGCCGATCAAATCTCTGATGCGGTTCTTGACGCAATCTTAGAGCAAGACCCTAAAGCTCGCGTTGCCTGTGAAACTTATGTTAAAACTGGCATGGTGATGGTAGGCGGTGAAATCACGACCTCTGCTTGGGTAGACATTGAAGAGCTCACTCGCCAAACCGTTCGTGACATCGGTTATGTACATTCAGACATGGGCTTCGATGCTGACTCATGTGCGATACTTAACACTATCGGTAAGCAATCACCAGACATCAACCAAGGTGTTGACAAAGCCGATCCTAAAGAACAAGGTGCTGGTGACCAAGGTATCATGTTTGGTTATGCAACCAACGAAACTGAAATCCTAATGCCTGCACCAATTACCTACTCTCACCGTCTTGTGCAAAAGCAAGCTGAAGTACGTAAAAATGGCACGCTTCCTTGGTTGCGCCCTGATGCAAAATCTCAGGTAACTTTCCAATACGATCAAGGTAAGATTGTTGGTATTGATGCAGTAGTACTTTCAACTCAACACTGTGATTCCATCTCTACTCCAGATTTGCGTGAAGCGGTAATGGAAGAGATCATCAAGCCAGTACTTCCTTCTGAGTGGATCAACGCTGAAACAAACTTCTTTATCAACCCAACAGGCCGTTTTGTTATCGGTGGTCCAATGGGTGATTGTGGCCTAACGGGTCGTAAGATCATCGTTGATACCTACGGCGGTGCAGCTCGCCACGGTGGTGGTGCTTTCTCTGGTAAAGATCCATCAAAAGTAGACCGTAGTGCTGCTTATGCGGCTCGTTATGTCGCTAAGAACATTGTTGCTGCAGGCCTTGCTGATCGCTGTGAAATCCAACTTTCTTACGCTATCGGTGTTGCTGATCCAACCTCTATCATGGTTGAAACTTTCGGCACAGAAAAAGTCCCTCATGAAGTCATCATCGGCGCAGTTCGTCAGAACTTTGACTTACGCCCTTATGGCCTACAAGAAATGCTGAACCTTCTTCAGCCAATCTATCAAAAGACTGCGGCATACGGTCACTTTGGTCGTGACGAGTTCCCTTGGGAAGCGACAGATAAAGCAGAATTACTACGTGAGTTCGCAGGTCTCTAGTACCAAAGTCGTAGCTAATTAAGCACGAAAACAATAAAAACCCCCTGCAATTTGGCAGGGGTTTTATTTTTGCTCAAAAAAACACCGATAAATTTGTAATTTTCCAAAAGCACATCAATAGTTAAACAAGGTATTGATTGTGCAGCGGATCACATTATCCACTTCCTTCAGTCCCTCATGCATGAGCCAGCTGTTTTAGCCCAAAAAACAAATTTGACCTATTTGCAGCTAATACAATCCACCTCGAACAAGGAGGAAACATGCCAAGAGCGGTTGACCCTTCCAATATTGAAGACAAACAAAAACGAGTACCTGACGAAGAGTATGCCAGAACCATTCCTTGCAACACTGTCAGTGTTTCAGCGCCATTTCATTGGTTAGCGCTCGGTTTGCATGATTTTATTCGCATGCCGATCATCAGCACTTTTTATGGCTTATGTTTCACTTTGGCTGCAGTGGGTATTGTTTTACTTATTCAATGGCAAGGAACACACCTAGTTGTCTTACCTAGTTTGATTGTCTATATGCTGATTGGCCCATTTTTGGCGCTCGGACTATATGACGCAAGCTGGGAACGCGAGAAAGGGCATCAAGCGACATTGCTACATTCAATGAAAGCAATTGGACGTAATTCAACCTCACAATGGGCATTTGCCATTGTTCTAATGGTAGCAATGATCTTTTGGATGCGTATCGCAGCCTTATTGCATGCTCTTTACCCTTCTGTGCAAGGCGCACCTTTAATCGATTTCCTACCATTTTTGCTTATTGGTTCTGCAATTGGATTTGTTTTGGCTGTTATTATTTTCACTATCTCCGCTTATTCAATGCCACTAATGATGGAAAGAAGAGTCGACGTGATGACCGCCGTATTCACCAGCTTTAATGCGGTAAAATCCAATATTCCAGCCATGATAGTCTGGGCTTTCATTATCTGTGGAGGACTTTTAATCGGCTTTGCCACCTATGGAATAGGTATGTTGGTCACTATGCCTATCCTTGGCTATGGCACATGGCATGCGTACCACGAAACCATCAAAAAAAATCATCACAAGTAAGGTTTAAACGGAATCTCCTTCTACTTGTTATCTGAAATATGGTAAAAGTCCTTCGCTAAATGCTTAGGACTTTTTTATCGGAATGATCAGCACTGAACTCACTAATCAGATTCAACGGAAACTATCTTGGTGTATTACTGAAGCCAACCGATATTTCCAATGCCAACTGCAACTGCCGACCGTATCCTTTCAATTAAGAGGCAAAGCTGCGGGCAAAGCGTTATTGCAACTCAATCAGATTCGATTGAATCCGATATTGTTAATGGAGAACCAGCAAGCATTTTTAGATGACGTCATTCCACATGAAGTGGCACACCTAATTGCTTTTCACCATTTTGGTCGTGTTAAGCCGCACGGAAAGGAATGGCAATATATTATGCGAGAAGTCTTTCGCGTGGCTCCCTTAGCAACGCACAGTTTTGATATTCAATCGGTACAAGGAAAAACGTTTGAATACTCTTGTGGTTGTTCAAAGTATCCACTTACAGTGCGTCGGCACAATAAAGTTATCAGAAAACAAGCCAGCTATTTTTGTAAAAAATGCACAAAACCTCTGAAATATATTAACGCATGTCAGGGTTGAATTTTTTTGTATTCACTCCCATCTTATTGGGTACCCTACTCCTCAATTTTTAGTTTTAATCATGAGAATACCTCGAGTCTATCATCCAGAATCCATTGCTCAGTTGGGACCCCTTCAACTATCTGAAGACGCCGCTGGTCATATAGCACGAGTGCTTCGCATGAAGGTTGGTCAGCAACTTGTTCTGTTTGATGGTAGTGGGCATGAATTCCCTAGTACTATTTCTGATATCAGTAAAAAACACGTTGAAGTAGAGGTACAAGAGAAAGTACACAAGGATATTGAATCACCCCTAGACCTTCATCTGGGACAAGTTGTCTCTCGAGGTGAAAAAATGGAGTTCACTATCCAAAAATCCGTTGAGCTCGGCGTCAACACTATCACCCCACTGCTCTCTGAGCGTTGTGGCGTAAAACTAGATACAAAAAGGTTCGATAAGAAACTGCTCCAGTGGCAAAAAATTGTTATTGCAGCCTGCGAGCAATGTGGTAGAAACGTCGTTCCAACAATTAGACCAATCATGAGCTTAGAAGATTGGTGCGCAGAACAAAGTGATGCTCTCAAACTCAATTTACACCCTCGTGCGAAATACTCAATCAATACCCTTCCCGACAATGTGAATAAAGTCCGCCTACTTATTGGCCCAGAAGGTGGATTGTCCGAAGAAGAAATTGTAATGTCGAGAAAGCATCAATTTGAAGAAACTTTATTAGGCCCCAGAGTATTACGCACGGAAACAGCAGCACTGACTGCGATATCAGCCCTACAAGTTCGATTTGGCGACTTAGGGTAACCGGAGATGACAATGATTAAACTTGGTATCGTGATGGATCCTATTTCGGCCATCAACATTAAGAAAGATTCAAGCTTTGCGATGATGTTAGAAGCCCAGCGCAGAGGCTACCAAATACACTATATGGAAATGAATGATCTACACTTAGATCAAGGTATCGCTATTGCGGATACGAAAGTTGTAGAATTGATGGATGATCCAAACGGCTGGTATCAATTCAAGTCAGAACAAACGATAGAGCTCTCTGAACTCGATGCTGTTTTAATGCGTAAGGATCCTCCATTTGATACAGAGTATATATACGCGACTTATATTCTAGAACGGGCAGAAGAACAAGGCACATTAATAGTCAATAAGCCACAAAGCTTACGCGACTGTAATGAAAAGCTATTTACAGCTTGGTTCCCTGAGCTCACCCCTACAACGATTGTGACTCGCAAAGCGGACAAGATTAAAGCATTCCGTGAAGTACATGGTGATGTGATCTTGAAACCACTAGATGGCATGGGAGGTGCATCTATTTTCCGAGTTAAGGAAAATGATCCTAACGTATCGGTCATCATTGAAACACTGACCAATCATGGACAAAACTATGCTATGGCGCAGACATTTGTTCCTGATATCAGTAATGGTGATAAAAGGATTCTAGTGGTAGATGGAGAAGCAATGCCGTATTGTCTGGCTCGCATTCCAGCAAAAGGAGAAACGCGAGGTAATCTCGCTGCGGGGGGAACAGGAGAAGCTCGCCCACTTAGTGAAACAGACAAACAAATTGCGGAAGCGGTAGCTCCAACACTAAAAGATAAAGGTCTGATTTTTGTCGGCCTTGACGTTATTGGCGATAAGCTGACTGAGATAAACGTAACCAGCCCAACTTGTATAAAGGAAATTGAGGCAGCTTTCGACATCTCAATCACAGGGAAGTTAATGGATGCAATAGAGCGCCGTTTGCAGGCGTGAAGACTGGATGCAGGGCTTTAACCCTGCTCCTAAATCTATTGGGACTGGAGTTACTATGAACCTTACAAATCATTTCTTAGTGGCAATGCCTGGTATGAAAGATCCCTATTTCAAACATAGAGTTATTTATGTGTGTGAGCACAATGAAGAAGGTGCTATGGGATTGATGATCAATGCTCCAATAGATATCACTGTTGGCGGCATGCTTGAGCAGGTAGACATACAGCCTGTCCACCCTCAACTTCTCAAGCACAGCTTGGAAAAGCCCGTACTAAACGGTGGCCCTGTTTCTGAAGATCGCGGTTTTATTCTCCACCAACCCAAAGATCACTATGAATCTAGCTTACAAATGACTGAGCAAATATCTGTTACTACCTCAAAAGATATTTTAAGTGTACTAGGCACCGAAGCCGAGCCAGACTGCTACCTCGTTGCGTTAGGCTATTCTGGCTGGGAGGCAGGACAATTGGAAACTGAGCTAGCAGAAAATTCTTGGCTCACAATTGAAGCGGATCCAGACGTCATCTTCAATACACCTATCCACGAAAGGTGGAAAAAAGCCGTCCAAATGCTTGGCATTGACTCCGCCCAGTTATCTACTCAAATTGGCCACGCATAACCACATCAACCTAGAAGTGTGCTAGTCTCTAGCGCTCTTCTCTTTTCTACAGCAAAACTCAGTGAGAACATTATGTCACGCACAATCATGGCATTCGACTTTGGCACCAAAAGTATCGGTAGTGCAATTGGTCAAGAAGTGACTGGCACAGCATCACCTCTTAAAGCTTTCAAAGCAAGCGAAGGCATCCCTAATTGGGATGATATTGAAGCTCAGCTTAAGGAATGGAAGCCAGATCTAGTCGTGGTTGGCCTACCTACAGACTTACATGGCAAAGCATTAGCTGACATCACTCCAAGAGCTAAAAAATTTGCTAACCGACTTCATGGACGGTTTGGTGTTGAAGTTGAACTACACGATGAACGCCTGTCAACAACAGAAGCGCGATCTGAATTGTTTGAGATGGGCGGCTATAAAGCACTGACAAAAGGCAATGTCGATTGCCAGTCTGCTGTAGTGATATTAGAAAGCTGGTTTGAGCATCAGTGGCAGTAACACACCTCTTAAGCCACAGTTAGCCTAACCTTCTGATCTAAGCGAATAAGCTTCCACAAACCGCTCAAGACATCCTGTACGCTTAAACATGGGCATCCATGCCCATGTATGTTTGTTCCAGCTAATTCGCTTCGCTATGCAATGATTTTCTAAGTTGGTATTAAAGCGCTAACTTTAGAATTTCAAGCACATCATCTTTGGTAAGAGGCACTTTTCCATCTAGAGTGTTTTCATCAGAAAAACCGACTCTAGCACAATCGTCAGCCAGAACTTCAAGGTCAGACTCTTTAATACCGCGATTAGATAAACGTGTTTCCACACCTAGTGACACCAACAAGCTTTCAAACTTATCAATCACCGCACCAACAGAAGCTGGCTTGCTCATATTTAGCATGCCTTCTCCTAAGGCAATATACATCTCTGGGTTTTTGTCTGCGGTGTATTTCATAAATGCAGGCATAACCATTGCCAGCGTCGCACCATGAGTCACATTATGACGTGCAGAAATTGGGTGAGCAATCATATGCATCGGCGCGCTAAAGTTTACACCACAGTGTGTCCAGCCATTCCAAGCAACGGCAGCTGCCCACTGAATGTTTGCTCTCGCATCGACATCGTTTGGCGTCTCCAGCACTTTAGGCGCGTATTCAATAAGAGTTTCTACAACGCCATTCATTATACGGCTTTGTAGTGCCGCCTCTTGACCGTTGTTCAGGTAAACTTCAAGAACATGAGAGATAGCATCTGCAATGCCACAACCGGTTTGATACGCAGGCAAGCTACAAGTTAGTTCAGGGTCTAAGATAGCTATCTTAGGAAAAACACAATCTGCAAACATGTGTGCTTTTTCATGGGTATCATCATTGGTAAGAACAGCACCACTGTTCATTTCGCTACTTGTCGCTGGAATTGTAGACACGCATACGATAGGCAGTGCTTCTGTCGGTGGAATAGATTTGTCATCTTTCGGGCAGCTAACCACCATATCCCAAACTTGACCTGAATACTTAACACCAGCAGCAATAAACTTCGCGGAATCAATGACACTTCCACCACCTACTGCGACTATAGTATCAACTGCATTCTCTCTACAAATTTCGATCGCTCGCTCAACAGAAGACAACAACGGATTCGCTACAACTTGATAAAAAGGAAGCACTTCCAGCCCTTGCTCTTGCAAGGACTCTGTCACATCACTCAATAGCTTTTCCATAAAATTATGTTGTAGATAAGAAACCAACAGTACTTTATTACCTAGTGGCTTGGTCACTTTCCCTATGCTTTTTACTTCTCCATTACCAAATACAATCCTGACTGGATTGTAATAATCAAAATTATTCATCGACTTACCTAACATACAAATACTGGGTGTAAACGTTAACACCCAAAAACAGCAGGTAATTATGAAACGGCATTTTAATTAATTCAAGAAGATTGTTTATAAACTAATAATTAATTTATAAAAGCTTGATTTTTTAATATATGAGACTACACAAACATTAGCGTCACTAGTGCATTCTTACCTATCAACTACTGACAGACAGAAAGGTATGTAATTGCCTAAAGGATAAATTTAATCCATATCGATCTTCACATCATGCAGTGTTGATTGCTTCGCCGAAACTTGATTAGACTTGAGCATGATTCTTAGATCATTCGCAGAATCTGCGTGATGCAATGCATCTTCTTCACTAATAAGATCATCTACAACTAACTGATAAAGCGATTGATCAAAAGTAAGCATGCCGTGTTCTTTCGATTTCACCATGGTAGCTTTGAGTTCATGCAATTCTCCGCGGCGCAATAAATCGGACATACGAGATGTATTGAGCAAAATCTCAAACACCCCATGGCGTCCGTTTCCTTGTTTATCTCTCACGAGCTGCTGAGCAATAATCCCTTTCAAGTTGATGGAAAGATCGAACAAGAACTGCTCTTTACGTTCCTTCGACACCAAATGCAGAATACGTTCAATGGCTTGGTTCGCATTGTTGGCATGCAAAGTCGCAACACATAAATGGCCTGTTTCAGCGAATGTCATCGCATATTCCATCGTCTCACGATTACGAATTTCACCGATTAAAATCATATCCGGAGCCTGACGCAGAGAGTTCTTTAAAGCTGTTTCGTAACTTAGGGTGTCTAGTCCAACTTCTCTTTGAGTTACGATACATTGGTTGTGTTCGTGAACAAATTCAATCGGATCTTCGACGGTCAGAATATGCCCTTGAGTGTGCTGATTGCGATGACCAACCATGGCTGCCAATGTAGTTGATTTACCCGATCCCGTCGCTCCAACAACCAGCACTAAACCCCTTTTCGCTACGGACAGGTCATTGATCACCTTGGGCAGTTTTAAACTGTCAATCGTAGGAATTGTGGTTTCAATTCTGCGAATCACTGCACCTGGCATTTCACGTTGAAAAAAAGCACTGATCCTAAAACGTCCTTCATCACGCACGATAGCAAAGTTTGCCTCTCGACTTTGTTCAAACTTATCCCAGCTCTCTTTATCCATCGCTGAACTAAGCATGTTAATCAGCTCACTTTGCTCAAGAGGATTTCCTTGGGTTGTCAGGCTTCCATCAACACGAAAGGAAACTGGCTTACCAACGGTAATATAGAGATCCGATGCTTTACGTGAAATCATCTCATGCAAACATTGATTTAAGTTCATGGTTGCTCCTTTACACCGATCCCGTATCTATCTCAACTTTCTTCTGCACTTCTTCCATATCAACCACTCCTTGTGCGAGAAGCTGCTTAGCATTTTGCTCCATCGTCACCATCCCATGAGCGGCACCAGTTTGAATAATTGAAAACATCTGGGCAATTTTATCTTCGCGAACAAGGTTTCTAATAGCAGGGGTCGCAATCATAATTTCGTGGCAAGCGACACGCCCACCACCCACTCGTTTCAGAAGTTTTTGCGCAATCACGGCTCGAAGTGATTCAGACAGCATAGAACGTACCATGCTCTTGTCCGCCCCGGGGAATACATCAATAATTCTGTCTATGGTTTTGGCCGCCGAGCTAGTATGCAGGGTGCCAAACACTAAATGGCCCGTTTCAGCCGCGGTCAGAGCCAAGCTGATGGTTTCTTGATCACGTAATTCACCAACGAGGATGACATCTGGATCTTCACGTAGCGCGCTTCGAAGCGCATTGTTGAAACTGAGGGTATCGCGGTGTACTTCTCTTTGGTTAATCAAACATTTTTTGTTGTTGTGGACAAACTCAATTGGATCTTCAATGGTTAGGATATGCTTGTTGTGATGAGTGTTAATATAATCGACCATCGCGGCTAATGTGGTCGATTTACCGGAACCTGTTGGTCCGGTTACCAACACCAAACCTTTTTCATAATTAGAGATTTTTTCAAAAATATTCGGTGCATCTAACTGCTCTAAGGTTGGGATATCAACAGGAATCGTACGAAAGACCGCTGAGCAACCTCGAGACTGATTGAAAGCGTTGACACGAAAACGTCCAACGTCTGGAAGTTGATAGGAGAAGTCTACCTCTAGCCGCTCTTCAAATTCACTTCTCTGACCATCATTCATGATGTCAAAGACTAGGTGATGAACTTCGGCATGAGATAAAGCAGGCACACCGAGCTTCCTAACTTCACCATCAATTCGTATCATGGGAGAAACACCTGCAGAAAGGTGTAGATCTGAAGCATTATGCTTTACACTAAAATCCAATAACTCAGCAATATCCATTTAAATTCCTTAGGGTCTATTAACCTAATAAAATGCGCCATGAGTAATATTCAACAAAATATCGAACATATCCGCTCACTGATCCATAGTGCTCAACAAAAGTGTGGACGAGCTCCAGACTCCGTGCAACTTTTAGCGGTGAGTAAAACAAAACCACTCGCAGACATTGTCGAAGCAGCAAAAGCTGGACAAGTCGCTTTTGGCGAAAACTATGTCCAAGAAGGTGTCGAAAAAGTCCATAAAATTGGGGAAGTTGAACCAGCATTGAGTCTTGAATGGCACTTTATCGGACCAATTCAATCCAATAAAACCAAACTCGTCTCAGAGAGTTTTGATTGGGTGCACACAATTGACAGAGCTAAGATTGCACAAAGATTGAACGACCAAAGACCTGCTGATAAAAAGCCTTTGCAAGTGCTTATTCAAGTCAACACCAGTGGCGAAAATTCCAAGTCTGGAACCACAGAAAGTGAAATATTTGAGCTGGCAGAGTTGATTTCATCTTTACCTAACCTCACTTTAAGAGGATTGATGTCAATTCCAGCGAATGTCAGTGACTACCAATCGCAACTGAATGCATTTCAACAACTGGCTCAACTGAAAGAGAAGCTGTCAGAGAAATTTGATCATATCGATACACTATCTATGGGCATGAGTGGAGATATGGAAGCAGCGATTGAAGCTGGTAGCACCATGGTGCGTATTGGCACTGCTATCTTCGGAACGAGAGATTACAGCAACCGATAAATCGACACGATTAAGGTATGAAAAGGTAAACAATGAACTATAAAAAGATCACCTTCGTCGGTGCAGGCAATATGACACGTTCGATTATTGCTGGATTAGTCGCGAGTGACTACCCTGCTAAGCTGATTACCGCGACCAATCCAAGCCCGGGTAAAAGAGAAGAGCTTGCCAATTCATTTTCCATTAATACCAGTAGCGATAACATCGAGTCAGTAAAATACGCTGAAGTCGTTGTATTAGCTGTTAAACCACAAATCATGCAAGACGTTGCCAACCAATTAAAGCATCTAGATTTAACGGGTAAGCTGGTTATTTCTATCGCAGCGGGCATTAAGTGTCAGCGCTTTAATGAAATGTTTGGTCAAACTTTAAAGCTTGTACGTGTGATGCCAAATACCCCATCATTAGTAGGTCTTGGTATGAGTGGGCTTTTTGCTGCAAGCAACGTCGATGAATCTGATAGGCAATATGCTTCAGAACTGATGTCTGCTGTTGGTAAAACCTGCTGGGTAGAAGAAGAATCCGGCATCAACAATATTATTGCTGCAGCTGGCAGCGCACCAGCCTATTTCTTCCTGTTTATGGAAGCGATGCAGGCTGAAGCTATGTCACAAGGATTCGACAAAGAGACAGCACGCATGTTGATACAACAAGCAGCTTTGGGCGCAGCTCATATGGTTGCCGCCAACCCTGGTACTGAATTGTCTACACTGAGGGAGCAAGTGACTTCAAAAGGTGGCACCACAGCAGAAGCGCTAAGAACATTTAACGAGCAGCAGCTTAACGACATTGTCGCAAAAGCAATGCAAGCCGCTGTTACTCGTGCAGAAGAAATGGAAAACTTATTTTAATTTAATTACTGAAAGGGCCATTTATGGACGCATTTTTATTTCTGATCCGCACCTTTTTTGATCTTTACATCATGGTGGTGATCTTGCGCATTTGGCTGCAAGCCGCGCGCGCTGACTTTTACAATCCATTTTCTCAGTTCATCGTCAAAGCGACGCAGCCAGTTGTTGCACCGTTGAGAAGAGTCATTCCTTCCATCGGCAGCCTTGATATGGCGACATTACTATTTGCATATGTTTTATCTGTGCTGAAGTTTGCCGTGATGAACCTTGTGGCATCTAGTGGCGCTGCCTCTGGGTTTAGCACTGGGCTTCTGTTTGTTGGACTTTTATCTCTGATAAAAGCAGCCGGTGGCTTGCTATTTTGGATTCTACTTATTCGCGCAATTATGAGCTGGGTAAGTCAAGGACGTAGCCCAATTGAGTACGTATTCCACCAGTTAACCGAACCATTCTTAGCGCCAATTCGCCGTATTATTCCTGTAATGGGCGGGCTAGATTTAAGTGTTCTGGTACTGTTTATTCTACTTCAGTTCCTCAATATCTTAATCGGAAATATGATCGGGCCCATTTGGTTCCAACTATAATCTCTATCACAGAAAGCTGATTTTCTAACAGTGACAATAAAGAAGCCATCCACTTGATGGTTTCTTTTGTTTCTGTAGTTTTGAAAGCTATAACTTCTAATCAATGGACACATAACGATGAAATGGATTCTCGCTCTAATTATTGTTGTATTTGCGCTTCCCTCTTGGGCTGAACAAGCCAAAAATATTAAAGACTTAGAAGTGCACTATTCAGCTCTTAACTCAACATTCCTAACCCCGAAAATTGCCAAAAACTACAAACTGAAACGCAACGGCTACACTGCCATACTGAACATCAGCATTTTGGATCGCTCAAAAGCGGGTAAGCCAGCAACAGAAGCGGCCATTACAGCCACCAGCAAAAACTTGGTCGGCAACACCAGAAAACTGGCGTTCAATGAAATTAAAGAAGGCGATGCTATTTACTACATTGCTGAATTCCCCATCACCAACGAAGAGAATATTACTTTCAATATCGATATTGATGCTGGAACAAAAGGCGCGGGTACTATAAAGTTCAACCAAAAATTTTATGTCGACGAATAACTGCCCAATAGAAATTTGTAGGCAGATACCGATTGGAACCCATCATGAGTAAAATAGTTCTAGCCACAGGTAACCAAGGCAAAGTACGTGAAATGTCAGATCTACTGGCGGAATTTGGCTTTGAAGTTCTTGCACAAAGCGAGTTCAACGTCTCTGAAGTTGCAGAAACTGGCACGACGTTTATTGAAAACGCCATTATCAAAGCGCGCCACGCTGCGATGGAAACAGGCCTACCTGCGATTGCGGATGATTCCGGACTCGAAGTGGACTTCTTAAAAGGCGCTCCGGGGATCTATTCAGCTCGCTACGCTGGCGAAGGTGCATCTGACCTAGATAACTTGAACAAACTGCTTGATGCACTGCAAAATGTTCCTGAGGAGCAGCGTACAGCGCGTTTTCACTGCGTTTTAGTCTTCATGCGTCATAAAGACGATCCGACGCCTATCGTTTGTCACGGTAGCTGGGAAGGCAGAATACTCAATGAAGCACACGGAGAAAATGGCTTTGGTTACGATCCTATCTTCTACGTGCCAGAAACAAACTGCGCATCAGCAGAGCTGAAACCGGAGCAGAAAAAACAACTTTCTCACCGTGGCAAAGCACTGAAGAAGCTGTTTGCGGCTTTATCAGAGCAAGCTCAATAACCATGAAGATAGTACCGCCGCCACTTAGCCTGTACATCCATATCCCTTGGTGTGTGCAGAAATGCCCGTATTGCGACTTTAACTCTCATACACTTAAACATGAGATCCCCGAAGAGCAGTACATTGAGGCATTACTGGAAGATTTGGCTAACGATATTGCTCGCTACAAGCTAAATAAAAACCCAAGACCGTTAAAATCAATATTTATTGGTGGTGGTACGCCGAGCCTCGTCTCTGCACATGGTATAAAAACCTTGCTTAATGGTGTTCAGCTGCAACTAGACTTTTCTTCTGACATTGAAATTACCATGGAAGCCAACCCCGGCACGATAGAAGCCGATAGGTTTGAGCAGTATCGAGAAACAGGTGTGACTCGTATTTCGATTGGTGTACAAAGCTTTGAACAAGCCAAGCTAGAAAGCTTAGGTCGGATACATGGCGAAACTGAAGCTGTACGCGCTGCCAAACTGGCACACAAAATAGGCCTAAATAGCTTTAACCTAGATTTAATGCATGGTTTGCCGGATCAGAGTATCGAGCAAGCACTGACTGATCTTGATAAAGCCATAGAGTTAAACCCACCGCATTTATCTTGGTATCAACTCACCATTGAGCCAAACACGCAGTTTTTCTATAAAACGCCAACCCTCCCCAATGATGACGACCTTTGGGATATCTTCGATAAAGGTCATCAAAAACTCACCGAGGCAGGTTATGTACAATATGAAATTTCGGGCTACAGCAAGCCGGATTATCAGTGTCAGCACAACCTCAACTATTGGCGTTTTGGCGATTATTTGGGCATTGGTTGTGGTGCTCATGGCAAAATCAGCTTTGCTGACGGACGAATCCTGCGAACCAATAAAATTAAACACCCTAGGGGCTATCTGGCTGCCAAAGATAATTTGGTGAAACCGTATCTGTACGAAGAAACGCATATTCTGGAAAAAGATCGGCCATTTGAGTTCTTTATGAACCGCTTCAGGCTGATTGAAGCCTGCCCTAAACAAGGATTCGTGGATACAACAGGGCTTTCTCTTGACACCATTGCAGAGACAATAAACTGGGCGGTAGAAAAAGAGCTGCTATTAGAATCTGAAACAGATTGGCAAATTACTCAAAAAGGTAAATTATTTTTAAATGATTTGCTTGAGGCGTTTGTTAGCGAAGAAGACGATTATCCGTTAACGTAATAAGAGGCGCGATAAGCGCCTCAATTGATATTAATAGCGAATTTAAGATCTTAGAAAATCGAGCGTCCAATACGCTCTGAAAGAAGCTCTAACGCTTTGGTGCCAGCCAATGAGTTACCAGATTCATCCAACTCTGGAGACCAAACTGCAATCGTCATGTCACCCGGAACTACCGCGATAATGCCACCGCCAACACCAGATTTACCCGGCATACCAACTCTATAAGCAAACGAACCTGCACCATCATACAAACCGCATGTCGCAAGAAGTGCATTCAACTGCTTCGTTTGGTTGGGCTCTAACACTTTCTGCCCGGTTTGAACTGAAACGCCTTTATTGGCTAAATAACTATGGGTAATTGCCAACTGTTCGCAGCTTAACTTCAATGCACAAGCATGGAAATAGTTGTTCAACACAGGGATCACTTCATTATCAAAGTTGCCGAATGAACGCATCAGATAAGCAATCGAAGCATTTCTATCACTGTGCATCATCTCAGACGCCGCGACTATCTTGTCGTAAACAATATGGCTATTGCCCGAAAGCTGACGTACAAACTCAAGCAAACGCTGCCTTGGCGCCGACAAGCGGCTAAACAGCAAATCGGAAATGACAATCGCACCAGCATTAATAAATGGGTTACGCGGAATACCGTGTTCCATTTCCAGCTGAATCATTGAATTAAAAGCCTGACCAGAAGGTTCTTTACCCACCCTTTGCCAAATCTCGTCTGGCTTGTACAACCCCATAGCTAGAGTTAGCCCAAGCACTTTCGAAATCGATTGGATAGAAAACTGCTCTGATGAGTCTCCCGCTTTAAAGACTTCACCTTCGTTAGTACATACAGCAATACCCAGCTTACTATGTTCAACTTTCGCAAGCGCTGGAATGTAATCGGCCACCTTCCCTTGTCCAATAAGTGGTCGAACTTCTTCTAGGATTTCAGATAAAATATCATCAGTTGGTTTTATCATCGAAGTCTTAACTCCCAAAGAGTAAAAAGCCAACACATTTTGGTTGGCTTACATCAAATCATTGTTAGGTTATGGAGAATAAAAATCTATTGAGTACGCTTGTATTGAATATCCCAAACACCATGCCCTAGCCTATGACCGCGAGCTTCAAATTTTGTTAGCGGTCTAGATTCTGGACGAGGAACAAAATGTCCCTCTTCAGCAATGTTTTCAAACCCTGGAGCTTGCTCCATGATTTCAATCATATGCTCTGCGTAATTTTCCCAGTCGGTTGCCATATGGAATATACCTTGATCTAGAATCAGCTTGCCTCTGACCATCGCAGCAAACTCAAGCTGAACAATACGGCGCTTATGATGACGTTTTTTATGCCAAGGGTCTGGGAAAAACAGTTGCAGCATGTGCAAGCTGTTGTCAGGAATCATGTTGGCGAACACTTCGACAGCGTCGTGGCACATCACTCTCAGGTTTGTTAGTTCAGCCTCTTTCGCGGCCGCTAAGCAAGCACCAACACCCGGACTGTGCACTTCGATACCGATGAAGTTTTTCTCAGGTGCGTTCTTAGCCATTTCAACTAATGATGCGCCCATGCCAAAACCAATTTCCAAAACCACAGGATTGTCGTTACCAAATACCGTATTCCAATCAAGTAGCTGTTCTTGATAATCGATACCCATTGTCGGCCAGCACTCTTTCATCGCAGTTTCTTGACCTTTGGTCAAGCGCCCTTCACGACGAACGAAGCTTCTCACTTTACGTACAAGTTTGCCGTCTTCGGTGTATTCATTTGTGGTTACGTCACTCATTTTCTGCCTGCTTAAAAATTGGTCTTGCATTCGCGGATTTGTGATTATCCAAAGAAATAGCTTTGGTGCAAGTTTTTATCGAATTAGAACGGCACAATTCTTTAATCCCCTACAATTTACTGGTTGTATAACGAGCGCAAAGTGTGATGCAATTTCGCATTATTAGACGAATACAAATTTCAAAGGCGAAAACTCTGTGACTCCTTTTGCTTCTGCAATACTCGATTGGTATGACGCTTACGGTCGAAAAAACTTACCTTGGCAACAAAACAAAACCGCCTATAGCGTTTGGCTTTCAGAAATAATGCTACAGCAAACTCAAGTAGCAACCGTCATTCCCTATTTTGAGCGATTTCTTGAACGATTCCCTACCGTGACTGATTTGGCCAATGCTCATCAGGATGAAGTATTGCATCTTTGGACGGGCTTGGGGTATTACGCTCGAGCTCGTAATCTACATAAAGCAGCACAAATCGTTCGAGATGAGCATAAGGGAGAATTTCCTACTGAGTTAGAAGCCATGAATGCTCTCCCGGGAGTAGGCCGCTCTACCGCTGCTGCAGTGCTCTCTTCGGTTTATAAAAAGCCTTTTGCTATTTTAGATGGCAACGTAAAACGAACCCTCGCGAGAAGTTTCGCGGTGCAAGGTTGGCCGGGACAAAAGAAAGTAGAGAATCGGCTTTGGGAAATAGCAGAGCAGCACACACCTGAATCTGATACGGATAAATATAACCAAGCCATGATGGACATGGGCGCGATGGTGTGTACCAGAAGCAAACCAAAGTGCTCTCTTTGCCCAGTTAGCAAATTTTGCGTATCTAACAAGCAAGGTAACCAGCTGGATTATCCGGGCAAAAAGCCGAAAAAAGAAAAACCTGTAAAAGAGACTTGGTTTGTTATTTTGCATCACAACAACCATGTTTGGCTTGAACAACGGCCACCAGCTGGTATCTGGGGAGGCTTGTACTGCTTTCCAGAAAATGGTGAAGCACAGATTTCCGCCCAGCTAGAGAATAGAGCAATACAAGCAGATGATATTATCAAGCGAAGCCAGCTGATTTCTTTTCGTCATACCTTTAGCCATTACCATTTAGATATTACGCCTGTTTTGATTGATATATCAAAACAGCCAGAAATGGTCATGGAAGCCAGCCAAGGTCTTTGGTATAACTTATCTCAACCACAAGAAGTCGGATTGGCAGCTCCTGTTAAGCAACTTATTGAGTCGCTGCCACATGAACTTCATACCAATATTCACGAGGAATCACTATGAGCCGCACCGTATTTTGTGCCCGCCTAAATAAAGAGGCAGAAGGCCTAGACTTTCAACTTTACCCTGGCGATCTTGGCAAGCGTATTTTTGACAACATATCAAAAGAAGCATGGGCACAGTGGCAACATAAACAAACGATGCTAATCAACGAGAAAAAGCTCAATATGATGGATCCAGAGCATCGTAAACTGATTGAGACAGAGATGGTCAATTTCTTATTTGAAGGAAAAGATGTTCACATTGAGGGCTATACCCCACCTAGTGAATAATTTCCTCTTATACTCAAAAGGCATCAAATTTTTAAGTTTGGTGCCTTTTTTGAATAAGATGTAGAGTAAATACGCTAAACGACTTAAAGGGATATTTGGGACGGCATGAAGAAATTAATTTTTCTCCTTTCAACGATAATATTGGCTGGTTGCAGTCGAGAGTTTGTCGAGAGCATTTATGACGTCAATTATGAACCCACTAATCGTTTCGCGAAAAACCTAGCGCAACTTCCCGGCCAATACACTAAAGATACCGCTGCTTTTGATGCACTAATCAACAGTTTTTCAGGGAATATAGAAAAACGTTGGGGCAGCAAAGAAATTCGCATCGCTGGCAAAAGCAACTACGTTAAGTACATCGATAACTACCTCAGTCGTACAGAAGTCAATTTCAGTAAAGGTACGATAGTCGTTGAAACCATAGCTTCAACTGAACCAAAAGAGCACTTGCGCAAAGCCATCATCACCACCTTACTGACCCCTGACAACCCTTCCCAAGTGGATCTATTCTCTTCTAAAAGCATCAAACTGGAAGGACAGCCGTTTTTGTATCGGCAGGTCTTAGACGAAGATAATCAACCCATACAATGGTCTTGGCGTGCCAATCGTTTCGCCAATTATTTAATTGCCAATAAGATAAAAGTGAAAACTGTTGATTTCAAAAAAGCTTATTATGTAGAAATTCCTATGGTACAGGATCAAATGCAGATCCGAAGCTATCAATATGCAAGCATCGTTCGAAAAGCATCACGTAAATACGGTATTCCTGAGGATCTAATCTACGCCATCATTAAGACCGAAAGTAGCTTTAACCCCTATGCGGTAAGCTGGGCCAATGCTTATGGTTTGATGCAGGTGGTACCTAAGACTGCTGGTAGAGACGTGTTTAAATTGGTTAAGAATCGCTCGGGACAACCTTCGCCTGAGTACTTATTTAATCCTGAGAACAATATCGATACAGGAACCGCGTACTTCTATCTTTTGAAAACTCGCTATTTAAAAGACGTTCGTAATCCGCTCTCTCTAGAATACAGCATGATCTCCGCTTACAACGGCGGCGCTGGCGGTGTTTTGAATACCTTTGATCGCAATCGAACCAGAGCAATGAGAGATCTCAATTCACTACAACCTAATCAAGTTTATTGGGCGCTCACTAAAAAACACCCAAGCTCTGAGTCACGCCGCTACTTGGAAAAAGTCACTAAATTTAAAAAAGAATTTAACGCCAATAAAACCTAACTCTCATTTCTGTATAAATTATCACCACTCAAACAACAATTTGGCCTTTTTTACAAAAACCAGTTGACGTGAGAGCGGAAAATCCGTTTAATAGCGCTCCGTTGCCCGGATAGCTCAGTCGGTAGAGCAGAGGATTGAAAATCCTCGTGTCGGTGGTTCGATTCCGCCTCCGGGCACCACAATTTGGTGTTATCGCTTAATCATTTAGATAAGCGCTAGTGCAAAAAATAAAGCGTGCCGACTTAGCTCAGTAGGTAGAGCAACTGACTTGTAATCAGTAGGTCACCAG
>NZ_JBLNLI010000032.1:0-20218 GCF_059777565.1 Vibrio sp. A37 | reverse complement strand
GCTAGATAGCCTGATAGTTATGACTCATTTAGACTCAACAAAGCGGAGAAGTGCCAAAAAAGTAATTCCACGTGAAAGTTCTATTTTAAGGTTTCAAGAGTTTTCTAGATGGTGCCGAGTGTCACGTACCTAGCATACGGCGCCTTATATGTTGGATTACACACAGTATCATCCGAGCTAAAGGTCACTGTTTTATTCGCCATATATGCTGCCAATGCGAATGAGCACCAACCACTTTTTCATTTTTCGTATCCTTATATAGTTGTATTTTAAATTTTGCGCACACTCTAAACGTTAACTGTAATGTTCAAGGTATGAGTGAAATGAGGTTTTAATTAAGGGGCTGAAAGGCTTATTCCCCTTTCCTTTACAGCCACTATCTACCAAAAGCTTTAGATTGATAGATATCACTTAACCAAAATTTATGTGGAGGTTCGGCCTTGCTCTTAAACTACTGCACAGCAAACAAACTTGGCTCAACACCGAGCTAAGCTATAAATAGATAAGCACTAGGGCCGAATTAAAGAAATACAACTCTGTCTTTTATATAAAAATAGACAATTTTACTGTCTCCAAAGCAATGTATTTACACTATAATTAAGAATGGAATTGATTTTTTAGGAGTTTAAAATTCACTCTTCACGTGTAAGCTCATCACAAAAAATAAACTTATCACCCTCTAGCTGAAACATGGATATTGATTTGAGCTTAACTTTTGAATTGTCTTTCTTTGTTATATATACATAATGTATCGAGAATATTTTGTCCTCTTCACATGCTAGATTTTGGAACTCTACTGAAACGGACTCAATGCTGGATTTTATTTCTCGCATATGCTCTAAAGAGCTACTTAAATCATGAGTATTACCGTCAATATGTTGTGTGTAGTTTGGTGAAAAATATTTTTCGATATGGCACTCCCAATCTGTCATGTTCTCAATAACATCTGAAAATGCGTTTTTAAGTAATTTCTTTTTTTCGTGTGACTGCATTTGTTATATTCTCATTTGTTGATTTTATTTGTTAAAGTAAAAAGAAAAATGCTGTTGTATTTTATCCAGATGAATGCTGTTTGGTAACAACTCAATCATAGAAGAAACATAATTTCTAGAGTTAATAAATCTTATGGACTGCTCATAGTAAATATCATTTACCCAACTTAAATGATAAAGTTGAACATCTTCTTTTGTATTCAAGTTTTGATTGGAAATTGGATTTCTATTAACTATATTATAAACTAGATTTGGATTCAATTCTCCACATTTCTTATGATCTAGTTTTGAGTAATTTTTTATAAAAAAAGGGAAATTAGATATCTTGTCAGCGTCTCGCAATAGATGTATAAATAATAGTTCTGTATCATCGTACTCTTTGGAAATTACTTTTTTATTATGCTCATATATCGCTTTAAAGATTAATTCTCTATCGCTATCACTCTCCTTAAAGAGAACATTATTCGATTTTAATATAGATATTGACTCTTTTGCATGATCAAATGAGTCGTTATCATTAAAAGTTCTATAGGTTTCATATTGAGTAAACCTACCTAGATCATGAAACTTAGCGGAAAGCAATGATATTCTTTGCTGTTTTTCATCAAAATTCATTAAATTAGAAAGAATTTTTGTATTGAAAATGACTTTACCTATATGAGAAACTTTTAGTAAATATTCAGGCTCAGCTAGTTTTATATATTTTGAAATGTAGCTATTGTACCATTTATTATACAAATTCATTTGGTATTTCTTCTAATGAGGGGGTAGGGCTACTGCCCTACCGATTCTATAACTTCGATTCGGGCGCTAATGAGCTATGTATCCGCCATCAATTGTGACTACACTTCCTGTCGTATAGCTATTTTCCATCAGGAAAGTTGCTCCTTGAGCGATCTCTTCAGGCTGCCCAACTCTTGATGCAGGTAAGGTTGAGAGAAAGGTTTCGCTTTGTGGTGAGGAAATCATCTCGTCAGTCAGAGGAGTATGGATTAGACCCGGGCGAATGGTATTTACTCGTACAGGTGCCAGTGATTTACATAGTGCTTGAGCTAAGCCTTCAATAGCAATATTGGCGGCAGTAGAGATTGGGGTATTTGCCCCAGGCCTTACAGAGAAGCCACCCGAAACAAGGACAATAGAGGCGTCACTGGACAAAAACTGTGACGCATAACGAATAGCCTTAATATATCCCCATAGCTTGGTATCAAAAGCCTGCTTGAGGTCTGCCAAATCAGCAGTACGGATATCCTCGTTATACACTTTACTGCCTGAGGCGGTTAGTACAAGATGGTCAATATTGTTGATTGTACTAAAAACTTTTTCTAGCTGGGCATCATTATCCATATCTATTGCATGGACGAATATACTAGAAGAGGTGGCATTTAACTTCTCTTTTGCCAAATCAAGCTTATTTTGCGAACGACTTGCGATGTGTACGATCGCCCCTTTTTCAAGCGCTAGCTGAGCAGTGGAAAGCCCCATGCCGGAGCTTCCACCAATGATTACAACGGTTTTATTTTTTAAACTACTCATTATTTTCTTCTTCGAGGAGAGTTAAAATTTCATCTTCGAACAGGTCAAAAATCCGTTCTACTTGGTTCTGTGAATAATGTTTTGTGGAGTAATATAAGTTGATGTCGAATTTGTCATCCAACTCCATGAAGTTGATATTCAGTAGATAAGAAGATGTATTGTTCGACTCGCTACGATTTGGCAAGGTAATGTTGACACCTTGTAGGATTTCACTGCTATTGTTACTGCTTTTCATCTCATGATGATTGATCAATATCTTGGGGAGTACTTTATGCAATGCAGCTTTAGTTTCTTTGTTGGTAGAGAAGCTCCAAATAAGCTGGTTTGTTGAAAATTGTTTCTCAGCTAAGCTAGCCATTGCGTTACTGACATGTTGCTGAGAACTCTGGAAGCCTTCCATCAATTTGTCGCATCTCAATACAATAGGGACATGGGCAGAAAACAAGCCCATTGTTTGCATAATATTTTGTGTTTCCTCAGTGACCACTCTTCCGTGATGGATGATATCGGCTGAAATTGTACGCTCCTTAATGTCTACTACTCTTGCAATTGCGCGAAGGAAAGCGTTAGTCATAATATCGGTTACGCGCTCATTTCGTGCTTTTCGGATTCGGTTGCAAATATCTGTATTAAATATAGTTTTGCGTCTATTCAACATTAACGCATGTGTGACTCGGTTTTCGTCCAGCAGATAGCAATCTTTGCCGAGTGAAGTTAACAGTTGCTCATTCAGAGTCGCGCTCTGGTTGGGAGGTATGTCGAACAGGCTTAACCAGTGTGTATAGTCCTGCTTGTCATTTATCCAAAACCGTTTGTTACCAGTAAGATCTTGCAGTAGTTCATAGCAGAGAATATCGATTGAGCTTCTATCACAGATGATATGGGCACAGCATAAGAAGATAAATTGTTCTTTGGTTTCAGAATCGTCTATAAGCACAAAGGTACTCAAGCAAGTGTCAAGTTTAATGTGCTCGGATATCTTGCCTAAGTTAATTTTTAACTGTTCTAAATTTTCGGTTACTTTTGGCATGGAAAGCTGTTCAATATGTACAGACTTAGCTGAAGGCTGATAGTTAAATTGTGGTTCTTTATTTCGTATGTCAAACACACAATTTAACACGGTATGGTGAGCCTTAGCCGTGTTTGCCCAGTTTTCAAATTGGCTGTAAGGAATAGGTTGATTGTTTTTAAATAACCGATAAACCAAACTGGCCTCTGGCTTGTTAATCTGTCGCTCAAAGTAACGGTTTTGCCTAGGCGAAATAATGACATCTTTGACCTGTTTAGAAACTGAAACCGATGTGTTTGAGTTTGGTCCAGATAGATTTAAAGTCGCTTGTTTGCGAATAGTATTGTATTGCTGAATCTGCTCTATTTTTAACTTAATGTTCGCTTTTTTTAGTGCAAAGCAGAGCTGAGCAGCAATAAGTGAGTTACCACCTTTGTCATAAAAATCGTCATCTAACTTGATGTTTTGAATACCTAAGTTTTTTCTCCAAATCTCAAGTACCTTAGCTTCACAGTCACTGATAGGGTCGGCATTCGGATGAACCCCGGTAGTTGCACTCGTCTCTGGTGCGGCAGAGTTATTTTTTTGTGTTGCACAAAATTTAGCACCATCGACCCAATAACGTTGCTGGTCGAACTGATAGCCAGGGAGGTTCACTCGTTGACGTACTTCTTGCCCGTACAAAGGTGTGAAGTCCACGTCTCGACCCAGCTCCCACAGCTTGCCTAAGCCGGATAGGGCATCGTGGTAACAGTGCTCTGCGTCGGCCTGAGTCAATAGGCTGACACTCTCTATCTCTATCGGCCTGTTTAATTCGCAGTGTTTGGCGGCTTCACGCATCACCATGCCGGAGAAGCTGCGTCCCGGACCGACTTCAATAAACAGAGCTTGTGACGTACTTTGTTGAGCTAATTGATGGAAGAGCGTCTCTAATCCTTGCTTAAACAGCACGGGCTGGCGCAAATGTTGGACAAAATAGTCTCCATCAAGTTCTGTACCTGTCAGAAGTTCACCGGTTAAATTCGACACTAATGGAATACGTAGTGGAGAGAACCGAACGCGTCGGCAAGCTTGACGAAACTCATCTAGAACGGGTTGCATCATGCGGCTATGGAAGGCATGAGAGGTGGTTAAGCATCGGTGCGTGATGCCTTCTTCTGTCAATACCTTCTGCATGGTGTCGATATTGTCATGTGAACCACTGAGTACACAGCTGCCGGATTCATTAATCGCGGCGATGCAGCAATCAAATTCGGGCAGTGATTTCACTTGTTCAGGCGTCGCTAACACAGACAGCATGGCCCCTGTTGGCAAGCTGGCCATCAGTTTGGCACGTTGCAACACCAATCGCAGCGCATCATCGACACTCATCGCGCCAGCAATGACTGCTGCCACATACTCGCCTAAGCTATGCCCGACGACATAGTCGGGTTGTTGACCATGTTGCTCTAGCCATGTAGCCAAGGCGTATTCAGTAACAAATAGAGCCACTTGTGTGTACTGAGTTTGATGGATTAACTGCGTCTCGTCAGACGGTTTGGCAAACAGGATCGGTAACAGATCGTAACCGGCCAGTTGCTGAACCAGTAAGTTAAGTTTATCGATGGTCTGTTTGTAGAAGGGCTCATGGCGATAAAGCTGCTCACCCATCCCCGCATATTGCGAACCTTGTCCAGAGAACACCCATACCACAGGAGCATGGCTCATGTCGGAGAGGAGATGGCTTTGGTTGGTTCGTTGTTGAAGTTTGGCTGATAATTGAGCATGATCACTGGCCACAATGGCGCAGCGATGCTGGAATGCTTCACGCGATGTATGTAAAGTCCAAGCGGTATTCGCTAAATGTGTGTCATCGTCGTGTGTGTGAGCGAGAGAGGCCGCTTGGCTGAAGAACGCCATCGCTTGCTCTGCCTGCTGCAAAGAGGTCTTCGACTTGGCGGATAAACTCAAGAGGCGCAGAGGACGAAGAGAAGGAGATGGCTCGGTTTCCACTTTAGGTGGCTGTGCAAGAATCACATGAGCATTGGTACCACCAATGCCGAATGAGCTGATCCCTGCGTAGCGTGATTGACCTTCTGTTAATGTCCAAGGTTTGGCCTCGGTGGTAATGGAGAAAGGCTTACTCTCTAACTCTAGAAGTGGGTTAGGGATGGAGAAATTCGGTTGAGGTGGAATGGTTTCGTTTTGCAACATTAACGCCACTTTGAGTAAACTCGCAATCCCAGCCGCTTCACTGGCGTGGCCAATAGCGGCTTTGACTGAACCAAGGGAACAATGATAGTCGTCGGGGATAGGCCCCTGGGAGCGCATGACTTGATCAAGGGCTTGAATTTCGATGCTGTCCCCTAAGCTTGTGCCAGTGCCATGGCATTCGATGTAGCTAATATCAGTAGGTTTAATACCGGCCATCGCGACGGCTTGCTGAATACACTCGACTTGGCCATCAATACTCGGGGCAGTGAAGCCAATCTTACGGTTTCCGTCGTTGTTGACTGCGTGACCTTTAATGACTGCGACAATGTTGTCGCCATCTTTTTGGGCTTGAGACAGACGCTTCAAGACAACCGCGCCGACCCCAGAGCCACCGACGATACCGCTGGCTTGCTCGTCAAATGGGCGGCAATGACCATCTTTGGAATAGACCAGCCCCTCTTGGTACACGTACCCTTGCTGAGCTGGTAGAATTATTCGTGAAGCGCCAGCAATAGCGAGATCGCACTCGTTACTTTTCAGTTTTTGACAGGCTTCTGCAATGGCGACGAGCGAAGAAGAGCAGGCTGTATTGATATTGTATGAAGGTCCATTTAGGTTCATTAAGTAGCTGGTACGCGTTGCTAAAAAGTCCGGTGAGGCGAGGGTATAGAACTCCCAAAAACTAAGCTTTTCATTGTCCGTTTCGCTAGTTAGTCTCTTGTCTAAGTATTGTGGGTCGCCATAAGAGGCAAATACGCCAATACGTAAATCACTGCGCTGGATAAGATATCCAGACGACTCCAGTACTTGCCACGTTTTTTGTAGGAAACGTCGTGCTTGAGGATCAAAATAGGAGGCATCTCTAGGACTGATACCAAAAAACGAAGCGTCGAACAATTCAGGGTTATCTACCATTCCAGTAGCAGATAGGTAGTTATCGTGGGTTAGTATTTCCTCGTTGATTCCGGCCGACTTTAATGACTGGAAGTCAGAGGTAGCGATCACTTCTCTTCCTTCTACGATGTTCTTCCAGTAGCTGTTGAGGTTGGGGGCCTGAGGAAACTCGCCTTCAATTGCAATGATAGCAATGTCGTCGTCTGAATACGCTGCACTATATGTAGTCTTGTTAACAGTAGGGACATCATTGTTTAGAAATTGAGTCAACAGCCTTAGATTCGGATAAGCGAAAATATCTAACACCTTCACTTCTTTACCAATGTTTTTACTCAGTTTTAAAGCTAACTGAACTGCCTTGAGCGAATCCCCGCCCGCATCTTTAAAATTTGTATTTGCATCGATATGGTTAACGTTAAGTACTTCTCGCCAAATATCTGCAATGAGTTGTTCATTGTCATAAGATACTCTGGAATTAGCTTGCACTTTGAATGCGTTATTTTCATTATCATGCAGTTGTAAGTCAGCTATAGAAATTTTTCCGCTCGTGGTGAGCTTGAATTCATCAATGGGCACAAAAAACTGAGGTATCATTGGCCTCGGTAGTCGAGAACTGAGATAGGACTCAAGTTCGGTATTGGTTAATGTTACAGACGATTTATACCAAGCTGCTATGCTCTCTTGCTGACTAGAAGTGGAGGTTAATTTTATAACAGCTTGCTCGATGTTGGGGTGACTGATTAGCTCACTTTCGATTTCCCCTAATTCTATCCGATATCCATTGACTTTCACTTGCCGATCTAATCTACGACTAAATTGTAGGTTGCCATTTTCGTCCCACGCCGCGAGATCCCCTGTATTGTATAGTTTTGAACCTTCAACAAATGGGTTATCGATAAATCGTTTCGCAGTTAGTTCTGGTTGATGTAAATATCCGTTGGCAATACTGTCTCCACTAAGGTATAGCGTACCAACGCATTGGTCAGGAAGTGGGTTTAAATACTCATCTAGTACGTACGCTTTGTAGTTACCTAACGGCCTACCAATCGTTACTTTGTTTGTGTTGCTAAGATCTTGAGCGGTTGCCCAAATTGTAGCTTCGGTGGGGCCATACACATTCCATACTTTTGCGGCTAATTTCTGCAATTTGGATAGGATAGTTTCATTGAGTGCTTCACCGCCACACAATGCAGTAAGTTTTGTACTTCGCGGTAGAAAATCACCAATAACATTCCAAATACTAGGAGTACTTTGTATGTAATCAGGTTGAGCCTGTTCTATTGATTGCAGCAGCTTGTTGTAGTCTTCACGAACTTCAGCGGAAGTTAAGATTAACGTGGCACCACTGATCAGAGGGACATAAAGTTCTAACTGAAAAATATCGAACGTATACCCAGTAAAACTCAGTAGTGATTGACCTGCATTGATTTCTAAAAGATCTTTAAAGTAACAAATGGTATTGGTTAAATTTCGATGCGATATAGTGACGCCTTTGGGATCGCCAGTTGTACCGGATGTGTAAAGAATATAGACAGGTTGTGTCGCACTTATTCTTTCAAACTGAGGCAAATCAGAGGATTGTTGGCTATTAGCGTCACATTTAATCGAGATTGTATCTATTGTTTTGATATTAGTCGGCGCGTCCTGACTAGTAACCAATATTTGTTTGATGCCTGAGCTTTGTATGATTTTGCTTAAGCGTGCCTCTGGGCTTTTGATATCAAGTGGGAGATAGGCTTTGCCAATACATTGTAACGCTAGCATCGACACAACCATTTCGACACTTGGTTTCATGTACAGACCCACTATGGGTTGCAATGATAAATCAGTGGATTGCATCAATATACTTGCGGTATTCAATACAGCAGTTAGTAACTGTGCGTAGGTCCACTTTTCTTGGTTGAATTGTAACGCAATCAGATCTGGTTGTTTTTCAGCCACCGTTTTAAACAATTCGAAAGTTGTGCAATCGGAAGGATAAAAAGTTTCAGTAGCATTTCTAGACACAATGATGTCGGTAAACTTGTCTTGTGCTAGTAGGCGAATTTGTTTTAATGGGATGGCTGAATCTTTACCAACCTGTTTAATAAGATATTTAAAGTTATCAATGAAATCTTGGATAAAATCATCACTAAATAGTGCCGACTTGTATTCGATACGGCCATAAATGCCATGTTTTTTTTCATCTAATTCGAAGTAAAAATCGGACTTTACTTCACCAGAATGAGTATCAAGTTGGGAGCAAGTGAACTCCGTATGCTTAAACTGGTTTGGCTCTAAGATAAAGAAAATGGAAGGTTGCAATGACTCGCAATTATTGCTTGATTTAGCTAACTTCTGTAACTGAGAAAATTCTATTTCATACTTAAGGTTATCTAGAGTCTTGTTATGTACCTGAGTCACATGTTGAGCAAAGCTTTGATTTGGTAAAATAATGTGGTTCAAGAGGAGGATGTTCATGAAGTTGCCAAGAACGTCACTACTTCCGACAATTTGCTTACGGTGATCGCTAATGGAAAATAGGCTTATAGACTGACCCATATTGTATTTATGCAACTGCATTGTGAATATGGCTGATAGCGTAGAGAATAGTGAGACCCTTAAACGCTGTGATATTTCTATCAGTAGATTATGATCGGCACTATCTATATGAAAGGATGTTTGTTTTCCCTTATTTTGCTTAAGTACGTTCTGATGTGGTGATATAGCTGGAATCTGAGCGGGTTGATAGAGCTGTAACTCCTTATTCCAATAGCTTTTTATTTCTTGGGGCAAATTATCTTGATTCTTGAACCAATATACATACTGAGCATAACCAGGCTGTTCAACTGGCATACTCGCCGGTTTTGAATCCAGTAAACAGTAAGTGTCTAATATCTGGGGTACCAATACTTGATACAAAGACGTACCGTCAATAATGAGATGGTGAGATGCTATCAATAACCGGTATCGGTCTTCTGAAAATTTGTATAGGTAGAATCGAACAAGGCCCGGATTTGTTAAATCGTACGGTAGCCGAACTCTTTTGTGTGCATCTTTTTGGTAGACAGACTGCTGATCATCAAATTTAGTTAAATCTACACATTCAAATGTATAGTATTGAGAGAAAAATTGCTCAGCATCTTTGCTTGAACAGGGGGCACGATGTTGGTTAATTTGCGCGATGTATTGCTCAATTTCGTGAGTAGGGGAAGCTGCTATATAGGCTCGTAACTGAGGGTGTTTAGCGATCATCAAGCATAGTGCGAGTTTAAGTCGTGATACCGACAAAGATTGCTTAATCTCAACACTCATTTGTTCGTTATAAATCAATTCACTATCCGCAACAGCCAAGTGAGAATAGATCTGTTTCTGTATTGGTGAGAGAGGATAATTGTGCGGATCCTCTATTCGATTATCAATATTTAGAACTGAACCAGCTGTGGAGTTTGCACCTTCGATTAATTGAGCAAGCTTGTGAATTGTGAGATTGCTAACGAAGTCTTTAAAGCTAACTTCTATATTGAGTGATTTTTTAAGTATCGTGACTACTTTAGCTGCGAGTATCGAGTTCCCTCCCAACATAAAAAAATCATCATGAATACCCACATGCACTGCACCCAGAGTTTGTTGCCAAATATCACATAGTGACTTTTCAATCTCTGTTCTAGGTGGCTGGTAATGGTGAGTTTGTTTAGTTGGCTCACAGGGTAGAGCTTTTGTATCCACTTTGCCATTAATAGTGAGTGGTATGTTAGCTAATATAGTTAAGCTCTCAGGACACATATAATCTGGTAATGTGTTGAGAAGTTCTGCTCTTATTTTTTCTTCTAACTCATTAGAAATAGCCGAGTCGTTCAAGCATGTGTCATCTGCTGGGACTAAATAGGCGGCGAGATATTTTTGCTCCGCTTTTTCTTGGGCGACTACTACTGCTTGTTTTACGTCTGAGCATTGCAATAAAGCTGATTCGACTTCAGCTAGCTCTATTCGATAGCCTCGAATCTTGACTTGATGGTCGATTCTGCCGAGATACGCTAAATTCCCATCTTCACGCCACTGAACTAAGTCACCACTTCGGTATAGTCTGCAATGTCCGAGTTTTTCGTCTTCTCTACTGGCAAAGGGGTTTGAGACAAAGAGTTCATCGGTGAGCGCTGGTAGATTGAGATAGCCACGCGCTAGACAGGCTCCACCGATGTATAGTTCGCCAGAGGTATTTGGTGGGACAGGATTCATATCAGCGTCCAATACGTACAGATTCACGTTTTGGATAGCGCGACCAATATGTATGGAATCTAGCTCGTCCGAGTTGATTTGTGTACTGCTAACATAAACCGTGCCTTCAGTTGGGCCATACTGGTTGAAAAGTTTGATATGGTTTGGGATATGCTGCAGTCCATTTAAGCTTTCCCCCCCAGTATGAATAACCATAGCAGGCAACTCATTGAGGTCTATCGCTTTAACTACTGCTGTGGGCAAAAACGATTGTTTGATATTGTTACTACTTATGTAGCTAAGTAGTAACCTTGTATCCTTTTGCACTTCGTTAGCAATCAAATGAAGATGAGCACCGTAGGCAAGAGCTGGAAAAATTTCGAAAACTGACGCATCAAAAACGTAGTTTGAAAACTGCAGTATTTGTTTTTCGGGAAAAATTTCGAGTTCAGTTGCTGTGGCGATGCATGTGTTAATAAGAGACCTATGTTCAATCATGACTCCCTTAGGGCGCCCAGTTGTGCCAGAGGTATAAATTACATAAGCGAGATCACTCGGATGATATTCATTTTTTAAGTTTGACTGCCAGCTCTCACTTTGTTGTGGCATATCATCTGTAGCAATGATGATTGAGTTATTGTTGATGCCAACTCGTATATTATCCAACTCGTTTAGGTATCTATGTTGAGTGAGAAATACAGGGTTATTGATATCTTCAACGATAAACTTAGTTCTTTTTATTGGAGCGTCTGGGGACAAAGGGACATAGGCAGCGCCAGCCTTTAAAACGGCTAATATACTTATGATCATTTCTAGCGAACGATCAAAATAAAGTGCGATTAAAGTGTTCGGCTGAAGAGGTTTTTTGTTTTCTTCCTCATATTTACTCGTTATAAGGTTTGCTAATTGGTTTGAACGATTATTTAAGTCGAAGTAGCTTAAAGATTTCCCATTATATGTTATAGCGGTATTGTTGGGTGTATTACACACCTGTTCCTCAAATAACTGCAAAATCGTGTTGTTTGTATTGCTTAAGCTGTCCATAGATTCCTGCTAACTGAACATTTTATTAGGGCGTGTTGATCTTTTGCGATGATTTTTGCAGCAGTGTGTCGCTTATTTCTACAAGGAAGTGGTGGTGCCATGTAGTCACCTACACAAATCAGCACTGACGCCGTAGAAGGGAGCGACAAACGCTGCCCGGAGGGTTCGATTCCAAGGCTTTTACTCTTTGTTGCAGGCTCATCACTTAGAATGACTAAGCTTCTTCACCTGCGCCGTGATTAAAAGCCTTGGAATTCGAACAAAATTTAAACTCAAAAGATCAACACGCCCTAGTTTATTAATTTTATTATTGATGTAAACGATAGTTACATCAGTGATTAATTATTTATCTTGTAATTACAGATAAATGTTCACTTACTATCCAATTGATTAATTTTTTATATTTACAAATAAATGCTCGAATTCAATGTAAGTGATTAAATATTTATTTTGTGGGTCTAATTAAATACTATAAATATATATTACGGATTGCCACTTGATATTTGAATTGTATGTTTTCTTTTTTAGTTGTTGATGATTGCTATTTAATCGAGTAACAAGATAGGCATATTTATCAAAAAGAAATAAGTACTTATAGTTTGAATTTTATATCTGTATGATTCTTGAAATTAACCTTTTTTGACTATTGGACTTGATCGATTTTTGAACTTTTATAGTGGAAATAAAGTTATAATAAATATATTTTTTTTAATGAAAAAAAAGTGGAATTGGTATGAATAGTTTTTTCTCTTATGTTAGTCATTTAAAGTTTAATCAATTTATTAATATCGAATATTCATACTTGGAATACGATGTGAAACTTTATCAAGATTGCTTGTTTAATAAGCTGAATGTTTCTTTTCCTACTAAGTTAAATAGAGCAGTGTCAAAGCGTAGAGCAGAATATTTAGCGGGCCGAGTGGCAGCGAAAGAAGCATTGTTTAAACTAACAGGAAAAGTAGTTTCAGTACCCAGTCATGTAGATCGCTCTCCTGTATGGCCTATTAATACTATAGGCTCTATTTCACACACAGACTCATTTGCGATTTCAGTTGTGGCCTATAAAAAAACTGACTTTTCAGCTTTGGGAGTAGATATTGAAAAAATGTTGTCACCTAAAACAGCTCAAGACATTTCTGAAACAGTATTGTGTGGCTCTGATTTTGACTATATAGAGCGTAATTACATTGATCTCAACCTAGGAGTGACGTTGGTTTTTTCTGCTAAAGAAACTTTATTCAAGTCATTATATCCATCGGTCGGTTATGTGTTTGGGTTTGAATATGCATCAGTCCATCATATCAATTGTTCTTCTGGTTACTGTGTATTAATGCTTGAAAAGGACCTATCAAGCTATTGGAAAAGAGGAACAAAATTTTCTGTTCGATTTTGGTGGATGCGAGAACATATAGTGACGTTGCTCCATATGCCGTAAATACGGCTGGGGTGGAGTCAAAGAGCCTACTATATTCAGCGTTTTAGGGAGCATAAGATTTTATACTGCGCATAGCTTTACCTAGCAAGTGTTTTGCAGTTTTTTGATTTCGAGCTTGTGCGAGGAAAAATCGAAGGTGCCTCCTTCTTTAGAGGTAGCTCGATACAAATACGTCCACTGGTCATTCAATTTGACATACGTTTCATCTATCTGCCAGCTGGAACTGTAACTAGGCTTCTATCGTCAACGTAATCGCTTTTCTGTTTCAGCCGCATGCCTCTGAACCCAACAATATAAGGTGGTGTGATTGATGATAACGCCTTTTTCTAGCAGCATCTCAGTAATACTCGGTAACTGACGCCGTATTTGCAGTACCAAGTTACGGTCCAAAGAATGATATCGCCAGTGAAATGACATCCTTTGAAATCTGACATGATAGCTCCAACCACTGATAATTTTATTCAGTGTGGCTATAGGTGAGCTAATCTGTATTGCCCAGAAATACAACTTACCAACAGCGAAGTTGAACGCAATTGTTGGAAGATAATTGCAACCTATAATTGTGAACTGAGTAAGAACCTACGACAAGCTAGGTTCTTACCTTTGCAATACAAAAACTAATTCCAATAATTTCGAAATAATTTGATTTTCTAAATTGATTTTGTCCAAAATTGGTTTAGAACGGATAGTTAATTTTTTACAACTGATTGTGTAGGTGACTCAACAGACTTAAATTACCAGAGAAATGCATTAAGAGAGATTAATTAACAAAAAGGCATGTAAGACAGTTAACATGAGCTGCATGAAAAAGTAAACTTTGCGTATAACGCAATGATCACTATACAAAATGACAGAGAATAAAAGCTTTATTTCCTTGTTACGAAGGCTTCGTTTAAATAAGGGATACTTAACTACTACATCATTTGCAAACTCAGTAGGTTTGAATGTCCGAACAGTGAACGCTCATGAGCTAGGCACACGTCCGATCAACGAAATATATGCTAAAAGGTACGCTGAAGCATTAGGAGTAGACAACTGGAAAGCTTTGCTGACGAAGCATCAAGTCAAATTGTCAGAAAGCTTTTTTGAGTCGTATGACAAAGAGTTAGAAGTGCTTGTTTATTTAGCAACCAAAATTGCGAAAATTGAAAATATAGACATTCATTCTCGCAAGAAACTGATATATATGATGATGAGCGATCCATCTATCCTCTCAAGGTATTATGGAAACGATCTCACCGAAGAGTCTGTCATTATGAACGCTATCACCATATATGAATCGATTAGAGCAGGGTCTTAAGGTTAAATTCTTCCGTAAACTTTAACCCAAGACTCTTTTTATTGTTGTTGATTATGGAGTCAATTTTTTGAATGACATTAAGTATTTTGTCTGTGTTGTCATTGATATCTCGAGCAAAGCTTAAGCTTTTGTATGAGCGCGCTTCAGTTGCAAATGCTAACCCTTGAAATATGCCGTTATATTTTGAGGCGTAGCTGACTCCGTGGTCTATGCCATGTTCGCGTCTTTCTCCTGCTATTTGTTTTTCTCGTCTGGATGTTGGCTTAAGCATATCCCAAGGCATGATAATCTTTGGGTTATTATCAAGCATCTTGTCACCTGAATTAACTAAATGGCACTCACTAAAGTAGTCTTGATGGATAAAATAATTGTTCCATTCTTGGTTTGAGCTCCAATACACTTTGTTTTTTGTCGTTAAATTTTCTCGAAAAAACGCTATATAATTGCATCCACACTCTTGCGCAAAAGCTTCTAGTAGTTTTGCAAGTGTTGAGTCTAGCTTGCTAATTTTACTTAGGTTAATCGATTCCATTACTCTGTACCTTTATGATAAATTGCGAACCTGTACTACTCGTGATATTTCATTAACATGCTCGATGGTTACGACTTTGTTTTCACCAATATCCATGGTCAACGTTTTCTCGTCCAGCTCTAAAGGGAAGCCTAAATACTGAATTCCCTCTTCAGAGGTCGCAACACAAAGTCTTGAGCAGTTATCGGAAATGTTCACTTTAGTCGTTATGAGTAAATCTCCAGCGAATAGCCAAGGTTTCCAATTATTATTGGTCACGGTTATTAACTCAAAATGTTCTGGGCCATATTTATCGATAAATCGATATGCGTCATCATAAGCATTCGATAAGTCATGGAAATCATAAGAAGAACGTGATTTCAACGTCGGTTCTGGGCCATAGCCATCTCTTATCCAATCCACCGTAACATTCACTTCATTCTTGATGGCGTTAGCTAAAACTATCGACACTTTGTCTGAACAGATCTGGTTTGTTTTACTTTCCCAGTTTCTCAGGTTCGTCGAGGAAATTGAGTACTTTTCGCAAAAGGATTTCCTAGAATGGTTTAAAAGGTGGCGTAAGTGTTGAATACGGCCGCCAGATGTACTGAATATTTTTTCCAAAACTAAAAGTCCTTATAGGCCAACTAAAAAATAGTCCGTAAATCAAAAGTTTGGTAGAGTAGGGTACCATTAAAACTCATTCTAGAAATCAAATTACGGCAATTTATTATGGCTAGACAACTAAAAATTAAATCAACGTTAATTGATGAAGGTATAAAGTTTCCTGAAGGTTCTCGATGGAAAAATGACGCGTTATATTTTTCTGATATGGACAATGACAGCGTCTACTGCTTTAAAAATGGGCAGCTAAAAAAACTTTTTGAAGTTCCATCTCCCTCTGGCATAGGATGGCTACCTTCTGGTGAACTAGTTGTTTCTTCCATGATGGAGAATTACAGAGTCTATAAGTGGGATGGCAAGAACGTCAGTATCCACTGTGATTTATCTGGAGTGACTCAATTTTACATTAATGACATGGTCACAAATTCAAACGGTGACAGCTATGTTGGTGACATTGGTTTTCATTGGGAGAAGCCAGAAGATCGTAGGTCTGGGCATATTTTTAAAATAGATCAGTACGGTGAATTCACAATTGTTGACAATACCCCAATATTTCCGAATGGATGCGTGATTCATGACGATATTTTATACATTGCTGAATCTTTTAATGAAAGAATATCAACTTATAAAATTCAACCTGATGGATCTTTAGCAGACAAATCCACATTCTGTGCGGTGGAAAACTTGATTCCAGATGGTATTAGCTTGGATGAAGAACTTGGTGTATGGGTCGCGGATCCGTTTGGGCTTCAAGCCGTGGTTAGGTTAACAAAATCAGGAACAGTAACAGATACAATAGACGTCCCTAAAGGGTTTCACCCATTTGACTGTGTACTAGGGGGGGAGGATATGAAGGATCTATATATCCTGAGCTCAACACTGGATAGGTGTCATGGCCGAATAGATGTAGCTCGAGTCGATATAAAAGGGCTTAAGATATAACTTGATCCTACCTTAACCCCCTTTTTACTTAATCTATTCAAATAAGGGGGTTATCTCATTTGAGATGTCACCAAGTTCTTTGTCTTTAAGAAAGACAACTTCCAGCTTAGCTTTATATGCGATTTCATTTCCCAGCCTAGATACAGTGTCCAAAATGACCTTACCGTTATCAACTACGGACGATTCTGTAGAAATAGAAATGACCTTCGGCTCAGTGACCACATTTACAACTTCGAGATCCATATTGGCGATAAATGTGTTGTGACCATAGACGTTTTGATATGACAATTGATTCGAGGTAAGAAAGTCAGACAAGTAGTTCGTTAGGTGTTCTAAGACATCGTGTGATGGCATTAGATTCTTGGAATCAAGATCAGAAAGTAGGACTTCATAACTTTCTGAAAAGTTCTTAATATTCATGAATTTATGACTTATTGTTGGTTCGTTGTTTTATTCTATGCTCAATAGTTAGAACTTTCAACACTATATATGTAAAGGAAAAGAGTAAATCTTATAAGTAAATGATGGTTATATTGATTGCATAATATTGAGATGACAATTGATATATTTTATCTTGATTGTACCAAACAGTGCTAAAACTATCAAAATGCTTGTGGTCTCTAATCCATATTGATACAGTTGCACACGCTTGGTCGATGGTTCGTGTTGAATGAATTTTAACAAGAACTTGAACTCTTGCTTATTTACTCGCCTCTTCATCAGCATCATTGCGAGTTCGCCTCACCGTATGGTGAGGCACTTTTGAGAGCAATTATTTAACAAGTGAATGAGGGGTTGGCGTTTTCCGTTGAGTCGGGAGACTGGAGCGTCCTAACGTGGATCTTGTATGCAACTTAAGCTTTGCTATGTGGTTGTATAGTGAACTTGTTAGATCACTTTTGAACAAAAAGTGTGTGATATGGCTAGCCATGTCGTAAATGAAATCTCGTTACATAGCCAACCTATTTTCTGCTTATATAACCGCAGGTTCATTTTTTACTGTTGCCCCGAAATTGTTACGGGGCTTTCTTTGTACTCAAATGAATGAAGGCATAACCGACACAAAAATGGACTTAGAAATGTATATGTTGAAGTGAAAAAACTTCGATTGTTTTTATTTGTTTGGTCGCAAATATTACTTTTGACATGGAGGTAAAATGGCATCAAGTTGCATCACGTTTCCAGCTCGGGAAGGGCTGTCTTCAGATATTAATACTCTCGCGAGTGAGTGGGGCTACAAGCAGTATGGTAATGGCGGGTATACCGCATTTATTGCCGATGTGTTGGATGCCGTTATTCAAAGTGAACAAAACAATCACCCGAATTTTAACCTCGAAACGATTTTGGCGAAGAAAACCAAAAAAGATCGCAAGTAACCGTTAAAACAATTAAATAACTTTTTATTTCAATGCCCGGTAGGTAGGGCTTCGTGCTGTTCAAATTTAGGGATAAATCATGCGAATCGACACAGAGGATGCGTTGAACTTGAACATGATGGATGGTCTTCAGCGTATCCATTCTTTAAATATTCACCCTATACATCCACAAGAAGTCACGTGGAGTGAGGATGACATTCACGCCATGCAATATGCGTTGCTGGTTCAATCATTAATAGAGCTCAATGACCGTAGGCGCTCTCAGTCGATGAGAGCGGAAGCGTGGACTTGGCTTTTCTCGGACAGCGAACAGCCATTCTCAAGCTCCGTATGCGCGCAGAGTCACAATTTAAATATCGATGTGCTTCGAGAAGGCGTTAAAAAATATGTTTCCGCCCTGTAGCCCTTTCTCCATCGGGTTTTCAGCAAAATTTAGGAAATTTTTAACTGTCCGTAGAATGGAAACCGACAGCAATATAAAACACGCAAGGATGTGCCGATGTCTGATGACAAGCCCATAAACGTACCGGATTTAGTGGACGAGCCTATCCACTTCCTTATTTGGCAAATTGATGAAATAGCGGCCGTGGCTTTGGGGTTGGTGGTTGGGATCATCATTAACTCTCCACTCTTAGGTTTGGTGATTGGATATATAGGAAAAATACAGTACGCCAAATTAAGAGATGGCAAGCCAAGAGGTTTTTTTATTCACCGTATCCGAGACAAAGGTTTGCCTATTGACCATGTGTCAGCGAACTCTTCTATGCAGCCACCTTTAGTGGATAAATTTCATTCATAGCTTGTTGGTGATCTGTTATGGACTTTACACAATTAAAAGCGAAATTTGGTGAGCTCAAGCAAACCACCACAGCGCTTGCCATCTCCAACGTTATTTTGGTCATCCTTCTCTTTGTGTCGCTGGCCATTAATTTTCAAAAAGACACCGTGGTGATGAATAACCTCAATGAATCGTGCTTGCAAAGCGAAGTTGGTCGCTACAGCATGAACGATGCCAATCATGTCCGCTTGGGTTTTTATCTCTCTGGCATGCTGGGCAACATTACACCGTCGAACATCAATTTTGTGGAAAAATCCGTCTTACCGTTTATGGACTCCAATATTTATCAGGACGTTAAAAAGGCCATTGCGCTTCAGCTCGCCGAGTTGAAGCGTGATGAGGTGACGATGACGTTTACCCCAGAAACGTCCCTGTTGGAAAACGGGACCACCTACATCACAGGGCGGGGAACGTTAACGGGGCCAACAGGAAAAGTGGAGTCGTTTACTCGAACCTACGAGTTTGACTTCGTCGTAGAAAATTACACCGCACTCGTGCGTTACGTCGATGTGTATGACGATGTTGCCCATGACTCATCATGGGAGAAGAAACATCAGAAACGTCGTGGAGGTAAGTCGTGAGGATTGCCTTTTTGATTATTGCGCTTCTATTGCCAGGCTCACTACTGGCGACGCAAATGGCTGAGTTGTCTGAGCCAACTCAACAAGCGCAGACCTACGTCATATCAAACAAGCACGTCAACCGTATTGTGACGCCATTTAAACGCCCGTCCATCAAAATGGATAGCGTCGGAGGGGTGGCGTATAAGGCGCGGGACAATGTGTTGTATGTATCCACGACTCACAATGCACCAATCGCTGGGTTTATTACGGAGTCGGGTGATGAGAGTGCGGCTATTCAAGTGACGTTCAAACCTATGGCGGTCGGGCCGCAAGAGGTGGTGCTTCATGGAGAGACGATGCAAGGGTCTTCGCTGGCTAGGCGGTTTGAGCGCTCAAGTCCTCGCTCTGCCACCATTAAGGCTGTGATGTCGTCTATCGCGAAAGGGACGTTGCCAACGGGATATAGCATGAAACCTGTCAATGCAGACTACATGCCAAATTGTAAGCAAGACGGACTAACCTTTAACTTTTTCGACGGGCAGTTTGCGAGTGGTGGGGACTATGTTGTGTCCATTGGCACGGTGAAAAATGAAAGCCCTCATCGTATCGAGTTCAAAGAGAACCACTGTTATCAAGATGGAGTGGTGTCTATCTCGGCTTATCCTAACGTTAAAATCTGAAGGATCCCCACGAATTTCATCATAGCCCCTCCATCTGTATTGTCAGCATCGACAGTTGACTCAATGCGTAGATAATAAGGGGCT
>NZ_JBLNLI010000031.1:0-20355 GCF_059777565.1 Vibrio sp. A37 | reverse complement strand
GCTTTGCAATAATGGCTTATATCACCGCCCGCATTGGGCGATGCTTTACGCCAAAATTCGGTAAACCAGCTCCAAGAGCTAAAAGGGACCGTAGGTAATGAACTTTCTCCTTAAATGGTCGCTATTCCCCTATTCTATCCAGACATATCAATTTTGGTTACAATGCAAACAATACCGAGTCGAGATGAACTTTTACCATGAATGAACAATCGTTATATGACCATGCGGTCTCTTGCTTAGTAAAAAAAGACTACGCGTCTGGTGAGCTGATAAAATTGCTGAGGCGAAAGTCTAATGAAGAGGATGTCATTGAAAGTGTGATGGCAAAGTTGCTGTCTCATCATTATGTTGATGACTCTCGACTGATAGAAAAAGAGTTGCGAAAGCAAATTCATAAGCTGCATGGCCCAACTCGAATTAAACAAGAACTTCGCCAAAAGGGACTGGATATCTTGCATATTGAGCAAGCTCTTGAAGATTTAGGTGTAGACTGGTTTGAGATATGCCTTCAAGCCAAAGAGAAAAAATTCTCAGATGGCTTGCCGGATGATGCGAAAGAAAAAGCCAAAATGATACGGTATCTACAATATCGAGGTCACAGCATGTCGATAATTATGGACATTCTAAATTCATAAGAAACCTCAATTAAATGGCCTTATACACCTAGAAATGTAGAGTATTACTAAAGCTTTCGCGAATGTCAGATATGGTAATAAACAACTTATTCTCAGCATCTTGGAAAGCTTGGAATCCATAACTCTCGTAAAAATGCCTCGCGCCATCCTTTGCATCAAAGATTACGACAGGAAAAGCCACACTATCGCTGGCCGCTAATAACTTTTTTAGGGCATCTATCAACAACCACTCACCACAACCTTTGCTTTTATAGCGTTCATCAATCGCTAGGCGCGCGATAAGGCCTCCTGATGTCGAAGAGCTGTGTTTTTTTGTAGTTTGTCAGGTAACGCTTTCAAATCAATAGGGGTCATAGTGAGTGTATAGAACCCTATGATTTGTGAACTTTCATTTTCATCTTCTAATATAAAGGTTCTGGTGTTATCTTTTTTTGACTGCTGACTTGCCATCACTTTGATGTAGTTATTGAGCACCTCTACCCCGCAATTAAACCCTTTTCTATCGTGTTTAGATTTGTCTAGAAGTACAGTTTTCATTGTTGAGTTTTACTCTCATAACGCTCAGAAGCCGCATTTAATTTTGAGTTCGCTTTAGCTGGTCAATCTAATGCTTCCATAAGCAATATTGCATCTTTCTCGCTAAGCTTTAACGACTGCTCTCGCTCGATGACTTGATTTGCTTTTTCTATAGCTGCACTCAAAACAAAAGAGTTGATACTAGACATGCCAGCGATGGCAGCAGCTCTTGTTAATAAGTTTTGAGTATCAACATCCACTCTAGCCGTGATGCGAGGTAAAGTAGTAGACATAATAGAATCTCCTTGGGTGTCAAAGTGGCACAATTCTATTATGATAGTAAAATGAGCAATAACCAATAATGTGACAAAGTGGCACGAGCTCGTGGAAGAAATAATAAGAGGGATGAAGTCCAATCGTACAGAAAACAACTATAAGGACTACCGCCCATTTAATCTTTTATAGAGATTAAATAACTTCTCGTACACGGCCACACCTTCAAGAACATAATCTTTAAACTCATCCTCACAAGGTATTGAGGTAGTACCGGAGAGACTGGCACATCTATCTCCTCTTGGCTGGGAGCATATTATCTTGATGGGCTTCTATGAGTGGTAAAAACCCTTAACGTAGTTCCCTGCACTTTCCCGCAAACTACCCCAAAAAGGACATCATACTTATAACATGCTAGAAATCACGGTAGTGTATGAAACCATCATGGTCTACCATGTCACCCATTGACATTTAAGTTGATTAATACCATCTTAAACTCCATTAATTACACAATAATATATATCTACCTATACGTGCGTAGCACAATTCTTGGGGTAGAGAATGAATAATTCACAATGGAGTCGGTTTTATGGGGTTAGTTATATTTTCTTTATTTGTTATATGCTCAATTTATGTACAACGCCGAGGTAGAGATAGACATAAGAAATTCAGTCGACGTTTGACTGATCACTCTAATTTTTTATCTCCCCTTAATACAATTTTCTATTTAACATCATCTGTCGATAACAAACCTTATATCAATATTTCTGAATTTCCTTCATTAAAAATAGTTCAAGATAATTGGAAAAAAATTCGAGATGAAGCAATCGAAATAAACCGAAGTGGAGAGATAAAATCCTCTGACGAATTAGATGATTTAGCTTTTAACTCATTTTTTAAAACAGGGTGGAAGCGGTTTTATCTAAAGTGGTATGCAGCTGATGTTAAATCAGCACAAACGATGTGTCCTTTTACTGTCGATTTACTAAAAGACATACCTGAAGTAAAAGGCGCAATGTTTGCAATGCTTCCCCCAGGTGCTCAGTTGCAGAAACACCGCGATCCATATGCTGGCTCACTCCGTTATCACCTTGGTTTATCTACGCCTAATTCAGATGATTGTTTCATCGAAGTAGACAAAGAAAGGTATTCATGGAGAGATGGAGAAGCAATTATTTTTGATGAAACTTATCTTCACTATGCTGAAAATAAAACAAATCAAAAGAGGATTATACTTTTCTTAGACATTGAAAGACCGGTAAAGTCAAAAATAGTAAGTTTTTTTAATAAAATATTTGGCAAAATAATTCTATCCATGTCTGAAACAAAAAATATTCCTGGAGATAAAGTTGGGATCTTAAACAAGGCATTTAAATATCTATATCAGATTAGGATATTAGGAAAGAAATTAAAGAAATTTAATAAAACTTTATATTATTTGATTCAATATTCTCTCTATATCTCTATTATTTTTTACTTATTTTTTTAATCTTTATGTGTAACGATCAGTATATGCCCCCACTTCTTGGGAAATTCCCTAGCTTTATTGCACAGCTCACACACGGTGCCTAAGCAAGTGTTGTTGCTGAAAGCAATAAAGCGGTCATAGCATGCTTAAACATAATTTGGATCTCCTCATTCGTTTATATATAAATGGAAATATTGGATTAAGCTTTGGCAATCATCCGAAAACCAACATCACATTAAAGTAATTTGAGCATTTCATCTCGGTTTAATCTTGTCGCAAAATCAACCGGTGTGAACCCGTCATGTCCTTCAATTTTCGTTTCACATCCGCTCTCAAACAGTACTTTCACGCAATCAAAATGACCATTCCAAACCGCATCATGCAAAGGTGTATAGCCATTTAGCGGTCCTTGTGCATTGATGGTTTGGTGTGCTTTCTCGTCTGCCAATAAAACTGACAATACATCTGCATGTCCAGAAAATGCAGCTTTATGCATGGGCAATGAACGCATATAGCTATCCACGATTGTTTGATCTGCACCGTGCTCTAGCAGTACCTTAGTTGTTTCTACCAAACCATCGCGACTCGCCAAAAGTATTGGCGTATGTGCATCGTTACCATTACTCTTATGTGGCATTACAGCATTAATCGCTTCCTTAGTAATATCACCATGCGCGAACCCATCTCTGATCGCCTTGGCTTTTTGTTGGTCAGATTCTGTACTTAAAATAATTTTGAATAATGGATTACTTTCTAATATAGCTCTTTTAGCCAAATACGCTTCAAACACAGCGTCAAACTTTGCGATAATCGCTTGAGCTTGGTCATCGAACGGTTGTTTAAAACCAAATCGACTCAGGTCTCTTGCTTTCAGACCGTAATGAGCAACAATTTCGACGTTGACTTGTGGCTGATCCAAGATGAATTCGGTCAGCTCAATGTGTTTGTGCCAAACCGCCATCATTAAAGGAGTCATACCATTGATTGGGATTTGCTGATTAAGATACGCACCACATTTTAGCAGGTATTCAAATGCCTCAATGCTCCCGCTTTGAGCGGCAAAATGTAAAGGTGCGACACCCGTTTGACGGTTGACATTCAGAACCGACGCCCCATTTTTTAGCTGCTCCTGAATGTGTTCAATATTGCCTGTTGCACAAGCCTTCTCAAAGGCATCAATACTGTTTGAAAAGTCATTAAGCTGATTCGAATTCATAGGTTCCTCGACGATAATCGCTTTGTTTTGTTAAGCATGACAAGAGCGGGCATCACTGATGGATGGTTTATGGCTTTTCGCTAACCGTCTTGCCATAAAATTCCGCTTTCATTTCCATTTGTTGGGCAGTTATTGAATGCAATAGTCTCATTGTTAGGGAGTAAACCAAGACTTTGTGTTAAATACACACCATGCTTCGGATACTTCGATGTACTAACACTAAATCATCAAGTTTGCCCGAGCTGATAACTTCAATCGGTTTTCTTCCATTAAAAAGAACGACTTTGCTAGGGCGTTGCATAAAGGCTTTTTGCTCTTCGTGATCACCATAAAGTAGCTTTAAGGATTCGTTAATCGCGAGGATATACTGTTCGCGTTGTTGCAGCGCCATCCCATTATTCTCAGGCAAAATTGCATCAATGTTATTTGGCATTATTCCCCACCCAGCAAGGAGGTGCCATGCTTTACTTTTATTCATCACTACCTCAATACTGCCCAATCTCAATGGCAGACTCTTCAAAGATATGCTGTAAACGTTGGGCGTAACTTTCTATTTCAGAAGCACGGTCTTCTTCCGATTTTCTTGCCGGACCAAATACTGTTTGTGGCGCTAACACCGAAAAGCCGTTGAATTCAAAAACGCCGCGATGAATTGGACGTAAAATGCCATCGAGGTCGCCATTCCAGCCGTCTTTGAGGTAAAGCTCTTCTGGTCCACCGGTCGTAACACAAACCATGGCTTTTTTCCCTTTGTAGACACCATTTTCATAGAAGCGACCGCCGCCGTAAGTTCGCCCCATTGCAAACACGCGGTCTACCCAGCCTTTAAGCATCGCTGGCATGCCAAACCACCAAAGTGGGAACTGGAAGATAACGAGATCGCTCCATTCCAATTTCTGGATTTCCGTCTCAATCTCCGGTGCAAAACCATCGTGCTCGGTGGCGTGCATTTCTTCCAGTTGTTGTTTGAAAAACTCGCCATCATGGATGGTAGTAAAGTTATGACGGCCAGACACAGGGTCAAAATTCATCGCATGCAAGTCAGAGGTTTTAACGTTATGCCCCGCCGCTTCTAGTGTTTCTACCGCGGTGCTAAACATCGCGCCATTAAAACTTTTTGGCTCGGGATGCCAGTAAACAACAAGAACGTTCATTATTTGCTCTCCAACAATTTGATGATCTCAGGATAGTACTATTCTTGTCTTACGCAGGTGCTTTTAGCGTTTTGCAATAGAAAAGTTGCAACTAACTCTACGTACTATCACTTTGCAATAACTATAGTATTGAACAAAATTTTGTTAGCCTGTAGATTGCTTTAGGTTACTTTAAAGGCTGAGGGATCCCCACGAATTTCATCATAGCCTCTCCATCTGTATTGTCGGCATTGACAGTTGACTCAATGCGTAAATAATGATGGGCTCGTCTGGACAATATCGTACATCATCGATGACTTCTCGGCCGACGTAGATATACGAAAGCACTCGCTTCCGCTTTTCCGAATTCGCTTGCAACAGCCGACTTTGAGTGAGCTGTACACTAGCGAACCCAACGCACCAGAGTAAAAAGAGTATCAATGACGCGATGAGTAGAAGGTTGTCGAAACGCTCCACACTCTTTGAGTCCGCCTTTTCTAACCCTTAGCCTAGATGGCCGTTTTTGATGTCTCTGAACCCTTCTTCAATCTGCATGCATTGTGCGTACAGTTTGACGACCTTATGCGCGTTGAATGTCTCGTCTTCCGGTAAATGGTACGCCAGAAGCCAAGGCTCTCTTGCCTTTTGCTCTTGATATTTGCTTGGGCTGCATTGAGACTTTCCACCTCGCATTATCTTGGTACTTGTTTATATGCTTCGAAGGGTTACATCTAGAGAAGCGTTGGAAACCATTGGCTAATGGTACATTGAGTCTGGTTAACATCAGGGTTTCAGACGTTCGTAACATCGAATTGTGCCCGAGATAAAAAAAGGGGCGAAAGCCCCTTTATTATCGGAGTGATTAAAAATGAAAATAGAAATACCCAACATCAAAGAGCAGCAGCGCCGCTGTTATCTCAGATGGGATAAAAAAGGCGACTAAGAAACTGAGAGCGAACTTGGAAGCGCCCATATTTCCTGCTCAAATGGAGATTGACGAAAGTCGCTACAGTCATGCTCACCTACTTGATAAAAGTCGTTACGAAGCACCGCATGCCGATATTGTAGGCACGTACTTTCGACACTTTCAGGGGCAGTTTAAGGAATACGGTTCAGACGCTAAGCTGGCGAGTTTACTTGGTGTATCGTCAGACAGGCGCGTTCAAGATTTTAAACAGGAAAAAACTAAAATACCTTATGAAATCTGGGATCGGTTTTTGGTGATAACAGGGCGAAAGCCTCAAGATATTATGATGGTATTGGGCTATATGAGCGGCTCCTATACGCGATTTAAACCTAGCCAGATGGTACGTGTCTCAGCTCCCGACGATGTGGATAGAGTCGCCATCATATTAGAATGCATCGAGCGAGATTACGGGACGGTGTATCCGAAACAACGATAGTCAATGAATCGAGCTTGGTTGAAGCGTAAACGGACTTGTAGGGTGTGCTTAGAACATAGCAGCTGCGCTGCAATTAGGCGCGTGACAGTTTTATGCGTACAATCTGCCTTCCCATTCGCTATGATGACGCTTCGATAACCTTCAACACCCATGGCCGTTCGCACTTCTGTTAACCAACCCTATCAGGCCAGACCGGTTAACTTTCTCTTTGAATACATCAAATAGTTACATTTTGGTAACCACTTATGCACATCAAATTTAACTACCCTAATCGTTTAATTTCTATTCTTTCCAAATTGATCGTTTCGGAAGCTTCACGATTAATGAAACGTTAACTACACTTTATCAATCTGTTTTTATTCAGGTAAATCAACTTTCGAATGAAAACAAAGGTGGTTACTAAAAGTTAACTAATTACCTTATTTCCTTAGGTAACCATAATAAACCTTGCAAGGCGAGTTATTCACTCAATGCCAAATTGACATAATAAAATTTGAAGGATTAATACTATGAGTAACGTTCTTATCATCAAAGCACACGAGCCATCTCCATTTTCTGAAGGTCGCCTGAATAACACTCTGGTTGAAAAAGCAAAAGCGCAACTAGAAAGTAAAGGTCACGAAATACGCGTTGTTACCATGCAAGATGAGATTGTGGTTGATGAACAGTTAGCTCACTTTGAATGGGCAGATCGCGTGATTCTTCAATCTCCAGTTAACTGGATGATGATCCCATGGTCATTCAAGAAATACATGGATGATGTGTTTACTGCGGGTATGGGCGGCGCACTATGTACATTTGATGGTCGAACACCAGAAGAGCCAAAGAAAAACTACGGTACGGGTGGCTCACTAACAAATTCAAAGTACATGCTTTCTCTAACCTTTAACGCACCTGAAGAGTCCTTTAATGATGAGAGCGAGTACCTATTCCAAGGTAAGAGTGTCGATGACCTAATGATGCCAATGCACGCAAACTTCCGTTTCTTCGGTATGTCTGCTCTACCAACATTTGCATGTTATGACGTAATGAAAAACGCCGATATCGAAAATGACTTCAAACGCTTTGAAGCTCACTTAGATGCAAACTTTTAATAAAGAAAATATCATGTCTACAGAATTTACTTACTCCTTCTGTCATACAGAAGAAGGGGAATAGTGTGAGTAGATTGCGACTAAATCCAGTCATAGAGACTTTGAAATCGCTAAACACCAAGATATATGCAAACAAGTCTAGTCGTATAGAAAACAACATTAAGGATCTAGATTTCGCGCCATTTAAGGCATGACATAAAAAAAGTAGAAACCCTTGAAGAAAGATTTCTACTTAAATACATCGACACTTTGGATTGATAATTCAACAGTAAATCAATGAAGGTACCAGTCAACCTTCAACATTACATTACCAAACACCACCCTATAATAAACCGCAAATCGTGTTGTTTTGAGATCTGGTTAAAACTCAACCAGACCAAAACAAGCGCACAGTTCAAAATTTAAACTCCCCTAAATGCAAGTTACTTAAATGTTAGCGACTTCGGTAAGCGACCGATGACCATTAAGACTCTGAGACATTAGAGCGACCTTACTTGATAAGCGTAAAGTTACACTATACAGTGCATGTGCGGTTCGTTGTGATTTTAGGATTAAAGTGGCAATTAAGAATTTCCGCCATAAAGGGTTAAAGAATTTTTTTACAAAGGAAAGACAAGCGGGATTAAGCAAGATCATGTAGAGCGTGTTGGGGATATTTTGGATGTTATTGATGCGAGTCATCATCCAAAAGATTTAAAAGGGGTGTTTGGAGCTAAGTTTGCCGCGAAAAAGGTGATGCTGAAGGTGTTTACAGTGTTGTAGTAAATGGCAATTGGCGCATAACGTTTCAAATAGAAGATGATGGCGCAAGGCTGCTAGATTATTGCGACTATCACGGTAAAAAATTCATACCGCTAAGTGAGGTAATCGTATGGAGCAATTAAGAAAGCCCACTCATCCGAGAGCAATTTTTAAACGGTTAATTCTTGATGAAAGAGACATATCAATTACTGACGCTGCGAAGCATTTGGGTATCACTCGAAAAGCAATGAGCGATTTTGTAAATCAAAAATCAAAATGTTCTCATTTGATGGCTAAACGATTGGCCTTAGCTACTGATACAGGTGTTGCGATGTGGATTAATCTACAAGCAAAGCTTGATACTTGGGAAGCTGAAAACGTTGAGCTACCAAACAAAGTCACAGAGTTTCCTAAAGCGTCTTGACACCCTCCCCCGGGCATGCCCCTGTCTCTTGATCACAAGTTATATCTCAAGAGATTTTGCGAGTAGGTAGCCTTCAAGGATGGTTTGCAACTTGAACCATCCTTCCCAGAGCCTTTCCCAGCCCACCCGACCATTTCGCTTAGAGTCGTGCCACCCGGCAAGCTTTCCAAGATTAATGTACGCCCAGTAGATACTTGGGGCTTGGCGAGGCGGCTTTGTCTTTTCTTGTTTTGACCACAGTAGCTTCCACGCAAGAGGACTTAGCAATTTTTCACAGCTTTGCTTCTCTGCTTCTGGTCGATTTAGGCCAATGTATCGAAGTTGGTGCACTCTTACTGCAATAAAGGCCAGTATTACGACCATCTTTTCGAGGTTGTCTTTGCTTTGCATGCGAAGGTCTTCCACATGGGTGCCTCCCGTCTTCCATGCTTTGTGGAACTCTTCTATCAGCCAACGTTTTTCATAATAATCTAAGATTTGTTCTGCATATTTCGCATTGAGAACAGGCTCAGATGTTAGTATGTGCCAACATAGCGGCTTGTCGTGGTTTAGCTCTTTGCAACCAACGTAATATAAGGAAATAGACTCCCCTTCTTTATTGGAAGGCACCTTGATAGTGACCGGGGCATACTTCACTTCACAGGTTGCTTTACGCTCCTTTCGTCCACCACGCTGCTTCACCTCGACAACTCTATCTCCAGCTGACTTTAGAGCACTGGTGAACGTATAAAGGGAGTCAGTACATTGCTCAATACGTCGATTGTGCGTGGAACGAACAACAAAGCGCTGCTGATGTGTAGTCTTATATGTAAGGTACTCGATGATATCCGCCTCTCGATCACAAACGGAGATCACATTGTCGAGTGCACCGCCAAGGCGTTGTGCCATATGCCTTGATGCTCGCTCCCATTTGAAGCTTTCTTTCATCTTATAAGCACGTGTCTTCCGCTTAGCTTTTTGTCCATACTGGTTGATATCTCTTACCCAGCGCTCTTGCTCTATGAGACCAACTACGTGTTTCTCTTGAGGAGCGAACAGCAAGACCGAGTGAGCTTGCATCCCTCTAGAGGACTTTGCTGAGGTTGTATGTCCCATCTCATCTCTAACGGTCTGATGAGTAAACTCCAGAGAAGTCGTATCCTCTAAAGCGAGCAGGCAGGAATAGAGGCTTGCAGCTTTGGCCGTAGCCTTAAATCCAGCCTCAGCAATAGCTTGTGCGCCAATGGCGTCGTTCCGACTAAAGCGGTAAGCTGCTTCAATATCTGCTGCAGATTCAAGAGATTGCACAATAGATTGACCTATATGGTTCGCAAGGGATGCCGTTATTTTAACAAGTCGCTTGGTGCGTCTTAGATCGCCCAACTCTGCGTCCGAAAATGTCTCTGTAGCCCATTGTTCTGCATTGACTGAAAACATCATATCCACCCTCAACCGTTTATTTATAGTTGAGATCGGAAATATGCAAAAAGATTCAAAAAAATCCTGCAATTTTCATCGCAGGATTTGTGTATGAAAGACAGGGGCATACCCAGGGGGCGGGAAATCGACCAAAGAGTCCAGTTTTATTAAAGCAGAACATTGCTGAGATCTAGGAAATTTTAATCAATTAATAGAGGTTCCCTAATAATCATGATATTGCCCGCTTAAATAATTTTCATTCAATACATTATCCTGACCAATAACATATTCCACTATTATTTCTGGGTAACTTTGATTACTTCCAGTAATCATGTATTCATTATTAGCACCAGATATTTTCCAGAAATCATTATTATTACCTCTAGACATAACAGAGTCATACCCTTTTTCTTTTGCTTGCAGATAATTTATTTTTCTGAATCCTTTTCTTTTAGATGTTTTAGGTACTAGTGCATTAAATACATGAGGGAACATTTTTTTCCCTAGACATACTCTAGATATTAATGTTGTTTTAGGATATTTTCTTCCTGATTCGTCTCTACAAAAACAACGATAATCAGCGCAAAAAGGACAAGTTGCATATATCATAACCTTAGAAAAATTGTCTGAAAAATAAGTTCCTTGACCTAGTGTTCCATATCCATTTTTTTCTTCATTCCTAAATCAGGTCTAAATCCACCTCCAGCAATTAAATTTGTAACTGCAACTGAAGTTCCATGAAAAAGAAGTAGTTCCCCATTATTACCATTTAAAACAGGAAGACAAAAATCTGGATATTTTGTATCATGTAAAAATTCATTTTGAAATTTTGTAGACATTATAGTTTTATTTAAATTAATATCTAAATTATTATTAAACCTTACGAAATCTTTGTGCCTTCTCATATTATCATGGTTAACTATCACTTTTAGACATCTAATTGATATATTGGATGATTCTGGTGGTTTAACATCTTCCTTACCTTCTTTTAACCGTCTAATCATCCTTGACTTTTGTATTTCATTAGATTCGCTGTTATTCAAAACATTGGATGCATACTTCATTCTAGTTTTAGCAGCTTTTGTATCAACGACTTTTCGAGAAGAAATATTATTATTAATTAGTTTCTCTGTGTATTTTGTAAAATGATGATTAGCATCCAATTTATAATACTTATATTTTCCATCTTTTGAAGTTTTCAATGATGAACCTAACATAGACCAGTACATAGGTTCATCATTATCTAGATAGCGTTGATAATCTAAAATCATAAAATCTCCATTTAGTTAATATTGAGCTCAACCTCACTCCTTCAAATAAATCGCAACAGCCTGAGGCGTGCCGGGTTTATTGGAGAGTGTTTGACTTGAGTCTCAAAAGGCTTGTCTTGTACCATTTTAGATACCATAACACATAAAAAGTGTAATAAATTTATATGTTTATGCAGCAGTTTTGGCCATGGTTTAATTCAACTGGCTTTGTTAAAGCGTTGGGCCCAGCTCCCACGAATGATAGGGTCGAGCAAAGAAGAAATCAGCACCTGTCACTTCAGAAATATCTTCGTGGACGGCGAATTCCGAACCATTATCTGAGGCCAGAGCTTTAAATTCATAAAGTGTTGTTTTATAGTTATTTTTAAACGCTTCAACCACCGTGTAAGCCTGATTATTACCCAGCTTTCTTACGAAAACTGATTTGGACGCCTTGTCGACCAACGTCAGCAAAAAAGATTTCTACTCTGCACCAAAAATCGTATCGATTTCAATGAGGCCTAGATCCGTTTTTTCGTCCCATAGTACAAATTATCTAGTAAAAAGGGTAGCACAAAATATTACTATAATTCGTACTCGTACGTAGTAGTACAAATTATCGTGATAATTCGTTACTACATTTGTTAAGGTATAGGCTATTGAAAATACCTACACCTTAAATCGTTGTGTTTTTAATGGTAGTAAATCATGGATGAGATTCGAGACGAAATTTACCAGAAAATCGACCAACTTTACGGTGAAGCTATTCACATTCAAAGAGTGTGGATGAAGCAGGTCGCAGAGCGAGAAATCAACCGAACCTATAGCACGAACAAAAAAACGAATCGACCAACTATGAATTTAGAATTGAATTATCAGACTGTTCTTTTTCATTACGTTGGTTTCGAGTTCAGTTTGTGAGAAGTGGTAATAAAACAAACCGAATAAGAAAAGCCATTGCCATTCCTGCTTCTGGAAAATATAAAGCCACACAGTTCCGTTATGCTGAAGATTGGGAATTACAAAACATTCTCCAAATGGAAGATGTATTATCTAACATCCGTGTTAAAGTAAAACACCTTATGAAAATGCACCATTTAGCCATCGCGGTATCCAAAGTAGACAAAAATAAATTAAAGAGCATTCCTATAAAAAAGAGAGTCGAACCATCACCATACTCAATTAAGAAATTCAAAGAACAATTATATTAAGGAATATAATATGGACGTTACGGTTAGAACCATCGGAAAACATGAGCTCACTGATGAAATGAATGATATTATCGACGCAGTTCAGTCTGGACACATTATAAAAGGTTACGCTTATGCGGGCTCTGGGAAAAGCACTTTGCTAAGGGCGATTGAAAAATATCACGAAGGAAAACTCGGCCTGTATATTTGTTATAATAAATCGTTTGAGAGAGAAGCGAGAAAGTTATTCAAAGGTCATAACGTTCATATAACCACTTCCCATTCTTTTGCACTAAACAGTTTTGATAGGCAAACTAAAACCAATTTCCTGAAAAATGTCAACTTAAAGCACTCCCGTGAATTGGTCATTAAATACAGCCAGTTCGATTCGAAACTTGCAGAATTTAAACTGCTCGACATTCCGAAAAACTGGCGAGTGTTGCTCTCATCGGTCAATCAATTTATTTCGACCGAATTAAACTAGCTTTCAGATATCCACCTTGTCGATAAAGCAGAACGAATTATTGGACTGCTCATTAAACACAATCAAATACGAGCCGAAAAAAGATACATTATTTAAATATTGTCAGCTAAGTAACCCAATAATTAATTACGACTACATCATGTTCGATGAAGCGCAAGATGCAAACCCTGTTCTTTTGAATGTGATATTAAAACAATCTTGCCAGCAAATATTTGTCGGGGATAAATATCAAAGTATTTATCAATTCCGTGGTGGAGTGAATGCCATGGATATTATCCCCTGCCCTGCCACTTTCTCACTCGTTTCACTTTGGGCCGAATATTGCAGGTCTAGCTACGAAAATATTAAACCACTGTGATGATAAAGTGCTGATTCATGACCAAGGTTTTGATACTCAAATTATTAAAGGCTCTGAATACCTCTGGCCAAGCTATTTCTCCTGCCCATAAAAAATACACTACACTGGAAGCGTTGCTGCTGGTCGAGAGCGATCTAGAAACACAGACGCTAGGTGAATAGATAGAGCACGAACCTGATAAAATTTCATTATTCATCGAAGCACTGCAGTGGATATTAAATATTATGCCGAACAAAGCGCAAGTTCACTTATCAACGGCTCACCTAGCCAAAAGGCTAGAATTTTACACCGTCATGCTTGTGGATGACTTTAAAACTGCTGTAGCGAGCTTTCACTACGGCAAACCGCTGGAAGAAAATCTCGCGTTCACATTGAACAAGCACAAACCGGCTCCGTGTTTATTGGACAACCTACTCCCTAAATCCATGACATTTCCAGGGGCAAAAGCAAGCTCAAAGCCTCAAATCAAGAACGCACCGTCCAATTTGAACAAAGAGGTAAAATCAAGCCACCAACCAAAACTCTCTTCCTTGGCCAGCTCTGCGTCCTCACAACAAGAGCAAGCCCCTCAGAAATCAGCAACACTAAAAGTCAGTACTAAACCAGAGAATCTAGGTAGTCAGAAAGCGCCTGAAGAGCAAAAAGCGAAAAAGGCCGTGAAATCCACACCTTGTCTTAAAAAGTCTGTTACGAGAACGTCAGGCGCGATTTCAATCAATGTTGGACAGAGTCAATCTGATAATTCAACTCAGACATGGACACCCACTGATACCAATGAATATTTAAACCCAAACCTTGCCATTGTCGACACAATGGGTACGGGTAAAACGCAAACCGTCAAATATATTCTCACTCAGCTGAAACAACAAGAGCAGTTGAACACTGGCAATGAGTCTTTGGGGATGCTGATATTTGATTACAAATCTGACTACGTGGATGACAAATTCATCTCGGCAACCGGCGCAACCGTATTAGAGCCAAACAACCTTCCTATCAACCCATTTGCTCTACACTCCCAACATCGTTTAGCGCCAATGAACACGGCCAAGGTTTGTATCTCCACGCTCAGCAAAGTGTTCAAGTTGGACGTCAAGCAAGAGCTGGGTTGGTCAAGCTCCTTGGCGCATTGTATGAAGCGGTTTATTCCTAAATTAGCTGCGGAATATCGGGTGTATATTGAAAAATACAATTAAGGCCCTACAGTAGGGCCTTAAAACAAAATGAATTAACCCCAAGCCTCGTCTGCGTCAAGAGCCTTAGACATCAAATCCAACGTAAATGAGGCCCATATGGCTGCAAAAATGGTTTCTTGTTGCGATTCATAGGTGGCAATGTCCTCATTCCATGCCATACACCCAACAGCAAATTTATAGTCCTTTGACAGCATTTTGAACACACTATTGCCAAAACCAAACCATTCAATAAAATCATGATTTTCTTCGACTTCTGCATCCAAAAAGTCGATAACTTTAATAACCAGTTTTACATTACCGAGGATAATCTGTAAATTTCCCAGCAACTCTTTGAGCAATCCCCTTTTTTCGTCGGTCCCAGGCCATCCCTTTTTGATGCGTGTATTCCATTTAACAACCATCCAAGCTGCTGAACTCACAGCATCTAGGCAAAAACTCAGCCACCATTTGCCATCTACGCCGTTATCCACGCCTTTTCTCGCGTATTTAATGATGTTTCGAAGGGGATCTAATATCGCTTTATTGAAATCATAAAAGATATCACAACGTTTAGTCATTTCTGTCGGATTGTTTTTCGGCAAATCAGGCATTTTTCGTGCTAAAATATCTCCTTCCATTTTGAAGGTCCAATTCAGGTTCTTAAGCAGATATTGAAACGAATCGTAAAAATCAAACATCGTATCGTAAACCTTCCAAAAATCTTCCCCATCCATTAGTTTTGTGGACTCATTGATTGACGGTAAAGACGGTAAGGATTTGATGCTTTTGCCTGTGGTGATGTACATGAAAGACCAAGAGAATATCCCCATCAGAATACTGCTGACCTCTTTCATGCTCATGCTGACTGACAAATCGTAACCAAACAGCTTTAACAGTGCCGTGTACCGGGGAATTTGGAACGTGATCACCTTCTCGTTCCATATTTTATTGAATTTTTCAAACGCCACTTGTAAGGTGGCCTCTATTTTTTCAAAGCCCCAATCGACCACACCTTCGACGGTCGTGACCAGCTTATTTGCAGCATTAGAGACACTGTCCAGCAAGTATTGTGGTTGAAATACAGAGTTGAATAAAATCTCAGTCATAGCCCCCACATACTCATTAATGAGCTCGAAGTTATCAGGACAAGCATACCCAACCGTATTATCCATCATACTTTCAGTATCAATGCTGGTAATATCATCAAGCAGTATAGGGCTGATAACGTTATATACTTCTTCCATCACATCGCTCATCACCTTATTGAGCCAGTTAATAGCAGGAATGATTATATCGTTGACCAATGGGTTATCGACGAGCATCCAAAATGTCTTCTGATTCAGCTCTAATACTTTGACATACGCTTCTGAAACGGTTTGCCCTGCTCCTCGATACTTATCTTGCACGTCTGGCAATTGATTTTTAATGTACTCAAAGCCCTTATCCACCTCGGTATGCAAAGCGCTCACCCCTTCCGTCACCGCGCTTTCTGCACTCACTAGGTATTCAAATAACTCATCATGAAGAGATCCTGCTGAGTTGATAGTGCTTATCACATCATCAATATGGATAAGCAGCATGATGAGCGCGATGATAGTGCGAACAAACACCACTACCCCATCAACAATCATCGACGCGAGATGATAGACCAAATCACAGAATTGCTCATTCGTTTCAATGACTGCATCCACCACATCTTTCATAGAAAAGTGGCCGATTTTGTTCAAAAAGTCTTTATCAAAAGTCACCTTGCTGACGCCGGTTGAGACATCGATGGTAATATCAAAAACGTTCGGGATATCGGCAAGAAAGGTTTTATCTATTTCGTTATTGAGGCTGTGTATAGCATCAGAAATAATCCCGATAATTTTTTTGAACCAACCATTGAACACGTATGCATTACCTTCAGTTAAGGTCCCGGTCGATAATTGGCCTGAAGAAAAATTGAAGGCCATCCCTTGCACTGAAGAAGCGCGGACACTCGGGGTCGCACTCGCGACTTGCATCGAAACTAACGGATCGTTTCCTGGTGTGGCTAAAAATAATCCCGCGGCTTGGCTGAATTTACTCTCATCATCAGGGTCAGTTTCATTCAACACCTTGAATGATTTTCCTGCGTTAACGTACAAATCACTGAGCGCTTGGTAGGCTTCATCTTCATGACCTGCATATTGTTTATTAAGCGTTACCCCATTGGCTGCCGCTTTTTCTTTCAATGCGGTCGCATTATTATAGGCAGGATCGGTCATCCTTTTCGTCGACTGCTCAGCCAAGTTGATGCTGTACCATGCCGTACTTGCCCCCTTATCTGCGCTGTCCGCATACAACATCGAATCGGTTGCCGTCGGCGATAAATATTGCGTATCAACAATGCGCACCATCAGCGTACACGCCACATCATCGGCTTTGACTAACACATTCAGCCAGCCATTCGCCTCACTCAGTGGCAACATTGCCCCAACCGTGCGATCGATGTGGAAGCTTTTCGTATTCTCCACCACAATGTTGGTCGGCACAGGGCTGCGTATTTCAAGGTATTGTGTGCTCGTGCCGGCCACTGGCGTGCCATAGGCGTTTTGTGCACGTATTGTGGCCCGATAGCAATCTTGGTATACCATATCTTGCGCTTCCGCTTCTGAGCTCGACAAACTCTGGCATATCGGGGTTTTGACCCAAGTCTGCTCGACTTGCTTACGATAGCTCACAAAAGCTTGATGGACCTCAGTATTGCCGGATGTTTGAGATTCTATCGATAGGGTTTCACAACGCTGGTTGAAGCGGTATTTGCAATACAGTGCCGCCGATTTATTACCCAGATAAAAACCACTGTAGCTTTTATATTTAAGTGCACTCTCAGGTTCAACGAGTAGGTTGGCAAAAGCAGGACCACCAATAATGACGTTTACATAATCACTTGTTTGATCTGGCGTAAACGTGTTATCCGTGATAACTGGGGAATAGGGCTGGTCATCATCTTCGCAGGCCTGCCGATACATCAGCACGTTATTACTGGCGTCTTTCGAGAAAAACGTAAATCCACCAAACTTACTGCGCCCCCCCGTTAATAGCACTGGGTTATTGAGAAAATCCAAATCAGGAGATAAAAATGATCTAAGCCCGACTAATTCGCCAGTATCGTCTTGATGGGCCATTCGAACAATTTGGCATTTCTGTACTTCAAGGTGGCTAGCACTTCCACTGTTGTCCACCGAACTTACACGAGCCACCTTAATACTCGCTCCGTATTCATTGCTATCGTCGGTGTATTGCACCGTGCCTTTTGCTACTTCGTACACTTCGCTAATGAAATACATGCTGCTAAATGTAATACCACCCGCTATATTTCCATAAAGCCTACCTTTCTTACTGACCATGTTATTGTAAGCGTGTTCTAGTGTATCTTCTCTGTATTCTCCTACTGCAATGGTGTCATCAAAGGAAACGTCCACTCCGTTAGTCGCTCTATCTGGCCCAAATTTGACTTTATATGATGCGCTATAATCCGGGGGGGTAATGAAATACGTGATCTCATCCCCATCCACATGCACATGATTTAAAGAAGCTATCCTCCATGACCAATTCCGAGTGTACTTAATTTGGCATTCATCGACTCTTAACTTTTTGAAACTGTCAATGGAAAATATGTACGAGTGCAGGCCATCAGCATTAGTCTTACCTAGGTGGACAGAGAAATACGTCTTACCATTGACATCGGTGTAAGGCTGAAGGCACTGGATCTCTTTGGTGAAAATATCGTGCATCGGTTTGATATTCCAATCGGTGTAGCTCACCTCACCCATGGAAGAAAAATCGGTATCGCTGGTCATCCACCGAACGCATAAATAGTTTCTATTGTTCCCCAGTTCATCAGAGAGAAAAAAAGCCTGTACCCCAGTGACTTTTTGCAGCGTGGCGTCGTAAGTATTGTGTAAGGGGTGATGAATTGGCCAAAGTTTAGAGCCGATACCCACACCATATTTAAATTTTGAGGGCGGAATTTGGCTGGTGATATAGCCACCGGCGACCTCATCATCGCTTTGGGCGACGTTATTGTGCTCGATGAGTTCTACCGTATATTTTCCATCGCTGGTTTTAACGACTTGCGCCATGTCCATCGAGCCAAAGTTGGCATTATCATCATCAAAGCTTTCTTCTAAAGGCGTGGATGAACCCAAGCTCGACTGCAACTTAACTTGACCGGCGTTAAACCCTTCTAACGCCATGTGCTGGCCTTGGGTTTGAGATGAAGACTCAAAGAGTTTGCCTTGCACGACTTGAGTATACAGTTCTGTTCCGGAAGATAACTGATAGGCCGTTTTTTCGATGGCCATTTCAGCTTGAGTAATGCCAAAATCCGCGGGGTTACTGTAAAAGTCTGGATCCACTTTTCCCCAAGCACTTGGCATCAAGCCACTGGTGGCCAATAGTCCAAAACCACTTAATTTAGCACTGCCTAACAAAAACTTTCGGCGAGAAACTAATGCATCAAAGCAAAGTATTTCTTTCTGTTTTAGTTTTTCATTCTTTAATGCTTTATTTATAGTATTGACTACTAATTTTCTTATTTCCGTAAATTTTTTATCCTTAGCACCCTTCATTTTCCGCTCCATTAAGTCAGGCAATAAAAATTCCAAGCACTCTAATGGATAAAAATAATAATATTTGTGACAAAAGTTAAACAACACACAATAATTAAAATAAAAAACAAAATAATATTAGTCAATTATACCAAATTAAATCAATGATAATAATTACTAATATTTTAAATATTTTCTTTTTGCATTCAGCCCATTCTGCCTTTTGATGTCACCAGGAGTCTAAAGTGATGCTAACTTGATTTTTAATACCTTGTTTTTGTTTGAATACAAGGAAGTTTGTCATAAATAAAGGAAGAACGCTCAGCCTAATTTCACGATAGAGCGAGTGCCTCAACGAAACCCAATGGAGACGGTTAAATCATAAAAGTATTATTAAATTATTTTAATTCTCATCATTTAACAATAAGCCCCCCTTGTTAATCTCATGTCACATTTAGATATTCTCTTATATTTACCAGTAATTTTTAGTCATTTAAAATTTCTATAAAAATTAAAAATACCAGTGAGGTAAATAAATTTAACCTTAAAGAAAATGACACGTAAAATAAGACACTGGCAACTAGATGTTAGGTATAATAAAAACAGTAGTTGATACCAAAAATAAAACACAGAAGAGTTAAAAAACTAAAACAAACAGAGACGATAGCTTGAGATTGCTTTAGCAAAACATATTAAGCTTGAGCTTTAATCTCTGCGTTTTGTGGTTTTTTGTTAACTTGGTTACGATTTGAGGAACAAGGGCAACCATACCAACCATAAGTGAGTATTGAGTAAAGGAATACGTATTATTTAGAAGAATGTAATCAACCCTATAGACCAGGCCAATTAATTTTCTCTTTGAATACTGTAACGGTCAAGTAAACTTGGAGACTTCATTAGGCACTTTTTCTCAATTTCATTTCATACTCTACTGGTGAGATATTTCCTAATTTATAATGCCGTCGTTTTTGGTTATAAAACGGCTCTATATAGTCAATGATATCAGCCATCGCTTCACGTCTT
>NZ_JBLNLI010000030.1:0-21303 GCF_059777565.1 Vibrio sp. A37 | reverse complement strand
GATTATCATCAACGAGTGCCCACACAGATTGATAGGTTTATATTGTTAAAGAGCGATTCCTAACAACCTTGTCACTTTCAAAGTGTCGTTGCTAGGGGTGCGTATAATACGCTTATCTTTTATAGAGTCAAGAACTTATTTCATTTCTTTTTCTCTTCCAACACTTCTTTTTCTATGTGACTTTCGTCTCATTCCGTGTCGGTGAGGCGGCATTATAGGGAGAAATAAAATCATGACAAGCATTTTTTTAAAATTTAATTTTGTTCGCTCAATAATGCATCAAAGTCACTAAATTCGAATAAAATTGCAACATTTGAGATGTGTCACATCGATCTATTGGAAAATTTTCAAGCATGTACGTAAGATTCTTGTGTCTATTTTGTTAAAAATAGTCTTCTTATTTCTGTTACCTAACATGTAGTATTCAAATATGAACTCTAATAAATCATCTGTATTAATCATTGCTCTAGCTATAATTGGTGGGATTATTTTCTGGCAAGTTCCCTTGCACCCCGCTGCTACGTTCGTTATTGGTGTTATCGCTGCCACTTTTGTTCTTAAACTTTCCAGCACTAGTCACGGTTCAAATTCATCAAGCACTGCTTCAACAAAAACCTTGTATGTGGGAAACCTGCCTTACAAAGCAAATGAGTCACACGTAAGAGAGTTATTCGCCAAGCATGGTGAAGTCTTTGCTGTTCGCTTGATGAAAGATAAACGTACGGGAAAAAGAAGGGGGTTTGGTTTTGTTGTTATGGCTAGCGCCGACATCAACAATGCTATCGACGCCTTAAATGAACAAGACTATATGCAAAGAACGTTGAAAGTTCGCATTGCAAATGATCCTAAACATCCTGAATCGGAACTGTCTTCACCGGACTAAAGCCTAGTTTGTGAAGCGACTGATTTAAAGCGCCTTCTTGCCAAGTAGGCGCGGTACTATATATGAGGTGTGGCCTTTGACATGGCTTAGTAGTCACCTCTAGTCGCTCGACTAAATCTTTTACTCGCCTCGCGATTGCTTCACCAGAATCTACTAACGTAACCTTATTGCCAAATACTTCTCCAATCTCTTTTCTGATTAAAGGAAAGTGCGTACAACCTAGTACGGCAACATCTACCTGTTCACAAATCGGCTCAAGCAGTTGGTGTAACTTTGGCATATCAACAGCTTGGCCACGCAGTTTTGCTTCAGCCATATCGACTAAATCCGTAGAGCCAAACATCTCAACTGTTTTGCCATTGGCGAAATCTCGAATGAGATCTTTTGTGTATTCTCTTGTTGTCGTCGCTGGCGTCGCGATAAGTGCAACTGAAGAATTTGAAAGAAGGGAAGCAGGTTTAATGGCAGGGACAACACCTACAACAGGAATGCTAAGTTGTTCTCTTAGTTTCGGTAGCACTATCGTACTCGCGGTGTTACACGCAATAACCACCAGATCAATTTGATGCTTTTGTATGTACTGCAGAACAATTCTACAAACTCGATTGAGAAGGGTTTCTGGGGATAGCTCTCCATAAGGGTACGCTTCATTATCAAACACATAAATGTAGTTCAACTCTGGTAGCATGGCCTGTACTTCTTGAAATACCGATAGACCACCGACTCCAGAATCAAAAACAAGAACGTTGTATATTGAAGATGTTTCCACTTAAATAGTCCAGAATTAAAGACAGGAGGATCATACCGCCTCTGATGAATTTAGCAATCCACTCCTGTCAATTCCTTGTTACCTAAAAATTGTAAGTGGTACTGACGTAGTAATTTCGGCCAGGCGTCGCATACCCTTCTACCGTTTCGTAGTTAGTATTGAAAAGGTTTCCAATCTTACCAGCGACAGACAGGTTATCACTGACATAATACGTTGTTGCAAAATCTACTAAAGAATAAGGATCTAACACTTCGGTATTAGCTGAATCATTGTAGCGCTTACCTTGGTAAAGGTAGCTAAGTTCAAATTGCCAGTTTTCTAACATATAACTCGCATTCCATTTTGCACTGTTTTTGGCTCTACGAATTAATTCGTTGCCAGTCGATTTATCTTCGGTATCGAGATAGTCGTAAGACACTTCATTATGGATAGGTCCGGTATAAAAGCGACCAACTACCTCGTACCCCGTTATACTGGCTTGACCGATATTTTCAACGGTACTGAAGGTATCGTTTATGGTTATCATATCGTCAACTTCGCTATGATAAGCAGATAAACGTAAATCAATAAGAGACAGCTTCGACTCTAGTGCAATCTCTCCACCTCTGGTTTTCTCCGGCTTCAAGTTTGGATTACCTTGGTAACCATATTGATCTGGCCAGTAAAGGTCGTTAAACGTTGGCGCCTTAAAAGATGTACCGTAGCTTCCCGTTAAACGTGTCGCTTTTGTCAGCCAATATCCAGAAGCCAATTGATAGGTAGTAAAGTTTCCATAGGCACTATTATCATCAAAACGTACATTCAACTCTGATGATATTTTGCCCTTAGAAAGCTTTGCCCCAGTATACACAGCGGCGTTGTTTCGACGATCTTGAGTGTACTGTGCTGACTGGTTACTAACGCGGTCTTGATACCACTCTGTACCACCAAGCAAAGATAACGCCTGATCTAATTTGTACAAGTTTTGCCAAGCAACAGAATAACGATTTGTGCTTATCGTATTTGGCGTTGTACCTTGTCCATATGAATTTGCACTATCTTGGTTGGTTGCAAGAGTCGTAGTACTTGTCCATTTTTGTCTATTGTATTTACCAACCAAGCCAAGCGCATACAGATCGCTTTTAGTGTTATCGGCGCTTGTGTAGTTACCGCCAACATCATATTGAGTGTGCTGTCTTTGATAGTAACCATTCGCTTTTAGCGTCAAATGTTCTGTCTTTTTTATACCCGTATCAACCGTCAAATATTGAGTATTAAAGCCATCATCATCTGAATCGTACTGGTTCGGACTATTGGGCTGAACGTTATACCCTTTTTCAGCTTGATGGGTTGCAGAAAGGTTCAACCAGGCTCGATTATCTTCGCTAGTCGCAGCAGTATTGGCACTGACGTCATAGAGCCCATAGCTGCCTAAACCTGCACTAACAGAACTCGCACCGTCAACACCACTGGTTGTAATGATATTGATAACACCAGCTACAGCATCAGAACCATAAACTGCAGCTTCAGGGCCTTGTAGGACTTCGATACGCTGTACGCCACTTAAAGGAATTGCAGACAGATTGGCATAACCTGTGGTTGCACTACCAATTCTGACACCATTCATTAACACCAATATATTTTTAGTCGAACGTCCGCGAATAAAAACAGATTGAGACTGGCCTAATCCGCCATTGTTAGAAACCTGTATTCCCGGTAATCGACGCAAAACTTCCGATAGTGATTTAGCCTGAATGGCATCGATATCTTGTTTGGTAATGATGTCCACGGGGGCAATAAGATCGCTGACTTGGTCTTCAAAAGGGTTAGCAGTCACTACCATGGTTTGGCTAGCGGAAGTGGACTGGTTAGTAGATGTCGTGTTTGCGTAGGTAAGCGGCGCAACGCATAGAAGCGATCCCACTGCGATCGCCAATTTTGATTTATTCATTTGAGTTGTATGTCCTATAACGCGTTATTCTCACTGAACCCATAAAGCAATAATTTATGGAGCTCAGCTGCTGGCTGGTATTCGGACTTAAGAGCAATGCCTACATTGGCAACCTATAGCTAGACTTCCCGCAAGATATGCAGTGTCAAAATAAGCTTTCGTTCTCTATTACCGCTGCGCGTCAGTTCTGGATTCACACCAGATTCCCATTTCAGCCATCTAAACTGCTAGATGGCACCAGATCGGACAAGATACTATTGGTATGAAGCGTTTTTGTCTACATCTAAGTTATTCATCTCCCGCAAAGTTATAGATTCTTCGAACAAAAGAAAAATTATAACGTCATGAATTAATTGAATTTACCCAAATTCAATGACACTTAATTGCTAACACTACTAGACATAAAGGTAAGATTGACTAAGATCTGCGCTCTCTAAGAACGCTCTCCACCCAACACAGAGGCAAAAATGGCGACACTAGAAATGACTCCAGAGAACTATGCAATTCAGCTTGAAGATAAAAAGCAGCGCATGCAGGCAATGTTCGCTCCATTTTCAGCGCCAGAGGTGGAAGTATTTGAGTCTCCGATTCAACACTACCGTATGCGCGCCGAGTTTCGCGTATGGCATGAAGGTGAAGAGCTGTACTACATCATGTTTAATCAAGAAACTCGCGAAAAGTATCGCGTTGACCAGTTTCCAGCAGCCAGCCTTCTAATTAACCAATTGATGCCTATTTTAATGGAAGAGCTAAAGCCAAATAAGAGCTTGCGTCATAAGCTTTTCCAAGTCGACTTTCTTTCGACACTAAGTGGTGAAATTCTCGTCTCGCTTCTCTACCATAAGCAGCTTGATGAAGAGTGGAACGATCAAGCGAAGCAACTCAAGACAAAGCTTGTTGAAAAAGGTTTCCGCCTTAACCTTATTGGCCGAGCTAGAAAAATGAAAGTCGTACTCGACAAAGACTACGTTATTGAGTCACTCAATGTCTTTGGCAAAGAATACGTTTACCAGCAAGTAGAAAACAGTTTTACTCAACCCAACGGAAAAGTGGCAGAGAAGATGCTCGAATGGGCCGTCGACTGCACCAGGCAAAGTAAAGGTGACTTGCTTGAGCTGTATTGTGGTAACGGCAACTTTTCTCTGGCACTTGCACAAAACTTTGACCGCGTATTAGCCACTGAGCTTGCAAAGCCTTCGGTAAATTCAGCTCAATATAATATTGCCGCGAACAAAATCGACAATGTGCAAATTATTAGAATGTCCGCAGAAGAATTTACCGAAGCAATGGAAGGGAAAAGAGAGTTTCGTCGCTTGAAACAAGCTGGTGTGGACTTAAAAAGCTACAATTGCCAAACCATTTTTGTCGATCCACCGAGAGCTGGAATGGATATCGATACTTGTAAGATGGTGCAGGCTTACTCTCGTATCCTTTATATATCGTGCAACCCTGATACGCTACTAGACAACTTAAAGGTACTAGGTGAGACTCATGCGATCACACGCTTTGCACTGTTTGATCAATTCCCGTACACCCACCACGTCGAAGCCGGGGTATTACTAGAAAGAAAAGCTTAAAACGTACTATTGCTGTACACGTAAAAAAGCGAGCCACTGAATGGGCTCGCTTTTTCAGTTTCTATCGCTATTCGATATCTTTTTTGTGCTTCTTGCCACTCAAAAACCCTAGCTTATAGCCAATCCAGAGTAGTAATACTAAGGAGACCATAATAGCCAAGAAGTTGGAGCCTTCATTGGGATATTGTGCTTTGATAAATGCTGCATGCCCGAATGCTCCAACTAAAAAGCAAGCTAAGCCTAAAAGAGGAATATCCTCAGAAACTGGATTCTTCAGATACTCTTGATAAAGTGCTTGCAACGCTAGCACTATAGCAATCCATGGAAATATAGAGAAATGCACTTCGCTCATTGTCATTGAAGACAAAATTGCGTCCCCACATATACCAGCAATAACCGCCAGTATTAATGTTTTCTTCTCTGAACCACGATTAACTGGGGTGTTTTCGTTCGACATCAGTTTTAACTCCTCTTAATCGATTTCGTTCACGTTCTTTACGATACCAATACGCACCTTTTGCAATCATGCGTAGCTGCAGTATTAACCTATCCGCCAACTCTTCTCGTTCTGACTTATTTAAATCTAACGCTTCTGCTCCCGAGCTAAAGACTAGGGTTACGGAAGCTTCCGCTTGAATAACTGCCTCATCCCTACCCATTCCAGAACTAATTAAAAATTCAGTAAGCTCCGCTGAAAAGTGCAGAATTTCGCGAGCCACCGCTGTACGAAACGCAAAGGTTGTTCCTGAACGCTCACGTAAGAGCAAACGAAATACATTTGGCTGGCACTCAATAAACTCCATAAACGTGTCCACGGAGGTTTTGATTACACTGCCACCTTTAACGATTCTTTGTCTAGCCTGACGCATGAGCTGCCGTAATATCAATCCGCCTTCATCTACCATCGTCAGCCCAAGTTCGTCCATATCTTTAAAGTGACGATAAAAAGAAGTAGGTGCAATACCGGCTTCTCGCGAAACCTCACGAAGGCTAAGGTTTGAAAAACTTCTGTCAGCACTAAGCTGATTAAAAGCTGCATCAATTAGCGATCGTCGAGTCTTCTCTTTTTGCTGTGCTCTTATTCCCATAAATAGTCGTTTAATTAAGCTGTATTGATCAGAATTGGCAAAAATTAGGGTCTGGAAACTTATTTAAGTCAACAGAACCTTATACTGACTCAGTAACCAGACAAATTAAACCGTGCAAATTATATTTTGCAATGATTTCACCTCGCTTTGGAGAACTTTAGCAGATCCTAGGCTAGAGAATCACTCTTAGGCGTGATCCCACCGATGCTATCCAACCCTGATCTTTTACCCTTTAAAGCCCATCCGCTAAAATTTTGCTACGGCCCTATTAGGCAATAAAAACTAAGGAAAATATATGGCACAATCTACCCACTTTGACGTAATTGTGATTGGCAGTGGTCCTGGTGGTGAAGGGGCTGCAATGGGGTTAACTAAAGCAGGACTTAATGTTGCCATAATTGAAAAAGAATCCAGTGTCGGTGGAGGCTGTACTCACTGGGGGACCATCCCCTCTAAGTCGCTACGACATGCAGTTAGCCGGATTATAGAATTCAATAATAATCCTCTTTTTTGCCAAAACAACACCAGTCTACATACCACCTTCTCCAACATCTTAAATCACGCCAAAAACGTCATTGATAAGCAAACGAGGCTGCGGCAAGGTTTTTACGATAGAAACCAATGCTCCTTGATCTTTGGTACTGCAAGCTTTGTCGACACCCACACGATCTCCGTCATGCAGAGTGACTCGAGCACCGAGCTTTATACTGCTGATAAGTTCGTCATTGCTACAGGCTCTCGCCCTTATCAGCCAAAAGATGTGGATTTTAACCACGATAGAATTTACGACAGTGATTCCATTCTCAATCTAGAGCATGATCCTAGACACATTATTATTTATGGAGCTGGCGTAATCGGTTGTGAATATGCATCGATATTTCGTGGACTCGGAGTGAAAACAGATTTAATCAATACTCGCGATCGGTTGTTATCCTTCTTAGACAACGAAACTTCAGACGCTCTGTCTTATCACTTTTGGAACAGTGGTGTCGTGATACGTAATGACGAGACCTACGCAAAGATTGAAGGCACTGATGATGGCGTTATCATCCATTTAGAATCTGGCAAAAAAATGCGGGCCGATTGTTTGCTATACGCCAATGGCCGAACAGGGAACACTGACAAGCTGAGCCTTGAAGTCGTGGGGTTGCAACCGGACTCCAGAGGACAAGTTTCAGTGAACAGTAACTACCAAACCGACATTGATCATATCTATGCTGTTGGTGATGTTATTGGTTATCCAAGTTTGGCAAGTGCAGCTTATGATCAGGGACGCTTCGTTGCGCAAGCTATCACACAAGGACAAGCTCAAGGACATTTAATTGACGATATTCCAGCTGGCATTTATACCATTCCAGAAATCAGTTCCGTCGGGAAAACAGAGCAAGAGCTCACCGCAGCTAAAATACCTTATGAGGTTGGCCGTTCTTCATTTAAGCACCTAGCACGTGCCCAAATTGCAGGTAAAGATATCGGTAGCTTAAAAATACTCTTTCATAGAGATACTAAAGAAATTCTCGGCATTCATTGCTTTGGTGAACGTGCTGCAGAAATCATCCACATCGGCCAAGCCATCATGGAGCAAAAAGGCGAAGCGAATACCATTGAATATTTTGTCAACACTACCTTTAACTATCCAACCATGGCCGAAGCTTACCGCGTAGCCGCACTTAATGGCTTAAACCGACTTTTTTAGAATCTCCTCTGTCAAACGTGGGCCAAGAACGTATTGGCCCGCCACTGAGTAAAAAACACCTTCGCTAAGGTAAAGCCTCGCAGCGCCATAAAAAACAACATCGCAAGCCACAAAGCATGATTTTGCCAAGACATCGCAATCACGTAGACAATGAAATAACCACACATCGAGATAAACATGCTATTTCGCATGTACTTCCCTTTTGTTGCACCAATAAAAATACCGTCCAGCAAAAAACACCACATAGACACTAAGGGCATCGCAATCAGCCAAGGCAGGTATATCTGTGCTTTAGCTTGAACTTTATCAATGCTGGTAATCAGACCAATTAGCTGGTTTCCGAATAATGCAAAAACTAACGTTAAAGCAACACAAATCAATAGGCTCCAAAACAAAATGCCGAGCATCGAACTAGTGAGCTGCGCTTTATTGCGACCTCCAACGGCTTTACCAACCATGGCTTCCATCGCATAGGCAAAACCATCCATACCGTAGGAAATGATCATTAAAAAGCTCATCAACACTGCATTGGCTGCCACAATATCATCACCAAAGCTCGCTGCTCTAAACACCATGAAACTCAATGCAGCCTGCAAGAAAAGTGAGCGAAGAAAAATATCTCTATTTAATTTTACGAATCGACCTATACCGTTACTGGCTGAAGAAATAAGCACAAGAGGAGAAGGTAAGCTTTTTCTACGCCATGTAAAATACACACAGGCCAACCCAAACATGCAGCTGACGTATTCTGCTATGACTGAAGCCAACGCAACACCCTGAACTTTCCAATCGAAACTAACAACAAATAGCAAGTCCAAAGCTATATTCGTCACATTAGCGATGATAACCATCCACATTGGAGACTTGGAGTTCTGCGTTCCCAAAAGCCAGCCAAGTAACACAAAATTCGCAAGTGCCGCTGGCGCTCCCCATGCCCGAATCGAAAAGTACTCAGCACCATATTGCTTGACCTGTGAGCTGGCATCACTGAACGAGAAGATTGCATCAGATATCCAAGAATGCAGCAATAAAAATACGACCGCTAATCCCAATGCCATGAGTAGTCCTTGAATAAGCGTCATGGCAAGTTGCGTTTTGTTGTTTGCTCCGAGGGATTGCGCTGTAAGACCCGTCGTAGACATTCTTAGAAAGCCAAGTAACCAAAACGTCACACTGATCATGGTGCTACCGAGTGATACTCCACCTAAGTACCAAGCATGTTGTAAGTGTCCAATGACAGCTGAATCGACTAACCCCAATAGAGGGACAGTGATATTTGATAGCACCATTGGAATGGCGAGTACTAAAACTTGCTTATGAAGTCGCCTGTTAGACAGAGTTATAAAAATTTCGGATATCACACTCACCTCTCATTAGAAAAGTGAGTGTAACTGGATCACCAACGAAGCTGAACTATTATTGGTGTCAATCGATACTTCAATGAAGTAAATTTGCTAATTATGCGCTGCCACAACTTCCATCGATGGCAATGTTGATCAAAAGGAGAGCTTACCCTAACGTTTTGAGCCCATGGTAATACTCTAAGCATTTCTTTTTTTAGGTCACTATAACCATGCACATAATATTCAGAGCCAAGTGCTTGCCCTAACTTACTTTGGCTCAAATCACCAGCTAAAACCAAACACGCATACGCTTGATCAAAATGACGAGCAACACCCTGTACAAACCTTGCAACTTCTGTTCTATCGCAGTCCAACAGAGCATATTCACAAATAATCATAATTGGAGAATGAGTGGGGATACTCAGACTATCGATCCAATCTAAATTCTTAACATTACCTTTTCGATAAAAGTATCTTTCACTAGAATGAAATAACTTCTTACGCCAAGTTAGATTTTCACTAGCATCAAGCTCAATCCAGTGACACCGGCCGTTATCCACACGATAGAATCGTGTATCAAGCCCCGCACCTAGATTGATAATCCATGCAGAAGGAAAACGGGTGAGAAATTGGCAGACTTGCTGGTCAATAGAGAAGGTCAAGGTAGAATGAAGCAGCTGTTTTTGCGAAATGTTTCCAGATAAACAACCTTTCGCCATAGCACAACGTTGGCAAGCTATGGCGGCAATCGGATCATAAATAATTCCGTCTTTCGCTAAACTTTCTTGGCTACGAAACCAAAGTGGTTTTAGCAGTCTAGCTGGAATATTCAGCTTGTTTTGATGCTTGTGGTGCAAGTGAGTCATTATCGAAGTCCATGGATTACCACAGGCAAATAATAATGAATATCATTTACAAATGCAAATTATTGAGAATAATTCTCAATATACTCTACATCCAATCAGAGTTACGGATAATTCCAACAGCTAAACCTTCAATCTCCATATATTGCGACGTTAAATCAACTTTGATTGGTGAATAGGACTCGTTTTCAGCATGCAACAAGACTGTCGAACCTTTTCTTTCCAAGCGCTTGACGGTTACGTCATCTTCAACTCGTGCCACGACGACTTGTCCATCGCGTACATCTTGAGTTTTATGAACAGCCAACAGATCGCCATCCATGATACCGATGTCTTTCATGCTATCGCCATGAACACGCAGCAAAAAGTCTGCTTGAGGCTTAAACATACTGGCGTCAACTTGATAGTGTGTCTCAACGTGTTCTTGTGCCAAAATAGGTTCACCTGCAGCCACTTGGCCGATTAAAGGCAAGCCCTCTTCTTGCACATCAAGCAAAATCCGAATACCTCTTGACGCACCGGGTATAATTTCTATTGCTTGCTTTTTCGCTAACGCTTTAAGGTGCTCTTCAGCAGCATTGGCTGAACGAAAGCCTAACTCCCGTGCAATTTCAGCACGAGTTGGCGGCATGCCTGTTTCATCAATTTTACTTTTAATTAGATCGAATACTTGTTGCTGACGGGGCGTTAAGGGCTTCATAAGTCACCTGTTTTTTTATACAGTCAACTGTGAGTATATACAGTGGAATGACAAAAAGAAACCCAATTTGCTGTTTTTTAGTCATTTAATTAAGTATCAAAAAAACAGTATGGAAATCCAAATCAAGCCTGTAATTAACATCATAATAAGTACAGCGGCAGAGCCCATATCTTTCGCTCTTCCAGCAAGTTCGTGATGCTCTGGACCAATCCTATCTACCACAGCTTCAATCGCACTATTGAGCAGTTCCACAACCATGATTAGAGCGACCGAAGAAATCAATAGTAATCGCTCTACTACTGTGACATTGACCAGCAAAGCAATAGGGATCAAAATAATTGCTAAAACAACTTCTTGACGAAAAGCCGCTTCGTTTTTAAAGGCGGATCGAATTCCCTGACAGGAATAGACAAATGCATTACATATTCGTTTTAAACCTGTTGCACCTGGTTTTGACACTGCGCATTCCTCAAACTTATGTGAATTCAATATGAGTTGTTTGCTAAGATTTTAAATCAATAGCCGTTACTAGTTTTGATATCTTATCAAATGATCGACGGCCTTCACTAGACGGATTAAAGTTATTACATGGATTCTTCGACGATAAAACAACTTGGGTGCATCATTTATGACTGCTAGACAAACACTAACTCATAAGCTGCTAAAAGTGCCATTATCGTTATTGGTAAAAGGGAGTATTGTTCCTGCCAACCCAATAACTGATGCAGGAATAGACCCAAGTAAACCCATTATTTATGTTTTCCCTTTCCATTCTAGTGCAGATTTACTGACTCTCGATAAAAAGGTTCGTTCTGTCGGCCTACCCAGTCCATTTGAGCATGTCGAAATTCAAGGAAAATCATTTCGGCGCTTCGGTGTTATTGGTGCCAACCCATCTGCTAGTAGCGACGATCAATATATCTCTCTGCACTCTGTCTCACTATTTTCCCAGCTTTTAGAACTGCATAAAGTAGACTCCGATTTAGACATTCAAGTTGTCCCTGTCACCGTACTTTGGGGAAGAAAACCAGACAAAGAAAATCGTCCGAAACCATACTTAGAAGCGCTGAACCCATTACAAAAATGTAAAGCAATACTCCTAGCAGGTAGAGACTGCTTAGTTAGAATCAGTTCACCAGTTTCACTGAGATATATGGCTGATTATCATGGAACAGATAAAAAGATTGCTCAAAAGCTAGCGAGAGTTGCCCGAATACATTTTTCTAGACAAAAATTGGCAGCTTCAGGGCCAAGCTTGCCAAACCGACAAGAGCTATTTGAGCGCTTACTTCACTCTCAGACCATTAGCTTGGCCATTCAAGAAGATGCACGTGTGAAGAATATTTCTATTGAGCAATCTGAAAAAGAAGCTCGAAAAATATTAGATGAGATAGCGGCCGATTTTTCTTACTCTTTGGTAAAAAAAGGCGAGCGAGTATTACGCTGGTTGTGGAATCGCATCTATCAAGGTATCCAAGTAAGCAATGCCTCAACAGTTAGACGGCTAGCCCAAGAAGGGCATGAAATTGTATATGTTCCTTGTCATCGCAGCCATATGGACTATCTATTACTCTCTTATGTGTTGTACAAGGAAGGCATGGTGCCACCACATATCGCAGCAGGAGTTAATCTTAATTTCTTTCCAGCCGGTCCTATATTTCGAAAAGGTGGTGCTTTTTTTCTCAGGCGCTCATTTAAAGGTAATAAGCTTTACTCAACCATATTCAGAGAATATCTCGCTGAGTTGTTTTCAAAGGGCTATTCCGTTGAATTCTTTAGTGAAGGTGGCCGCTCACGTACAGGAAGGCTACTGGAAGCAAAAACGGGTATGCTGGCAATGACCATTCAAGCCATGCTAAGGGGTCTAAGTCGACCAGTGACTTTGGTGCCTGTTTATATAGGCTACGAGCATGTTATGGAAGTCAGTAGCTATGCAAAGGAGCTACGAGGAAAAAGTAAAGAGAAGGAAAATGTCGGCTTAGTTTTAAGAACCATTAAGAAGTTACGTAACTTTGGCCAAGGGTATGTTAATTTTGGTGAGCCGCTATCGCTGAATGTTTATCTGCATGAATACGCTCCAGACTGGATGGATGAAGTTGACCCAAATAACGTCGAAAAACCACTCTGGTTAACGCCAGTCGTCAATAGACTAGCATCAGATGTAATGACACGCATAAACGATGCAGCAGCGATTAATGCTCTTAACCTTTGTGCGACAGCGCTATTGGCCTCTCGCCAAAGAGCACTATCTCGCAAAACCTTAGAAAGTCAGATCGAATGCTACTTATCGCTACTAAAAAATGTCCCTTATTCATCTACCTACACTGTACCAACTGAAGACGCTAAGTCCCTAATTAACCATGCCGAATCTCTGAACAAATTTGTTGTTGAAAAAGATTCATTAGGGACAATATTTTCTCTCGACCGCCGTCAATCAATATTGATGACCTACTATCGAAACAATATCATTCATTTATTAGCACTCCCCTCACTTGTCGCTCAAATCATCGTGCAGCACCAAAAGCTCTCTGTTAGCGAATTGCAAAACCAAATTCGGATTATTTATCCTTTCATTCAACACGAGTTGTTTATTCGCTTCTCGCTCGATCAGCTCGACGACTGGGTCTGTAAATGCATTGCAGAACTCAAACAGCAGCATTTAATCAACCAACGTTTAGAGACCATCTCTATAAACAAAGCGAATACACAACCTTTAGCCTTATTAGGTAGGACGATTTCAGAAACTTTGCAACGTTACGCAATTGCAATCAACTTACTCATCTCCAACCCTTCAGTAAGTCGAGCCGATCTTGAAAGTAAGAGTCAAGAAATTGCTCAGCGACTGGGAAGGTTACATGGGATCAATGCGCCTGAGTTTTTTGATAAAAAAGTGTTCTCAATTCTGTTTATGACGCTTAAACAACAGAGCTATATTGATCAAGGTGGGGAATGTGATATTGGCAAGAGCCAGCAACTGGCTGACTTATTGTATGTCGCGCTCAATTCAGAAGTTCGACTTTCAATTCAAGAGAGTATTTATCAGTACGCTCAAAGCCAGCAAGTGAAATAAGAGGCTTAAAGAGCAGTCTCGCACTGCTCTTTAAATTTTTCATAGGAAAGCTATCAGTAACCCGATCGCAATGACCATACCGACATAGTTGTTGTTAAGAAACGCACGAAAGCAAAGCTCTTTGTTGCGGTGTCGAATTAGTTGCTGCTGAAATGCGAACAAAGCCGCGACAACAAGCAAACTCCAATAGAAGCTAGCTCCAAGGCTATACAGCATTCCTAAATGAATCAGAAGTCCTAGCGTTAAAAGCTGCAATGCGCCTATGATTAGTTTATCGCGTCGACCGAATAATATCGCTGTTGATTTAATGCCAATTTGAAGGTCATCCTCCCTATCCACCATCGCATATTGTGTATCATAAGCAATAGTCCATATAGCATTAATTAAAAATAGATACCAAGCCACTGCAGGCACTTCATTTGCTTGTGCTGCCCACGCCATAGGAATAGCCCAACTGAACGCTAGTCCTAGAACCAACTGAGGCAAATGAGTTATCCGCTTCATAAACGGGTAAATAAAGGCCAAAGCAATAGCAATGAATGATAACTTAATCGTGAGTGCATTCGTGGTGAGAACTAACGTAAATGCAAGCAGACCTAACACAATAAATAGGCCTATTGCCTCTTTACTCGAAACAGCTCCCGAAGGCATGGGTCTGCCTTTTGTTCTGGTTACATGGCCATCGACTTTACGATCCGCAAAGTCATTAATGACACAACCTGCTGAACGCATTAATACAACACCAACAACAAAAACGATTAAAACTTTAAAATTTGGTAAACCTTTTGCGGAGATAATCAGCGCCCAAAGCGTCGGCCAAAGTAACAACAGAGAACCAATCGGCTTATCCATACGCATTAGCTGCCAATAAGCTTTCGCCTTCGCTGCAGTCATTAATTTGTCTCCTTAGAATAGATCGGGCATTCTGGTAAAAATAGTTCCGCCACCAGCATGGGTTTTTCGTTCATCCATAAGCGTGAGCGTCTAGCCAAAAACTCACCATTCTCAGTTTTTGCCCAACCAACCTGCAAAGCATCTCGATAAACATCATCAGAATTAAAAATTGTCACTCCAAGAGGCACTTCGCCTTGTTGTTTAAAATCATGCCCCTGACACTCTCGTGAGCTTTCCGGAATCAGCGTTCTTCCCAGTACCCAAGGTACCGAGTCACCACACAATACCACTTTACGTAACAAGCATTGCTCATACGCCAATAAGTCTATCTCTTGTTCGTTTAAACGCTCAGCTTTAACAACCTTGTTATGTAGCAAATCTACCGTCAATTGTTGACAGTTGCTTCTCAATAGATGTGACATAGAGCCCCTTTCTAACAACCAACGCTCAGATAAAGAGTTTGGAAAGCAAAAACTTTCTACTGACTGCCATTTTACTTGGCGTAATGCACTAAGATAAAGAGAGGTTGATTGATTCATACTAGTATTCTATAAGTAACTCTATCGTCATTCGACTAAGCTTAACTTCTGGTTGTCGCTCTGGTTTCAATAACTTAACTGAATGAAATTCACGATTGGCATCCTATTGTAACAAGACTCTAGTGATAAAAGTATCGAGATTAAAAAAGACAAGTTATCTATGTTTAAACGTTATTTCGTCGTATTGGCTATTGCCCTAAGCACCTGCTTTTCTGCTTATGCAGAGGAAGAAGGCGATCCAAAGCTTGCGTATTTTACTTTGGAGCCGGATCTAACTACAAATTTTTTCACTCAAGGAAAGAAATTAGGCTACATCCAGGTACGTATTGATATCATGGTCGCAAGTACCGCTGATCTCCCGATTATAGAATTACACCAACCTTTAATCCGAGACGCCGTCATCGAACTACTAGGTCAGCAATCGGAAGACACGATAAAAACACTCTCTGGACGGGAAGACCTGCGCAAGACGTTAGTCCAACAGCTCAATGAGATTTTACTCCCCGAAACAGGTAGAACAATAATCGCAGATCTTCTATTTACAAAGTATTTATATCAATAGCCCTAAGCTTGTTGATATTTTTTCTTGCTCGAATCGATAAACGCAATAGCCATCCCCGAAACTAGTCCGACTAAGTGGGCAGTGTTAGCTATTGCCATAAATGGTTGAACGAATCCTAAAACAAGCCAAACCAGCATAAAGACAACTAAGGATTTCTGTATCTGAAGCCCAAGGTGTGGGGCTTTAAAGCTCATAATCCACAGATATCCAAGGCAGGCATACACCACTCCAGATAAGCCACCAAAGTTTGCCCCTTCTACCCAGTATTGCCCTACACCTGATAAAGCTGCGGAAACCAAAAATAGTTGCACCATTTTTTTTGAGCCGAGCTTTTTCTCTATGTCACCACCGAGATACCACCACCAAAGCAAGTTAAAGGTAATATGCAAGATAGAAAAATGTAGCAGAGCATGAGTAAACCATCGCCATAATTGCCATTCTTGGCTTGTGCGATCAGGAAAATGAAGTGCATTAAATATTGTATTTCCCATACCAAGCTGAGATATGGCAAAAATAACAATGCAAATAAGCATCACTAAAAGAGTGAACGGGCCAGCTTTTGCTTTGATCATAGCAAGCAAGCTAGGTGATGAATAATTCAATACATTTTTACGTGATTCAGCCAAATCCCAAGAAGCCGCTTGATATTTGCCATCGTTAGGGTTGGCTATAAATTGTTTTAGCTCAGATTCGGCCTCAACCTGATGCTGGGAATCCGACAGCCACAACGCAAATTGCCCTTCACCTTCTGGCATCATTTGGATCTCTATCCCTCTAGATGCCATGTAATCTATAAACGCTTGTGCCATCCTAGGATCACGTACAACAATCAGCCTAACCATTTATACTCTCTAATTTTTTTCAACGGGGAGGTTGGCGCGCTGCCAAGCCTCAAAGCCACCATCAACACTATACACTTGCTCAAAGCCTTGGTTAACCAAATATTGCGCGGCTCCTTGGCTACTTACCCCGTGGTAACACATAACCATAATAGGTACAGAGAATTCATTTTGATCCATGAATTCGACCAAGCTGTCGTTGGTAAGGTGAAAAGCAGACTGAGAGCGAGCAACACCAAAAGATTGAGCATCGCGAATATCGACTAATTTAGCTTCGCCTTTTTCTAGCAATGAGTGCGCATCATTTACGTTGATATGCTGAAACTGATCCAAAATAAATCCTCTTTCTCGAAGGTAATTTTTGTACTTTAAGTGTAACCTATCCAACGCAACACAAATACATTAGTAGAAAAGGGTTATCCAGCATTGATCAATTTACCATCATTTGTGGATAAAGCTGTGGGTAGTGTGAATAAAGTAGTTTAAGATAAGATCTAACACAATATATAGTAATGATCCTTATTTATGTGTGTATAATTTTATAATTATCCCCAAATGATAATTGCTCGCCAGCCTTTATCAACACAGGATTTTACCTGATCACCAAAAAATTTGTCACAGACTTACCCACAGTTGGAACATCAATCAAGATCCATTTTTTAGGATCTTTGTTTTCGATATTTGCTATCGCAAAGATCTATAAAAGACATAATAAAAATAAATTTATGGTTTAGATATAATATCTTAGGTGAATGTTTATTGACTAGAATTGAATGCATATGAAAAACCGAGATCAGTGGATCTCGGTTTAAACAGATAATGGCTACTAGAAAACTGGTTAGATTTCTCCAACAGCGAGTTTAAGCTTTTTCATCGCATTCTTTTCTAGTTGACGAATACGCTCAGCAGAAACGCCATAAGTCTCAGCTAAGTCTTGTAGAGTTGATTTTTCATCATCTAACCATCTAGAGCGCACAATGTGTTGGCTTCGTTCATCTAGACTTGCTAGAGCTAACCCTAGGCGGTTATTGGTATGTGCTTCCCAGTTCGCTGCTTCTACACTGTCCGCAACGTCGGAATGTTTATCTTCAAGATACACCATTGGCGCGGTATAAGAAGTGCTTGAATCATCATCTTCAGAAGGCATTTCAAACGCCGCATCTTGCGCGGCAAGACGTGACTCCATTTCTCGGACTTCAGAAGGTTCAACGCCTAGCTCACGAGCAACAGTTTCGACTTCACCATTGTTAAACCAACCTAAGCGCTTTTTAGACTTACGAAGATTGAAAAATAGTTTGCGTTGAGCTTTTGTTGTGGCGATTTTCACAATACGCCAGTTACGCAAAACATACTCATGAATTTCTGCTTTAATCCAATGCACAGCGAAAGAGACTAGACGAACACCTACTTCAGGATTAAAACGCTTCACCGCTTTCATCAGACCGATGTTGCCTTCCTGAACTAAATCCGCCATTGGCAAGCCATAACCCGAGTAACCACGAGCAACATGCACAACGAATCGAAGATGCGACAAAATAAGTCCTTTTGCTGCGTCTATCTCACCGTTGTAATGTAGCCTTTCTGCTAAGCTACGCTCTTCGTCAGCTGTCAGCATTGGATAGCTGTTTACTGAGCGAATGTAACTGTCTAGGCTGTCTTGGGTAACTAAAGCAACTGGATATGCTTGGCTTGTCATTCAATTCCTCAATCTATATATTGATATAGCGTTTTTATACCCCACTAAGCTTGAACCGAATATGAACAAGATTCAAGCAGGGAAAGTTATTATGCATAAACTTTTGGTCTATACAAGTGCTAAAGTATGCTCTAGCAATTACATGTCATTGGTATGACAATCGCTCACTAAACAGGTTCAATTTCCTTAAGATGTCTCTGAGCCGAAACTTTAGCCGCCAAACATCCTAAAATTACTCCAAGCATCAATAAGATAATCGATTCTTCGAAACCCAATCCAACCACATTGAACTGGCTATCGTACAGTTTTGCCAACTGTTCAACACTAGTATTAAGCAAAACTGTGATAATCAAAGTGAAAAACCAAGCGATGACCGCTCCAAGAAAACCAAACCAAAGGCCTGAGTATAGATATGGCCTTAAAATGTAACTATCTGTTGCACCAATCAGCTTCATCGTTTGAATGGCATCTTTATTTGCCAAAACATTAAACCTTAGTGTGTTACCCACAATCAGAAATACTGAGAAAAGCATAAGCACAGACAGTATAACTACGATAGACAAAACCACGGCACGAATAGCATCCAATCGAGTAAGCCAATCTTCATCCATCCGGACATCAGTGACATCTTGCTCACCCTTCAGTTTTTGAGCCAACTGTTCAATTACGGTCTTACTGTCTTGACTAGGAATAACCTCAAGTACGCCTGGTAAAGAATAATCATCTAACAAACTGATGGCTTGATTGAATCCTGAGTATTTACTCAAATCCGCTAACCCTTGTTGAGGAGAAATATAGTTAACTTTCTTTACGTCACTCCAACTTTCTACCTTGTCCTTTAAAACCATTGCTCGTGCGTCGGTAGCTTGGTCGCTCAAATACACACTAACTTGTGCAGAGTTCGACACGCTATTCGCAGCTAGAGCAATATTTTTGCCAATCAAATACAGACAAGAAGGTAATGCCAATGCCATTGAGATGACGGCTAAGGTTAGAATATTACCCAGAGGTCTTTGCCAAAGCTCAGAAAAAGACATCTTCGCCTGCTTTATATGGACTTTGAAGAAACCATCGGTTTTCGGCCCTGAGGCCATACGGCTATTCGCTTCACCTTTTCTCTTTACTTTAATGCCCATAATCTTCAACCTCACTTAAAAAGCCCTGATTAAGCTCAAGATGACGATACTGAGGTCGAGTGTTCACCAAACTTATATCGTGAGTCGCTAGGAGTATTGTCACTCCTGCTCGATTGAACTCTTCAAACAATTTTAAAACTCGATTGGAGAGTTCAGGATCTAGGTTGCCCGTCGGTTCATCGGCTAATAGTAATGTTGGCCTGTTCACAACAGCCCGAGCAATACCTACTCTTTGCTGTTCTCCACCGGACAATTGACTGGGCAGACAACGAGCCTTTTCTAATAATCCAGTTTTATCAAGCGCCGCCGAGACACGTTTTCTAATATCCATTTCAGAGATAGATTCAATTCGCATTGGTAAGGCAACGTTGTCATACACAGACCTATCCATTAATAATCGATGATCTTGAAAAACAATACCGATATTTCGCCGAAGAAATGGAATATCTTTGTTAGGGATCTGAGTAATGTCATGGCCATTGAAGCCAATTTTTCCATCGGTTGGACGCTCAATAGCACATATGAGCTTCAATAAAGTGCTTTTTCCAGCGCCAGAGTGCCCACCAAGAAATGCCATTTCACCTCGACGCAAGTGAAAATCAACTTTCTGCAAGGCTTGCTTTCCTCCTCGGTAAGCCTTACTCACTTGTTGAAAATGTATCACTCAAAATTCCCCTTTATTTAAGTTACGGCAAATGCACGCTGGCAAATCGCTATTCTTCTCTGCTAAATAATGCTTCGATAAATTCTTGAGTTTCAAATGGACGCAGATCATCAATCCCTTCACCCACACCAATAAATCGAATCGGGATCTGAAATTGATCAGCAAGAGCAAAAATCACCCCACCCTTTGCAGTACCATCTAGTTTAGTCAGGGTGATCCCTGTTAGTGGTGCAACTTCACTAAATAGTTTTGCTTGGCTTATCGCATTTTGGCCTGTACCTGCATCAAGAGTTAACATAATTTCGTGAGGAGCTGAGTCATCTATTTTTTTCATCACTCGCACAATCTTACGAAGCTCTTCCATTAGGTTGCTTTTATTCTGTAGCCGCCCAGCTGTGTCGGCGATAACAACATCAACCCCTCGAGCAGTTGCTGCTTCAATAGCATCATAAATAACTGAAGCGCTATCGGCCCCCGTGTGCTGAGCAATGACAGGAACATTATTACGTTCCCCCCAAACTTGCAGCTGTTCAACGGCCGCCGCACGGAAAGTATCTCCAGCTGCAAGCATTACTTTTTTACCTTGAGCTTGGAATTGTTTGGCTAGTTTTCCGATTGTGGTTGTTTTACCTACACCGTTTACACCCACCATCAAAATGACATAAGACTTTTTGCTTTCTTCTACGACTAACGGCTGCTCGACGTGTGACAGTATTTCTGCCATCTCTTCTTTGAGTAAGCCATACAATGCTTCGCCATCTTTAAGATCCTGACGAGATGCTTTTTCGGTTAGGCTATCAATGATTTTCATCGTGGTGTTCATACCAACATCAGCGATTAGAAGTTGCTCTTCGAGCTCTTCAAATAGCTCATCATCAATTTGCTTGCCCTTGAATAAACCAAAGAAACCCGCGCCAATATTTGCTTTGGTACGACTCAAGCTACGCTTCAATCTCGCGAAGAAGCTTTCCGTCGGCTTCTCTTGTTCCTGGATTCTAACTTCTGCTTCTGCTTCTGCTTCTGCTTCTGCTTCTGCTTCTGCTTCTGCTTCTGC
>NZ_JBLNLI010000002.1:0-539089 GCF_059777565.1 Vibrio sp. A37 | reverse complement strand
CGCAACCTTGCCAAGGTTGAGGTCACGAGTTCGAACCTCGTGTGTCGCTCCAAATAAGAAACCCTGATCATCAATGGTCAGGGTTTTCTGTTTTCTAGGTGGTGACTGTTAACTAATCTCTCTGTAACTGATAGATATTGCCGTTATCAGTACTGAAGTAGATACTCTCATCGTTAGCGATTTCAATATCTCTAATACGTTCACCAAAGTTTTCCAGTAACCTTTCTTCATGATTTGCTTTGTTTTCACTGTTGAGGCTGACGACATTAATGTGTTGCAGCTTAAGTGAGCCAGCGAGCAGCTTATTTTTTAGTTCCGGATACTTGTTGCCTCGATACAGAACTAGGCTGCTAGGAGCGATAGAAGGTACATAAACTTTAGCAGGCGACTCTATACCGTCCATTTCGTTGGCTTGCCCCACATCTATTGGTCCCCAATATTCTTGTCCATAGGACACGATAGGCCAGCCATAGTTACCGCCAGCTTTGATTAGATTAATTTCATCTCCACCTCTAGGTCCATGTTCAATGGCCCAAAGATTATTGCTAGGTAAATCGAAAAATATTCCTTGAGGGTTCCGGTGGCCAAAACTCCAGATTTCGTCAGTGAGTTCTGGATTAACGTTAGAAGGATTATCTTTAGCTGCGGCACCTTTAGGAGTTAGGCGCAAGATAGTGCCTGAGTGGTTTTGGGTATTTTGCCCATTACTGCGTTCCCCACGGTCTCCGACTGTTAAGAATATGTGTTGGCTTGAAAACGCAATACGGCTACCAAAGTGTCGTCCTGAATCTGAATAAGAGTCGGTAACTAACAAATCCTGCCAGCCTTTAAGCTTGCCTTTTTCAAGAGACGCCATAGCGAGGGTTGTTGCTGCACCCTTTGGGGTTGTTTTGCTATAAGTGACATAAACACTATTTGGATCGAAAGGTGACTTGGCAATATCCATCAGTCCCCCTTGACCACCAGCAAATGTATCACTGGGCGCATTAGCTGCGAGTTTGTGTTTTCCTGTTGTAATATCGAGTAAGCGAATGTCGCCATTTCTCTCTGATACGAGCATCTGAGTAGGTGTAACGAAAGTAATTCCCCAAGGCACGGCAAAGCCCGAAGCAACTTTCTTGGCGAAGTAGTGGTCTGCACTTGCAGTAAAAGAAAGCGAACTGGCCAGTAAGGCCAGTAAACATTTATACATGAACAGGTCCTTGTTTTATAACTTATCCTTCTACAGTATGGTTTCTAGACTAAGATTTCGCCTCAATAAAATTGTAATCCGATGTTAGAACTGAGTTTTCGAAGCATGTGAAAGTACTTACTCTTTCGATATTTGAGCGGAAGAACTGGAATGGCTTGTTCCCGTTTTTGACCAGATTAGGATGTATGCATAATAGCCATGTCGTCCGCAGCAATACCCTGCGAGAAAGCCAGTAACAACCCATACTATTGTATGGAAAAATAGAGTGTGGGCAAAAGGAAGGTGAAGACCTAGTGAATAGCCGATGAATGTTTTAAATAGTACGATGGTGATGACGTAAAGTGCCATTTCCGGCTCACGTGGTATCGTCATCGAAAATTTTGCCCTATTAATCTTTACGTCTTTATTCCGCACATGCAAATACCCCACACTAATGCCTAGAATAAATAGACAAGTGAACAACACTAAAGATGCTAAAGCAGATAACGGTACAGTCGTTAAAGCGAAGTACAGAACGACTATAGGTACAAGAAGCAAACGCCTTATGTTAACCTTTCGGGGCTTTAGGTACATGAACGCTAAGTAGATTACTACTGGGACCGCAATAAGCAGCTCGGTTGGAATGTGAATCATGAAATTGCCTAATGAGTTTGTGGAAACACAGCGAAATCTATAATTGATAATCTTTGGGTACCATGTCATAAGGGTGATACTAAACCGACAATGGAATGACAGTTATTATATTTCAATAAGATACGAGATGTTTAAAGAGGTTAAGATCGAAAATAGTGGCTTTGATTTTATATATTTTTAGTTTCGGTTGGCTGATATAAAGATGAGTATTGAAAAAAAACAATCGCGAGTCTTGGCAGAAAACGTGAAAACCTATCGCTTGAAGCAAGCGTGGACTCAAGAGCAGCTTGCTGAAATTTGTTCAGTTAACGTTAGAACAGTTCAACGAGTCGAAAAGTTGGGTCAAGCAAGCTTAGAGACAAAAAAAGCGTTAGCGAGTGCGTTTAATATCAATGTGGAAATGTTGACGACGAAAAGGAAAGACACTAGCAAGAACCATATTGAAGAAGTCAACGAGGTTCATCAATTTTTTAAGTTTCGTCTAAATAGCTTTGCAAAAAATGTATTTACTCTCATTCTAGCATTCGTTGGTGTCTATTCAGCGAATTCTCTTTTTTATCCTGATGAGAATTGGCAGTACCATTGGGTTATGGTTTGGGCTGTAGTTTTATTGGTCATTGAGATACGAGCGGTGGTACTCAATAGATTCGATTCGAAATAGAGTTCGATTTTCTATACGCTCCAGTTGATTCTGGAGCGCTTTGATTCTAAATATCTTTGAGCATCCAAACATCACACTTATTGTGAATTGTTCCTTCTATCGGCTCACCTAAATGCTCAAACCCTAGCGCTTCGTAAAGAGAAATTGCACTTCCCATATTTGATAAGGTGTCTAGGTAGCTCTGCTTATATCCTTTCGACTTTGCATAGTCCAAGCACTTTATAGTCAGTGTTTTACCAATACCAAGCCCTCGGGCAGCCGGCAAAAGGAAAAGCTTTTTCAGCTCGCATATTTTTTTCTCTTTATTGAACGGTGCTACGCCGCAACCACCAACAACTTGACTATTGTGTATAGCAATGAGATATAAGCTGTCATTATCATCCGTATAGTAGCGACTCATGTTGAGTACTTCTTGATCGCCAGGGCCAAACCCTTCACCTACGGCACCAAACTCTTCCCCGACCTTCAAAATAATTTCGCTTACTTCTTGGTCGTATTTCTCACTAATTTCTTTGTAAATAACTGACATGTAGAATTTGTAGGCTTGATTAAAAATACAAATGTAATAGAAATTTGTTTAGTTAGCGAAAGGTTTTATAAAGAAGTGGCTCAACTAGCAGGCTCTAAGCACAGATAATCGTTTGTTAACACTGATTTCCATTTGGCTTTGCGACGGTGTTTCGCTACTATGTACAGCTATTTAATGTAGCCAAAAATTACGTAGGTAAACCCTACGAATACTGCCGACAGGTAGATGAGGAAATAATGCAACATCTAGAAGAGATTATTGCTAACGCGGGCGCTGCAATTGACGCTGCTGACTCGCTTGTCGCACTTGATGAAGTGCGTGTTCAGTATCTAGGTAAAAAAGGTGAGCTTACTGCTCAGCTTCAGAGCCTTGGAAAGTTACCACCAGAAGAGCGTCGTAGTGCTGGTCAAGAGATCAATAAAGCGAAAGGCGCAGTCCAACAAGCGATTGCTGCACGTAAAGATGCTCTTCAACGTGCCGAGTTAGAAGCGAAGCTTGCTGAAGAAACCATCGACGTAACATTACCTGGTCGTCGTATGGAAAATGGTGGTCTACACCCAGTAACTCGCACTGTTGAGCGCATTGAACAGTTTTTTGGTGAGCTTGGCTTTAATGTTGAGTCTGGTCCTGAGATTGAAGATGCCTTCCACAACTTTGACGCATTGAACATTGCAGAAGACCATCCAGCGCGTACTGATCATGATACTTTCTTCTTTAATCCTGACTTGATGTTACGTACTCATACTTCTGGTGTACAGATTCGTACGATGGAAAATGGTAAACCGCCATTCCGCTTTATCGCACCTGGCCGTGTATATCGTAACGACTACGATCAAACTCATACGCCAATGTTCCACCAAGTTGAAGGTATGTTGGTAGACGAAAATGTAAACTTCGCTCAACTAAAGGGCATTTTGCATGATTTCCTATGCAACTTCTTCGAAGAAGAGGTAGAAGTGCGTTTCCGTCCATCTTACTTCCCGTTTACTGAACCTTCAGCAGAAGTGGATGTAAAAGGTAAAAACGGCAAATGGCTAGAGGTTCTAGGATGCGGAATGGTTCATCCAAACGTACTAAAAGCTGTCGGTATTGATGCAGAAAAATACTCTGGTTTTGCATTCGGTATGGGTGTAGAGCGCTTGACCATGTTACGTTACGGCGTTAACGATCTACGTGCATTCTTCGAGAATGACCTACGTTTCTTAAAACAGTTCAAGTAATCCAGAGGTTTAATCACTATGAAATTCAGCGAATCATGGCTTCGTGAGTGGGTTAACCCATCGGTTACAACTGACGAGCTTACTCACCAAATTACAATGGCTGGCCTAGAGGTAGACGACGTTTTACCTGTTGCTGGCTCTTTCACTGGCGTTAAAGTAGGTCAGGTTGTTGAATGTGCTCAACACCCAGATGCAGACAAACTACGCGTAACTAAAGTTGATGTCGGTGAAGAGGAACTTCTTGATATCGTTTGTGGCGCGCCAAACTGTCGTCAAGGTTTAAAAGTTGCAGTAGCAACGGTAGGCGCTGTTCTACCTGGCGATTTCAAAATCAAGAAAGCGAAACTACGCGGCCAACCATCTCACGGTATGCTTTGCTCATTTACTGAACTAGGTATCGACGTAGAGTCTGACGGTATTTTAGAGTTGTCTGCTGATGCAGTTATTGGTACTGATTTCCGTAAACTTCTTGAGCTTGACGATGTGACAGTTGATGTTGACTTAACTGCGAACCGTGCCGATTGCTTTAGCATTCGTGGTTTGGCGAGAGAAGTTGGTGTACTTAACCGAGCCGATGTAACTGAGCCAGAAGTCACACCGGTTGCACCTGCAATTGACGATACTGTTTCAATAGAAATCAAAGCGACTGATGCGTGCCCAAGATATCTAGGCCGTGTTGTTAAGAACGTAAATGTTCAAGCTGAAACTCCGCTTTGGATGCAAGAGAAACTGCGCCGTTGTGGGATTCGTTCTATCGATCCTGTTGTTGACATCACTAACTATGTATTGCTTGAGCAAGGCCAACCAATGCACGCATTCGACTTGAACAAGGTCGAAGGTGGCATTGTGGTACGTATGGCAGAGCAGGGCGAAAAACTAACTCTTCTAGATGGCAACGAAGCAGAACTAAACAGTGACACGTTAGTTGTTGCAGACCACAATCAAGCACTGGCAATTGCTGGTATCTTTGGTGGTGAAGGTTCTGGTGTGAGCACTGAAACTAAAGATGTATTGTTAGAGTGTGCTTTCTTCTCGCCAGATCATATTCGTGGACGAGCGCGCAGCTACGGCTTACACACTGAATCATCAATGCGTTTTGAACGCGGCGTAGACTATGCACTGCAAACAAACGCGATGGAGCGTGCAACTCAGCTACTTGTTGAGATCTGTGGTGGTGAAGTTGCACCAGTGATTGTTGCTGAGTCTGAAGCAGATTTACCAAAAGCAAATTCAGTGTTACTTCGTCGTGGCGCTTTAGATAAGCTGCTTGGCCATCACATTGCTGATAGTGACGTAGTAGAAATCCTAGAGCGTTTAGGTCTGTCTGTTGAGACAGCGGATGCAGGTTGGAGTGCAGTTGCACCGACTTGGCGCTTTGATATTGCAATTGAAGAAGATTTGATTGAAGAAGTGGGCCGTATTTACGGTTACAACAATATTCCAAATCAGTCTCCACTTGCTGCATTAAAAATGAATGACCACAAAGAAGAAAGCTTACCGCTTAAGCGCGTTCGTAATCTTTTGGTTGATCGTGGCTATCATGAAGCAATTACCTACAGCTTTGTCGAGCCAGAGCAGCAAAAGCTGATTGTTGCTGATGTAGAGCCACTCGTGCTACCGAACCCAATTTCGGCGGATATGTCTGCAATGCGTCTAGGCTTGATTCAAGGCCTATTGAATACAGTTGTTCATAACCAAAAACGTCAGCAACCACGAGTTAGGTTGTTTGAATTTGGTCTTCGCTTTATTCCTTCTAAGTCTGCCGAAAATGGTATGCGCCAAGAGCCAATGCTTGCTGGTGTTATTGCTGGCGCTAGAAACGAAGAGCATTGGGATATTGCTACCAATACTGTTGACTTCTTTGACCTTAAAGGTGATTTAGAAGCAGTACTAGAACTGACTTCTAATGAAATCGCGTTTGGCTTTAAGCCGCTAGGCGACGCAAGCTCTAAAAACCAAGCGCTTCACCCTGGTCAATCTGCAATTATTACCGCGGATGGAAAAGAAATCGGTGTGATTGGTACAGTACACCCAGAACTAGAGCGTAAACTTGGTCTGAATGGTCGTACTATCGTATTCGAGATCGAGTGGAATTCCATTAATACACGTGTGATTCCGGAAGCAGTTAAAGTATCTAAATTTCCTGCCAATCGACGCGATATTGCACTAGTTGTTGATGAGAAAGTTAACTCTTCGGATATCGTTGATGCTTGTCTTGCAAGTGGTGGCGAACTACTTGTTGATGCGAAGCTTTTCGATGTGTACGTTGGTAAAGGCATTGAAGAAGGCAAGAAGAGCTTAGCGATCGCACTGACATTACAGTCGGTAGAGCGCACTTTAGAAGATGCAGACATCAGTAATAGTGTTGATTCAATTGTTGCTGCAGCGTCGGAACAATTTGGTGCAATGCTACGCGACTAATAGAAAACTATAGCAAGTTTAAGCCCTATCTAATTATATGATAGGGCTTTTCTATGCCATTAGTATTTTGAATACACGGAAATTAATTTATGCACTTCTTACAAGACAATCCGAGAAGTGTAGTGTGTAATGCTAGAGTTTGCATATAAATTATGTGAATTAATTGTTTAATTTAAGTGTATGATTTTTATAATTATAAAAATTGACAAAATCTTACGAAACCTTCATTCATAGTTCGATATGCTAATGTTTAATTTGTTAATAGTGTAATGTACTGTAATTATTTAACGTGCTAGTGATTTATTAGAATAATATCTAATTTTGATTAAATTATATCTCATTGATTTACCTTGCAAATCAGTAATTGATAAAGAAAAAAGTTGGCGAAAATCATAAGCTTGACTTACACTTTTCAAGGTAAAGCCTATATGTTGTTGATTGGCTAGGCGAAATGCTATGGCGCAGCCTTTTAGGCAGCAATGTTTAACACAGTTTTGAGGAAAGTTTTATGGCGCTCACAAAGGCCGATTTGGCTGAGAACCTGTTTGAAAAACTTGGATACAGTAAACGGGATGCCAAGGAAACGGTTGAAGTGTTCTTTGAAGAAATTCGCAAAGCACTCGAAAGTGGCGAACAGGTAAAACTGTCAGGTTTTGGCAACTTTGATCTTCGCGATAAAAATGAACGACCTGGTCGAAACCCGAAAACCGGTGAAGACATTCCAATTACCGCTCGTAGGGTGGTAACCTTCCGTCCAGGCCAGAAGTTAAAAGCTCGAGTTGAAAATATTAAGGCAAGTTAGAGTTTTATAAAGGTAAAATTCGGCGGTGAAAGCTTTCACCACCGTGTTTTAAGGTTGTGCGCTACACTTCAATGAGTAGCGCTCAGACTATGCTGCTTGAAGGTGTGTAGTGATGTAAGGCTGCCATGCCTTTTGATATAGCTCCTTCGATACCTGCCTAATGTTTTCAATTTTCGCTGTTTCTAATTCTGTAAGTGCTCGGTTTTGTTCCGCAGCACTGCGTTCTATAAGTTGAATCTCTTCATATAGGTCATGCTCACGCCCACTTTTTACATCCGCTATTGCCTGAAGGTGTAACTGAACTTCAGCAATCAACCCTGATTGAGGTAATTGAACAAGCAAGTTTAAGTCTCGGTACCCAGATTCTCTAGGGGATTTAAATCTGTTTTTTACTCTAACGACCGTCGTTTCTCGGCTCAGGGCTTCATATACTTCAACTAGGCTAGAGACATCATTCGCAACAATTGTTGCTCTCGCCAAGTCGGTAATTTTTTCGACGTTGCCACCTAATTCATGATTTATTTTGTTTAGCGCGCGTTGTTTCGATTTTGTGCCTGAAAATATAGCGTCAGTTCCTGTGAGTAGGGCGGCACTTGCACAAAGTATTTCCAGTTCTTTTTGGGCATTAGTTGCGTGGCTGTATAAGAGGTCAAAATCATTGTAAGGTTGAATCACCGAAGCTTGTTCGGTACTGGATATGCCATAAAGGCCGCTTAAACAATGCTTGAAACGTTTGGAGCAAACTTCATTTTGTTGCTGGTTTGACAGTCTAGATTGTTCACTCCCTGAAGGAGTCGGAGGCGCAGCAAACGCAGACGTTCGGCTCAGCAACAGCAACATGATTGCTGTAGTACGGAAAATAAAACTCATTCACTCTCCTCAAATTCGCTGTGTTGAATAAAAATGTGACAACAAAAAGTTATAAAGGTTTTCAGCACAAACAAATCAAGAGTTAACAAATATGAAATTGGGCGTTAAGAAGTGGAATTCAACCATGAGCAAAGCAAATACTTTAAAAGTATGCGAGCTATCACAACTTCGAACTTGTCTTTGCGCCTGCTTCCTTAATCTACATTTGAAAGTATATTGATGGAGAGATTAATGGAAAATGAACAAAATCTTTAGCTTCATAAGAAGGCTGTAACAATCTGTAACCACGCTCTCAGTTCGTGTAATCTAAGCAATTAAAAAGTATAGTTATGCCACGAAGTCCATCCGGCTACGTAACAACAATCACAATAAGTCTAAAAGGCCTTTAATAATGAAAGATCCAGAATTTTGGCACAACAAGTGGGCGTCAAATCAGATTGGTTTTCACCTCAATGAAGTCAACCCTATTCTAATTAACCACTGGGAGAAAACGTCTCCAGCTAGAGGTGATAAAGTATTTGTTCCACTTTGCGGTAAAACTGAAGATTTGGTGTGGTTGGCTTCTCGTCATGATTCAGTACAGGGCGTCGAACTTAGTCAGGTGGCAGTTCGTTCATTTTTCGCAGAGCACTTTTACACGCCAACAGTAATTCCTGTTAGTGGTCAACATGAGCTTTACCAGTTCGACGAACTTTCTATTTATACTGGAGACTACTTTACCGCACCAATAGAGAAAGTGGATATTGTTTACGATCGCGCTGCTCTGATTGCATTACCTGAAGAAATGAGAAAAGAATATGTAGTTAGGCTCCTTTCTCTATTGAAGCCAGAAGGTAGAATTTTGCTGGTGACATTAGACTATAGTCAGTCAGAGATGTCAGGCCCTCCATTTAGTGTGCCTCAAGCAGAAGTAGAAAAACTATTTGAAGGACTAAAAGTTACGCATTTGTATCGAGATGATGCTGATGAAAGCCACCCTAAAGTCAAGCAAAAGGGATTAAGCCGATTTGCTGAGGAAGCTTGGCTAATTGAAAGCTAGCTTTCTACCCCAAGCGCTTTGCTTCGCTTGGGGAATAGCAGTTTAATATAGAATATCTATTTTGCTAGCAGATTTAACAGCAGTTTCTATCGCTAACTCGATAGAGTTTTTTCTCGCCAGCACAACACCAAGTCGGCGCTGACCATCAATATCTGGCTTTCCAAATAAGCGTAGCTGGCAAACAGGATTTTCCAAAACATGGTTTAGCCCCTGGTAGCGAATGTTTTTCGACTGGCCATTTCCAAGAATGACAGCTGAAGCGGAGCTACCCAACTGATTAATGGCTCCAATTGGTAAGCCAGTGAACGCTCGAACGTGAATAGCAAACTCAGACATATCTTGAGAAATGAGGGTAACTAAGCCTGTATCGTGTGGGCGTGGAGACACTTCATTGAATATCACATCATCGCCATTAATAAACAACTCGACGCCAAAGATACCGTAGCCGCCTAACGCATCGACAATGAGTTTTGCTGCATGATGGGCTTTATTTAGAGCTTTTTCTGACATACTTTGTGGCTGCCAAGATTCGCGATAGTCACCATCTTCTTGCCTATGACCGATAGGAGCGCAAAAATGTACGCCATTTACTGAACGGGCCGTCAGTAGAGTAATCTCATAATCGAAATCGATGAATCCTTCAACGATGACTTTTCCGGCAGTACCTCGGCCCCCTCGCTGAGAGTATTCCCACGCAGCTCTGATTTCTGCAGGTGTCCTAATGACACTTTGACCTTTACCAGAAGAGCTCATTACTGGTTTGCAAACACAAGGTAAACCAACACCTTCAACGGCTTCCGCGAAGCTTTGATAACTGTCGGCGAATCGGTAAGGGGAGGTATGAAGCCCTAGCTCCTCTGCGGCGAGTTTGCGTATACCTTCGCGATCCATGGTCAGTTTTACAGCTTTTGCTGATGGTACAACATTTAAGCCTTGCTTCTCTAAATCGACCAATACATCGGTTGCAATAGCTTCGATTTCAGGCACGATAAAATCTGGCTTTTCCTGCTCGATAACGTTACGGAGTTGATGGTCATCTAGCATGTTGAATACATGAGAGCGATGCGCAACCTGCATAGCAGGGGCACTTGGATACCTATCACACGCGATAACCTCGAGTCCGAGCCTTTGGCACTCGATTGCGACCTCTTTTCCTAGCTCTCCAGAGCCTAATAATAAAACACGAGTTGCACTTGAAGTCGTAGCGGTACCAAACATATAAAACCTTGTACCTAATATGGATAATGGTTAGGTGCTAAATAATACTTGAAGATAGAGAAAAAGCAAACGTTTGCTTTTTAGTGGTCTATATCAGCTTTACATTGTAAATTCCTTATTTTATTAGAAAATAAAGAATTAAGCCGGCCTAAGGGAGTTTGGTTTAAGTTAAGTCAGTGCTACCGAATTATCTTAATAAAAATTGTATTGAGTGGGTATACAAATATCAACTTGCGTTCATAACGCGGTTGGCCATATCACATTATATTTAATATTTTTATCAATAAAAGTTGAATTATATTTCTCATTAATGTAAAAAGTACAAGATGTCATGGGATAGGAGCAGACATTAGATGCGTGTTGATTTTGAATTAGCAAAATCGATAAGGATATCTATAGAACAATTAAGTGTAGGGATGTTTGTTACAGCAATTGAAGAGAATGAAAATATCACTCTCGCTAATGCTGGCAGAGTACATTGTCCAACTTCCATTAAAAAGCTAATGGATAACGGTATAAAATTCGCTTGGGTTGACAAAAAACTTTCATGCGCAAAGTGTGAAATTGATGTTCGACCAATTCAACTCGTTGATCCCATTGAACGTCAATCACTTCAAGAAATTCGAGAAAAACGTAAACTTGCCTCTAGAGACGCCCAACAAAAGAAAGCAAAAGTCTTAGTTGATCACGCAAGAGATCTTGCTCATAAGCTTCTAACCAATACGTTTCAAAGACGAACTACGTTAGCAGAAGACGCCAGTGCGTGGGCAGATAACATTGTCGATCTGGCGTTAGTTGATACGGATGCTATTCGTTGTGTAACAGCACTGAGAAATAAAGACAGCTATTTATTAGAACACTCTGTGAATGTGTCCTGTTTGCTCGTTAGTTTTGGTAAGCACCTGCAGATGGACAAAGCAATGCTTAAACAGCTAGCTATTGGCGGAATCATTCATGACATTGGCAAGATAAGGGTAGATGACAAAGTATTAAACAAGACGGGCAAGCTTACTGCAGAAGAATTTGAGCAGATGAAAATGCATCAGATTTATGCCAAAGAGATCTTGGCCAAAGTGGAAGGCTTTAGCCAAGTAGCCCGAGATATTTGTCTAATGCATCATGAAAAACTGGATGGTTCGGGATACCCTGACGCACTCTCCGGTGGTCAAATTCCACTCCATAGTCGAATGAGTACTATCGTTGATATATACGATGCCCTGACCGCCGATAGGTGTTACAAAAAAGGGGTAAGCTCTGCTGAAGCTTTTAAAATTATGTTGGATATGAGTCCTCATCAACTTGATAAAGACTTGGTGTATAAGTTTATTAATTGTATCGGTATTTACCCGGTAGGATCGGTTGTGGAGTTGTCCGACGGTAGGGTAGGTATTGTATGGGATCGCAATGATACTAATCCGTTAGAGCCACAAGTCAAATGCGTGTACTCTCGTAAATATAAACACTTTATCGATGTAAATTACGTCGACACTAGCAAGCATGAAGCATCTATAGAACGTGCTATTGCACCTTCAGCGTTAGAAGTTGATATTTCGCCTTACTACAAATAATAGAAAGCAAGACGAAAAACCATCGCAAAAGGCCAGTACGCTCTAATTTAGATCGAAATATATGAAACCGGAACGTCTGGGTTCAGAGCATCTAATGTCGCTTGTGTATCCGCTAAATGACTTGAACTTGCTTCGGTCATTTCTATTAAGGCAGCGGACCGAATGTCTTTAAAACTGCGTCCATCCATTAGAACTTGAATTAGTGCGACTTGAAGCGGTGGAAGGCTAGGGTTAAAAGCCGCGTTCTCTGCGTACGAACCTTTGTATATATTTCCGTCGTTCAGCTTTAAAGCCACGCCGCTTAGGTTACCGCTGTATGGGGAATGGCTTTTATTGAGAGCAGCTAAAGCTTGAGATACAAGCAAATCGTCGTTGTCAGGTATTTGTTTACCATGATCTTTATCCCCCATAAGGCCGATAGTTACCCCAAGATCTTCTGGTCCGAATGAATCTGGCAAATATTCCTCCAGTAACATTTCGTCTCTTTCTGGCAGTTGTACTTTTAGTTTGGTTGATGTTGTCAGCTCACGCATGAATTGCCGACAGTGACCACAAGGGCTGTAGTTGACCGTTACATTAAGTATTCCATCTTCACCTTTCATCCAAGCGTGGCTAATCGCACATTGCTCAGCGTGAATTGATTGACTTAACTGAGTGCCCAAAAACTCAATGTTAGCACCAAAGTAAAGGGTTTCTGATAAGCCTCGCACGATTGCTCCAACATGAAAATTAGAGATTGGAGAATAAGAGTACGCTGCTGCTAAGGGAAGCAAAGCCAATCGTAATTCTTCATCTGACAATTGGGATAACGACAGCATTTCATTGAATTGCTGTTTAGAAAGTGTTCCGGAGAAACTCTCGTTAAGAATGATGGGTGACAAATACTTTGCGATAGACTGCGGCACTTTTTTGAGTGCTTCTTGAAGTCGATTATTCATTTCAAATCCTGTGACGTATACGAAGCTTTATTTTATGTGCTTATATAAAATAAAGTGTGATAAAAATCACTAAAAATTATGCAAAAAAGTTAAATATTGCAATTTACAAGTGATGTCACACATTTCAGGGTTACTCCTGAAGTTTTTAGAAATAGTGGCTTAACCACACTGAAAATGAAAAAAATACCGGGGCTAATATAGAAGTGATAATCCCACATATAACCAGTGCCAGAGAGCTATATGCTGCGTCATTTTCTGTTTTCTCTGCAGCAGTCGCAGTACCAAGAGCGTGTGACACTGTCCCCATGGTTAGGCCCCGAGCAATAGGGTGAGTAACGTTTAGAATTGAGTATACAGGGTAAGCGATGATGGAGCCGAACAGGCCGACAATAAGCACTAAAATTGCTGTGATGGCCGGCTCTCCACCTAAATGGCTTGAAATTACCATAGCGATAGGGGTGGTCACCGATTTGGCAACAACACTGGCTAAAAGCGTCGAATTTGCTTGAAAGTATGCCGCTAATACGGTCGCAGATAACATTGACATAGCGCTGCCTATGGTACAAGTCAGCAGTATGACTTTCCAGTTTCTCCTAATTTGAGGAAGCTGCTCATAAAGTGGGTAAGCCAGTGCGACAACAGCAGGCTGGAGTAAAAAGGTGACAAATTCATTCTGAGAATAGTAGCGTTCAAATGGAATATTAAAAAATATCAGTATACCGATGATAGCTGCAACGCTAAGCAATAACGGGTTCAAAAAGGGAGAGTGAGCTTTATTACTGATCCACTTAGCAACAACATACAGCGCGACAGTTAATACAAACCACATCACTTTGCCTCTTTTTTCAGCAATCGATCAAGGGTAACGCTTAAGGTCACCAATACTATAAATGTGCCACCGAGCGTGCTGGCTAAAATTGGTAGAGCGCTATCTATTAATACATCGAAGTGCTGCATTAGACCAACGCTGATAGGTACGAATAAAAAGACCATATAACGAATAAATAGGCTCGCGCCAGGCTTGACCCATTTCACTGGAACAACATTTGTTGCCAAAAGCGCAAACAATATCAACATACCAAAGATGCTGCCGGGTACGGAGACGCCCATAAAGGATTGTATTCCTTTGCCAATGAATAGGCAGATAAAGATCAGTATGAAAGAGATTAAGTACTGAAGAATATTTAAAAACATATAAACCGCTTTGTTCAAACAGCCAACTTTGTATTGGCACCAACTCTACAGGTGAATTATAAACGTTGAGAGCCGGTGTTTTATATAACAAAGTTTTTATGATGTCAGCTGTTCGACGTATTGATACACTGATTTTAAAATTGCCATTTTTGCTTGATCCTGTTCATGATCATGCACAAGGTTTTCTAAGTTAACCATATAATCTGGTAGATGACTTTCAAAATAGTCCCTGCAATGGCTGGCCCATTTAGTTTGTTCTTCTATATTCAAGCTCCAGCTAAAATGACGAGCACGATAATTAAAAAGCAATGGAGCAATACGATTATCTTTAAACGAGATATCAAGAGCAGCAAGATTGTTGGGCTCGGTACTTCGTATCACCTCCATCGAAGCTTTGTCTGCTGGAGAAAAGAATCCGTCATACAGTTTAGTATCAACATCGTCAGACTTTTCAAATTGCCTTTCCTGTGAAAATAGCTCGGTCAATTTTTCTCTAATTTCGGGATGTTGACGAATGATAGCCAAATTCTCTAAACAGCGTTCTCGATCGATGTTGATAGCTTCAGCATTTTCTGCAGTTAGCGTTTTAGCTGGGGCTAAAATTGGACACTTGTTGAGATGAACGAGTTTAACTGGGACTGGCACTTCGTTTTCAGATAGCTCTTCTCGTTTTGTATACAACCTCTGTTTGAGCTCGTCAGAAGTAAGGTTGAGCAAAGGGGATATATCTTTTGCGAGGTCCACAACGGCAACAGCATTTTTATTTGTAGGGTGCCAAATGATAGGAGCGACCCAAGAAGTGTATTGGCATTCTCTACCAAGCATGCCGGATACGTGCATGAGTGGCGTAATATTCACTACGTCAATCAGCTCATTAAGTTTCGTTTTGTGGCGCATTTGCAGGAAGTAATTGAATAACTTAGGTTGAGCGGCTTTTAACTTTTTCGCTAGCTCAATTGTAGCGATAACGTCAGCCATAGCATCATGGGCGTTTGAGTGCTCAATACCATTTGCAACCGACAGGTCTTCGAGTTTAAAACTAGTAAAGCCTTCTTCATTTTCTGGCCAGTTAATTCCGTCAGGTCTCAAGGCATGACAAGCTCTCATTACATCGAGAAGATCCCAGCGGGAGTTTCCATTTTGCCAACTCCAAGCATATGGATCGATGAAGTTGCGGTAGCAGGTGTAACGAGTGACTTCATCATCGAAGCGAATACTATTATAACCGAGGCTGGTGGTATTGGGTTTTGATAGTTCGTTGTGGATTTTCTCAATGAATTCTGGCTCAGACAGACCTTTCGTCTGAGCTTGCTGAGGTGTAATCCGAGTTATCAATGCTGCTTCCGGCGAAGGGAGGTAGTCTTGTGGCAATTGGCAGTAGATGACTAGCGGCTCACCAATAATATTAAAGTTCTCGTCAGTTCGTACTCCGGCAAACTGGCTAGGTCTGTCTTTTGCTGGGTTAGTACCCCATGTTTCATAATCAAAGAAGAAAAAAGTTGGCTGTGCGTTGCTAGTCATTTGGTTCATATCTTGTAAAAGGAATAGACGAACGCTTCGGAGGAAGGGCTCGTCTTTTATTAATGCAAGTATCTATCAAATAGCTTTGATATTGCAAGAAATTCACGACGCGTTAGGCTTGAGCTTGTTGCGTGGTGGCTTCTCCTTCTGGGTTGATGTCTTCTTGTTTTAGTAGCCGGCTGGTGATGGTACCTGCAGTCATAGCACCAGAAACATTCAGAGCAGTGCGAGCCATATCAATAAGGGGCTCGATCGATATCAATAACGCAGCGATGGTTACTGGTAGCCCCATTGCCGGAAGAACAATCAATGCAGCGAATGTTGCACCACCTCCTACACCAGCAATGCCAAATGAGCTAATTGTAACGATAGCGATCAGTGACAAAATGAAATGCGTGTCCATTGGGTTGATACCAACAGTTGGCGCAACCATGACTGCTAGCATTGCAGGGTATATGCCTGCGCATCCATTTTGACCAATTGTGGCACCAAATGATGCAGATAGGTTAGCGATCGCTGGCGGTACATTGAGCTTGTTGATTTGAGTCTCTACATTAAGTGGAATGGTTGCCGCAGAACTGCGTGAAGTGAACGCAAATGTAAGGACTGGCCAGATTTTCTTGAAGTACTGTTTTGGGCTAACTCCAACAAAAGATAACAGCAAACCGTGAACAAAAAACATGAGAACAATGGCGGTATAAGAAGCGACAATGAAGCCCAGTAGATTAAGAATGTCTGACGCGCTGGATGTCGCCACGACTTTTGTCATAAGTGCTGCAATACCATATGGCGTTAAAGCCATGATCATTTTAACCAGACGCATAACGATGGCTTGCGAAGCATCGACGATAGATTTTATTGGAGCTTCCAACTCGCTGTTTTCATGTGTCACTTTTCTAGCAGCGATACCGGCCAGCACGCCAAAAATAACAATAGCAATAATCGAAGTTGAGCGTGCGCCAGTTAGGTCAGCGAAAGGATTTGTTGGAATAAAGCTTATCAACATTTGCGGTATCGTTAAGTCATGAACGCTTTGTAGGCGGTTTTCCAGAATCGTGGCACGTGCAGCTTCACGCGCACCTTCGGTCAACCCTGCAGCAGACAATCCAAACAAATGAGTTACGATAACGCCAATCAAGGCTGCGATTGCGGTGGTAAAAAGCAACGCAAAAATCGTTAAGCCTGATATTTTGCCCAGAGAGCCGCCTTTATCGAGCTTCAAAACGGCTGAAATCATTGAGACCAAAACGAGTGGCATAATAATCATCTTGAGCAAGCCAACATAGCCACTGCCGACTATATTTATCCACTCAAGTGTTTGCTGAATCTGAGGGTTGCCTTCTCCGAAAGCAAATTGCAAGCCTAAACCAAACACGCTGCCAAGTACTAAGCCAAATAGTACGAGTCGAGATAGAGAGTTATTTTGACGTTGTCTTTGAAATAGGAACGCTAAGATACATAAGAAAACGGCAATTGCCGCAAAGAAACTTAGGGACATGGATTATTTCCTTATAATATTCAATGCCTTTATTACAATTTGTATGCCAACATATCGAAATTATGACGCGTATATAAATAAGTTATAGGAATAATATATAACTAAAATAGCATAAAAAATGATGGTAGCAGTCTGAATAACAATAAAGCGTAATGTATTAGTTTGCCGATACCATACAGGTAATCGCTGTGGAACAGTACGTGGGTACAAATAAGCATGACTGCTTGGAATGACTTAATTCGTTTAGTTTATTCTTATGTGAAACTAGAATCACATTCTTTTTAAACTAATTTCAAGGGGTAGATAAGTGCCTAAAAACCAAAGACTATGCGTTATATGTACACCTATTAATAAGTTAGGAACTTTTAGAAAAACGATAGGATATTTTCCAAATCATGACAGCAAGTACCTCTGCAAATTATGCTTAAAACTCGAGCGTCCGAAAGTGCTAGATAGAATAGCAAGCCTGATTATTGGTAAAAGAGTATCGATTACTAATAGAGCTAGAGATTATAGCCATCTTATTATTGGTTATGATCATGCTCCAGACAAGAGTGAAGGGCTGATTTTTGTCACACACCTTATCCGGTTTGTCTCCTATTTTTATCGTCGCTATGCATATAAACTTGTCGCTTTAATAGAAGGGCTTCAATATACCGAACCATACTTCCCAAACTACCAAATAAAAAAATATTTACGAGAAAACCGGCAATCATTTGTTCACCCATCTCTAAACCCGGAAAGCTTCCCACAAGGCAACTTTAATGATGAATACGTTAATGGACTAGATTCGATTATAGGTAGAGGCGTGGAGTCAATGCTGATAGGTGATAACACCAGCTCCAAAAACCAAAACACTATGATTAATTGGCAGCAAGAGAACAAAAGACGCCAGTTAGTTATGTCAAAATCAAGAAGCAAATTCCAAAATACAGGAAACAAAATAAAAACTTCAGAAAAGGCGATACGGTATTTTTCAATATGGCGTACTTTAGGAACAGATTTACAAGCGCTAGAAATACCAACATATGGAGTGGAAAACATGCGAACTTTCACTCCAACCGCATTAGATGAACCAGCCTTAAAATTTGCGTCTAATTTCGATTTACCTGTCGAATTTATTGCTTCGAATATGGAACTACTAAATAACCTGAAGTGGCTAGGGATTGATTTAAAAGGGTTCAAAGACAAGAATGGCTTCAAACCCAAGCCATGGATGCTTGCCGAAATGTTGTCTGAAGACATATGGGATAGCAAGAAACTACGAAATAAACAGACAGCGCAACTTCGATCTATTGTAAGAAACCGATCAATGAATATGCTGGCGGCTGAAAGAGCATTATGGCTTCTAAGTCATTCAAGCTCTGAGAACTATTCTATAGGGATCCATATAGTTGGTATAGCCCATGTTTTGAATTTGAATATAAACCAGAACTTAATAAAATCGATGCAACAGCAGTATATAGAGCGTAGCAAAGTCATTTCACGTCAAGGCAAGACCAAACCACCACTCACAATCATAGTTAAAGACACCAGTGGTAAATGCGACTTTGGAAATATAGACTATATGACGACCCACTGGCTCAAAGACCAATATAACCACTATCCAATTTTTAATAAAAATGGCTATAGAGATCCAGATTGGGTGATTGAGTACAATGCCACCATATCTTAAGTTTATCAAATATTGAATTAGCTTCTACTGGTAGGGAGTAGTGAACAACTGGATGGCTCCGTTGAAAAGCTTGTCTGAAAGCGGAGTTCGTTTAAGTCGTTTAAAATTTAGTAATACTAGCTTTACCTGCATAACTGTTGCGATTTTTCTCTAAGTTCAAAAATTTCTAATCTATCTTCAATGCTGTCGATCGGTAACTTTATAGGCAGTGATATTTTTTAAGTATCGTCAAAATATCAGCACTAGTTAAAATGGTATGTTTTTTTAAACTTGAATCGAGTAGGCCAAATAACATAGCGCGTGCCACGTGTTTGGCGCTGATAGGAATAAGTTTTCTAAGTGGGCCTATCATGACGGGTTTTAAATGCTCTAGCAGAGCTAAAGTGATCAATTCGTTTTTCCGAGGAGTATCACGCATCCCCACTAGAGGGCCTGGGCGAACGATAAGTAACTTTTCAAAACCAATGCCCGTAAGCGCGATCTCCATTTTCCCTTTACATCGTAGATAGTGTGAAGGAGAGTTTCTAGAGGCTCCATAGCTTGAGATAACGGACAAGTGAGTCACACCAAGTAGTTTCATGGTTTGTGCTACTTCACATACTAACCCGTAATCGATTTTTTCTAGATTTTCTGAAGAGCCAGCTTGTTTGCGAGTTGTACCTAGACAGATAAAGCCAAGTTTGGGGGGCTGTTTGCTTTCATCCCAATTATTTATGTGAAGGCTTTGATTTTGCAGTATTTCCAATTTAGGGTGCGTAAATGGCAGTGAGCTTCGACTTAGAGCGTAAATATGGGTGATAGGGCCATCTTCAAGCATTTCCTTTAGTAGTTCTGTGCCAACAAGGCCAGACCCACCTGCTAAAATTGCAACAAACTCTCTGTTGCATTCACTTTCGCTCATGCCTATCTCCAAACATATCTATCCCTAAACGATGAGACTTGGTGATATTGATAGCATAGTAAAACTTCATAGGAGAGGGGGAAGTTGTTTAGGTTGTGTATTACAGCTCTTGGCTCACTACTGAAATCTAAACAGAACAGTAGTGAAGCCAGCCTTGTTAACGTTTGAATTAATTTGACATTACGTCATTGATAAGGGGACTTTTTTTTGTCTTTTAGCACCTTCAGTTTTACCTGGGCGCTGTCTTTTCGCGTGTTGATTGGCAAACATAGAAACTCCTTCTCTTGGTTGCTCCTAGATTAACAGCAGATTTGCTGCATTGTTCGTGCCACTCTTTGAGCTCAAAGTAACGATAGTATAGTTGAGATATTCAATATTTACTATGTGATAAGTTTTATATGAATGCTTCATGTTTTTATGTTCGCATTATTAATTTGATTGAGTTTAGACTTCTAGACTGCTACTTTGCTTATCATGATTGAATTTAGTAAAGTAGTTGGACTGTTCACCTATAAGGATGCATCTCATGTACGAAATTCCACAATTGAACTTAAAAGACAAGGTTTCCGATGTCGAGTGGCAGACGCGAGTTGAGTTAGCGGCAGCCTATCGTTTATTCGTGATGCACGGTTGGGATGACCTGATCCATACCCATATTTCAGCTCGTATTCCTGGTACAGAAGAACTACTAATCAATGCGTTTGGGCTGGCGTTTGATGAAGTCACTGCCTCAAATCTAGTTAAAATAGATATCGATGGGAATGTCATTGATCCCGATTGCCCATTTACTATTAACCCTGCGGGATTCACTATTCACAGTGCAGTACATGAAGCTCGTCCAGAAGATCAGTGTGCCCTCCATGTTCACAGTAATGATACTGCTGCAGTTGCTAGCTTAAAAGAAGGGCTTTTGCCTTTGAGCCAATATTCAATGTTTGCGTTAGCTTCACTGAGTTACCATGATTATGAAGGTTTGGCGGTCAATCACGAAGAAAAACTGCGTTTGCAGAATGATTTAGGTAACACTAACTTTATGCTGCTAAGAAATCACGGCGCTTTGACTATGGGTAAGACTATCGGCGATGCATTTATGCACATGTACGACCTTACACGCGCCTGCCAAATTCAATTGCAAATTCAAGCAACAGGCCAGCCAGCTCAACTGGTCGATCAGTCAATTGTCGATGGAATCAAAGCTCAAGCAAATATTGTCCATTCAGGTAATACTGGCGGACAGACAGCTTGGCCTGCAATGATGAGAAAAGTGAAGCGCGCATACCCAGATTTTGATCAATAAGATAATAAATTAATACTAAAACCAGAAAGTAGGTTAGCCTCAAAATGAAAATAACTGAGATAGAAATTTTTGATATTCACTGTCCGAAAAGGCCGCCGTGGAATCCAGTGTTTGTACGCATTCATACCGATGAAGGCATATCTGGAGTTGGCGAAGCTGGCTTAGCATACGATTGGGGGCATAGTGCTGCTGCGGCGATGGTGAAAGAAATAGCGGAAGCTGTATTGATTGGCTTCGACCCTTTTAATACGGAACAACTATGGTCACGAATGCTTCGTGAGAGCTTTTGGGGCTTAGGTGGTGGACCAGTACTTTATTCTGCTATGAGTGCGATTGATACCGCACTTTGGGATATAAAAGGTAAAGCACTAGGCTTGCCTGTCTATCAGCTGCTTGGTGGTAAGACAAACGATAAACTTCGTACTTATGCGAGCCAACTGCAGTTTGATTGGGATAAAGAGTGCAAGAAGCTAATCGAACCTGAAGAGTATGCTGAAGCGGCGCTAAAGGCAGTTGCTGAAGGCTACGATGCGGTAAAAGTGGATCCGATTGTTTACGACCATAATGGTGAGTCTTCTTTTGACCGAACTAAGCTGTTTACTCAGCCCCAAATGCGTCTATTTGGAAATCGCTTGAGAGCTATTCGTGATGCTGTTGGAGAAGATGTCGATATTATATTTGAATCTCATTCTTTAATGGGTGCAGCATCAGCGATCCAGATGGGTGAAGTTATCGAGGAAGTGGGCTGCATGATGTATGAAGAGCCAGTTAACTATCTCAACTCGGCTATTCATAAGAAAGTTTCTGATAATGTGAACGTGCCTATTGCTGGTGGTGAACGTCTCTACCATCGCTGGGATGCAAGGCCGTATTTTGAAGATCAAAGTATTGACGTATTACAGCCAGACGTTGGTTTGTGTGGTGGTTTCACTGAAGCGAAAAAAGTGTGCGATTATGCGGATGTTTATGATATTCGAGTTCAAGCGCACGTATGCGGTGGGCCAGTGGCGACAGCGGCGTCATTGCATTTGGAGACTGCGATTCCAAACTTTTTGATTCATGAGCATCACACCTATGCGATTAAAGATTGGAACAGAGAGTTATGCATTCAAGATCCGCAACCAGAAAATGGCTTCTTCCAAGCCCCAGATACTCCAGGGATTGGAATCGAGTTGAATGATGAAGTGGTTAAGCGTTCACCACATGTATCGGTGAAATAAGGCTAAAACTTGTACCAGTGTAAGGCGTTGTCATGAAACAACGCCTTAATTTTATCGAAACTAAGTTCGTTAAACTGTTGCCAGTATTTCTCGTAGTTGGTTGAGAATAGGCACAATGGAAAGTTGCTCGCTAGCATGACTCGATGCTCGCCAAAAGCTGACACGCACTCGTTTATCACCGCATTTACCCATTTTGCATCATAATTACGGGCCCCCATTTCCCAACCCGAACATTTTACAGCAAGGTTACTGTTATTCGCTAGAGCGTTTAGGTTTTGTTTCCAGATCTCCCAGTCCTTATCATCCAGCTGTGGTGGAAAACCAGCGTGATTCAAAATGACAATTAATTCTGGAAGTTGTTCGATGTTTGTGAGTAAAGCATTAACGGCTTCAGTGTCAGTCAAAAACATCTGCAAATCGAATGAAAGGCCGTTCTTTGATAAATAGCTGAGATTTTCGATCACGTGTGAATTGGACAGCAACTCGTAGGCTTGTTTGTCGAAAATATGCCGTATACCGACCACAGATTCATATTCGGCGATCTTTTCTAAATCTTGCTGAAATTGACAAGGGGGCTGGGTTAGATCAGCGCTTGCGATTGCTCGAAAAGGCAGAGTTGCATTTTCTTCTAGCCATTCTATCTCTTTCCACCACTGATCATTGTCAAAACCTGCTTCGATATGGACATAGCCAGCTAACGCTTTATTAGAGCCTAAACACAAATCTTTTTCGTGAAAGTTGCGGCAAATCTTGTGCTTGTCTGGCCATGTTGGCGGATTATTAGGTTTTAACCACTGATAGTCACCTTTATCGATATCAAAAAAGTGTAAGTGAGGGTCTATGATTTTTAACATCGAGCTGCCTATCGAGTTGTATATCCGCCATCAATAACTTGGGTGCTACCAGTAATGAAGGTGGCTTTCTCGCTAGCAAGGAATAGAGCATATTGAGCCACTTCTTCTGGCTGACCAATTCTACCTAGCGGTTGCAGCTCTGCTTCACTTTTATGTTCTTCGTTAATATCGGCTCCAGAACGAGCACAATAATTCTCAACTGCCCTATGATAGAGAGGAGTTTCGATAGTACCTGGGCAAAGGGCATTCGCGCGAATATTGTATTTTGCGTAATCAATTGCTGTCGTTTTCGCCATTGAAGCAAGCGCGACTTTACTCAGGTTGTAAGCAAATGAGTTGGGTTTTGCGACCAAGGCTTGTTCTGACGATAAGATAATGATTGACCCAGAGTGTTGTTTCTTCATTGAAGGTAAAACAGCCTGTACAGCGGAATAGGTGCCTTTCACATTGATATCAAAAATACGCTGTAGCTCTGCCTCTGACGTATTTTCGATTGTGGCCGAGTAGTGTATTCCCGCACAAGTAACCAATACATCAATAGTGTGTTTTTGTGCAATGTCATAAATGTGCTTTTGCACAGCTTCATGATTGGTGATGTCGCAGTGCAGATAGTTTCCACCTTCACTTTCGTTTAAATCAAGGTTGAATACTAGGTAGTTGTTTTGCAGGAATAGCTCAACAATTGCGCGACCAATACCGGAGCTTCCACCAGTAACAATGCAGGTTTTTTTCATAGTTTTATTAGTGTTCTAGTTTCGGAAAGAAAATCATAACCGAAGTTAATCGTTAGTGATATAACGGAGTGTGAAAACATTCTAGGTAGAGGCCGCTAAAGACTATTGCCGTAGGAAATATATGATATGTAAGCAACAGCACGTATATTGGTAATAGGCAAATCATACTGAGTAAATGCAAGATAAGATTGTTTACTATTTTTCTCAAATAAACAAGGTTATAACTGGCGGGACTCCATGCTAGAATGCTTATCCAAGCTGATCTCGTCACAAAAATTTCATTGATGTAGTTGTTGTGTCGTTGACAAGCTGCGTTTATTTGCGAGTATGGATTACATGTATCAAATATCAATTAGTGATAACTGCGATCTCCTTTGTATAAATCGTATAGTCAACTTATTAACATACACCGGTGCATTAAAGGAGTAGCGCATGACTCAACCTCTGTTTAAACAATCATTTTTGCTCGATTCTCTCGATCTCTCTCAAGACATTTTGCCTCAACAAGAGAGTGTTGCTGGAGGCGTGACTCTAAAGCTACACCAACAGGGTGTGCTTGAAGTTATTCCAGCCTCTTTGGATGAAAATACCAAGCATATCGTCATTTCATGTGGTGTACATGGTGATGAAACCGCTCCTATGGAGTTAGTAGATAAAATCGTAAATGATATCTCCAGCGGGTTTCAAAAGGTTCAGCAGCGTTGCCTATTTATCATTGCGCATCCAGAAGCAACCAACATTCACAAGCGTTTTGTCGAGGAAAATTTAAATCGCTTGTTTGACATGAAAGAGCTTCCTCTTAGTCAACGTACGTCAATTACAAAAGAGAGAGTCATCGCTGAAACGTTGAAATCTTTAGTGAAAGAGTTTTATCAAAACACCGAGCAACATCAGCGCTGGCACTTGGATTTACACTGTGCAATACGATTATCTAAACACTACTCTTTTGCAGTCAGTCCGAAGTCTAGGCACCCAGTGCGAAGCAGGGCATTAGTTGAGTTTATTGAAAATAGTCATGTAGAGGCGATTTTGCTTTCGAATGCGCCATCAGGCACATTTAGCTGGTATAGTGCAGAAAATTATGCAGCTCAAGCGGTTACGCTAGAATTAGGCAGAGTGGCTAAAATTGGTGAGAACGACCTTAATAAGTTGGTAGCCTTTGATCTGGCGCTGCGTGATTTAATATCCGACAGCGTGTCAGAACACCACCCTAAGAAGCCGATTATTTATCGTGTAAGCAGAACCGTGGTTCGCTTAAATGAAGATTTTGATTTTCTATTCTCGGATGATGTCGAAAACTTCACTTCATTCAAGCATGGCGAAGTTTTTGGTCACGATGGAGATAAGCCTCTCATGGCGAAAAATGAAGGGGAAGCGGTCGTTTTTCCAAATCGACATGTTGAGGTTGGTCAAAGAGCTGCTTTGATGGTCTGTAAAGTAAAAACTCGATATGAAGATGATCAATTAGTATACGATTGATTTTCAGCTACGATCGTATGCAGAAGTCCGCTTTTTAGCAATGATATGGCTTAACCTTAAGAGTTAAGCCATTCTTATTTTTAGGCAACAGACCCTAGTATTCAGAAATTAAGTCGCGATGGATTATAGTCAGCTCATTCGTTTCAGAACCAGTCAATGGCGCAGAGCGATATTGATATTGTGTGTTCTACTGCTTTTGGCAAGTATTGCCTATGTTTCAGTAGGACAAATTTTTATTTCCCCGTTCAATCACTTAAGTCAAATCGATAAGACTCTTCTTATTGAGTTGAGGTTGCCTAGGTTGGTCGCAACGATACTTATTGGAGCTTCGTTAGCGATATCGGGTGCGGTATTACAAGTCTTGTTAGGCAACGTTTTGGCAGAACCGGGAGTTTTGGGAATATCCGGTGGAGCAAGCTTAATGATGGTTGTCGTACTGTTTTTATTGCCTTTCTGGGCAACACCAATAGGTCTGATGCTTGCCGCTATTTCAGGAGCACTGGTCTTCACTAGTGTACTCGTGTCTATGGCAAAGTTAATGCGGTTGACAACAGCAAGGCTACTATTGGTTGGCGTTGCTCTGGGTATACTGACGAGCGCGGCTATTACTTGGGCATTTTACTTTAGTGACAACATGAATCTTCGTCAGCTATTGTATTGGCTCATGGGCAGTGTGTCGGGGATGAGTTGGAGTCAACTTAGCCTCGGATTTGTGATATTGCCGTTTGTTGCTTGGTTGTGTGTGCAAGGAAACGTGCTTGATAAGTTGATGCTTGGCGAGATTCATGCCAAACAACTTGGAGTCAATGTTCATAGGATTCGGTGGAAGTTAATTTTGGCTATTTCCGTAGTTGTTGGCTGTGCGGTAGCATTAGGAGGTGTCATCGGGTTTGTGGGCCTTGTTGTGCCTCATTTAGTGCGTTTAGCTCTTGGAACAGAAAACAAGTATTTGCTTCCCTGCTCAGCTATTTCGGGTGCGCTTCTGTTGGTTTTAGCGGATTTGATAGCTCGAACTTCGATGACTGCTGGTGAGTTGCCTTTGGGTGTTGTGACAACCACGATAGGTGCGCCAGTTTTTATATGGATGCTAATTCGTAATTATGATTCAAATTAAATCAGTGAGCGTAAGCTCTAGATTATTACCCATGTCATTCGAATGTGAACAAGGAGAAGTGGTTCATCTAATAGGACCAAACGGTAGCGGAAAGAGTACGTTGTTGTCTGCTATTGCTGGAGTAGAGCCATTTTCCGGTCAAGTATTCATTGATGATATTGAGGCGAGTACATGCTCGCTCGAAGATTTAGCAATAGTAAGAGCCTATTTAAGTCAAAGCGAACGCCCAGCTTTCAATATTCCAGTTTTTCGCTACTTGGCTCTTTCAATCCCACCTAGATGCGCTGTTACTGAAGCAAAAGTGAGCGAGGCTATTAGAGAGCTTGCACGTGAAGTTCAGATAGCAGACAAGTTACACCGTCCTATCCATCAATTGTCCGGAGGGGAGTGGCAAAGAGTGCGTTTAGCGGGCATTTGTTTGCAGGTTTGGCCGTCAATAAACTCACGTGCCAAGCTACTTTTGTTAGATGAGCCAGCTGCATCACTCGATATTGGGCAAGAAAGGCTTCTTTATCAACTTATTCAAAAGGTCGCAGAAAAAGGCATTACTGTGATTATGGCAAATCACGATCTAAATAGAAGTTTAAAGCATGCAGACAAAGCTATTTTGCTCGATGGTGGTGTAGTGGTTGAGTCGGGGACAGTTTACGACGTTCTTAAACCAGACGTAATTAGTAGAGTATTCAAAACAACCGTAAGTTTAGAGCAGGCGAATGGCTCTAATGTACTGATTTTTGAATGATTATAGTGCGTAGTGCACTATATTTGGGCCTGGCTAACACAAATGAGAATATCACAAACCCTAATAAACTCTATATAAAACAAATAGATAAAAGGTGTTTATGAAGTTGGTATAAGTTTTGTATTGCATATACTTGTACATTCTCGTTCTTGTTAGACTTTGTGTCCTTTAAGTTCTAACGCGTTTTTAGCCACCTTAGTATTAAGGTGGCTCTTTTTTTGCCTTAAGCCGTAAGAGGTTCAAGATTGGCCGGACGATAGTATACTGATTTCAGTACTTTACCTTGCCTGATCGTTTTGCCTTCTGCGATGAAGTCTTCAGCGCACTTCGCAATGATGTATTCGCCTTTCTCTACCGACATCAGCTTCACGCCTTGTTTTGCGTAATGTGCTTCCGTATCAGCGTATTCCTTTGCATTACGACATACTTTGCTCATGTTGCTAGAGTGAACTTCATCCCAGCAAGGGATAAACTCGATACCAACATTTTTAGCTACATTAAGAAGCAAATCGATCAAGTAGCTAATAGCTAGGTTGTCGTCGATGTTTTTATGTCCTAGATGGACTAGGCGGCCCATTAGTACATAAACCGTATCGACAATGGCATCTGCTTTTTCAGTTTTGCTATCTGCATCGGCAAGCTCGGTCAACTCTTCAATTGCGAGTGACGTATGCAGAGTATCAGCCTGTTCATCGAGGGTATCTGGCGCGTTGACTGGAAGATCAAATGTACTGCGAAATTCCAAAATGTCTTGGTACAAATGATTAAAAATAGGCTGGGTAAGTTGGGATAAGCGCATTATTTGAGTCCGATAATAAAAAACGAATTAATCTTAACAAAGCCTATTTGGCCGTGCCACATTGAAGTGTTCAAAATGTTTGGATGTTCGACCGTTTTGTATACGATGAGACCAAGCTCATTGATATAAGTTGATGACTAGTCTTTAATATCAGTAATAACCGAAAGAATTGATCATGGACGAAAGGTCTTTAGGGGATTTATGTCAGTCATAAATGAAAGTGAAGAGCTAATTAGACGAATTTATCAAATCACCAACGATTACCAAAAGGGTTTCGATATTCAAATTAGTCAGTTACTTATTTTAGGTTTGGAACGATTTAATCTTGATATTGGTATCTTATCTAAAATAGAAGGGAACAAGTATACCGTTCTCAACTGTGTAACCCCAGAGGAAGTGCCTTTAAATGCTGGAGATGAGTTTGAATACGCCTCCACCTATTGCGAAATTACTTGCACTGCATTTGGCCCTGTCGCAATTGAACACATGGGAACTCATAATAAATACGCTTCTCACCCAGCCTATGCGGCTTTTGGTTTAGAATCTTATATCGGTATCCCGATCTTTGTTGATGATGAAGTAGTAGGTACGTTGAATTTTTCGTCAGCTAGACCTTACGAGAGAAAATTCGAAAGCACAGATATCGACGCATTGAAGCTCATGGCTTCTTGGATTGAAGTGGAAATGATTCGACGCAAGCAAGAAGAGCAGTTACAAATTCTAAATCAAAAGCTTGAATTTCAGGCTTTAAATGACCCACTGACAAAAATTCCTAACCGACGCTGTATGTTTAAAACTCTCCACGCTGATATTGAGCGCATGAAGTCTGCGGGTGGAAAGGGAACATTAGCCTTGATCGATATTGATCATTTCAAACGTGTTAATGACACTTATGGTCATCAAGTTGGTGACGAGGTACTGGTGAAAATTACTGACGAACTAAAAAAAGTAGCAGGTTCAACTGATTATTTGGCGCGTTTTGGTGGCGAAGAGTTTGTGGTTTGGATACCCGAGCGTGCAATCCGTGAACGTGAAGTAGTACTGCAGCAGCTTCATGATTGTGTGAAAGAAGTTAAGGTCAAAGGAAACTCAATCACCGTCTCAATCGGCGCATGTCATTTCGCATTTGATAATATAAATACAGAATGCCAAAAAACTGTTTTGGATGACTTTATTTCTCAAGCGGACGAATGCTTATATGAAGCCAAAAGCCAAGGAAGAAATTGTGTCGTCGCAAAACAGTTTTCTACGGTCTCTGCGTGTTAGCGATTATCAGGTAGTCGATTTTTTAGATATGGAAATAGCTGCTTGATTTGTTCTTTGGATAACTCGCGAACAGTTTCTATATTCGTTTCTGGAATGGATTCCGGATCAGGAAAGTGCTTTAACGCTTTTTCTAGGCTATCTTCTCGAATTAAGTGGAAAATTGGATAGGGTGAACGGTTAGTTAAGTTGTCCGTATCATTAGGTTGGTTACCCGCGAAACAATAATCAGGATGAAATGTAGCGACTTGAAAAATTCCTTCCAATTGCTGTTGTTTTAGTAGTGCGTCAACCCAATCCAGAAACAAATTATAGTCGTCGAACGAGCTCAACATATTTGGCGTGACGACTAAGGTCGTTTCAAGCTCGGATTCTGGCTTAGATTGGAGTTGGTTCAGCTCTTGTAATATGTCTTCAAGTAGTGGCTCTTCTCTGCTCGCTTCGCTAACTACGATTCTTATTTGTTTATTTCTTTGGGGCTTCGCTGCAAACGGACACAGATTAAGGCCGATAACAACTTTTTCTAACCAACGTTCAACTTCTTCTAAAATCGAAGTAACGTCATTTGATTTGATATCCAACACAGGCTCTCTTAGTGATTGCTTTTCGCAAGTGTACTCTTAATATGAGTGTTAGTTTCTTGCTTAAGAAGTGTTATGGCAAGCAATAATATTATTGCGACTAAAATGCCACCCCCAATCAAGACACCAAACCAAGACATTTCTTGCCAGCAATACAAGAGAAAGAATCCACCTAAGCTGCCGCCAATGTAGTAATGCACCAAGTACAATGCTGTCGCTGTAGCTTTAGCTTCTGCGACGTTCTGGCTTACCCAAGAGTATGCGAGAGAGTGAGTAAAAAAGCCGCCGAGACTAATTAATATTAAGCTTATTATCATGGCTGGGATTGTATCGAAATAGGCGATACTAAGTCCTAGCAGACAAATGATTGCGCCAAGAATAATGCCTCGAATAGGATGTCTCATCGCACTCCATTTACCAGAAAAAGTAGAGCTTATGGTGCCACCTAGGTAGCACAAGAATATTAGTGAAGCGAGGCCAATGGGCATATTGTGCGGAGAGGCGACTAACCTGAACCCCATTACAGTATAAACATTAACGAACAGAGCAAAGTTGGCAGCTCCGATAAGCATCGCAAACCAAATTTTCCGGTTTTTTAAATGTTTTATCACTGCTCGATTATGATAGAAAAATAAGCCTCTTTGCGGCTTAAATTGCTTTTGCGCTGGCAACAGCCCTAGTACAGCGATAGCTCCAACCAACGTTAAAATCGCAATATACAGCACCGCTTGCTTCCAACCAAAAAGCTCGGTTAATGTGCCTCCAAGAATTCTTCCAGCAATTCCTCCTAGAGAGTTGGCTGCAATATAAATTCCAATAGCATGTGAAAAGGCAGATGAGGTGAGCTCTTCCACCATATATGCAACGGCTACAGATGCAAAAGCAGCGATAGCAACCCCCATCATTGCGCGTCCAAGAATTAAAGCGTAGAAGCTATCGCTGGCAATAAAACTGATACCAATTATTGGCATAGAGAATAGGCCGAACAACATAATTTTTCGTCTGCCATGCGATTCAGACAAAATAGCCCACGGGACAAGACATATAGATAGTGCCAGCGTTGACGCTGCAAATATCCAATTTATCATTGTTTCTGAAATTACGAACGACTGCGAGAGCAGAGGAAGAATTGGCTGAAAGTAGTATAAATTACAAAATATTAGGAATGACCCTAAAGCTAAGCTGATGATCACTCTTTTATATTCAGGGGTGTTATGCTCAATCATTTTTCATCCCATTGACGTTGATGTGACCACGCTATCATTGTCTGTTTTATAAATGAAATATATTTAAAATATCAAGTCGATATATTTTATATATTATGGAAATCCGCCAATTAAAACATTTTATCGCCGTTTCTGAATATGGGCACTTCACCCTTGCAGCGAGATCGTTAAACATCGCTCAACCAGCGCTGAGTATCTCAATTAAAAAATTTGAGCAACAATTAGGAGTCGAGCTATTTAGTCGTACGGATAGAAAAATCGAATTGACCCAAGAAGGTCGAGTACTAATGGTTCATGCAAAAAGAATTTTGCAGCAGGTTGATGATGCAAAACTTGCGATTGATGAACTGATTGGTTTAGAGAAAGGTGAAGTAAGACTTGGGGCGCCTAGCATGATGGGCTCGTATTTTTTTCCTGAAATCATCATGGCGTTTAAGTCTCAATATCCACAGCTAAAATTGGTGCTGGTCGATGAAGGAACTCAGTCAATTCGACAAATGCTACTGAACGGTGAGTTAGATATTGGAGTGATTTTAGCGAAAGATGTCCCTGATGAACTAGAAACGGATCATTTGCTCAGCACAGAAATGCTGGCTGTTTTTGGTGAGCAGCATCCGTTAGCAAGCCAAGATTCCGTTTCTTTCTCTGAATTTTTCTCACAGGATTTAGTTATGTTTAAGAAAGGGTACTTTCATCGTGACTATATCGACAAAGCCTCCGAGAAATATGATTTGCCTTTAAAGTTGTCTTACGAAACTAACTTGCTGACTATGATTTTAAATATCGTTAAAAGAGAGTTTGCGGTAACAGCTTTGCTTGAGCTAGTGACCCAACATGAACAAGGAATTAAAGGCGTACCATTTCAAGATAGAATTTATTTAGATTTAGCGTTGGCATGGAGAAAAGAAGGCTATCAATCAAAGGCAGATAGGGCATTTATTGAATTTGTTAAGCGGTATGTTTGAAGTTGCTAAAAGTGATTTGTTATTTAGCTTTCAACCCCATAAATTGAGCATGATGCGTTTTTAGTTTTACAGAGTTTAACTTCCAGTCTTGTTTCAAATGGAGGCGAAACTGGTCGATTTCTTCTGGCTCCAAATAATCGCCCAATGGCTGACTGTCGAGTAAAAATTCCAAGTCGTGTTTCACACCTTTGAATGGTGTAGCTTTCGATTCCTTTGAATACAATATCTTGAAATTTAGAGAGGTAAGCTGGCTTTCAAACTCTTTAAACCTTAACTTGGAATAGGAAAAATTATCTATCATTCTCTCTGTGTATTCTTCAAGCTTTTTGTGCAGATACCTTTTTATATCCAACGCATTTTCAGCTAGAGAAAACCTAAGTGCTAGAACGCCTAAGGGGTTGAGTATTTGGTAACACTGAGAAAGTAACAGTTCGATATCGTTATGCCCTAGCCAATGAAAAGCAGCATTTGAAAATATGACATCATAGGATTCTTGTTCACATCTGTTAAGCCAACTGGCTATTTCTGAGCAAATGATGGTTACCTGATCGGTATTATAGTTACTATGAAAAGTTTCTAACATAGACTCATCTCGATCGATACAAGTAACAAGGGTTGAGGTTAACTTAGCGAGCTCAATCGACAGCTTACCGTTGCCGCAACCAAGATCCACCTCGCTTTTGGTATGTAATTGACAAAAATCAGCTAATTTATCGAGAAATACTTTTCCATATTGATACTGATAGTGTTTTTGAAAGCAATCATATCGTTTACCATGCCAGCCCATTGTCCTCTCCTTTAGAGGCTATAAAGTTGTATCCCATATAGGATTTTATCTACTTCACCAATTTAGTGGTTAAAAAAGCTTTATGATTGTTCTTTATTTTGTAGCTGAGCAAGTTTATCTAGTAATTTAAGTGATTCTGGGCGAACTCCATAGGAATTGTGGAAGTTAATAATCTTTGCTTTTGCTTTGTCGTATTGCTTCATATCTATCGCGATGCGACAGGAATGTATTAACGATACAATTCTATTTGGTTCATAAGCGAGTGCTTTCTCAAAGTTTGTATTGGCTTTTGAACTATCCCCTGACTTTAGATGGCATAATCCAGCGTTTTCATAGATTCCAGCTATGTGGATATAAGAAGAGGCTACTGCGGCTTGGAAGTAATCCAGTGCTTGTAAATATTGATTTTGTTTGCAGAGGAAAGCGGCATAATTATTTAATACGTGGCCATCGTTTGGAAAGTGTTTCACTGCTTTTTTATAAGTAGTGTCTGCTAGTTTTAGTTCGCGGACGCTATCGTAGTAGTGAGCTAATGCCAATAGAACAAATAGACTGTTCGGTGCAATCTGGTTCGCTTTTATAAGGTTTTCTCTCGCTTTGGTATTGTCCCCATGTTGCATGTACGAGAGCCCTAGCTGAGCTCTAGTTACCGCAGACTCTTCGAGAGTAAAACCATGTGAAGGCGTGTTTGATTGAGTTGAAACAGAACAGGCTGTTAGGAATAAACAAATAGACAGTAAATGAATCTTCATAGGCTCTATTAGGGTCTATAGACCCTACTTGTAAGGTTTGCCTATATTAATCGAGTGGACGATTATATTAAGAGTCATTAACGATCATTACGATCACATATACAAAGCAAATTGTTGTCTAAGTACTAAGTTTCAATAATTACTCGTCTACAGTAAATTTCTCTTCACTAAACTGCGCGAGGTCATAAGGTGTTTGTTGATAAACACAGTAATTTAGCCAATTAGAAAAGAGTAGGTGACCATGACTTCTCCAGCTTGCTTTTGGAGTGCTGTTAACGTCATTGTTTGGGTAGTAATTTACTGGAATGGCAGGGTCTATTCCTTCCTGCATGTCTCGAGTATATTCAGTATGTAGGCTTAACGCGTCGTATTCTGGGTGCCCTGTTACAAACACATTTCGTTTATCTTTTGTTGCAGCGAGGTAAACGCCAGCGATATCAGAAGTCGCTAAGATATCTAGGTCCGTATTTTCCTCTATAAACGCAGGAGAGAAATCAGCATACCGAGAGTGAGGAGCTAAGAACGTATCGTCAAACCCACGTAGAATAGAGTGATAAGGTTGGTGAATTTCGTGCAAGTATACTCCGGAAAGCTTTGCTTTTCGGGTTCGCTTAGGCAAGTTGTACAATAGCTTTAACCCCGCTTGGGCGGCCCAGCAGACATAAAGAGTGGAGGTGACGTGGTCACGTGCCCAATTCATGATACTTTGTAAATGCTCCCAATAGATCACATCTTCAAATTGCACTAAACCTAATGGCGCTCCAGTAATAATGAGTCCATCGTAATTCTGGTTTTTGATCGTTTCAAATTGGCGATAAAAGTTGTCTAGGTGCTCTGTCGGGGTATTTTTACTAGGTCTGTTGTCGATGCGAAGAAGTTCAACGTCTACTTGAAGCGGGCTGTTTGATAGCAATCTGAGGAATTGAGTTTCCGTCTCTATTTTTTTTGGCATCAAGTTTAAAATGAGAACCCGTAATGGTCTAATTTCTTGGCTTGAAGCTCGAGTCTCAGACATAACAAAAATATTCTCCTGCCTCAATACGTCTGATGCAGGCAACTGATCGGGAATTTTTATTGGCACGGCAGCCTTCCTTTTATTATGGACGTCTATACTTCTAAAGCTAACTCAAATGTGCAGAGTTGTCGATAGTTCCTGAATGTTTTTTAATGTAGATTAGCGGCATTGGAAAATTCGGGAATAGGGCATGCCTTCGAGATTAAAACTGATATTGATTAGAGGGTTACCGGGAACTGGTAAATCAACCTTAGCTAAAACATATAAAATCAACCATTTTGAAGCTGATATGTATTTCGTTAATGAATTTGGTGACTATGTTTTTGACGGCACTAAGCTAAAACAAGCTCATGCGTGGTGCCAATTTAAATTAGGGCAAGCACTAGCAAAAGGTGAAAGTGTCGTTGTCTCCAACACCTTTGTACGGTTGTGGGAGATAAAGCCGTATGAAAAGCTAGCAATGAAATACGATGCAGAGCTAGAAATAGTGGAATGCCATCAAATATATTCCAATATTCATGGAGTACCCACTTCTACTATTAATCGCATGAGAAGGCAGTGGCAAAGTTTAACTGAAAGCTGAAAACGTAATGCATTGGCTAGGTAGACTTAAGCAGCGTTATTCTTTTATTAATTATTATTTGATATTTTGCAGGTGCATGGTTTAGCTGGAGTTCAATATTCTCATCTATGGCGTTATTAACCGACATGCCATTGAATGGATGAGCTCCACCTATCACACAGCTAATGATAGCGATTGAAACCCAGTCATCCATTTTTGTTGATGGGTAAACGGTTTTTTTTGGTAACCCAGAAAAGCTGGGTGTGACACCTTTTGTCAGGTGCTCTGAATACAAAGTTCCTAACTTGCAATGAGTAGCAAAATCGATAAGGCATAAAGTTTGGTCAGGGCGCACTATAATGTTCGATGGTTTTATGTCGCCATGGATGTATCCAAGAGCATGTAAGCTGCTTGCTAGTTTCTCTAATTCCGCCAAATTAAACTGGGTTAGGGGTAGGCCCTCACGCTTAAGTTTTTTTGCTAAGCTTTCCCCCTCAATATATCTAAGTAGCAAAATATCTAGCGAACGAAACGAGCTGTAATCCAATAACTGTGGCCAGTTGTTGGATGGGTGCTTGTGGAGGAACTCAGCTTCACTTTTAAGAGCCATCTTTTGGATAGTTGAGTGAGCAAATTTGTAAATCACTTGCCCATATTCTGGATGAGTAGCCAGATAAACATTTGAGCTTAAATTATTTATAAACTTAACTTTTAGTTTACTCAAATATTCAATGGCGCACGTGAGTACGCCATTATTTTTGTTGGTAGGGACATTAGATTGCACTTGGCAGACTAAATGCGGAAAAGAACCCTGGGACGAACGGGTTTTCCCGGCCCTGAGTTTTTATTGCTAATCTAACTTTGTCTTTCCCATAGTCAAATTCAACTTGCGTATCTTGCGCTGTTGTGTCTTTCACTCTTGGCTCAATGAGACGGAACCAATTCCAATTGCCTTCATAGCTTTCTTTGGCAATTGTTGTCGTTTGAGCACTCACATCAATACTTAACAAGTCTTGGAGTTGCGATTCTCCTTGCCAAGACTGTTGGCTCCACAGAGTTGGCCCATGCCTATAAGTAAAGATAGGCTTATCAGTAGATATAGAGAACTCTGTAATGCCTGGGCTCATATCAATAGCTTTCATCTGGAATTGAATGGATACGTTATTAGGATCAGACAAAAACAGAGCTTTTCGAATATCTGTCGATTTATCTATCATGGTCCAAAGTTTTGGAGATAGAGCTAGTCCTGAATTTGGTAGTAGCCCAGGTAAAAATGGTGTTTTTCCTGACTCAAAGGTGAAGTTTTTCAACGTCGTACTATAGAACTTGTTTAGTATTCCTTCTGTACCAAAAAACGCTTTAACGTCCGCAACGCTCGCATCAAGCTTTGACTTCTTATCGAATGGGTAGAAAGGCTTAATTGTTTGTTGATAAGGTCGGTATACCATCGCATTCCAGCTAGAGTTTAAATAATCATGTGCCAGTGACATCACCATATCGTTGCTTTGTTGAGTTACATCTGTGAGTAAAGCATCTACCATTGGAGGTTGACTGGTTGCCTCTTTAGCAAGAATACTAATTGGATTTTCAACTTTTAACGTCGCTGACAAAGTTTGAAATGCTAGCTTTTCTGGCTCTTCGCTACTGTAAAATTTGTCTAACCAGGTTTTTGTACTAGTAATTGATTTCATTAGGCTATCAATAGGGCGAATATTCTGCGCATTTTCATTCATTATCTTGTGATAATTGCGGAAATTGATTGTAATTTGCCTTGCTGCTCGTTTGGATTCTTGATCTTGCTGCAATGCCTCTTTCGCCTCTTGTTTTTGATCAGCGGTTTTTTGTGCTTCAGGCATAACAAGCTCAACGGATGTATATTTGTTGATAACGCTTAGCAACTTAGTTAACGGGTTATCAGAGGTATCTGCAAGTAAGTTAATTGCGTTATTCAACTCACTAGGGTTGGTAATTGGTTTCGCTTTTACGTTATTGATAAAGTTGCGCCAGTAATTGATATAGTCGTTCTGATACATTTGTCTTAAGTCACGACTAATGCGGAACATTTCTAACGCGCTTGGTGCAGAGCCAGCGACCCCTTCATAAGCTTTTAGAGCGTTCTGAATGGCTGGTGAGTCAACAGATAAATCAAGGTCATTAAATCCGGTTGGAGTGTATAAGTAGGGGACGAAATAACCAACATAATTGGATGAAAATGAGAAAAGCTGGTCGAAGTTAGTTCCTAATTCTTTACGAATATCGATTCGGGTAGAGTATTTTGGCGAGTGAATGATATGGTCATAAAGCAAGGTCTCAATGCCGGTTTGATTGATGACTTTTTTCGCCAACTTTTCCAAATCCATATTTGGCTTTTTAGGTACAAGATCATTTGCAAACACATCATCTAACAACGCGCGTAATTGAGCGACGCTAACGGTATCCGAGTCGCCTTGATCTTGTAAAGCAGTAATAAAGTAGGATTTTAATTCTTGGATATTGGTTCGTTCAGGATTAAATAACAAACGATAGTCATTGAGTAACGCTAGAGTTTTCGATTGATCTTCTAAATTAACATAGACGAACAAGTCTTTTTCTAGCATGTTCTCCATAGATGGTAACAATACCGCTTGTAATTCACTGAAGTACGCTTTTTCAACTTCTTCCTTGATACTAGGGCCTAAAATCAAAGGAACCGCATACCAAGGCTCAGGTTGTCTATATAGCTCATAAATGCGATAGAGAGAGTATAAGTTAGGAATGTTTTCGTCTAGATTTTCAATGTCATAAGGCGAAGCTGCAATTGCTTCTTTATACCTTTCTAACATCATATCTGCGCGAGAGTCACGTTGGCTTTGAAAGTCAAAATCTAATTTGATCGTTGTTAATACTCCGACTAGTAGCAACAGCCAAAAAACTGTGTAGAACACCTGACTTAAGATAAGGGTGTTTTCTTTGCGTTTGTTTACCCCAGTTAATTCGTGCTCATTCAGAACAACATGACTCATTATCCGTTGGGCAAACAAGGTTTGATGAATAGGCATTTGCTGGTGTTGGGTAAAAGTCTCATTGCCCAAAGAGTGGTTGACTGTACTTGCTAGTACATCATCTTGTGGGTGTTCTTGACCGTTGTGGGTAAAGTAAAACCCTCTAAACAATAAGCCGTTGCTAAGTTGCTCACCTCGATACAAGCGCTGCAAGAATGCCCATAAGTTTTGCTTCAGTAAACCAAACTGAAATGGAGCGCTAGCAATGGAGTTTCTAAACTCTTGGTTCAATTGCCCAGAAAGAGCGTTGCTCATACTAGCGATTAATTGGCTAATTAAATGATCATATTCGTCATTAAACCAGTTGGCATCGATGCCACCATTTTTTTGAAATGGGAACGTTGCGCCAAATACATCATCACGTTTTGATTCGTCAAACGCAGAAAAAAACTGGCAGAAATCACTAATGCTGCCCATATTCGTGATGACATTATAAACAGGTAAATCTAAACCAAATGAATAGTTATAAGTTTTTATTTGAGATTTTAACTCGTCTGCTGCATGTGTGATTGTTTCGCTATTTTCAAGTAAAAATGAAGCTTCAGTGGTGACAAGTATTCCGTTGACCGCCTGTCTAGGACGCCACCTATTTAAGCATTTACAAAGTGTTTTCAGATACTCTTGTTTTTGATCTTCTTCGAGGCTGATTGATATAAGGGTTGAGTGTTCACCTAACCAGAAAAGGATAGGAAACTCTATATCGTTACCGAAGTCGTCGACTTTGTAGGCCTCGTAGCCCATTTGAGTGATGATATTCCTATCTTGGTTCGGGCTTGAGCTCAATAGCAAATATATTGGATGATCATATTTGCTTTGGAACCTTCTTTTCCTCTGCTGAAGACGTTGCATTCGGTTGAAGTGAGCAATGAGCTGTTTGCGCCTTTTGTTAATAACGGCTGCTTCATTGGACTTCTCTTGTTGATTTTTACCTTTAAACTTGTTGTAAAGCAGGTATGCCAAAAAACCAAATACTAAAGAAAACGCCAAATTGATCAAAAGCATCATGATCAAATTAGATTTCAAGGATGTTAGCATAACCGCTGCGGTGCCAGCTGTATAAAAGAACACAGATGTTAGGGCAGCGAAACCTAATGCTTTACGTCGATTGCTTTTTGAAGACTTGTCATCTGCCATAATTACTTAGACTCTTCCTTGCTATTTGTTGGAGCATCACCCCGAACTAGAATTGGTTTGATATTGGTATTATCTTGATACCAAGTTTTAATCGTACGAGCGTCATCTGAGCCGTTAGTCCTAACGATTACACGGTAATAGTTTTTATACGGGAGGATTTCGGTTTTGTAGCTTGAAGGAGCAAGCTTAGATACAAATTTCTGAGCATTTTGTTTGGTTGAAAAAGTAGCCAGTTGAACAAACCATACCGATTTACTGGTTGCAAGAGATTTAGGTGGCTCTTTAGATACGAGTTCCACCTTACTTGCTCTTTTAGGTGCAGTCGCTAGATCGTCGTCATCACTGATAAATACAATATCTTTTACTTGTCCCGACAGTACATAACGCTCGCTAAATTGAGGTAAGTAGGTAAAGTCTCGGGCGCGCTGAGGCAACGTTTTCGTATACCAAAACTTAGTGAGTCCAATACAAGTTGCTATTAAGCAGATAAAAAATAGTGAAGTTACTAGATAGCGTTTTCGTCGAGTGGGTTTACGTACTTTAGGTAACGAGACTTTAGTATGGCAGTAAATTCCACTTGTCTGCCTATATTGACTGATAATTTGCTCAAGTTGATGAACAAAGCTTTTTAGCTGCTCACTTCCAGTTTCTCGATATTGTCCTTTGAAGCCAATATTAATAAACAGATAAATTATTTCGATCAGGTCAATGAGTTTATGTGGTTGGCGAATAGCCTTTTCCGCGACCGTAAAAAATAATTCACCACCATTTCTCATTCCAAATAAGTCGCTGAGTAGTGTTTTGTTTTCCCAGCCACGTTTTTCTCCCCATTCTGTATAAATGATGAACTCATCGACGACTACTGCGTATAAAAAACAAAGTTTGTCGATTACAGCTACGGGGTAGGTGAGGCTTGCGCCCTTAGCTTTAATAGCGTTGATATCTTCAACGAGTCGACCTCTTAGTGAAGCTAAGTCATCAGGTTCAGGTAGAGTTGATATTTTTAAAATCGTTGCCAATAGCTCACTACTAATATTGATTAGTTGGTTTTCTGCTTTGTCAAAATGGCGCAGAAATTCTACCTGTGTGCTGGAGACTTTTACTCTTGCCTTTGTCGATGAGTCTATGCTTTGTTCTTGTTCGGCAAAGTCATTCTCTTTGTCATCCCAGACAAGGGTTGCTTCATCTAAGTAATCCATAACTCTATCTCAATGCGTAAAGAACAACTTCTAGTTCGGAAATCCGTGCGTCAACGTGTAGCGCTAGTGCATCTCTTGTTTCTAACATATCCAACCAATTCCGGTCTGCTGCATCTACCTCAAAATAAGCAACTCCTTGCATTGGTTTTAATTCATTCGGAGCTAATGGTAGTGGTGTTAGCGATATACCTGAGAGAGAGTTTCTAACGAGTTCCACAATTCTTGAGTTACTACTCAACTTCGCTGAAATAGGAAAAAGTTCATTTAGCTCTGTGCTACTCACATTCGACTTAACACTGAGTACAAAACGGCGATTAGCCACACTACTAGGGTCTTTGATTATTGTACGTAGTAGACGGCGTTTTTCGAATAATGCGGTATCCCAATGAAACTCAATAACGGAATCTTGTTGGACCAAGGTAAGCATGTTGCGTAAGCTTGAAAACAATGGGTTGAAGCTATTGTACAAATGGTGATATTGCAAAGGAGAACAGCTATCCGGAGTCGCAGGTGTCAATGCCATGACTTGAGCCTCAAACTGCTTTAACTTACCGTAAAGTTCATGGGTCTGTAACTTTGGGTTTGCGATAGTGAGATCAAACCAAGGAAGCCAAGTGTTTAAGGTCTGCAACCAAAGATAATCTTGCATCATTGACTGCGCACTCTTTTGCCCTTGGCCGGCACGGATCCTTTGTAATAGGTTTTGAGCTCGGTTGCTTGTTAAAGCGTGTATCTCTTTCAATCTTTCGGTTAAAAGCTGTGAAGCTCCATAGTGTAGGCAAGCTGGGATAAAGGCTCGATCTAATATCACGTCACCGGTATCGCTACTCTCAAGGATTTTTGCCACTGGTATTAAAGTAAAACCAGAGGTGTCATCGTTTTCCAGTTTCAGAGTCGTATTAAGTTGCGCAACATCGATTGCGATACTAGCGTTGGCTGATGTTGAGGCATCAAACACGTTGATAGAACGTGTTAAATAACGACTTTGGTCAGATTCATTTTCACTGTAGTCATTATTACCTTGCAATGAAATAGGGAGTGCTAAGTATGCGACGGTTTCAATCGTCCCTTGAGGAATATCGATCGCTACTTCGTGGGATAGCTCAAAATGGGTTCCATCAGGAAATAAGCCTGCACAAGATGAGATCGAGAGCTTACCTATCCTTAGTAAATCATGGTTTATAGTCAGCTCGGTAATACCATAAAAGGGAGAAAATCCAGCCAACGTTTCAACATTTTGACGGATATAGTTTTGAACATATCTGTCTTGTTGCTGAAAATGCTGGGGGGCAATGAACATACCTTCTTGCCAAACAACTTTTTTATACGCGTCCACGTTAATTTCCTATGTTCTTTGCCTAAGCCGATTAGGCTAAAAAATTTGCCACCAACTAGACTTTGGCGTCATAACTTTCAATGTCGACTTATTGCCAGTCAGGTCAAGCTCTAAATACTGATTAGACTTGGTTGGTAAAATGGTGACGGCTTTGGGCTCGCTATCTTGATAATTTGCAAACTCTACTAATGTCGCTATGTACTGAGTGTTTTTGTTGACGTCAATTTCCATATCCTTTTTAGTGTTTGGTAAGACGATGGGCAATACCTGCTTTGAAACCAAACTCGCCCCGAGTAACTGAACGTCATTACTGTACAGATCGATGAATGCTAGTTGTTTGAATACCTGTTGGTCAGTAAGCTGATAAAGCCTGACCACGACTGGGTTTGCTACCTTGTTTTGATACTGATTAATACTAGCATCAGCATTCACCACCAGTTTGTATTTTGTTATCGCTGGCGTTGGATCTGATGAGCAGCCGTAAAGAAATACTGAAAGCAATACTAGCCACTTGGTCATTTATTTTCCTTACTTTGTTTTTGCATATTTTCCATGAATAATGCTTTAAATTGCCTTTGGAAATCTCCGTTTTCCTGACGATGTTTGAAATGCTTACGATAAATGCGCCAATACTTTTTCTCTTTATTGGAAAAAACACCTCCAATGTACTCTTTAAACTGACTTTCAAGCTGATGCGGAGAAAAATGTACCAAAAACTCTTCCACTGTTTTTTCTAATGCTTCAAATAGTGCTTCATGTTGAAGTTGTGGGTTTTGCAAATACTGTTCGTTTTTTTCTGCCATCGTAATCAGTTTGTCGATGGACTCTCTTAGATAAGTTCCCCGAGCCGCCATAGAATTTACTGGAAGGTACTCTGAATCTGACTCGGTAGGGGAGAATGGGTTACTGGAATCTACGCTATTTACATCCTCGAATGGCTCGGGTTCTATGTTTGGCTCGATTTTGCTTTTATCAATATCCTCAAATGGGTCTGCCTCAAAAGGGTCATCACTCAGTACGTGATCTTGTGAGAAACTTGACTCAGGCTGTATATCTGTATCCAACCCATCGGTATCTAAAAAATCAGTGTCGTCTTCTTGCAACTCAAGAGTAAAGTTTTGCGTAAAAGTTTCCTCTTCGACTTCCTTTGGTTTGGGCGCAGTTTTAGCGTTGACTAATGTGCTAATCAATATGGTGTAATTTTCTACTTTTAGGACATCTCCATCGTTGAGTGGATACTCTTTATCTCTCAAAAGGGGCTTGTCATTCAGCATGGAACGATTTGGACTGGTGTGCTGGACTGTGTAACCATTCTCAGTAAGTTTTATTTGCCCGTGAACGCGGGAGATTCGCTTACTTTGATCGGGCAAAGCAATATCGCAAGAAGGTGCGCGGCCAAAGTTTCCTCCACTCTCAGGCAAATAGATTACGCGGGAGGCAACAACTTCTTCTTCAGGTATGGAAATCAAGTGAACGCTAATCGACACAGCTTACCTCTCGCATTTTAAGATGGCTGAATTAAAAGCTTTCAGAAAGCCAGGATACTTTTCTAAAAATCGTTTGGAAAAATACACGCCCATATTTTTTGACTCTAAAACTTCACGCTTAAAGTAATCAGTTGGGAGTGACGCTTGCTCGAGAGCTTCATTGAATACCAACTCATCTTCTAGAGCCACATCTATCTCACGATCTTTCAAAAGCTTAAGTAGAACTTTAGCATTGCGTGGCTGCTTAACCACGTTGTAGCCATGGCGCTTTAGCCAAAACCATTTATTGGAGCCAAATTTAGCAGAGAATTTTAAATTGATTTTTGATAGCTCAGTAATTTTGGGTTCAACGCCCGGAGCAAAATACCAGTCGAGTTTTTGTTCGGCAATCGGTAGAGATAGCGTCGCGTATTCGTCTCGCTCTTTAGTTTGAGTGGCAACGAAGAAACCATTTTGAGCACCACTGTGTACTTTAAGCTGAGCTTCTGCCCATTTGGTCATGGTAATTTGATAAGGTTGCCCCATCTCACTTAATGCACACTTTACTTTATCGAGAGCAATACCTTGCATGACGCCATTTTTGTACTCTTGATAAGGTGGCCAGTCTTGCGTGGTCAACAATAGCCTAGCAGGTCCGACACTTGCTTCGGCAAATGTTGAACCCGAAAAGCACAGCATACTTAACAAGGCCACCTTAATATGATGTTTTGACTGTATAAATTTCTTTAACATCAACGTTTATTCCCTAAAAGTTCAGAAATTTTTAATATGGATACAGGTGGGTAGTAGTCAAGTTGTTTCGCAGCCTCCATGTTTACGATATAAGAATATTGACTTAAAGAATCTATTGGAATGTCGCTGACTTTTTTCTTGTTATCCAATATTTGTTCAGCTTTGTATGCAGCGAACTGTCCTGCATTATAGTATCGACTTACCACGCCAAATAAAGCGTCATATTTCCGAATTGGAGTTTCTGTTGCAGAAAACGTTGGTATATTCGCACTTTGTAGCTTTTCAACTACCGCTTTTCCATTGGCAATGATATATGAATCCGGCGGTAAGTACGCGAGATCGATATGATTGCCTTTCATTGTATCTACAATGTTGTTTAGTGAACCTAGGTTCGGCTGATTCTTTATCAACCCAAGAGGGTAAAGAAACGTATTCATATTGTACTGAGAGGACAGGCTCATCATTTTTTTCGCAGTTAAAATAGAGTTGTGCTCAAGTGGGTTGTAAATTATCCCTATTGACTTTACCCCTTTTAGTTGCGATATCGCTGTGAACTGTACTGGGAGAGGTACGATGTGGCTAACACCAGTAAAGTAGCGATCATGACCGTCCGTTTTTGTTACCAATTTAGAGCCAACAGGATCCGTCACTACATTAAATACAACAGGCACTGAGTGAGTTTGTTCGAATTTAGAAGGTTCGTCATACGTACCTAATAACTGCCTTGTAATGGTTGTACCAAACGTATATACGAGATCTGGATGGTATTGCTCAATATTGTCAATATATTCTTTTAATTTCGCCTTATCTCTATTCGCATTTAAAATAATAAACTCAACATCAACCCTGGGAGAAAGGTAATCCATAAAACCTTTTTCAGCGTTTGTTACTCCTCTCCATAAAAGCATAACAACATGCTTTTTTTCTTTTTGGTCTGGAGAGACTTGCTTAGCGACGGTTATAGTTGAGCCAAGTAAAGCAAAGATACTTACCAGGATTGGTAACCATTTTATCACTTTCATTGTGCCACCCCTAAGCTACGTTGTTTGTCTTTCTTATAAAAAATAGAGTAAAAAATCAATAAGATAAATGCGCTAAACAAAAGAGCGAATCCAAATATGACGATAGTAGCGTTGTATCCTAATACGCTTAAGGCCAAACCACCCAATAGAGGGCCAGCAACATTTCCAATTCTTTCTGTTAAGCGGAATATTCCTATGACTTTGCCTTTGTCTACGCCTTGTTCACTTAACAACTCCATGACAAGTGGAATTTGAGGTGAAACGCTTACGCCATGTGCAATACCAATTAGAATCACAATGAGTAAGATCCCGAAAGAGCCGGAGAAAAAGGTGAAATTCAACATTGCTAAGGCGGATAGAAGCCCACCAAACACAATAAATGCTATCTTGTTGCTAAATTTATCGATCATCATAGCGCTAAGTGGTGAAATGATAATGATGGCTAAGCCATAGCCCATCATTATCCTGCCAGAGACGGCGCTGCTTTCTCCTAAATACTTCAAATATACAGGAACGATGTAGTACAAGAATCCAGTCAATACAATTTTGGCTGGGATAGCGCTGAAGAAAGTAATGAGTGCGAAATACTTGTTTCCCAACAGCATTTTAAAGTCATTGAGTGTGACAGGTTTACTTGAGCTGTTAACGCTACTTTTCTCAAAAAATACCGCAACCAGCCCCGCACTAGCTAAAGCAAGCAGTGAGGCCATTAAGAATGTTTCAGAGTAGCCCAACTTATCGGCAACAATGCCACCGATAGCGGCCCCACACAGCGAACCGGAGAAAAATGCCGATAAAAAGGTTGCCATTCCTTTAGTTCGGTTGGAATTGTTGGTGGCGTCAGTGACATATCCCTGAGCAGAGATAAACACGATACCGTATCCAACAGCTGTAACTGCACGAGTGATCAGGAGTAATTCTAATGTAGAAGTGAGGGCTGTGCTAAATAAGCCAAAACTTGTAATTAGTGCACCTGCTATCAAGGAAAAGCGTCTTCCTACCTTATCTGACCAATACCCTGCAAAGGGTAGAGATATCGCCCATACCAGCATAAACAAAGAGATAGGTAAGCTTGTTACCAAGTGTTCAGGTATGAAACTATTCGAGTTATCTAGAGATGCAACGTAATTTGGAAAAAATGCTAAAGAGGATGCCTCTGCGAAGACGAGCAAAAATAGAGGTAACCGAATAAATCGGCAGTCTCTGCGATCGATTTGCTGCGTTGGGTTGTTTGGGTTTAGTGTTACTACCGCGTGATTTATTTTATTCAAGAGGCGGCCAATCTCATCTCCAGAGGTGACTTTTACAACATAATTGACAATATCTCGATTGACTGCCATCAAAGCCTTTTTGAGTTGTTGCCAAGGAGACAAAATCATAAAGTGACATAAAAACAAAATTATTTCCGCCACGACCAGACTGGAAGCGACAAGGACGGTTCCCATGTCCATAAAGCTATCTTTTAATAGCTGAACAATAATAGTATTATCAGTAACTAAGTTAAGCTTTATACCACTATCCTTACCCACGTTAACTTCATGGCCAATATCTGATGAAGTCTTTGCTTGTTGTGTTTGATATTGATATAGCGGTTTGCCATCTTTTAGTAAAGAGATAGCCACTAGATCATTATGTCCTTGAACATAATGCTTGAACTCATTGTCGAGGCCATTCAGCTCAGTAACTGGGACCCCGTGCGATAGTAGCCTATCTATCATCGTAGATAGGGAGTCACCGATTAGACTGGATTTTTGTTGTAATTGAAGCTGATAGACTTTTGAAAATTTCGTCATGGATTGGTAGGACGAGCCTAGGTTGGCGACGATAGTTAGTAGTATTACCACCCCAATGATCAGAAGGGGAAAGTGCTTGAATTTGAACTTTTTCCATTCGCCTTCTGATTTAGATACGCTTATTGCTTTATGCGCTTCATTTAACTGTTTTAAATGATCTTCATCTGTCGTATCACGTGACATTATGCCATTCGCTTTTTTTACTTTGCTTAGTAGGCCATCAAGAAGGAATTTAAGGGAAACAAAGCCAACGATAACGCACACGACAATCCAACTTACGGCATAGAGCAGTTGAATTTTTAGTAGACTGTTAACAACTCGATCCAGTCTCGAAGTAGAGTAGTAGAGGCGGATTTCACCCACATCTACCCCAAAGGTATTTTTTATAGGTATTGAAAGTAATCGCTCTCCAGTAGAGGTGTGGGTACCAGAACCAAAAAGCCGTCTACCATCAGTATCTACAACGCTCAGCTCATTGATGCCATCGACGAGCTTTGTACGTCTTTCTAGAATTGACTGAATGTTACTAATTGAGGAAAGTGGTAATCCCAAGCTGATAGCTTGGGAAATATCATTATGTGTTTCGTCTACAACGGTTTGATATATAGAATCAGAAGTTTTGGTTAAACGCTTTTCAAAATTTAAAAAATTTAGAGTCGTGTTTAACCCTACAGAAAAGAGCAAAACAGAGACTATAGCCAAAACGAGTTTGACTCGTAATGATAGTGAAAATCTAGGTGTTGTATGTATAGATACAGTATCCGTCATGCTCTTCCTTGCCCTGAAATTTTATGTATCAATTAGCTTATTTTTAATTCGAAATCTTCATTGTTTGAGGATGCAGAAACCGATACCTGAGAAATCGGTTCTTGTCGGCTCAAACGCCCGATACACTCTTCAGCTAACCGTGGCATTAAAGATCGATTGATAATTTGCTCGACAGCTCGGCCACCGGTCGTTGGGTCAGTGTTTTTATCAACGACAAATTGGACAAAAGCATCGTCCCATGTAAAGCTCGCTTGATACTGCTCTGCAATCTTTTTCTTAATACGATTTAAGGAAATCTCGGTGATTTTTCCTAGTTCATCGTCATTAAGAGGGTAGTACGGGACAATGGTTGTTCGACCAAGGAAAGCTGGTTTAAAATAGCGTTGTAAATCAGGACGTATTGCCTCAAGCAGTTCATCATTGTCTATTTTGTCTTCAGACTCCTCACAAGCATCACATATCGCTTGGTCAGCAGCATTAGAGGTCATAATAATAATAGTGTTCTTGAAGTCGACATTACGACCTTCGCTGTCTTTAATATGACCTTTATCAAATATTTGATAGAACAGGTCGTGCACACCTGGGTGAGCTTTTTCCATCTCGTCAAGTAAGAGCACCGAATATGGGTTGCGGCGAATGGCTTCTGTTAATACTCCTCCTTCGCCAAATCCAACATAACCTGCGGGAGAGCCTAGCAACATTGAGATTTTGTGTTCCTCTTTGAACTCCGTCATGTTGATGATGGTTAAGTCGTTATTTCCACCATATAACTGTTCAGCAAGAGCCATGGCTGTCTCTGTCTTGCCCACACCACTTGGACCACACATTAGGAATACACCTATGGGTTTACGAGCATCAGTTAGGCCGGCTCTAGAGATTCGGATAGCTTTTGCAAGTTCTTGTTTGGCAACATCTTGACCGATAACGCGCTTATTGAGTTCATCTTCCAATGTGAGTAGACGCGCGATTTCATCACTCATCATGTTTCCAACTGGTATACCTGTCCAGCTAGCAATGATTTGCGCGATAGTGTTGTCGTCGACCATTGCATTCACTAAAGGCTCTTCACCTTGAAGTTCATCAAGTTGATCGAGTAGGGTGTTTAGCTCATCCTGCTTCGCTTTTTCTACGTTGCCCTCTAGTTGCTGATCAGTGATTTCTTGTTGCACTGCTTTAACTTGATCGACGAGCTCTATCTCTTTTTCCCATCTTTCTTGCAGGCTTGTTAGCTTCTCGGAATTGGCTTCGAGTTCTTCTGTTATTTCTTTAATTTGCGCTGCACTGTTACCAAATAACGCTTCTTCTTTTTCAAGAGCAGCTTTTTCATTTTCTTGGTAGCGAATAGTTTGTTCAAGGCTTTCTATAACTTCTGGCTTGGCCCCTTGAGTTAGCGCGATTCTGGCACTTGCCGTATCGAGTAGGCTAATTGCCTTGTCTGGAAGTTGCCTGCTTGGTAGATAACGAATCGAAAGATTCACAGCTGCTTCAATTGCCGATTCTGCTATGAATGCTCCGTGGTGCTCTTGCAAAGAAGCCGCTATACCACGAAGCATTTGCATTGCATCTTCTGCGTTAGGCTCTTCACAGGTAACAAGTTGGAAACGACGAGTGAGGGCCGGGTCTTTCTCAAAGTATTTTTTGTATTCAGCCCAAGTTGTTGCAGCAATTGTTTTAAATTCACCACGCGCCAGAGCAGGCTTTAAAAGGTTCGCTGCGTCATTCTGTCCGGCAGCACCACCCGCACCGATAAGAGTATGTGCTTCATCTATAAACACGATAATAGGAATATCTGAATTTTTTACTTCGTTGATAACGTCTTTCAAACGATTTTCAAATTCACCCTTAACACTCGCACCAGCCTGAAGTAGCCCGAGGTCAAGTGAATGTATTTGCACGCCTTGTACCGCACCTGGTACGTCGCCAGAGGCAATTCTAAGTGCTAGGCCTTCAACGATAGCTGTTTTACCAACCCCAGGCTCACCAACAATAATAGGGTTGTTTTGTCTTTTTCTGCACAAGATATCGATGGCTTTGCGCACTTCTGCATTTCGGCCAGAGATGGGATCTATTTTGCCATCTAACGCTTGTTGAGTAAGGTTTATGGTGTATTTACTTAGTGCATCATTGCCACTTGGAGTCATGTCCGTGGAAGCGCCGGATCCACCACTTGTTGTGGCTCTAGCAATAGGAGTTTTGCTTATTAAACCTTGAAGTGACTCCAACGAGACATTTTGTAGGCTTTCAAGTGTCAGGGTATTTACTCCCATAACATTCTGTTGGATAAGAGCTTGAATTAGATGCAGGCTAACAATTTGGCCGTGGCCATAATTTACTGATGCAATCATCCATGCATCTTTGATCAGCTCTGTCAGAGCGTGGCTAAGGGTTGGTTGTCCCTCATTACCTTTTACAAGCCTAGCTATCTTTGTTGTTAATTCATTAACGACTGTATCTTGCGGAATTTTCTGTGAGTCGAAAAGTGCAGTAAGTTTTTCATCATTTTGTGAAATCAACTGCAATAACCAATGTTCTACTTCAATCGCGGCTACGCCTTGGTTCATTGCGGCACCAGCTGAAGACTCTAAGGCTTGTTTCAGCTCGGGAGATAATTTTCCGACGAGGTTTGTTAGGGTTACTTGGGTCATATTAATGCTCCTTGTAGCTCGATAAGCTGTGTTTAGATTTCAATATCTATTACTTAAGCAATATTCTTACTGTTTCATTTGGGTTTCGCTCAGGAGCCAGACAATCGACTTCTCCTAATCTTGCAGCTTTCGAAGCATCTGCTGAAAGCACAGGCCGCTCCAAATAAGAGCGCTTCACTATTAAATATATTGAAATGGGTGTGTTGTCCCTTAAGTAATGCTGAGTCAGTTCTAGCATTGATTCAGCAAGAGCGCTGTCTGCTTGAACTTCTTCAAATTCCTCTCTTGTTTTTGGTGTTATAAATAATTGAAGATGGTGATACTGAGCTAGGCAAGTATTTCCGATTAAAAATCCTTGTCCGATCTTACTGTTGTAATTTTCGGAACTACCTAAGCGAGTCAAAGAACTCAATTGCAATTGGCGTCGTTCATGATTTTTGCAGTCAACTTTTGTTTCGTAAGGGAAGTAGTCGTTGATTATTTGATTCAACACTGTAAGGCTTCGACTTGGCTTGCTTAACAGCATTGCATACTGCATAAAATCATATTTAGTATCTAAGTCTGCAATATTATCTAATAGGCTCACTAGATAAGGTGTTTGTTCTTGTTCTAATAACAACCATCGTTTTATGTTAGCTCGGTAGGTGATTTCAAAGTGGCGTTGATTAAATACGTCTAAAAAGTCCTTAAGAGCATGATCTTCTCTATGTAATGCTGCTAACAGTTCCTCGTAAATATAGTTCGGTATAACGCCTTTAACGCCAGAAAGGGCACTCATGGCAAGTCTGAGTTTTGCTGTATTATTTTTGAGCGAAAAGTATTGAATTTCTTCCGGGTTGCCAGTGGGCAAAGCTTCGGCTTTGAGCTGAAGTTCAATATTACTAGGGCTATGCTTTTTCAAGCGATAAAGTAATCTCATCGCTTGTGTGAAGTTGTACCGTTTCGGCTGTATCGCTAAATCTTTAACAAAACTCATAATATACTATCCGTAGTTGGTATCGTTTTTATTACAGAGACTGCTGGCTACCGTGCATTTTTGGGTACTCTCTTGCAATTCCATCACGTCCATAAATTTTAATTCTTAATTGGACATAACGATCGAAACTGCAAAACTGTTGGAAAAAACGGTTTAATACATCGCTGAACACAAGATAAGGGCCAGAAGTGTCCAGAGTAATTTCTATCTCTGTACCAGGAGAGAAGACGTTTTGGCCTAATATCCGTATGGCTGCCACTTGTGATTTAAACTCAATGGAGCGAATCATTTGTATTTCTGAGGCAGGCACTTGCTCACGGCTGCAGAGGCTCAGCATTTGTTTTAATGTGTCTGCTGGTTTATCTGCCTGAAGTAATGAAGAAAAATTACAATTCATTAAGCCGATAAATTGCCAATGAATATTTTGATCACGTTCTCTTTCAATTGGCGCCGAAGGTGGATAGATAGTGGAAAACTCTCCTGGTAAATCAATGTTTTCTTGACAGCTAAGCATATCGTCGATACCACATGCTTGCTTACCGTTGGTACAGAGTAGTCGTGTCCCATATAGCTTATTGAACTCCATAGAAGTTTGATTATTTAGGGAAATAGATAAGCAGAACCTACCGCTAAAATCACGGCTAGCTTGCCATGAGTCGCAGGTCTTATTTGTATGATATTTCTCTCTAAAAACTGGTGTGAGAATTTTTTCTCCAGTAGGTGTAATCTCATACACGTCAAGCACTTCTACAATCTCTATATGATTGTCGCTATGCGCGTCAGCATTGACAGGAATAGTGAGTTGCCTTTGATCATAACTGACAGGTTCACCAGTATGCTCAAATAAATTGATAGCTGGAATGACATTTAACTTAAAAACATTCTTGTCAAAAAGCCTCATAAACTCCGAAGGTAGGGAAGACATGAACAAGTTAATAGTAATATCGCTAGTATGCATTTGCTTGGTGTAATCATTAAAGCCTTTAAGCCGAAAAAACTGCCGTTTTTCTTTAAAGAAAAAAAACTCGCTAAGCAATTGATAACCTGAAAATTGATTTCCATGTTCTGGTAAAAATTTGAAACTTATATCACTGATACGGTTTTTCATTCTCTGGCTGTCTACAGAGATATGTTTATTACAGTCAACATCTGAGATTGAAATACACGTCGTATTACTTAGTAACAACTCTACCAAAGAGTCGGCATTGTTTTCGAAGCCTTGGACAAAAAGGTCTAGGTCATCTAGATCTAGATGTCTAAAAAGTAGCTCAGGATCTCCGGTAGAAAGAGATATTTGGATGACCGCAGAGCTTTGTTCGGCTTCTTTAGGGCGGTTAAAGTTAAACGGAGCACTTAAGGCTGTTACCTCGGTAATAAAATAAGGCGCTATATTTAGCTCGTCGACAGTACTAAAGATACATTCTCTTTCGTTAACAACGCCTGTGAACTGTGAGCCTGAAGGCAAAACAGCGGGTTCTATAGGTTCGTCTTCCGAATTTAATTGCAGATAGGCAACGCTAGGAACAGTTTGAATATATGAAGGGTAGAGGACGCCAAGAAGGCCCTCAATCACTTCCGGAAGCTGATCGGATAATTGTTTTACGACAGTGGCATTTAATAATGCGACACCATCGAGTAGTCGTGCAATATTTGGGTCCTCAATTTTTCCTTGATGGATGTTGAGGCTTTCTGCATGTGAAGGGTAATCGTTACCAAATTGGCCCAGAGAACGGCGAACAAATGCTAACTCTTGTTCATAGTACCTCAATAGGGGATCAGTCATAACTATCTTCCTCTAGAGTTGTCGCCAAATTGTTGAGAGAAATTTTGGACTCGAAGACCAATTCATTTTCGCCAAACTCAGAAGAAATAGTTGCTAATATGTTGAATGAAATTGCATTTTCTCCAGGCTTTCTCTCTGAAAGTTCTACGGTAATATTGCTAAGTCTAGGCTCAAATGTTGCGATTAATGTTGAAAGTCTGACGGCAAGCTGAGACGCCTCAAGGCTGGAGCTTAGTAACTGTGAATCTTCTATCCCGTAGCGATAATTTGAACGGCTAATCTCAATTAGACGATCGTCAAAATCGATAAGAGAAGCTTCGCTTTCAAATAAACAGGTTAGGTTATAGCGAATATCATCAATAACCCGAATTTCCTGAGTAGATTTTGTATCTGACAAAAAAGTATTGAAAAAACTCATTTATGTCGTCTCACTTAATTCGGTGGTGAGTACCACTTCACCGTTAAAATAATCGTATTGGTACTGCGGAGCGATTGTTAATGTGCAGGAAAAGCTACCAGGCTGATTAATAGACTCTGAGACTTTGACAGAAGCAAAACTTAAAGGGTATTTCGATAGAGTCTCTTCAGTCGCAAACGAAACGTTGCTAGAAAATTTCTCAATCCAGCGACTTAAAAAGTTCTCACACTCAGAGGCGGTATTAAAGCTACCAACCATTTCTCGCACTTGAGTTTTTAGGTAATGTGCAACTCGACAGCACATCATCGTTGTCTGCAGCTGACCCAACACCTTGTTATTATCGCTGCCATTGTTAAGCCAGATAGAGTTGTTTCCGTTAAAGTAATACTTATCTGTTAGTGGACTTTTGGTTAAAGGGATAAAGCCTTGGTCCGAATAAAATGTCGATAATTGCCCAAACAAGTTAACGCTGGCTTGGGGGGATTCCAAATATTCGCAGGTGAAGTGTTTACTCTGCAAATTAATGACTGCTCCTTGCCTTTTATCATTCCAGCGTGATTTCAAAAAACCGAACCAACTGACTCTGTGATGCTCACGCATAACAGTTGATAAAAATGGGAATACAGCTTTTCCGTACAATCCAGATCCTGCTTCATTATATAAGAAACCGACCTTGGTATTTTCATATTGACTTCGGACCAAAACATCTGGCATTGCTAAGCCAATGAATTTGGAAGAGGTTTTTGAGCGTAAATCTTGCCAAACTTTATAATCAGCACTATTTAAAATCTTTTCAATACGCTCTACGTCTGAGAGCCATTCAGCATCATGGTTAACGAAAAAGTCTTTAGCGGGGGTGAATATCATCGGGCAAAGGGTCGCTTCACCCAATTTACCGATAAGCTCAAGTGTAAATAAGTCATCAAAATCGGCATCCAAACTCATTTCTAATGATATAGAGTGGGTAAAGGCAATGCAGCCAAAAGGGTGACCACCTAATGTGTTTAATTCCTTATTACCAATTTTGTTGTATAGAGAGCTGCTGCGAGCATTGTATGCTTGGTTTACATCCGAAGAGATTTCTTCCCAGCTCATATTGAGCATCTTAAGTTGTGTTTTTTGGTAGTTAATGGGTAGGGAGGCTAAACCTTTTAACCCAAGCCAATTACGTTCTAACCGGCAAAAATCAGGATGATGCAGGATACTATCAAGTTGCACCGAAAGTAATTTATCTAGTCGCGAAATGAGCCTTGCAATAGCGGACCTAGCATGAAACGGCCCATTGAGGACATTCTCATCAAGTTCAGAGAGTAAAGAAAATGCTTCATACATAAATGAGTCATCTTTACTGTCCAGTTGAACAAAAGCTTGTAACCATAGAGTATTTAGCTTCATATAAAATACGGCCGGATTGCTCCGGCCGCGTCACTTTCAGGTATTAATTAACCGCCAGGGATTTTGGCAACCATTCGAACAGAAGTCGTAAGTTCTTCAAGTTGTAACCATGGTCTAAGGTGTGCAACTGCAGAGTAAGCGCCAGGTTTCCCTGGTTGTTCAACTACAGAGATAGCAGACTCAGCCAACGGAGTTTTGGAGCGCTGTTCATTACCTATTGCCCCAGCGTTGGTATACTGATCTATCCAAGCTTGTAGTCTCTTCTTGACATCTTCAGCTTCTAAGTTAGAACCCAGCCAATCTCTCCCCATCACTTTTAAATAATGTGCAATACGACCACTAGCCATTATATATGGGAGTCTAGCGGATATTGCTGCATTTGAAGTCGCATCTGGGTCGGTATAGGTTTTGGGCTTTTGCGTCGTTTGTCCACCGATAAATACCCCGTAATTTGAGCTCTTATAATGGACTAAAGGTAGGAACCCTAGATCACTGAGCTCTTTTTCACGTTCATCAGTCAGATTGACTTCTGTCGGGCATTGTTGAACTAAGTCACCTGCGTCGGTTTTATAAGTTAAGTTAGGTAGACTCTCTACCTTACCGCCGTTATCCAATCCGCGAATCGCAGTACACCAGCCGAAAGCAGTAAACGCTTGAGTCATTTTTAAACCAAGATCGTATGCTGCATTAGACCAAACCAACTCACTGTTGTCTTTCGGCCGCGGGTTACCATCTTTATCGGTATCTAACTCCTCGAAGTCAAAAAGTTTACAGCCAAGCCCTTTTGAACCATAAGGTAGACGAGCCATGCTTCTAGGTAACGTTAGTGTGACATAGCGGGCATCATCACTTTCACGGAACGAGTTCCAGGCTGCATAGGACGGAGAGTCAAAACCGGCTGCGACAGGTTTATGTTCGTCAAATGTTGTAAAGCTATCAAATTCAAACATTTGAGGGTTTGCGGCCGCAATGAATGGTGAGTGGCATGCTGCTGCTACTTCACCCATGTAACGGAGCAATGCGACATCTTCATCTTTTGCACTAAATTCATAGTCTCCAATGAATGTGCCATAAGGTTCACCACCTGCAGTACCAAACTCGTCTTGGTATAGAGCGTTAAAAAGTGGGCTTCGATCTATCGCAGGAGCGTCTTCGAACTGCTCTAGCAACTCATCCTGAGAGAAATCGACCATTTTAATTTTAAGGCTGGCCCCCAATTCGCTTTCCTTGACTAATTTTTGTAGACCAAGCCAAGAGCCTTCAAGCTTTTGAAAATCGTCTTGCTGCATTACAGCTGAAAGTTGTTTTGAAAGCTGTTTGTCAATTTCAGCAATAGCGTTTTCAATTGTTTTAGTAACGTTATTATCCCAAGTGACCGTGCCGGATAAAGCTTGCTCTGCTAAAACAGAGAAAAGCTCTTTTGTGGTGTCAGCCGGGGTTTGGGTAGTAGCGCTAATAGCGCGATCCAAAAAACTTAGTGAGCCTTCGGCAGCTTCCGCTTGTCCTTGATTTTCGGTTTCTGCACTCATTACTCATCTCCTTCTTTCTTGATTCCAAGCTCGTCAGATAAAGCATTGATTGTGTCGGCACTTTGCAGCACCTCCTTTAAAAGCTTCTCTAGATCTCTAGAACGGTCGGATTTAGAAAGTAAAGTCTTTAACTGGTTTCTTGTTTCGACTAACTTTTTCAACGGCTCAACTTGATCGATCACAGCCTCAGGCTGAAAGTCCTTCATTGAGTTGAATTTTAAAGCAGCCTCGAATTGGCTATCGTCGTCAGCAAGAACATTGTCGACTTTCAAAGTTAATTCTGGACCGACACGCTTCATAACCGCGTCAAAGTTGTCTTTGTCAAGGTTATAAAACGTACGGTCTTCTACATCTTCTTTATCTTGCTTATGACCGGAATAGTCACCAATAACCCCAACAACAAATGGGAGCTCCTTGGTTTCTAATGCGCCATTAGTTTCAACGTCGTAAGTTATACTTACACGGTTTTTGCTTACACGTTTGTGTTGGGAGTTAAGTGCCACAATATTACTCCTTGGTCATTTATTTGGCTAATGAGGTTGCTTCAGCTGTTGGGACGTCAAATGCTACCTCTGGTCCTTTTTCGATTTTTCCAGCGTCATCCTCGATGTAATATGCTTTAGAAATTGATTTATAGACTAAACTAAAGCTTTCGTTTGGCAGTGATCCATCGGTACATCCCATGTTGTAGCTAGATATACGAGCGCCTTCTAGTGTGATTATCAACACAGGTACAACACCTTTACCGCTACGGTCGGGCTTTGTTACGATAAACTCGACTTTTTTTCCTGCATCTCCAGGAGAGTATAGGAACGAAGCGACATAAGCTGTTGCTCCATCGCAACCACGTGAAATATTTACTTCACCTAAGGCAACCATACCTTGGTCAGCGTTGTTTGCGTTACCTACATCTATTCCAACTCCCCTAATTGCAGACCAAGAGAGGCTGTCAAGAGCAAAAAGATCTTTTTTACCACCGATATCTTTTACCGTTGCAGCTCCTTTTGGTGAATACCCATCAATTCTACAGTATAGTCCAGCCATTCTTTATTCCTCTCGTTTTGGAGTTATTTACCATTCAAAATCTGCCCCGCCACTAGAAGTGGAAGAGTCGACTTCCTCCGAAGCTTCATTACTCGCTTCGAAATCTTTAGTATTTGTTTCGTTAGTTGTACTTGCACTATCGTTGCTACTAACTTTCCGCATTGGCTTATCAAATATAGAAATACCTTCTAAGTCGACAGCCTCAAGGTTATCCATACCCGTGAGTTGATTGATTTGTCCAAGAGTTGAACCTTCTGTACCAATCATTTCTTCAAATAGTTCTGGTAAAGATAGGTAGCCCCAGCGGATCGCTCTTTCAAGAAGGAACGAAATTGGGCTATGTGGCTCAGTCTCTCTGAAATATTCGGAAATTTTTCTTAACTCTTTAAAAGCATGGTCTCGGTTTATAATTTCTCCAGCAGCTACAGCGGCGACGGTAATCGTTTGCTGGCTTGTTGCTGCGTCGGGAGATGTGTTTGTCTCTGCGTCATTTGAAGGCTCTGCACCTGTGGGTTCAGCAGCAGGTTGCTCGGAGGCGATGTGATAATTTGAATCTAGTGGCCATGGTCGGATTTTGTCACCCACCAAGAACTGAATGGATTTAATAATTTCTTCGATGTTATTTTTAATAAAGCGAAAGCTAATCGCAGTAGCACCATCTTCATTACACTTTTCTGAGATCGCTTTTTCAGAGTCCTCTAGATTGACATAAGCTTCTGATAGAAAAAGTAGTGTTTCTTTGCACTCGCTGGAGAAAGAGGAGCTTGCCTCTTCTTTCAAAGCGCCAAGTGTGCCATTTTTTTCAGCTCTCAGGTAATCGCCGTAGGTAATATCACCAATCACTGAAAGCATTTGTAAGGGGACATACAGAGACGTAGATTCTTTGGATTCTCCGACAAGTTGAAGCAGTGGTTTTACTTTAAATTCAGCCCATTCCTTTTTCTTCCCATTGTCGTCGGAAGCTTTCAGCTTTTCTTCGGGCGGTTTAGGGTTAAGGTCACTCCAATAAGAAGTCGCAAAGCCGCCAATTAAGCCAACCGATTGTGCTAGGTTTTCAAAAGGAGAACTTGTAAACAGCTGGCTAGTAATAAACCACCCTAATATTTCAAGATCTTTCGTCTTTTGTAACAGCGCTTCTTCAGTTACTTCTCTTAGTTGTTCCCAACTGTTAGCGTTGTTTTCCAGTAAAGTTTCGTCATGTGCTGCATCAGGAGTTTCAACCAACTGCCTGAATGAAGATTGGGCAGCGTTATATGCGTTTCTTATTCCTCTGTAAGCACTTCTATCAAGTTTAAGGTAGCTTCCGCAAGGCTCTTCGTCTGAAATTGGAGCCAAAAAACTCTCCGCATCTATCATAGACTTTCCATCTTAAATAGTTGAACTGTATGTAAAATTGGTTACTAAAGCTAAGCTACTGCTTACCTGATTTTCATCAAAGCTTAATGATTCGCAACAGAAAGTTGCAGAAATCTAATAGATATCAATCGAAGTTTTCAGCGTTGGTTGTCCTTAACAATTGTTTTTATAATATGCCAAAAGTAATGTGTCACACTTACAATTCTATAACATTTTGCCAATGTGTAAATTACATAAATCAGTATAGCAATGTTTAGATAAATTGAATGTTGTTAGCAAACTTTATGTGCGTTTCATCATTATTTGTCAGGGTGAAACTTATATTTTTGGGATAATAATCACCGGGTTAGCTAGTTTTCGTGCAACACTTAATTTTTTATCATCTTACAATGGATATAACCGGTCACTCTTTAATACAAGAATACAATGAACCAAGTTGCATGATAAATCTAGGAGTGGCTTCAAAATAATCGAAGTTTTGTTAGTTAATTTTTGAATTGGGCAATTTAATATTATTTCACTTGCCTAAAGATACATAATATCAATTGGTTTTATAGCACTTAATTGAATATCATCCAACTAACGCTGAAAGTAGTAATAAGTTGAATATTGAAAATATCTTATTGATTCATATACACACTTATTGTTCAGTATATGAGATATTGCTGAATGAAAGGTGAGTAGATTGGGGAAAACTCGCTAAATGTTACAAGATTGCATTAAAATAAATAAAAACCCAAGTATCTATAAGGCTATTAAACATGATGTGAACCTAAAGATATCTTGGGTATTATAGCGGAGATTATCCGCCAATAAGCACTGTTGGCATACCGAGAACAATGGACCCACCATGGGCGGTGGTGTCTCCCATACGGGCTGCAGGCGTGCTGCAAAACAAAACTGTAGCACTGCCTTTTACTATTGAGTCTGGAGGACCGACACAAGTGCAAAGACACCCCATAGTTGCTGCTGGCACATTGCCAACGAGTACAGTGGGTGCTCCAGGTGCCGCGATAGGGCCACCAACGTGTGGGATAGGGGGAACAGCGGGCGTTTGCATTGGGCAAACATGCATATCTCCCAATCGAGCTGCTGGTAATGTCATGCGTCTACCTCCTTGCCATTTCCACCAGTAGCGATATCTAGTGCCATAGCGAAAGATTGTTGATAGTACTCTTTTGTCCCTTCCCACTCAGGAAGAGCTGCTGCGTGATTGACCGCGCCAGATACAGCTTTTGCATATAAGTTCGGGTCGGGCAGTACTGCTGGAAGATCTGCGGCAACAATGCTACCGGAACCATTCCAAAACACAGCCTGAGCTAACCATGAAGGTCCACAATTTTGTTCCAAGCGATTTGCAAATAGTTCTGATTTTCTGCGAAGCTCTTCGCTTGGGCTTTTCACCCACGACCTAGCGGTATCAATACAATTTTTTTGAACGGGGGACCATTCATTTTTGCGAATGTCTAAGCACAATGAAGCCCACCAAATAGATTCTCTTACGGGTAAGCCATGCGCCAAAAATTGAGTTAAGTCGAAGTGAAGTTCTGACCCTTTCAGAGCATTGATAGCGTCTGATACAGACATATCTTCACTAATGAGTTCTGTTGCTTCTTCACTTGCTTTAAATCGGTTTAATATTTGTAAGCCAGTCTTATATGGTATTTTCTTGTAAATCATTAGTTTACCTTAACTATTGCACCTTTTAGCTCACCTAAAACGCCGCCATCGAAAGTGCCTTTGAGCCCAGACTTAAATTCAGCACTCAGTGAGCCTTCGGCACTTAGCGTCGTGGAGGCTTTAATCGCAACACTCAAACCTTTGATTGAGTTTGAAGTCTGTGCTTCTAGTGCGGTGGTCGCACCTGATATTTTGTTTGAAGACGTTGCCTTACTTTCGACAGAAGTGCCTTGCATACTCAAAGCGTTACTCGCTTTGACGGTGATACTTGTTGCTTCGATAGAAATAGATGACGAAGACATAGTAATTTTGCTCGATCCAACTTTCAATTCTATTGAGCTATCAGCTTCTAACGATATGTTTTTCGCTTTTTCAGTGATATCTTTGCTGGAGGTGAGTGAATAATTATCTTCTGTAGATATGGTCATTTGCTTGGTAACAGTCTGTTTATACTCACCTTTAATGGTATCTGTTTGATTGTTTTCAATGTCTTGAGTTAAGTCTTTGGTTGCATGTAAGTAGACGAGCTCATTGTCTTTCTTATCGTCGAAATAAAATTCGTTGGTCAAACCTTGTAGTTTTGTACTCACACCCGTTTTGGTTGTGTTAGCTTCAGCGTATGGAGGGGCATTTTTACTGTTGTAAACGCTACCAGTGATGATTGGCTGATCAGGGTCGCCGTCAATGAAAGCGACCAATACTTCGTGTCCAACCCTTGGAATAAACTGGGCTCCATAGCCACTTCCAGCCATCATTTGTGCGACTCTTACGTAACAACTGGTTTTATCACCACTCGCTTCTGTGTCCCAATGAAATTGTATTCTTACACGCCCTTGTTCGTCTTGGTTGATATCTCCTGCAGTCGAGCCTGCGACAATGGCACTTTGTAACCCGTGAACTTTCTGTTTAGGTAGAACTTCCGGATAGTGTGGCGTTGAAGTAGGCATGAGCTCGACTTCACTTGAACAAGTGTTGTCTGAGTTATATTGAGTACGCATTTTTACAACTAAGAAATCTCCTAGCTGAGATTTGTCTAAGTGGGTGCTCAATGAAAATGTTGTACCTACGTAAAAGTAGTCGTTCTCAGAAGTGGCGATCACCTGGCTATAACATTGCTCGATTTGAGCAATCCTTCGTTTGACTAGGTTGCTAGCTAAATCAGAAGTATCACCAACGATGCCCAAAGTAGGATAATGGACAGAGGCTAATTTCGAGTTGTTGCCAACTGAATTGCTGGACTTACTTGCTTTACTGGAAACAAGCTTTGATTGCGAATAGTCGTAAGCACTCAGTTCGATACTTGCACCGTGAAAGTCTGATGTGGGCATCCATTTTTCTATAATTGGGTTGGAACCTGCTCTGGTCTCAGCCATATCAAACTTAGAAATATCTGATTTACTGAATGGGTTTTTGGCGTCTTGTAAAACGAGAGTATGGTCTCCGTCACTGTGCTCAAAATAGTAATGAATCCCTTCCTCAGATAGCAATCGAGCGACAAAGTCATAGTCTGACTCATTGTATTGCAGGCAGTATTCCCGTTTCGTAGAAGGTAAACTGTTAACTTTGAACGAGCCGCTAAAACCTGTAGAAGTAAAGATATCGGAAACTATGTCTTTAGTTGATTGAGTTTGATAAACCCGAAATGAGTGAGTGTGCGTTAACAGCCATAGCCAGGGCCTCAAAGTGACCTCGTAACTCGCATACTGCGCAGAAGCATCCATACCAACATGTCTTATATTGGTGATGATACCGTTGTAGCTCCGCGCTAGTTTTAGGCTACCAGACTGTTTGTCGTAGCGGTTGACTGTCAGCTTTTGCCCTATTTGAGAACTAATTTCAAACGAACTTGACACAAGAGTTAAAACGATTTCAAACGGTTTGGAAAGTTCTTCAGTGACGGTAAAACTGGTCACAGTGTGCTCTTTGCTTTTGTAATCTTTCGCGGAAATGGAACTTGCTGAAGCGGAAAACTTATCAGGCATACGTATATCCTAATGGTTATTTTAATACCCTAGAATTTCCTGCGGGTATATCACTGAAAATACTTTCTCTATAAGTTCATTATAATTGTTAGTATCTTTAAAGATCTAATTTGTTTTAATTATATAAAGGTAATCCATTTTATTAATCACAATGTAAGTTTGCGCTGTTTGAAGTTTATTTGTGTGATGCATCAAACAAATCTCCCTATCAACACTTTACCAAGTGATTCATAAAAATGCATAGATTTAAGTATTGATATACCCAACTATTTTAGTTTTTTAGTGGATCTTCACTCAAATAGCAGAATATGCGTATTCATATTTAGTTGGGTATAAGCTTAACTCAATATAATACAAGAAGGGGTTAGGGCATGAAACTCAGTCCTGGTAAAAAATTTCGAGATGAAGTGAAAAATAACGATTTGCTTCAAGTCGTTGGCGCTATAAATGCTTATTGTGCGATGATGGCAAAAAATATTGGCCATAAAGCGATCTATCTTTCTGGGGGCGGGGTGGCTAATGCTTCTTTTGGCTTGCCTGATCTTGGAATTACGACGTTAAACGATGTACTGGAAGATGCTAACCGGATCACTAACGCTTGTGAGCTACCCCTGTTAGTGGATATTGATACGGGTTTTGGTGGCGCATTTAGTATATCTCGAACTGTCAAAGAGATGGAAAAAGCGGGTGTCGCTGCTGTTCATATTGAAGACCAAGTCAACCAAAAGCGTTGCGGTCACCGTCCAAATAAGGCTCTCGTCAGTAAGTCTGAAATGATTGACCGAGTCAAAGCTGCTGTAGATGCCAGAGTAGATGAACACTTCGTTATTATGGCTCGAACCGATGCTCTTGCGGTTGAAGGCTTTGAGGGTGCGGTAGAGAGAGCTATTGGCTACGTAACGGCCGGGGCAGATATGTTATTCCCCGAAGCGATGACTTCCTTAGAACAGTACAAAACATTTTCCCAACAGGTTGATAGTGCTCTCGGTCGACATGTCCCAATACTCGCTAATATCACAGAATTTGGTCAAACACCTTTATATGATCGTCAACAGCTAATCTCCAGCGGCGTTAATATGGCTTTATATCCATTAAGTGCATTTCGCGCAATGAATAAAGCTGCAGAAAATGTCTACCAGCAACTGATGTCATCTGGAACGCAACAACAGCTTTTAGATGAGATGCAAACCCGAGAAGAGCTCTATACGCATCTCAAATATCACCAATATGAAAACAAGTTAGACGAATTGTTTTCTTCTAAATAGTACGACACGCCACAAAACTAAAATAACGACCTATTAACTTCTAAGCTAAGGAGTTTTACATGGATAAAGGACACACAAGTACAGGTCTTAGAGGCCAAAATGCGGGCACGACGGAACTCTGTACAGTAGGTAAAGCAGGAACAGGATTAACCTATCGGGGATACGATATTGTAGACCTAGCAAATCATGCTGAGTTTGAGGAAGTTGCACACCTTTTATTACGTGGATCTTTGCCAAATGTTTCAGAGCTAGAGCAGTACAAGCAAAAATTAAAATCGTTAAGAGGGCTCCCAAGTGTACTTAAGAGTACGCTCGAAAGTATACCAGCAGATGCCCATCCCATGGATGTATTAAGAACGTCCTGTTCTATATTAGGAAACTTAGAACAGGAGCACGGCTTTGACAATCAAGTGAATCATGCTGAAAGGATGATTTCGGTTTTTCCTGCAGCAGTGTGTTATTGGTATCGCTTTAGCCATGATGGCGTACGTGTTGATACTGAAAGTCAGGTTGAAGATGGTATTGCTGGGTATTTTCTTTCACTGCTCAATGATGCCAGCCCTTCGGAGCTTTTTACTCAAGTTATGAACTGCTCATTAATTTTGTACGCCGAGCATGAATTTAACGCCTCTACGTTTGCAGCTAGAGTATGCGCTTCTACATTATCTGACATTCATTCTTGTGTTACGGCAGCGATTGGTACATTAAGAGGAAACTTACATGGTGGAGCTAACGAAGCTGCCATGGCTATGATCCAAGACTGGCAGACCCCTGAAGAAGCAGAAAATCAAATTCTCGGAATGTTGGCGCGCAAAGAAAAAATAATGGGATTTGGTCATGCTATTTATAAGGAGTTTGATCCTCGCAATGAACTTATAAAAAAATGGTCTGCAAAGCTTTCCCAGCATGTTGGCGATCAACGTTTATATTCGGTTTCGGAAAGAGTTGAGTCAGTCATGAAAAGGGAAAAAGGGCTATTTTGCAACGCAGACTTTTTCCATGCTTCTGCCTACCACTTTATGAACATTCCAACCAAATTATTTACACCAATATTTGTGATGAGCCGAGTGACGGGGTGGACAGCACACATATTTGAGCAGCGTGCGAATAATCGAATTATCCGTCCAAGTGCAGAGTACATTGGCCCAGAGTTGCAGGCGTGGGTTCCTATTGAAAATCGATAGTTTTTGTAAATTGAGGAAAGATCAATGAATCAAAATGTAGACATCAACGTACGCCCATCACCAGATCAAGTGCTCGTTGATATTGCTAACTATGTGATGGATGCAGAGATAGTTTCCAATGAAGCTTTTAATACAGCGAGAAACTGTCTTATCGATGCGCTGGGGTGCGGTGTTCTTGCATTAAAATTTCCGGAATGTACGAAACACATAGGGCCGACGGTACCTGGGATTTCGCTTGAAAACGGCTGTCGAGTGCCCGGGACCAATTTCACTCTAGATCCTATTACTGGCGCTTTTAATATTGGTTGCTTAGTACGTTGGCTAGATTTTAATGACACGTGGTTAGCAGCGGAGTGGGGGCATCCATCAGATAATTTGGGTGCGATATTAGCAGTTGCAGATTATTTAAGCCAAATAGCGGTTTCGAATGGTGAAATGCCTTTAACCATGAAAGATGTGCTGGTGGCTATGATTAAAGCCTATGAAATTCAGGGAGTTTTAGCGCTTGAGAATAGTTACAATCGAGTTGGCCTAGATCACGTTTTATTGGTTCGTGTTGCTTCTGTTGCGGTAGTGACAAAAATGCTTGGTGGCAGTCGTTCTCAAGTTGTCGATGCATTGTCGCAAGCATGGGTAGATGGTTGCTCGCTACGTACCTATCGTCATGCACCGAATGCAGGATCGAGAAAATCCTGGGCGGCAGGGGACGCGACATCAAGGGCTGTGCGCCTTGCTCTCATTACGATGAAAGGAGAAATGGGCATTCCATCAGTGCTCTCTGCAGAAAAGTGGGGGTTCTATGATGTTCAGTTTAAAGGAAATACATTTGTAATTAATCGCCCATACTCCAGCTATGTTATGGAAAATATACTGCTCAAAATTTCTTATCCTGCTGAGTTCCATGCTCAAACTGCTGTTGAGTGTGCGGTTAAACTGCATACCCAAGTGAAAGATAAGCTGCATGATATCCAGAAAATAGTTATTAAAACTCATGAATCTGCCATTCGCATTATTTCGAAGCAAGGCATGCTAGCCAACCCAGCAGATAGAGATCATTGTTTGCAGTATATGGTTGCTGTTCCGCTTATTACAGGAGAGTTAACAGCCGATCACTATGAAGATAATTTCCATTTGAACCAACCTCTGATCGATGAGCTGAGAGATAAAATGGAAGTGGTTGAAGAAGCTAGATTTACTCGTGAATACCTAGAGCAAGATAAACGGTCCATTGCTAACTCTCTACAAATTTTCTTCAACGATGGCTCTACTAGTGAAGAAGTTTGTGTGGAGTATCCTATTGGACACCGAAGAAGAAGAGAGGAAGGTATTCCTGTTTTAGAATCTAAGCTAGAAAGTAACCTTTCTACATTATTTGACGCACAAAAAGTGGCACGTATTATGAGTGTATGTAAGAATCATGAAGAGTTTGAGCATATGCCTGTTAATGAGTTTATGGCTATGTTTGTTAAGTAATGAACGAGCTTTAATAAAATGACCTATACGATTGTTGCTGCGTGCTCTGTCGATTTGCCACAATTAGACCAGTTGATGTACGACTTACATCAGGAGCATCATGAACAATGCCCTGAGCATTTTAAATCTGCTTCTGAAATTGCTCAGGATAAGGATATTACGTCCTATATTAATACTCCTGAGCGAATTGTTTTTGTGGCAAAAGAACAGCAACAGATCGTAGGGTTTGTTACCGGGCATTTCTGTGAATTGGTATCTGAGGTTAGTAAACCTGTACAAATGGGCAGCATTGATGAGCTATTTGTGAAAAAAGCATACCGACAAAAGGGAGTGGCAAAGGCTTTGGTAGCAAAAATTGAAACTAGCTTTGAAGATTATGGAGTGAAGCAAGTTTTTGTTGAGGTTTGGGAGTTCAATAAGTCTGCTCAAAAGTTTTATCAGAACTTGCTTTTTTCAGATCATATTCGCTGGCTCAGAAAAGCACTTTAGTTTATGGTTTGTTGGCCTTTTGAGTGTACATTGTCGCAATCGCTGTGCAACGACAATGTACATTAGCCATTAACTGACTTATCCAAACCTGAGGTTAACTAAGGCCTACGAAACTCTAAAGAACATATTTTTCGATAATCGTCGCTACACCTTCTTGTTCGTTAGTCAGAGTTATTTCGTCTGCGACAGACTTCGTCGTTTCCATCGCATTACCTACAGCAACACCCAATCCAGCGAACTCGATCATATGATTGTCATTCTCCGCGTCGCCAATCGCGATCATTTCTTTAGGTTCTATACCAGAATGTTTAGCAATCGCTTCCAGAGCAAAACCTTTACTGCTTTTAGGATTTAAGAACTCTAAGAAATGAGGTGAGCTTCTTACCACATTAAATTTACTTTTGTGATGTTCAGGTATATGTGGTACTGCCATAGTCAGCTTAGTTTCATCTTCTACTATCATGGCTTTGATGATTGGATGGTCACCAGAAAGAGAATCAAAATCGAATTCAGTTACAGATATACCGTTCACAGTGGCTTCCAATTGAGAATATGGGTTTGATTTTGGTGTAATTGCCCCGTGGACTGTACTGAATGCGTGACAATGTAACTCTAGCTCGTTAGCAAGTGCACGAATGTCTTTCGCGCTGTCGCCATTGAGTATTTGCTGATAAATATTAGTATTCGACCCTAATTCATTGACCATACTGCCATTGAAGTAAACCACATACTCATTTTCCCCTTCTATTCCAAGCTCTTCTAAGAATGGACGAATCCCCTCAATAGGGCGGCCAGAAGCCAGTACGATCTTTACTCCTTTCTCACGCGCTAGAGATATTGCTTTCTTTGTACGAGGGGAAATCTCTTTTCGCGAGTTGAGCAACGTTCCATCCATATCGAGGGCAATCAGCTTATACATAACTTCTCCAAAACCTAAATAAGCGATAAGTATCAAGACTATTTATTCTCGAGTTTAATGATTTTAAAATCATTGAACAGATAAATTTGACCTAAGGTGCCTACTCATTTAATGTCACGGTTTTCAAATAGTATGTATGATTAGGATCGGCTCTAAATTGTATAAGATTAATGAAATGTTTCAGACAATACAGGGTGAAGGTGTGTTTACTGGCGTGCCATCTGTGTTTGTTCGTTTACAGGGTTGCGCGGTCGGTTGTGCTTGGTGCGATACTAAGCAAACATGGGATATTAACCTTGACGACGGCCAATCATTTGAATCTATCTTAAACAAAAAAGAAGATTCCCCTTCATGGGCCAATGTTACTGCTCAGGATATAGTAGACGCCTACACTTCAGCTAACTTTACAGCTAAGCATATCGTAATTACCGGTGGTGAACCGTGTAGCTATGATTTAACTTCTTTGTCTCGTGCATTTGAAGCGATAGGTTGCCTCTGTCAAATCGAAACCAGTGGAACCTCAGAAATCAGGACTACGGAAGATACATGGGTGACAGTGTCACCAAAAGTGGCAATGAAAGGTAAGTTGCCAGTTCTAAATAGTGCACTTGAGCGAGCGAATGAGATCAAACATCCGGTAGCCACAGACAAAGATATTGCTCATCTCGATGAGTTACTTTCTCGAGTATCGTTAAAACCTGACGTTCAGATCGCTCTGCAACCAATAAGTCAAAAAGAAAGAGCGACCAAACTATGTATTCAGACGTGCATTGAAAGAAATTGGCGCTTATCTATCCAATCACACAAATATTTAAATATTGCTTAGGAATAGTGAAATGAAGAAAGCAGTCGTCGTGTTTAGTGGCGGGCAAGACTCCACGACTTGTCTAGTAAAGGCATTGGAAGAGTATGACGAGGTTCATGCGATTACGTTTGACTATGGGCAACGACACAAGCTTGAAATTGAAGTCGCGAAAAATATTGCTGTTGAGCTTGGTGTTACTGCGCATAAGATTATGGATGTTAACCTTTTAGGCGAGTTGGCTGCTAGCTCTCTAACAAGAGACAATATTGAAGTGTCTCATGACTTACAAGAAAACGGTTTTTTAAATACATTCGTACCAGGAAGGAATATTATGTTTCTCACCTTAGCGAGTATTTATGCGTATCAAATCGGTGCAGATACTGTTATCACAGGGGTTTGTGAAACTGATTATTCAGGTTATCCAGATTGCCGAGACGAATTTGTAAAAGCGATGAACTCAGCGTTGGTACTTGGCATGGATAAACAAATGAGAATCGAAACGCCACTTATGTGGCTTGATAAAGCAGAGACTTGGGCCCTAGCCGATCAGTTTCAAGCGTTAACCTATGTTCGAGAGAAAACACTCACTTGCTACAACGGTGTCATTGGTGATGGTTGTGGTGAATGTCCAGCTTGTCTATTAAGAAAAGCTGGTTTAGATAATTATTTAGATAACCGTGACTCGATTTTAGAGAGTGTAAAGAAAAAACAGGGAAGTGGAGCGGTTTAGGGTAACTCTGTCGAAACAACTGTGTGGCGCCAAGAGGCGCCACGTTTTATAGAAGCTCAGTCTACGTACATTTTCGCTAACTCTTCTGGCTCTACTTCTTTACCATCAAGTTGGTCATTCCAGTTAACTCCTATCAGAACACCATCTTCTGCTAGGGTCAAAAGCCAGTCTTCCACAAAAATATCTAGTGGGATCTCTAGCACTTCAAAATCTTCCCACTCTTCAACGTTATGTATCGAAGCGTCTTCTTTGCTAGACCAAAATGGCATGACTTCGCTGTTTTCAAATTCAGTTGATTCGCAAGACAGCCAACCATCGTCATTTTTAAGCCCCCAAACTAATTGTGTTGATTTTGAATCGGTAACAAATAGCTCTAAGTTTGCTTGGATATCATCGGTAAGTTTACTCATGGGTATCTCTTTATTTATTCGTCTAAATAACAGTAGCAGTATTGGTATACAAAAACATTACAAAACTTTGCAGGCAAAGCCTTTCAAATAGAACCCTTCAGGATAAGCACTATCTGTAAGATGATCGGCAGCTTGCTCGAAACGTTCAACAAATTTGACTGTCCTATTTGCATCTAACGCCGCATCGGCAATGATTTTTTGGAATAAGCCAGTATCCATAAGCCCTGAACAGGAATAAGTCAGCAATGTACCACCAGGCTTTAGTATCTGCATGGCTAGCATATTGATATCTTTATAGCCCTTAGCGCCTGAAGTCAGGTTCTGTTTACTAGAAACAAATTTAGGCGGATCCATAATGACCACATCAAACTTTGTTTTTTGGTCTCGATATTCTCTAAGGACTTGGAAAACATCGGCATTTAAAAACACGGCTCTTTTTTTACTGATATCTAAATTGTTTTCAAGTGCATTTTGTTTTGCAGTATCGAGAGCGGGCTGTGATACGTCGACATTGATTACGCGCTTCGCATTACCTTTTAATGCGTAGAGGCCAAATGCGCCAGTATACGAAAAGCAGTTGAGAACATCTTTGCCCTGAACATATTTCATTGACTCTAGTCTGCTATCTCTCTGGTCTAAATAAAACCCAGTTTTGTGGCCATTTTTAATATCAACCAAAATCTTCAAACCATTTTCGTCAATGGTAGTGAAGTCTGGTGGTGTGTCCCCATGTAAGACACCGACTCTTTCTTTTAAGCCTTCTTTTTTGCGAACTGCTACATCTGAGCGCTCGTATATATTGCATTCAGGGAAAACTTCAAGTAATGCTTCAACTAAGGTATCTTTGTGAAACTCAGCTCCAGCACTAAGGAGTTGGCAAACAAGATAGCTATCGTACTTATCGATAGTCACCCCTGGTAGCCCGTCAGACTCTGCTGCAATGAGCCGGAACCCAGTTAAGCTTGAGCGTGCTATAGCTTCTTGGCGAACTAGGTGAGCGTCTTTGATACGTTGAACAAAGAAATCTTGGTTAACTTCTATGTTCGGCTCGGTTGTCCATACTCGCGCACGAATTTGAGAGTTGGGAGAGTATGCCGCTTTTGCTAGCCATTCACCTTTGTGAGATAACACATCGACAGTTTCACCCAGCTGGGGTTTACCTTCAACTCGCTCTATGCCGCGAGAGAAAATCCAAGGATGTTTTCTACGAACGGATTTGTCTCGGCCTTTCACTAGATAAATCGCTGGCATCGTTAATCTCTATACATTTATTCAAAGGGGCGCCATTGTCCTGCAACTGATCCCAAATTGCAATGTAATCAAGAAAAACCGTAGACCACTTGTCGCTTAGAGCGCTACTATTTTTTCTGTAGCGCTAGTTGTAAATAAAGGTATCAAAATGACAAAGAAGTGCGAAAAATTTACGGTATCAGGAATCGTGCAGGGGGTTGGCTTTCGCTATCACACTGCTCACCAAGGTATGATTCTTGGGTTAACGGGATACGCTTTAAACCTGAATAATGGTGACGTAGAAGTCGTGGTATGCGGCTCAGAAGTTCAAATTAATCACATGGCGGAGTGGCTAACCGTTGGACCAAAAACTGCGACAGTTGAAAACTTAGCTAGGGAAGCTTCAGACTATAAAGAATACAAAGGGTTTAAGATCCTGTAGTGGTTTCTACAGGATTATCGCTATCTATAAACATTTTACAGGCTTTGGTAAGCCAGCTAACTTAGTGGCTTGTTTCGCAGGCCCTTTCTTAAATAATTTGAACAGATACTTACTGTTACCTTTCTCAGGTCCGTGAGCTTTTTCCATTGCTTTGACCAGCATTCTTACGGCAGGCGAGGTGTTAAATTCTTCGTAAAAGTTTCGAACAAAATGCACTACTTCAAGATGGGCATCGGTGAGCTCGATATTTTCTTCTTTGGCCAATATTTCAATCATTCCTTCTTCCCACTCTTGGTAGTTGAGAAGGTAGCCCTGAGCGTCAGTTTCGATTGATTTACCGTTGTATACAAACATAGATAGATTGCTTTTGTTACTTGAACTAGTGGTAGGGTACGGATAGTGGTTATAAATCTCAAGAGTGAGGCATTAAAAAACCTGACAGCGTAAACCGTCAGGTTTTTTTAATCACAATATATTTACGATGCTAGTCTCTAGTAATACCAAGAATACTTAGCAAGCTGATAAAGATGTTGTAGATAGATACAAACAAAGTGATGGTCGCAGAAATGTAGTTAGTTTCACCACCACGGATAATACCTTGGGTTGTATACAAAATCGCCAGAGTAGAGAAGATGATAAACAAGCTGCTCAACACTAGGTGTAACGTTGTAGAGTGTAAGAAGAAGCTTGCAATCATGCCAACAATTAACACAACAAATAATGACATAATCAGGCCGCCAAGCATTGATAAATCGCGCTTAGTCGTCAGTGCGTAAGCAGAAGCACCGATGAACGCTAAACCAGTGCCACCAAGAGCTGTTAGGACGATATCGCCCATGCCAGCGCCTACGTACATGTTAATTAAGGGACCGACGGTATAACCTAAGAAGCCTGTAAATAGGAATGTAAATACCAAACCCATGCCATTGTTACGGTTCTTCTCAGTTAAGAAGAGCAAACCGTAGAAGCCGACAAGCATTATGATAATGCCAGGGCTAGGAAGATTCAGTGCCATTGTGACACCCGCAACCATTGCCGACCAAATGAGAGTGATCGCAAGTAACGCATAGGTGTTGCGCAAAACCTTGTTTGTCTGTAACGCACTTTGCTGTTGACTTGAAGTGCGAGTATACATAGGACTTGTCATAATATTCCTCGTTAAAGGTATTCGTATATAATTATGTACATTTATGGGGCTGAAAGTTCAGAAAATCAAGTCTTTTATGCAATCGGTTTTTCTTAATGTGTAACACGATATAACATATTTGCCCTAGCTAATCTCATGAACAGTGCCAAATAGTTAGTGATGTAAAATCTGCGCTAAAAAGTTTTGTGTTCTATCTGATTGAGGATTCTCGAAAAAATCAACCGGATTATTTTCTTCGATAATTTCACCTGCATCCATAAATATTACTCGGTCGGCGACTTCTTTCGCGAATCCCATTTCATGGGTGACGCAAAGCATCGTCATGCCTTCTTCCGCGAGTTCTACCATAACATCTAGAACTTCGCGAACCATTTCAGGGTCGAGTGCTGAAGTTGGTTCGTCAAATAACATGACTTGAGGGTTCATACATAGAGAGCGCGCAATCGCTACCCTTTGCTGCTGTCCACCAGAAAGTTGCCCTGGATACTTTTCTGCTTGGTCTGGGATTTTTACCCGTTCAAGGTATTTCATCGCTATTTCTTCAGCCTCAGACTTGGGCATTTTTTTTACCCAAATCGGTGCCAATGTGCAGTTTTCCAGAACCGTTAAATGCGGAAACAAGTTAAAGTGTTGAAAGCACATACCGACTTCTCGTCGAACCGCTTCGATATTTTTTAAATCTTCCGTTAACTCATTACCAGAGACAAAAATATGGCCTTTTTGATGCTCCTCAAGGCGGTTAATACAGCGAATCATCGTGGATTTCCCTGAACCTGATGGTCCACAGATAACGATTTTCTCACCTTTACGAACGTTTAAGTTTATGTCTTTTAATACATGAAACTCGCCGTACCACTTGTTCATGCCTTCTATTTGAATCATTGCCTCTGATGATTCTTGGTTAGCTGCTTGTGTCATAATTTTTCCTCAAATCTGAAATCATTTTGCTCATGAAACTCTTAACGCTTGTGTCCCGTGTGTAATTTGTTTTCCAACCAAATTGAGTATCGAGACATTCCGAAGCAAAAGACCCAAAAAACTAACGCGACAAACACATAACTTTCGGTAGCAAAACCGAGCCATTCTGGGTCAGTGTTAGCTGCTTGACCAATTCCTAGTACATCAAACATGCCGATGATCAGTACAAGGCTGGTATCTTTAAATAGTCCAATAAAGGTATTAACAATTGATGGGATGGTGATTTTTAACGCTTGTGGTAGAACGATTAGCCCCATTTTTTTCCAATAGCTCAGTCCAAGTGCATCTGCCGCTTCATACTGACCTTTAGGGATTGCTTGAAGGCCGCCCCGGACGACTTCCGCCATATAGGCGGCACTAAACATTACAACACCCACTAGGGCTCGTATAAGTTTATCTGTCTCGGAGCCTTCAGCCAAAAATAGCGGTAGCATAACCGATGCCATAAAGAGAACAGTAATTAATGGTACACCACGCCATACTTCAATGTAGACAGTACACATACTTCTAATTATTGGCATTTCGGATCTTCGCCCTAACGCAAGGACAATCCCTATCGGTAAAGAGACGATAATTCCTACCAATGCGATGATTAGCGTAACTAACAATCCACCCCACTTGTGGGTATCGACGACTTCAAGCCCGAATACGCCACCATATAAAAGAGCAACCATTAAGAACGGATAGATATTGACAAAAAATAGCCAAATCCAAAGCCTCTTAGGTGTTTTTTCGTATGCTAATAGAACAGTAAATATCGCGAGCGTAATGTAGAATAGCCTAGGGCGCCAAAGCTCTTCATGCGGGTAGAACCCATACATGAACTGCTCCCAACGCACATTGATAAATACCCAGCAAGCGCCAGCTCTGGAGCAATCTTCCCGTGTCGTTCCTATCCAATCTGCATTGAGTATTGCCCAATCAAAGATATTCCAAATCGCTAGTAGAGCAAAGTATCCAAGTAAAATCGTAATGATTGAGTTAAATGGCCCGTTAAATAGGTTTCTTCGAAGCCAGCCAATTACACCAACTGTATTCGCTGGTGGAGGTAAATCTGGTAAAAATTTATGCTTGCTCATATTTTACCTCTCGACCAATGCAACTTTTCGGTTGTACATATTCATTATTGCTGAGGTGGCTAAGCTCAATGTGAGATAAACAGCCATGGTCATAGCGATTATTTCAATGGCTTGACCTGTTTGGTTTAAAGTTGTACCCGCAAACACAGAAACAAGATCTGGATAGCCAATTGCCATTGCTAGGGAAGAGTTTTTCGTCAAATTCAAATATTGGCTAGTGAGCGGTGGAATGATGATTCGCAATGCTTGCGGAATAACCACAAGTTTTAATGTTTTAGTGCGTGGTAAGCCTAAGCTCATTGCAGCTTCTGTTTGACCATGACTCACGGCATTAATACCAGAGCGGACGATTTCTGCAATAAAGGATGCGGTATAAATGGACAAGGCTAACAGCAAGGCTGCTAACTCAGGTATTATGCTGATACCACCCGTAAAGTTGAATCCTTTTAGGGTTGGATATTCCGCACTGATTGGGGAGCCCATTAAGAAATAAACCACAACGGGAAGTACTACACATAGAAGCAGCCCAATACGCCCCATTGGTGTTTGTTGTCCGGTCAGTTTTTGCTTGTTGTTGGCCCATATATTTATTATTACTGTCGCGCATATTCCTGCTAATAAAGCAAGTAAGACAAAAATGCTGCCCGATTCAAATATGGGTTCTGGGAAGTAGAGTCCACGTACATTCAAAAACACCGCTTCGCCTAGGCTCATACTTTGTCTAGGTGAGGGTAGAGCCTGTAAAACAGCGAAGTACCAGAAGAAAATCTGTAGCAACAAAGGGATATTACGAAAAGTTTCTATGTATACCGCTGCAAATCGGCTTACCAACCAATTAGATGACAAGCGCGCTATACCAATAACAAAACCTAGAACTGTTGCTAAAATTATTCCTAAAAAGGACACTAGGGCGGTATTTAAAAGGCCGACTACAAAGGTGCGTCCGTATGAGTAGGTTTCGTTATAGTCAATCAGGCTTAACCCAATTCCAAACCCAGCTTCTTGGTTTAAAAAGCCAAAACCGGTCGCTATGCCTCGAGCCTCGAGGTTAGTGAGTGCGTTGTTGACGATAGTGTAGAAAAAGAAGACTAAGAGAAAGATGGCAATGACTTGAATAGCAGCAGCGCGAAACGTTGGGTTGTAAAACAGGTTTTTACCTTTTGCCCCTCTGAGCTGCGAATCAGATGTAGAATTGTCAGTAGGCTTCATACAGCAGTAACCTCTAATCTATGTAGCAAGGGCGGGGATTAACCCGCCCAGATTTAAACAAGGTTTATCGAATTGGTGGGGCGTACATGATGCCGCCAGCATTCCAAAGGGCGTTTATCCCTCGTGATATCTGCAATGGTGAGCCTTTACCTACAGTACGCTCGAAGCTTTCACCATAATTACCCACCTGCTTCACGATTTGATAGCCCCAATCGTCTCGAATTCCTAAACCTTTACCTTTTGGACCAGAAAGACCTAGGATTCTTTGAATGTTAGGATCTTTAGACTTCAGCATCGCATCGGCATTCTTAGAAGTAATCCCGAACTCTTCGGCGTTAATCATTGAGAACAAAACCCACTTAGCAATGTTGAACCACTGATCATCACCTTGGCGAACAACCGGGCCTAGAGGTTCCTTGGAAATGATTTCAGGCAATACAATCGCAGACTTAGGATCTTTTAGATTCAAACGAAGAGCATACAAGCCGGATTGGTCTGTGGTTAAAACGTCGCAACGTCCAGCATCAAAACCAGCTGAAGTCTGAGGAGCTGTATCAAATACAACAGGTTTATATTTCATGCCGTTAGTACGGAAGTAGTCGGCTAAGTTCAACTCGGTAGTCGTACCAGACTGAACGCAAATAGAAGCGCCATCTAGTTCTTTAGCACTTGTCACGCCAAGAGACTTTTTCACCATGAAACCTTGACCGTCATAATAGTTCACGCCAGCAAAGTTAAGACCTAGAGCGGTATCACGGTGAAGTGTCCAAGTTGTGTTACGAGAAAGAACATCGATTTCGCCAGACTGTAGTGCGGTAAAACGTTCTTTTGCAGTTAAAGGAACGTATTTGACTTTGGTTTTGTCACCTAGTACCGCAGCTGCAATAGCTTGGCAGTATTCAACATCGATACCTTCCCACTCACCTTTGGAGTTTGGGTTAGAAAAACCGGGCAGGCCTGCACTTACCCCACACGTCAAAAATCCCTGTTTAGTCACTTTGTCTAGTGTACTATCAGCAGCTGAAGCACTGTTTGCGACCAACGCAGTAGAAGCAGCTACGACGGAGGCAAGAAGTGTTAGTTTATTTGCCATTTGTTTCCTTCCTGTATTAACTTTGTTAAACCGTTAAATTCAGATACAACTTACTAAGTAAATTTTGCTATAACTGAGCTGGCCTCATATGAGATTTGTCCCTCACATGCAAATCAACCAGTTATAAGCGTAGGTAAGGATTTCAAATTTCTCAAATGTTTAATTTGAAAAGAATTTTGACTCACATCACACCTAAATTCCATTATTAGAATGTCTAAATGTTTCCTAAATGTAAATAAAGTGTGTTGTTTCATACGTTCAAATAAGAGAACTTAATTCGGTATACGTGAGCATCGTTATTACTTTAATTTGGGAAAAGAGGGAATGTGTAGTTGCTTAAAGCAGGTTTTTATATAAATAAAGTAAAATATAAAGAGAAAATTATTTTTGTAGTGAATGTTGATGCTAATAAGTTGCATTCAGCAGCTATATGTACCTAAGTGTGTGCTTTCAGCAACTTAACGTGTGAAGGTGATGATATTTTTGTTACGCTTGGCTATCCAATAAAGTTTTCTAATTTTAGCAGAAAGGGTTTAAATGCAATATTTTCCGTTGTTTTTCGACTTAAATCACAAACCCGTATTAGTTATTGGTGGAGGGGAGGTCGCTACTCGTAAAGTGGAAATGCTGATGAGAGCAGGGGCTTTGGTTACTATCATCTCCCCTAAAATCGAAAGCCAATTACAAAAGTGGGTGGAGGAAAATCAATGCCACTGGATCAAGAACTTCTACTCTTCCGACTTGCTTTCTTCTGAGTTTGTTCAGCTGTGGGCGACGACCAACAACCCGACGATTAATCACCAAATTTATGAAGATGCAAAAAAGCTCGGGATTTGGGTCAATGTTGTCGATGACACGCCGTATTGCGACTTTATTACACCATCAGTAATCAACAGAGGTAAGATTCAAGTAGCAATCTCAAGTGGCGGTGCCTCTCCGGTACTAGTGAGAAAAATTAGGCAGACCGTTGAGTCACTACTTCCACAGAACACTTCGTTGCTTGCTGAGTTTGCGGCATCAAAAAGAAATTCGATTAAAGAGCACTATTCAAATGTGACTGAACGTAAGCGCTTTTGGGAGTTATTTTTCGATAGCAGACTAGTAAACGAAGCACATAGTCGTGAACAGTTGGAGTCTGTATATCAATCTATGCTTCAGGAAAGCAGAAATGAGGAGGCGACGACATACTGGATAGAGTTTGGTCTCGATGTAGAGCTCTTAACATTAAAAGCACTTCAGCAAATGCAAGCAGCAGAGTTAGTCTTTCACCCGATTGATTGCCCTTTTGAATTTATTGACTTGGTTCGCAGGGATGCAAATAGGAAGCCCTTTAAGGATGCAGTGGAGTTGGCGACTTTGCTGCAGGAAGCGAAAGGTGGTTCGGAGAGACTTTGTGTATTGATACCATCCGGCAGCAGTGAATTTAATTTGCTCGTTGGGCAAAGCAAGTTGTTTAAGTTAGGAGCGGTGATGTAAAAAAGCTCCTAAGAAGGAGCTTTTAATTTTTAGTCTCTAAAGTTTTCAAATTGGAACGGTTGCCCCAAGTCTGCTTCCTTTACTAATGCGATAACAGACTGTAAGTCGTCGCGTTTTTTTCCAGTAACACGAACTTTTTCGCCCTGAATCGCAGCTTGAACTTTGATCTTGGCATCCTTAATCGCTTTCACAATTTTTTTCGCTGTTGGCGTGTCGATACCTTGCTTAAACGTAACATTTTGGTTCCACAGTTTACCCGATTGTTCAGCGGTTTGTGAGTCCATAGAGTTGACGTCCACACCACGCTTAGTGAGATTTCCTCGCAAAATATCTCGCATTTGCTTAAGTTGAAAATCATCTTCAGCGTTGAGTTTAACGGTTTCTTCTTTGAGTAACTCGAATGAGGCGTCGACTCCTCGGAAATCAAAACGAGTAGACAGCTCGCGAGAGGCATTTTCAACAGCGTTTCTTAGCTCTACAGTGTTGATTTCAGAGACGATATCAAATGATGGCATAATGTATCTATCCTTTCTAAAAACTTAAAAACGAGTCTTAACAGCTTCAGACAATAAATCAAGCATTTCTACGGTATGCTCCCAGCTTAAACATGGATCAGTGATCGATTGGCCATATTTTAACGCGCTAATATCATTCATTGGCTGGTTACCTTCTTCTATAAAGCTCTCTGCCATGATACCAGCGATCTGTTCGCTACCAGATTTGATTTGCTCACAGATATCTTTAGCAACGTCAAGTTGTTTTCTATGCTGCTTTTGGCAATTCGCGTGGCTGAAGTCAACCACAAGTCTTGCGGGCAAATCGAACTCATTCAGTTGAGCACATGCTTGTGCTACCGAATCACGGTCAAAGTTAGGGCCTTTGTCTCCACCTCTCAAGATAACGTGCCCATGAGGGTTGCCGCTAGTGCGGTAAACTGTCATTCGACCATTTTTATCTGGTGAGTAAAAGTAATGCGAAGCTTTTGCCGCTCGAATAGCATCAATAGAGATTTTGACGTTACCATTGGTACCGTTTTTAAAACCAACAGGACAAGACAAAGCAGAAGCCATTTCTCTGTGAATTTGTGATTCAGTTGTTCTCGCGCCAATTGCACCCCAAGTGATCAGGTCAGCAATATATTGACCTGTAATCATGTCTAGAAACTCAGTCGCGGTTGGCAGGCCAATTTTGTTGATATCCAGTAGAAGCTGACGAGCTTTGCTTAGCCCTGTTTCAAGCGCGTATGATCCATCCAAGTTCGGATCGGTAATTAAGCCTTTCCAACCGACGACAGTTCGAGGCTTTTCAAAATAAGTGCGCATGACAACAAACAATTCGTTTTCGTATTGTTTTTGAATACTGGCGAGTCTAGTTGCGTAATCGATTGCTGCGTCGGTGTCATGAACAGAGCAAGGGCCTACAATCACTAACAGTCGTTTGTCTTCGCCTAATAGAATTCTTTCAACGGTCTTTCTTGATTGCGCAATACATTCCGCTACGGAATCGGTGATCGGATGGGCACTTCCAAGCTCAGCTGGTGTTGGCATAGGCCCTAGCGCCTGGGTTCTAAGTTCGTCGGTTTTTAATGGCATGCTAAATTCTGTTTTGTCTATATTTGTTTTGAAGACGTAAAGATAACGGAATTACATGCAGTAATAAACTTTTATGTTGAGTTTAAGGCCCGCAAGTAGATATTTATTTCAATTCTTTAATGAGTACAGTAGATAAGCGCTAGACAGAATATTGTAGCAAGCTGAGTTGACAGAGGACTAGTCATGATTTCTAATCAATTGAAAATTAGCTTAGTTTGGAGTCATGATGACCGACAAAACCCTCAGAAATTCGACTTCTGATATCGAATTTGGTGATACCTTCCCTTCAATAAAAGAGCAAGCAAACGGAAATAGGCTTTATGTGGATCTGTCTCGCTTGGTATGTGAAAAAATCGCATTTCACCCTGCGTATGTTGATCCTCAAGCTAGTATCGAAGATAGCATTCGAAAAAAACTGGAGGAGTTATGTGGTCAGCAAATCGTTAGAGACTTCTTTGTTACGACGTTATTTGATGCGATCAGTTCTGAAATACGACCTCAGCACTCCGAAGTTCAAGTTTGTTTAACGGGCCTAAACAGCCATGAATTTAGCTCCTTGATCGGAGGGGAGTTGGAGCAACATGAGTTAAATCCCAGTATGGGAAGAAGAGGGGTGTCAAAACACGCATCAAAGGAATATAGGGCGGCTTTTGCACTTGAGTGTGAGGTGATTAAAAAGCTTCGTGAACAGTATTCAAATGTGGAAATTGTTATACCTTTTGTACGCACGCTGTCTGATGCTGCGACCATTATTGATAAACTCGCAGAACAAGGGTTACCTAGAGGTTTAGATGGATTGAAGGTCCACTTTTCTGTTGATGTTCCTTCAGCTGCTCTGCTTTCGGATAGATTACTTCATTATTTCGATGGACTTGTGGTGAACTTGGGCCATTTAACGCAATTTACATTAGGTATAGATCGCAATAACAGTGAGATGTCATACCTATTTGACTTGGATAACGAGTCTGTACTCTTGCTGCTAGATAAAACGATTGAATCTTGTAAAGCATGTAACAAGAACGTTGTGGTGTTAGTTGAGCATTTAGATAAAATGCCAAAAACTTTAGACTATCTATCTAGTCAAAGCGCCATTCGAGCTCATGTTACGTCGTAACAAACTTAAGCATATGTCAAACTACAGGTTATTGGAATTGACAAAAGGCATTGCACATCATTAACTGGTCAGATGACCTTTCAGTAATGTGGAATGCCAATGCTGTCCTTACTTACCAAAGCAAACTTGTATCTGAGCCTATTTGGCTTTTCAAAAGTACCGTTAATATGGCTTTGTAGGCCAAAAATAGTGTACTTAGACGGCTCTTCAATCTCTGTAAAAATACCGTTGAAACGAAGAACCAAGAATCACCTGAATAGTATGTACTTTGGTGTCTTGGCCATTGGTGCAGATATTGCTGGTGGCTTTATGGCTATGAGCAAGGCGAAAGAAAAGGGTGTCAATATTTCTCTTGCTTTTAAAGAGGTTCAAGGCAAGTTTTTAAAAAGAGCTGAGGGGGATGTTCTATTTACATGTGCGGATGGTGATAAGATTGCTCAAATGTTAGAGCAAGCGATCGAGACGAGAGATAGAGTCAACCAGCACGTGACGATTATCGCTACTTGTCCGAGTATTGATCCTGATTTACCGGTTGCGGAGTTCGTGCTTACGCTCTCGATTAAAGTTGTTGATTAATCTTCGATGTCAATTTGCTCTATTGCGATAATCTTGTTTTTATTCAGTACTATTTTCCAGCGATAAAAGCTGGGCTCTTTACCTACCCGATTTTCTTGAATAATAAGGTTAAATAAGTGACGCTTATCGACTGATTCGCGTGTAACTTGCCCTTTAGTCAATGTATAGACCTTATTAGAACCTTTATCCATAAGGCGTGTTAAAGAACGCATGCTAATAAGTAATACATCTTTCGTTTCTTCGTATCCACTCATAAAACGTGAAGTCGACATTTCTGTTTCACTTCGGTAGTGGAGAATGGTTTCCTCTCTTTGAACGACACGCTTCTTACGTATGATTTTAATTTTGTCTGGTAAATTGTCTCTGATTTTGTAACTTAGCCATTCGAGCTTTTGCCCAACGGTTTTTTTCGTGGTTGGGTCAACATATCGTTTCCGCCATTTTGGTTTGTCTTTTCTTACCCAGCGTAATAGAACGTCTCTTAAGTCATCTTTAAATATTTCTCTTAACGCGTAGAGAAATGACATGATAACAATGAATGAAACCGTAATTTCCCCCCAGTAATCTCGAGCGGTAATAGCGAGTATGGTGACGAACACCATGACAAAACCCGTAGCTATCCCTTTAGACGCGCGCCTTAGATTCTTTCCCAATGAAGTCGTCTCTTGCTTGAGTACAATTGGATGTTCGATTAAGCGACGAAGTAAACGCATTTTATTGCTCATTCTTGTTAAATCGGCGCGGACTTTTTCTGAGTTATAATTATTTAATTTTCGGTGATTTGTTTCTTTTTCAACGATTCTTATCAGCTTTTCTTTAACACTTACATACGCATCGTTTCTTGGTAAATGAGCAATTAAGGCGAGAAAATTTTGCTCCGTGTACCAAGAGAGGTAGTTGTCTATGTTGGCATAATAGCGTTTAAGGTTTTCTTCATACGGAATATTTCGTCTTAAACGTTTGAGTATATCGATGGCGAGCTCTATTACCTCATCAACTTCTTGTTCTGTGATGGTGTCTTTGTCTTGGCCATTTATGCGGTTTACTGTTTTATCCAATGCGATGACATATTGATACGCAAAAAGGCTCAAGCTCACACGGTACTGCCTACTTGGCAGCCGCTTTCTCTGAGCTAGTCGGCTGTGTATGAGAGGGAGTAAAGCTTCATCACTATAGTAAGTGCGTTTTTGACTGATGGAATTGTAATAAAACTCAGATTCACCGATTTTCTGTTGGCTAAGGCCCAGCTCACCGGGCACAAATAAGTAGATGTCCAAATTTGAGTGCTTCGATGTACCAATGGCGTGAGAGATTTTGAGTGTTATGCCGTCATGTTTGTCAACAGTGACCAACCTAGTCTCCTCAATTTATTATAATTTTAATGTTATAAGGAAAGCATAACCGAGTTTGGGTATAATCACCGAAAATTTGAATTGAGATATTTGACATGATTAGAGTTGGACAAGTAAACAACCTTGAAGTTGTGAAGCTTGCAGATTTTGGTGTTTTTCTAGACGCTGGAGAATTTGGAACTACATTACTACCTAATAAATATGTTCCGGAAGGAATTAAAGTGGGTAGCCAGCTGGATGTTTTCTTGTACTTCGACTCAGAAAATCAGTTGTCAGCAACAACAGCAAAACCTGTTGCCCAAGTGGGAGAATGGGGACTTATGAGCGTTGAAGGTGTTAACAGTACTGGCGCTTTTGTTAACTGGGGAATAAAAGAGAAAGATCTTTTGGTTCCTTTCAGTGAGCAACGTGGTCGCTTGAAGCAAGGCCAAAAATTGTTGGTCTATGTATACAATGATAAAGCCTCTGGCCGAATAGTCGGCACGACTAAATTCAATAAACTCTTGGATAAAACACCCGCAAACTATCGAACCAACCAGCAGGTTGAGCTCATTATTGCAGAGAGGAGTGAGCTAGGATTTAAAGCGATTGTTAATGGTCAACATTGGGGGATGATTTTTTCTTCCGACGTATTTGGCAAATTATTCGTTGGTAAACGCTTGAAAGGCTATATCAAAGCCATTCGAGAAGACGGAAAAATCGACTTATCTTTGCAAAAAGTCGGTGTTGGAAGAATGGACGACCTCAGTAGTAAAATTATTGATCAGCTAGAGCGCAGTGATGGCTTCCTTCCATTGAATGATAAGTCGACTCCTGATGCTATTTTCTCTGTTTTTAAAACCAGCAAAGGCACTTTCAAGAAAACGATTGGCGGGCTGTATAAACAGGGTAAAATTGTTATTGAAAAAGACGGAATTCGTTTAACTTAAAGTGTTAAAGTGTGCTTCAGTTCTGCCTGATTATCAGGCAGAACACTTAGTTAACCTGAGCTCAGGTTAGTTAGCCTTGTTGAGGGAAAATCATGTCTCAGATAGCAAACACGCCCAAGCCACCTTATTACGCGGTTATTTTTACGTCAGAAACCAATGACGATTTAGAAGGGTACGAAGCGATGGCAGAGCAAATGGTTAATTTAGCTTCAGAACAACTGGGCTTTTTAGGTATTGAATCGGCAAGAGAGCAAGTGGGTATAACGGTATCCTATTGGTCAGATATAGAGTCAATAAGACAATGGAAAGCAAACACAGAACACTTAGCTGCGCAGCGTCTAGGAAAAGAGAAGTGGTATGCTTCGTATAAAACTAGAGTTTGCAAGGTTGAGCGAGATTACGAATTTTGAAGCCACTTACAAACACCGAATAAAGAATAGTAAATGGACGTTATCATTCTAAACGGCGCTAGTAGTGCAGGTAAAACCTCTATCGCCAAGCAACTACAATCAAATTTAAAAGAGAATTTTTTGCATATAGGCATTGATACTTTTATATCCATGATGCCAGCAAGGTGTAATGAACTTTCTGAAATAGATATCTCTTCTGATGGCTTTTATTGGCAGCGTAATGTTTCTCAAGAAGAAGTAGCGTTGAAAATACAATGCGGGAAATATGGTAGACAGATTAATGAAGTGTACCGCTCTACGGTAAGACATTTCGTTGATTCCGGCATTAAAGTGATTGTAGATGATGTTATGGATGGTAGCAGAGAACAAAGTTTGTGGTTTGACGCTCTAGAAGGAACATCTTTTGGGTTTGTTGGAGTGTATTGCTCTTTATCAGTGCTAGAAGCACGAGAAAAGTGTAGAAGCGATAGGATGAATGGTTCAGCCAGAGAACAGGTGAAAATGGTCCATCAAGGGGTAAATTATAATCTAATGGTAGACACGACAAACCACTCAGCAAAAGAATGTGCGCTTGAAATAATTAGTGGACTGAAGCTAGAGCCTAAATAAAAACCTAGGCTCGTAGCGATTCTTAGCCTAAAACAGATTATTATCTCTGACTAACTCGCGCGGCAGTCCATTTTTCACTCTGGTTCCGACCCATTTACCTAATCCAATAATAAACCCATCATATCTCACTAAAGTAGGGCCTTGACCTGATGACTCTGGGCGAATGTCTTTGCCCATATACCAATCGCGTGCTTGCTCAGTTGAAATATCGATACAACTTGACTCACTACCTGTTGCGACCGATGTAGCGACTTGGTGTTGCCACTTAAACCCATTCCGGTGCGTTTCGGCTATTTTTATGCCCATTCGAGAGAAACGCAACTCGCCAAGCATAGGTTCAAGTTTTTCAGGGAAAAGCCACACATCTTTATCTCTTGTCCATATGACAGAATGCTGGGGTAGCGAGATATCAAGCTCTTGTTTCAGAGATTGGCAAATTTCATTACAGAGTTTTTTATTCGCTTTTTCAAAAGGAAATTTACCCAGTCTTTTCTTAACTGTTGGTGAGGGAAGACGACCAATCTTTTTAAACTTAGCAACGAAGAACCCTTCGCAGTCATAGGTTTGAGGGAAAATATGTACGTACCCTTCAGGTGTCAATGCCTTGCTTGCTTGAGAGAATAAATCAGACAGTGAAGTTGACTCAATGGCATTGGCAAAAGAACTGAGCAGATGAGAGCAAATATCCTGATTCTCTTCTTTGCTTAGGGCACAGGTTGAATACACCATAGTTCCACCGGGTTTTAAGGCGTGAAATGCACTTTCAACGAGCTTTTTTTGCACCTCTGCGATTTGTTGACTACTTTCCTCGCTCCAATTTTTTAAAGCATCAGGATCTTTGCGAATCGTACCTTCTCCAGAGCAGGGAGCGTCTAAGAGAATGGCATCAAATTGTTCTGGTAACCAAGCACCGAAAACATTGCCGTCAAAATTGGTTAACGCACAGTTTGTTACGCCGCACCTTTGTATATTGGCATGCAGAACTTTTACCCGGCTCGCAGACAATTCATTGGCGACAACAACACCCGCATTATCGAGTTTCGCAGCAATTTGAGTTGTTTTAGACCCAGGAGCGGAGGCAATATCGAGTACAGATACAAAGTCTTCCTCTTGTTGATGAAATAAAGCAGATACAGGCATCATTGAACTTGCTTCTTGAATATAAAATAGCCCAGCCATGTGTTCTGCTGTATTGCCTAATGGAGTCTCTGTTTCATTGGCTTCTATCCAAAACCCAGTGTCACACCATGGTATTGGTTCAAGCTTCCAGTTTTTCTTATCTGCTCTTTCTATAAATTCTTCGACAGAGATTTTTAGTGTATTGACGCGAATACTTTTTTTTAATGGCCGTTGGCATGCGGCAACGAATTCTTCTAGGGAAGTTTCTTTCGGAAGTATTGCTTTAATATGAGATAAAAAATTATCTGGAAGGTAAACGTTTGGGTGCAAGGTATATGTCCGCTCTGTGTTTCATGGCGAGAATTATATACCCAAACAAGCGAAAGATGCATTGTATTCAGCACGGCTAATTTAGGTGTATTGGGTATATTTTTTATCTTATCCTTTTGGTATTGGCATCCGCCAGTTTTTCCAAGTATCTTTGGCTGAAGGGTGTAGGAAGAATGTTTGTCCTTGTTTGGCTTTTGGCTCAAGCTCTACATCATCGGGGGTCGAAAAAGCAATTCCACCGCGAATCAAGCTCTCAACCGTGCCTGTTTTTAGGTTTGCTCCGGTGAGCCCAATAGATACATCGACACCTGACACATTCCAAAATACGCTGTTTTTACGGATTAAGTACGCGTAAGGTTTATTTACAGAAATCGTAGTGATTATCCTATCTGACAGCTCACCGAGCTTTACTTCCGTCACAACGCCCACTTCAATATCTCGGTACAAAATCGGGGTGCCCGCTTTTATAGAACCTTTGCGATCACTTTGTAGACTGAACTCGATACCTTGATCGATTTTGGGTTTAAAGTGTAAAGCAAATTCTTTAGTGATATTACCTGAACCGGGAGTGACAAATATTTCGGTCCCTAATAAATGCTCGATATTCTCAACTCCTGCAGAGCTTATTCTTGGTTGTACAAGCCAAAAGTAGCTGCCATCCTTAGCAACATTATCAAAATAACCAGAGAAAATAGTCAGCGTAACGGTAGTCTTATCATCAATAAAACTCGGTTGGGTAGAATCGACTCTACCAATAGTCGTGCCTTTATATTTAACACTTGCTCCCGGCTTTAGGTTCACAGGCTCATTAGTGGTTAACGTTACTTGATTCCCTGCTTGCTCAACTTGCATGAAGTTCTGATACAGTTTCCAATACTTGCCATGTTTGTTTTGAATATTGTCCATATGATCGAAAGCGATACCACCGACTAACAGGCTTTTAAGAGGTGCTGAGGAAACGTTGATTTTGTTTAAGGATGCTTCGATATTTACCCCTGAATAATTCCAAAATACACTATTGTTATCCACTAAATGACTATATTTGGCGTTTACTTTTGCGTGCACAGTGACACCGGGTTTGGACAACTCAAAGTTAACAATTTTACCTACTGGCAAGTTACGGTAGAGCAATGGGCTACCAATAGAAACTGGAGGAAGCTCTTGAGCGATCAAGTAAATATCTTTTGAGCCAGACCCTTCGGTTTGAGCAATATCTGCTAACTGCTTGCTTGCGAAGAGCTGATATTTACTTTTGCTTTGGCTGTTGCCTTGGCTTACAAAGCTGATACTACGACCGATTAACCGCTTGACTGGAGGCAGAGATATCGCAATACCAGAGTCGGTCATGTCGATATTAGCCCCGTTGGAAATATAGAATAGATTTTGAGATTTGATGAGGTGTTGGAATTGCTTATTGACTAATACATCCAACTTTACATTCTCGTTTTCTAACTTAATGTTGGCGACCGTACCGACCTCAATGCCTTTGTAGAGGAGGCTAGAGCTTTTATCTAGTCCGTAGGTATCGTCCGAAACCAATTGAATTAATATCGCATCATGCTGCTTGAGTTTAATGTTATCTTGTCGATAGGCAGTAAACTCTCGGCTAGGCGAGCCTTTTCCTGGCACAATGGTGAGGTAATTGCCTTTGACTAAGTTGGTTAAATTATCAAATGAATATAGCGACAGCCTAGGTTCTTCAAGAATAAAATTGCTATTTGTATTCAACATGTCACTAAAAGCCGGTTGAACGGCAGCATGAGCGATTATACCTTGGCGCTGAGCATCAAGCTCTAAAGTTGTAATCTGACCAATTTCTATCCCTCTATACATAATCGGAGCACCAGAAGAGTTTATCTTATTGTTTTCTGGTAAATATATTTTTATAGGTATCCCTCTACCTGCCGTTTCTATATCAGGGTAGAGCTTAAATTCTTGATCATTTTTTACTGGGGAACCTCGGTCAGGAGAGTCGACCGCTATAGCTCCACCTAGTAGTGCACTAATGCTACTCAAATGCACGTCTACACCATCAAAACCCACTCTGGCTCCTATACCACTTATGTTCCAAAATCGGCTATCGGTGGTAATGATATGTTGGTATTCGGGTTGAACTGAAGCCTGTATCAAGACTTCGTCATTTTCTTCGTCAAGTTGGTATCCATACACCTCACCAACTGGGATACGTCGGTATAGAATTTGTGAGCCAACAGAAATACCCCCTAAATCTTTTGCTTTCAGCCGGATATTCAATCCTTCGCGTGAGCGTATGTCTGAAGGTGCAATATCTAGGGCTCGAAACTTGGTTTCACGCTCAGATTTTATCGGACTAGGTTGTATAGCTATGTAATTCCCTGATACGAGCGCGTCGAGTCCAGTTACTCCAGAAAGGTTGGCTGTAGGCTTAACTAACCAAAATCGTGTATTCTTTCTAAGTAAAGTCTCCGCCTCAGGATAAACGTCAGCTTCGACATAGATACTTTCTAAATCTTTGGATAGCACGATATCTCTAACAATGCCGACCTCGAGTCCGTGATAGCGTATTGTGGTGCGGCCAGCAATCAGCCCTTGTGCATCTGTAAACTGAATTTGGATTTTTTGACCGCTATCGTGGATTGATTTTGACAAAAGCCAGCCCACTAAAATGATGGTCACTATGGGCAATACCCATAAAGGTGATATACGACTACTTTTCTTTATCACAGGTTTTGACTCATTGCTCATGTACAATTCCGTTTTCGCCGACAGGTTGACTCTTTAAATTCCATATCAATCGAGTATCTAAGCTTTCCGCTGATAACATTGTGCAAACTATCACGACACCAAAGGCTACCGCACCAAAGCCTGGGGTAAAATTCAAAATTTGGCCACGGTCAACGAGAGTAAGCATGATTGAAATAACAAACAAATCTACCATGGACCATTTACCTATCCATTTGAGAATAGAATAAATCTTCATGCATTGGCGTTGATACATAGACTTACGACAAGATATGGATACTAAAACATATCCGATACCTAGAATTTTTATTATGGGTACTAGGATGCTGGCGATGAAGATGATGATAGCGATAAAGATTAGATCGTGTTGAACCAATGAAAGAACCCCAGAAAAAATCGTGTCCTTTGTTTGCTTACCATTGGTAATCAAAATTGAGATTGGAATTAAGTTTGCCGGTATTAAAGCAAAGGTTGCCGTTACTAAGTAAGCCCAAGAACGTTGAAGGGAGTGAGGTTTGAAAGGTGACATTTTGTGCCTACACCTAGAACAACGGCTATGACTCTTATTCTGCGTCAGATAGCAATTTCCACATTGGGCGTATTCGAGATGTGCAAGTTTTTTGTCTCTCGATTGAACGTGATACCCTTCATCTTGCTGCCAGTTATTCCAGTATTGCTCTATATTGATACGCGCAAGTAGCAGTACGGTAAGAATCTGCAATAAGATTAAGGAGAGCAAACCAGTATCAATGGATATATCTGCGTAATCTTGTAGCTTAAAACAAGAGATAGCGATACTCACGAGAAATACATCAATCATAACCCAGTGCCTTAATTGTCGAATTAGCTTAAGGCTATGATTTAGTAGCTTCAAACGCTTTTGTCTAAGCGCGATATGAGCCAAAATTAATTCACTAAACAGAATAAATGGCGCTATTGAGCTGCAAAAAACGACCAGTAGGGCGAGAATCACGTAGTCTTCATTTATTAGGGCCTTTACGCCACTGACTAGGCTTCCTGAGAAAGAAACTCCGAATAAGTTGATATCGATAAAATTGTAAAAATGCGCGGGAATAAGCAATAACAAACAAGTCAAAGCGATTGCTAGATTTCCTGATAGGCTAGCCTGCTTTTTTTGATAAACAATGTGGTCACAGCGAGGACAGTGAGCGTTTTCGCTCTTGGTTAGCGACACACGCTCAATTGGCCATTGACAGCTCTGGCATTGGATTATCGAATTCGTGCTGTGTTTGTTGTTTAACATCTTTAGCCCAATCCCTCAAGGCGTCAATCGAAACAGAATACATCGTCCTTTATGTATTTTATCTGCTCCAACAGTATTAAAACTATTGATGAAAATAATTTGAAGTATAACAGCGCAGCGATTAATCGAGACAAAAAGAAAGTAAAGTTATGCGCTCACTAACAAAGCAAGTGGGTGCGTACGTTAAGGAAATCTTTGCTTTGTGTTTTTTATTTGTGCTATACATCCCTGATGCATTGTAAAGCGCTAAATTTTTCGAGCGCGATTCCAATTTATTGTATGGAATCTTTGAATAACTGTTGGAACATAAAATGAACATTGAACACTATCATCGCCTCACCAAGCAAGCTGTTGCATTGCTAGAGGGAGAGCAAGATCTGATTGCAAACCTGTCTAATCTGAGTGCTTTACTTAACTTAGAGTTAGACCGACTAAATTGGGTCGGATTTTATCTTTTAAAGGATGATCAACTTGTACTGGGGCCGTTTCAAGGTAAACCCGCATGCGTTCGTATTCCAGTTGGGCGCGGTGTTTGTGGAACTGCAGCGGCTACTAATACTGTGCAACGCGTTTATGACGTACATCAATTTGAAGGGCATATAGCCTGTGATGCAGCAAGCAATTCTGAAATCGTGATCCCTTTTTCTGTTGACGGTCAGCTTGCTGGCGTGCTTGATATTGATAGTCCAGAGGTTGGAAGGTTCAGTGAAATTGATGAGGAAGGATTAACGTTTTTAGTCCGTGAAGTTGAAAAGCTGCTTAATTCACACTCTAATAAATGAGATTTTAATCTTTGAGTGTGGTTTTTCATTTGCAGCTCACTATAATACTTGAAATCTTTATCTATATGCTCGCGGGGAAGCCCGCATTAACCAGGAATCCTCATGGAAAACACTGAAAAGTTGAAGAACAGCAAAGAAGTCATTGCTTATATTGCTGAATGTTTCCCTAAGTGCTTTACTTTAGAAGGTGAAGCAAAACCTTTGAAAATTGGCATTTTTCAAGATCTTGCCGAACGATTAAGTGAAGACCCGAAGGTCAGCAAAACTCAACTTAGAGCGGCTTTAAGACAATATACGTCTTCTTGGCGTTATTTACATGGTGTTAAGCCAGGCGCAAGTCGCGTTGATTTAGACGGCAATACATGTGGTGAATTGGAAGAAGAACATGTTGAGCATGCTAAGACTGCGCTAGCTGAAAGCAAAGCTAGAGCGCAAGCAAGACGAAAGGAGCAAGCTCAAAAGTCAAAAGAAGAGAAAGCGAAGAAGACGAGAAAACCACAGCCTCGTCGTACTCCGTCTAAAGCGCAAAAAGATGGTAGAAAGCCTGTAAAAACAAGAGCTCTGAATGCTGATGAAATGATTGTTGGCAAGCAAGTGAATGTAAACATGGGTAAAGGAAATATGGCAGCGACCATAGTTGAAATCAATAAGGAAGATGTACGTGTTCAACTTGTAAACGGTCTACAAATGGTCGTTAAAGCGGAGCACTTGCGCGCCTAAAGGAGATACTCCTACGCATGAAAACCCGTTTAAAATTGACACTGATTGCTGCTAGCCTTTGGCTAGCAGTCCCGTCAGTTCAGGCTCTTGAAGCCAATATCAGTAAGAAGGAACTTCCTGTTCTTGCACCTGAAACTCAACATGAAACTGCAAGTAAACGGGTGATGTGGAGATTTACACAAAATCACTACAAACACTTTGACCTCAATGACCAATTCTCAGAAGGCATTTTCGAACGTTACTTAGAGCTTCTCGATTTCAATCGCAATATTTTTACTCAATCCGATATCGACTCTTTCGCTAAATGGTCAGATCAACTTGATGATCAACTCAAAGCTGGCAATAACCAAATCGCCTTCGATGTTTATAATCTTTCAATGCAAAAGCGTTACGATCGTTTCAAGTACGCTCTCTCTTTGTTAGACAAGGAGATGAAGTTTGATGAAGACGAATCTCTCGAACTCGATAGAAGCAAAGCGGCTTGGCCGACAGATGAAAATGAGCTTAATGAGCTATGGCGTAAGCGCGTAAAATATGACGCGCTAAATCTTAAGCTAACTGGCAAAGAGTGGCCTGAAATTAAGGAAATTTTAGGTAAGCGATATAACAATGCCATTCGTCGATTGAGTCAAACTCATAATGAAGATGCTTTCCAACTTTACATGAATGCCTTTGCTCGCGAAGTTGATCCACACACCAGTTATCTTTCCCCTAGGAATGCTGAGCAATTTCAATCAGAAATGAATCTTTCTCTTGAGGGAATTGGTGCTGTGTTGCAAATGACAGATGACTACACTGTCATTCGATCACTTGTGGCTGGTGGCCCTGCATCTAAAAGCAAGCAATTAGGTGAAGGGGACCGAATCGTTGGTGTCGGTCAGGACGGTGAAGCTATCGTTGATGTTATCGGTTGGCGGTTAGATGACGTTGTTCAGTTAATCAAAGGACCTAAAGGGACTAAGGTTAAACTGGAAATTTTGCCAGATAATAAAGATGCAAAAAGTCACGTTGTCACAATTACTCGCGATAAAATTCGCCTTGAAGACAGAGCGGTGAAAGCAGAAGTTATTGAGAAAGATGGTAAGAAAATCGGAGTGCTAGAAGTACCGAGTTTTTATGTTGGTCTTTCTAAGGACACCGATAAGCTTCTTACTGATCTAAAGTCTCAAGGCGTGGATGGTATTATTGTCGATCTGCGAAACAACGGTGGTGGTGCTTTAACTGAAGCAACGGCTTTGTCTGGACTATTCATAAAAAGTGGTCCTATTGTTCAGGTTCGAGATAGTTACGGCAGGGTCAACGTGAACAGTGATACTGGCGGAAAAATCAGCTACCAAGGACCTTTGGTCGTGTTAATTAACCGCTATAGTGCTTCGGCATCAGAAATTTTCGCTGCGGCAATGCAAGATTATGGTCGAGCAATTGTTGTTGGCGAGAATTCATTTGGTAAAGGTACTGTTCAGCAACACCGCACTCTCAATCAAATTTATGACATGTTTGATAAAGAGTTGGGTTATGTGCAGTACACGATTCAGAAGTTTTACCGAATAAATGGTGGTAGTACGCAAAACAAAGGTGTCGTGCCTGATATTGCTTATCCGTCTCTTATCGATCCTTCTGAAACGGGAGAAAGTGTTGAGGATAATGCGTTACCTTGGGATCAAATTGCACAAGCTAAGTATCAGACTTTGAATAACTTTCAGCAAGAGATAAAAAAGCTCAGCAAAGAGCATAACTTGCGGATAAAAGATGACATGGAGTTCAAGTTCATTGAGCAGGATATTGCCGAATACCGCGCTACAAAAGAAGATAATTCTGTTTCACTGAACGAGAAAGTTCGTAAACAAGAAAGTGAAAAGGCTGATCAGCTTAGGTTATCCCGTATCAACGAACGTCAGAAACAGCAAGGGTTGAAACCTTACGCGTCATTGGATGATGTTCCGAAGGATTATGAGAAACCAGATGCTTACCTAAATGAAACGGTCTCTATAATCGTTGATATGATTAACTAGTTAAAAAACCAATCAAATATTAATAAGCGAGCCATACCGGCTCGCTTTTTTATATCAATCAATATGTATATACAGCGCTAATTAGTTTCGCGTTCTTCCAAGTATCGACCTAAGCTTTAAGAAAAGAAGAGGAGTGCGTAATGAGATGTTTGTTGCTTCTTTGCGCTTGTCTAAGTTTTTCATTGTCTAGCTCAGAGACAATGAAAACGGTTGATTTGACGCAATTTGATTTGCCATTTTTGCTTGGTGATTGGTATTTGGTGAACCCAAATCCAAATGATTCTGCTGAGAATTTTCGCACTATTAAGTTAACTTTAAATTCTAATTATGATTTTCAAATTAACATACAGAAAAAAGACTACAGTGTAGAGCACTGGGAAGGTGTTTACACGGCAGATGAGAATACATTAGTTCTAGGAATGAACTCAGAAGAGCCTCAAGTTTATGCCTACTCTGGTAACCATAACTTGTTAAATTTGAATGGTGTGACCTTTGTAAAAGCATTGTCCAATGCGCTTGCCGGAATTTGGTCTAGCGAACATCTAGGTGGCGATGATTTATTGGCAAGTGATGTTGAAAAGATGGATTTAATCCTTCAACCTGATTTTGTTTTTTTATTTAGAGTAAGTAATCAGGAAGGCGAAGAAGAAGTTCACAAAGGGGTTTATTACACAGAAGACGACCATTTAGTTCTCATTTACGAAGATGGTGAACATAGTACTCGATACTCTTTAACACGTGACCAGCTAACTCTTGAAGGTGAAGGTGGGGGGATGTACGCGGTTCTAAATCGAGTGCAATAATTATTCATTCGACCCAATTTAAGCTTATGTAAAATCAATATCTGAATTTTATATATTCCTCTTGTATCTTTGTTTAACTCCGAGTAGAAATAGACGAGTAATATTTTCATTGGTCATAAGGACTCGGACATGGCGAATACCCCGCAAGCCAAATATCGTAAAGATTATCAATCTCCTTCTCATACAATTACAGATATAGACCTAACATTTGAGTTACAAGAAACTCAAACGGTGGTTACTGCAAAGTCTCAACTATCTCAATTAGAAGACCAATCATCATTAAAACTAGACGGTGAATCACTAAAGTTAAAAAACATTGCCGTCGATGGCGAGAACTGGTCGAACTATGAACTTCAAGAAGACGGGTTAGTCATTCACTCCCTTCCAAAACAATGTGAGTTAACAATTGTTACTGAAATAAACCCAGAACAAAACACTGCTCTTGAAGGGTTGTATCTTTCAGATGGTGCTTTCTGTACACAATGTGAAGCAGAAGGCTTTCGTCGAATCACTTATTTTCTAGATCGCCCGGATGTATTGGCTAAATATACGACGACAATTATTGCTGACAAAGCTCAGTTTCCTTCACTATTGAGTAACGGGAACAGACTAGATGCTGGTGAACTGGAAGGTGGAAAACATTGGGTAAAATGGCAAGACCCACATCCTAAACCAAGCTATCTGTTTGCATTAGTCGCTGGGGAGTTTGATATCCTCACGGACAAATATAAAACACGTTCTGGTCGCCTCGTGCAACTTGAAATTTATGTGGACAAGGGCAACTTAGATCGTGCTAATCATGCAATGCTGTCGTTAATCAACGCAATGAAATGGGATGAGGAACGCTTCGATCTCGAATACGACTTAGATATTTATATGATCGTAGCCGTTGATTTCTTCAATATGGGGGCCATGGAAAATAAAGGTCTAAATGTATTCAATTCTAAGTTTGTTTTAGCGAATGAGAAAACGGCGACAGATACCGATTATTTAGGAATTGAAGCGGTAATTGGCCATGAGTATTTCCATAACTGGACCGGAAATCGAGTGACATGCCGAGATTGGTTCCAATTAAGTCTTAAAGAAGGGCTGACAGTATTTAGAGATCAAGAATTTTCGTCAGATCTGGGTTCCAGAGCAGTAAATCGAATTAATAACGTGCGCATAATTCGTGGGCCACAGTTTGCTGAGGACGCGAGTCCAATGTCACATCCGATTAGACCAGATAAAGTCATCGAAATGAATAACTTCTATACGCTGACAGTCTATGAAAAGGGAAGTGAAGTTATACGAATGATTCATACGTTACTTGGCGAAGAGAATTTCCAAAAAGGAATCAAGCTCTATTTTGAACGCCATGATGGAACTGCCGCGACATGTGAAGATTTCGTTGCTGCTATGGAAGATGCTTCAGGTATAAGCTTAAAACAGTTCCGTTTATGGTATAGCCAATCAGGTACACCAACGGTTAAAGTTGCCAGTAAGTATGATGCGGAGAATTCAACCTATACGTTAGAAGTGCAACAGAAAACGGAACCAACGAAAGAGCAAAGTGAAAAACACGCTTTACACATTCCTTTTGCAGTTGAATTGTTTTATGCCGACGGTTCAGCTATACCGCTTCAATATCAAGGTGGGTCAGTTTCAAACGTACTCAACGTCACTGAAAGTGAGCAAAGATTTACTTTTGACAATATAAAAAGTAAGCCAATTCCTTCTTTGTTTCTTGATTTCTCAGCACCCGTTAAACTCGAATATGACTATACAGATGAAGAACTTTGTTTCTTAATGATTAACGCTAACAACGATTTCGCTCGTTGGGATGCAGGGCAGATGCTTCTAGCGAAGCACATTAAATCTAATATTCAACGTGTACAGCAAAGTAATGACGTAGAGATACCCGCAACTTTGATCGATGCATTTAAAGGGGTTCTGCTAGATGCAGACGTTGACCCTGCACTCATTGCTGAAGCTCTGAAACTACCAAGTTTCAATGAAGTATCTGGTTGGTATGACCTAGTCGATGTTGACGCAATTGATATGGTTCTCAAGTCTTTCAAGAAAACACTTGCCGGTGAACTTCAGGAATCATTTAAAATTATCTACAGTAAGCTTGCCCAGTCTGAATACTCTTTACAGCATGATGCGATCGGCAAGCGAGCGCTACGAAACACTTGTTTGTCTTATCTTGCTTACACGGATAAGGGTGTGGAATTGATTGAACAACAGTATGAAAGTGCGAACAACATGACTGATACAATGGCTGCGATGCACGCTGCCAACAGTGCTCGCTTGTCATGCCGAGAAAGTCTCATGGCTGACTATAGTCAGAAGTGGAAGCATGATGGTTTAGTGATGGACAAATGGTTCCAGCTTCAAGGTTGTAACCCAGCGAAAGACGCTTTGTCCATCATAAAAGACACCATGTCTCATGAGGCATTTTCAATTAAAAACCCTAATAGAGTTAGAAGCTTAATTGGGTCTTTCATGAATTTAAATCCAGTAAATTTCCATAATGTCTCGGGTGAAGGATATAAATTTGCTGGTGGTATTTTACGAGAATTAAATGATAGTAATCCACAAGTTGCTTCTCGCTTATTAGATCCAATGCTTAAATTTAAAAAGTACGATCAGAAAAGGCAGCAGCTAATTAGAAATGAGCTTGTAGCTTTGAAAGAAATGAATAATCTTGCAAAAGATTTATATGAAAAAGTAACTAAAGCTTTGGATGAGTAAATAAGTTGAGGTGGCATTTTAGCCACCTCTCTTTCTAATTTGTAAAACTACTAATAAATGAATCATTACTTGTTTTCACTGTCCATCTCATACCAGTCTTTTATTGCTCACTATTCAGGGGCAGCTAGCCACGTACAGGTCATCACACATCAAGGCTTAAGAATTCGTCTACCAGCTTCCCACTTTCGGAAGTTTTTAAATCAGAACGGTGTTTCCGGCCAGTTTCGGCTAACAATCGACCAAAATAATAAGTTTGTTAAGCTGGAAAAATTGTGACTATCTAGCTCGATCTACCGGCAAATTAAACCATTATCACATTCTTGAGAAATTTGTTTCTTTGTAACAATGAAACAATTAACTAATCGTCAATAAAGCTCTTACAATAAAGCCGTGCCTTATTCTGAGCCTGTTAACTAATTTGAGCAAAAAAACGCCATAAAAGCACAGCAGGAATTGAACAAAGCACTATGCTTATTCCAACCCCTACAAAAAAATATAATCAATATTGTGGAGTGTAAATATGACCGCGCGTGATACTTTAATGCCGGTGCTGCTTGAAAAAGTTTATCAACTTATTCAAGACAAACTAGAGCTAGCTCAACAGCCATTTGTTACACAACTTGCAAATCATCTATTCGGAAACGTATCGCACGATGATTTACACGAAAGGAATGAATCCGATCTTTATGGAGCGGTTATAAGTCTTTGGCATCATATTAATGAGAAGAAGGCTGAAGAGGTTTCTGTACGAGTTTTCAATCCAACCGTTAGCCGACAAGGATGGCAATCTACTCATACTATCGTAGAAATTGTTGTTCCTGATAGCCCATTTCTTGTCGACTCAATAAAGATGGCTTTAAGTCGATTAGACCTAGCGTCACACCTTATGCTCCATGGCCCGACTCAAATAGATCGAAATAAGAAAGGCTCTGTTTGTGGAATCAATAGTGGTTCTGGTGTGTTTCAATCGCTTTTCCATATAGAGGTCGACAGGCTAGGTGACAAAGATACGATGGCAGCGTTGAAAAACGAGTTGCTGAAAGTGCTATCTGACACAGGCTTAGTGGTTAAAGACTGGCTTTTAATGGTCGAAAAGCTTGAAGAGGTGACTAACCAACTGGAAACAAAAAAGAAATCGTTACCGATTGACCAAGATCATTACACTGAGACGATCGATTTTCTTCGATGGTTAGGTGATCATAATTTCACCTTTATGGGGTACAAAGAGTATGATCTCGTTGATATAGAGGGTGATACTGAACTTAGACCGACAAAAGATAAAGGTTTAGGCTTATTTGCAGACTCTTCTCGAGTCAGAACTGTCAAGCTATCAGAATTTTCTGACTCTGCAAGACTAGAAGCCAGAAAGCCGTTTTTATTGATTGTTACAAAAGGAAATGCACAGTCTCATATACATAGGCCAGCATATACAGACTATATTGGAATCAAAAAGTTTGATAAAACAGGAAAAGTAATCGGTGAGCATCGATTTACAGGTTTGTATACCTCAGCAGTATATAACCAAAGTGTATCTGGAATTCCGCTTATTAGTGAAAAAGTAGAGCGCATTTTAGAGTCGAGTGGCTACCGTGACGGGTCATACTCTTATAAGGCTCTCCACAATATCCTAGAAAACTACCCAAGAGATGAGTTACTTCAAGCCAACGAAGAAGAGTTATTAGAAGTTGGTACTGGTGTTGTTCAGATGCAAGACCGGGATTTACTGCGCTTGTTTGTTCGTAAAGATCCATTTGGTCGATTTTTTAGCTGCATGGTTTACGTGACGAAAGATCGCTACAACACTGAGCTGCGTCGCCATACACAAAGAATATTAAAAGCTTCATTTGGTTGTGAGCAGGATGTCGAATTCACAACCTATTTCTCCGAAAGTCCTTTGGCTAGAACTCATTACATTGTCCGTGTTGACAATAATAATATGAATGTAAACGTAAAAAATATAGAGCAAAACCTGATGGAGGCATCGTCAAATTGGGATGACCGCTTGTCTGAAGCAATCGTGGCAAACTTTGGTGAGAGTAAAGGGTTACCACTTTCCAAAGAATACATGCGTGCTTTCCCTCGGTCATACAAAGAAGATGTTATGCCGGGATCTGCAGTTGCAGATATCGAAAGGCTTGAAGCGTTAGATGCTGGGCATAAATTAGGGATGTTGTTCTATCGCCCTCAAGAAGAGGCCGCAGATTCAAAAGCTGTTCGTCTGAAGCTTTATCATAGTGACGAGCCAATTCATCTTTCCGATGTTATGCCAATGCTTGAAAACCTAGGATTGCGAGTGATTGGTGAATCTCCTTATGAGGTCCATAAAACTAACGGCCAAACATACTGGATCCTAGACTTTTCGATGCTGCATAAAAGCGATAAAACAGTTGATCTGCGAGAAGCACGAGACCGATTCCAACAAGCGTTCGCGGCGATTTGGTCTGGTGAACTTGAAAGCGATGGCTTCAACCGCTTAGTACTTGGTGCATCTCTGACAGGTAGAGAAATTTCTATTCTTCGGGCTTACGCTAGATATATGCGTCAAGTCGGCTTTCCGTTTAGTCAACACTATATCGAAGAAACGTTAAGTCATTATCCAGAACTAGCAAAAGGGCTAGTGGATCTATTTGGCAAGCGGTTCGATCCAAAGTCGAAAGGCAGTAAGAAAGGCCAAGAAGACCTAATCAAGAAAATTACAGAGCAACTTGATCACGTAGAAAGCCTCGATGACGACCGGATTATTCGCCGCTACATGGAAATGATCAACGCAACATTGAGAACTAACTACTACCAAGTTGATGAAAACAAACAACCGAAGCCTTGGTTATCTCTTAAACTCAGCCCTACCGATATTCCAGAAATTCCAAAACCAGTACCTGCGTTTGAGATCTTTGTTTATGCCCCAGATATTGAAGGTGTACACCTTCGCGGAGGAAAAGTTGCTCGTGGTGGGCTTCGTTGGTCAGATAGACAAGAAGATTTCCGCACTGAGATTCTAGGGCTTGTTAAAGCTCAACAGGTTAAAAATACGGTTATCGTACCAGTAGGTGCAAAAGGTGGCTTTGTATGTAAGCGTCAACACAACTTGTCTAATCGCGATGAAATATTTGCTGAAGGGCAACGCTGTTACAAAAGGTTTATCCGAGCGTTACTAGATGTTTCGGACAATGTAATGGATGGAGAAATAATTCCACCAAATCTAGTTGTAAGACATGATGAAGATGATCCTTACTTGGTCGTTGCAGCAGATAAAGGAACGGCAACCTTTTCTGACTTGGCAAACTCTGTTTCTGACGAATATAACTTTTGGCTTGGTGACGCGTTTGCTTCTGGTGGTTCAAATGGTTATGACCATAAAGCGATGGGGATTACCGCGAAAGGTGGGTGGGAATCCGTAAAGCGTCACTTCAGGGAAATGGGTATCGATTGCCAAAAGACAGATTTTACTGCAATTGGTGTTGGGGATATGGCCGGTGATGTATTTGGCAACGGTATGCTTTTATCAAAGCATATTCGTTTACAAGCCGCATTTAACCATTTACACATTTTTATCGATCCCGATCCTAAATCTGGGCCTAGCTGGAAAGAACGTAATCGCCTGTTTAATTTGCCTCGCTCAAGTTGGGAAGATTACGATGCGAAATTAATTTCGAAAGGGGGTGGCATTTTCTCTCGCCGTGCCAAGTCGATTCCCCTTAGTCCAGAAATTCAGAAAATGCTGGGTACCAAAAAATCATCAGCAGCACCAAATGATCTGATCAAGATGATTTTGTCGATGGAAGTGGACTTACTTTGGAATGGTGGTATTGGTACTTATGTGAAAGCATCGACCGAGACGCATACTGAAGTGGGCGATCGCGCTAACGACGTATTACGTATTGATGGCCAAGATCTGAAAGCGAAAGTGGTTGGTGAAGGCGGTAATTTAGGGATGACCCAACTGGGTCGTGTAGAGTACGCGCTTAAAGGAGGTCGAGTTAATACGGACTTCGTGGACAATGTTGGTGGAGTTGATTGTTCGGACAACGAAGTGAACATTAAGATCTTCTTGAACGGACTAGTTGCACAAGGTGATCTTACAGTTAAGCAGCGTAATAACATCCTTGAATCAATGGAAGATGAAGTTGGTGAAATTGTGTTAGATGATGCATATTGCCAGTCGGAATCTATTTCTGTCACTGAACAACAAGGTGTTTCCATAGTAAAAGAGCAAATCCGATTTATTCATGCTATGGAAAAAGCCGGACATTTGGATAGAGCGCTCGAGTATATACCAGATGATGAAACTCTGTTAGAGCGTGAGAAGTTGGGATTTGCCCTAACCAGACCAGAGCTTTCAGTTTTAGTTGCGTACGGAAAAATGGTGCTAAAAGAAGAGCTTGTACATGAAGATATCTCAAATGATGAGTTTCATGCGCAACAATTGGTCAATTATTTTCCAACTAAACTGCGCGAAAAATTCACTAAGCATATGGTGAATCACCCACTAAGATCTGAGATTATTGCAACGGCTCTAGCAAACCAAATGGTTAACGAAGTCGGGTGTAACTTCATTACTAGGTTGCAAGAAGAAACGGGCTCTACTGCGGTTGAAATTGCAAATGCTTATAGTGCTGCGCGAGAAATTTTTGCACTAGGAGATGTGTTAACTAAAGTGCGAGCTTTGGATAATAAAGCTGATGCTACTGCACAATATGACGTCATTTACTTTGTCAGAAGAACGCTACGCCGGTTAACTCGTTGGTTACTAAGAAACAGAACTGCTAAACATTCGGTGAAAGAGGTGATCGAACTGTATAGAAGTGACGTGGTAACAATTACCGATAACCTCGATAAGATGTTAGTTCCTGAAGAAGTTGAAGAGCACAACCAAGTAGCTCAAGCTTGGGTAGAAAAGGGCATAGAATCTAAAGTAGCTAGCTATGTTGCTCGCCTATCAAGTCTATATTCGGTGCTCGACATATCTTCAGCAGCTAGAGAAACCAATCATTCTATTGAGCAGACCGGAAAACTTTATTTCAATTTAGGTGATAGGTTATCTCTGCATTGGTTCTTAAAACAAATTAACACTCAAGCGGTAGACAATCATTGGCAAGCGTTAGCTAGGGCAGCATTTAGAGAAGATTTAGATTGGCAACAGCGCCAGTTAACTGCTCAAGTTCTAAATTGTGCATGTGATCCGAAAAAGTTTGATGTTCTTAAAGCATTAGATGAATGGATAGCAAACAATGAAATCGCTTTGCACCGTTGGGAAAACATTTTGAATGAATTCAAAGTCGGTTCCGTTCATGAATTTGCGAAATTCTCAGTCGCGCTTCGTGAGCTGAACTTGCTAAATTTAAATTGTTTAACGAGTGAATAATTCTTTTGGTTATAAGTTTAGGCCCGCAATAGTGGGCCTGATTTGTTTACTTTATTAGAAAACACATAATTTCATTTACTCTAAAAGTGACGATGTCACATCGCGATAAGTTAGTATCTTGTTAAGCAAGCTAATGTTTTAATGGGTTGCTCTGTACTCACAATGTGAAGTTTTGTGTTTCAATCTGCTTGTGCTCTAATCATATGCGAATGAAATCGCCGATGGAGTAGTGAATTAACTGGTTGAAATCTTTGCCTATGTGTATTCAGGAGAGGTAGTAAAAATTTATATATATTGAAAAATTAAATTGAATTAAAACGAAAATACGTAAATAATATTGTCCCGTTTAGACGGGATTTTATCGGAGGCACAATGCTTTACCGTATTGCAAGAACAGGTTTTTTTCAACTCGATGCTGAAAAGGCACACGATTTAGCCATTCAAAATTTTAAACGCTTTAACGGCACTCCACTCGATTTATTTTATCGCCAACAACTTCCAAACCGTCCTGTCGAATGTATGGGATTAACTTTTAGAAATCCAGTTGGTTTAGCAGCAGGGCTAGACAAAAATGGTGAATGCATCGAAGCATTTGATGCGATGGGATTTGGTTACGTTGAAGTTGGAACGGTAACACCACGCCCACAACCTGGAAACGATAAACCTAGATTGTTCCGTCTTATTGAGGCGGAAGGGATTATCAATCGAATGGGCTTCAATAACCTTGGTGTCGACAACTTAGTTGAAAATGTTAAGAATTCAAAGTTCAACTGTTTGCTAGGCATAAACATAGGAAAAAACAAAGATACACCAATAGAGCAGGGAGTTGAGGATTACCTCATCTGTATGGACAAGGTGTATCAATACGCAGATTATATAGCGGTGAATATTTCTTCACCAAATACGCCAGATTTAAGAAGCCTTCAATATGGTGAAGCGTTAGATGAACTGTTATCGACATTGAAGTCGAAACAGAAAAAGTTAGAAGATATTCATGGTAAATATGTTCCATTAGCTTTGAAGATCGCGCCTGATCTTAGTGATCAAGAAATAACCCAGATCTGTCAATCACTTATTGAACATGAAATTGATGGAGTTATTGCAACAAATACGACACTCGATCGCTCTCTAGTTGAAGGGATGAAAAATGCTAATGAAACCGGGGGGTTAAGTGGTCGTCCGCTACAGTCAAGAAGCACTGAAGTAATAAGACTTTTGAAAAAAGAGCTAGACGGAAAGCTGCCTATTATTGGGGTTGGTGGTATTGATTCTTACGTTTCAGCTAAAGAGAAACTAATGGCTGGCGCAAATTTAGTGCAAGTATATTCTGGCTTTATATTTCATGGCCCATCATTGGTAAAAGATATAGTAAAAAATCTTTAATAGATTTTGTATATTTTGGGTGACGCTGTCACGCAAAAATGGTATAAATAAGTCATTAATTTTCAAGAAATTGAAGAGGATAAGCTTGAAGCTTTTCCTCTTTTTTTTTATTCAATCCTTCATAGAATTACAAAGTGTTATATGGGTAATCAATCATTTTGCCTATTTGATAACAAAAAAGAGTGATCAGGAACGATGTTGAAACCAAGTGATAAATGGACTTGGTACTATGACGAAGGAGAGGGCCACCTAATGCTCGATCTGGGGGACAACATAGTATTTAAGACCAATCTGCCTAAAAAGCTGTTAGTAGATTGTGCTTTCGGTTCCAATGAATTTTCTGTTGACGACGCGTCCTCTTTCCAAACGTTTAGAGAACAAATCGCAACATTGGATATTACGGAACCACGGCAAGCCGAATTGACATTATATTGTGTCGCGGCAAAAAGATTTCATAAAACCGTTCAACCTAAGAGCTGGTTTTTTGACCGCTCAAGTAATAATGAGTCTCCTAAAGAAGGAGACATTATCTACTTAGAGAACCAGCACAATAGAGGGCACTTTATTGTGTTGGATGTGGGAGACTCAGCAAGTTTGTGCTCGTATATTGATTTAGAAGAATACATTTTGGCTCCGGGTAAAGAGCTACAATTTGGCCAAGCTATAAAAGTTATGCATGACCGATTCACCGTATCAGGAAAAGTTCATGCTCGTCAGCCAGTATTCATGGCTGGCTAAACAAATTCGTTCCTTTGCTTTATTTTCTATCGGCCTTCGGGCCGTTTTTTTTTGCCTACAATAATTTAACTTCAATGCATCTTGATTCCATGATTTTACCGAGATTAGTCTATGGATTATTAACCTCAAAAGAGCACAGCATGACTTGCCACCATGAATGACGTCTACATTTATCCAAAAATGACGTCTGTATTTAGTCATTTTTAGTAACCAAAGTTATCTATTCGACCAAAGTTTAATACGATTTTGTACTGTAATTGAGCCCATTTATTCCCCGTTTCTCTCTATTTGTTATTAACTTACCAATATAAATTTAATCTGGTCTATACCAGATTAATGGCGAATAATAATGCATTTTATTGAAAACTGCTGGCGAATTTCAAAGTAGGGTTTGAGTCGTTTATTGGAGGAATAGTGTGGGGTCGGGAAGGATAACGAGGTTCATGGGTGAGGTAAAGGATTTGTTTGATTTCATCATCTAACAATGTCAGGTATAATCCGTCGTCATTTAATCGTATTTAATAGTGTCATGCATCAATATCTTGCAGTTACATCTAATGGACTAGAAAACCTTCTAGTTGAAGAATTATCAGAACTCGGTATATCTAACGCGAAACCAGTTCAGGCTGGAGTCAAATTTAAAGCTACAAATGAGCAAATATATCGTTGCTGTTTGTGGAGTAGATTAGCTTCGCGTTTTGTACGTGTGTTGTCCGAGTTTAACTGCAAAGACGATATGGATTTGTATCTGTCGGCGATGTCTATCAATTGGGTAAAGTCGTTTAACAGCACCAAAAATTTCATTGTCGATTTCAACGGCACAAACCGTGAAATTAGAAACAGCCAATATGGCGCAATGAAAGTAAAGGATGCGATTGTTGATAGCTTCGAAAAGAAAAACTTACCTAGGCCGTCGATAAGTAAAGATAAACCTGACGTGCGAATTCACGTTCGCTTGCACAAAGATAAAGCGCTAATTGGCGTCGATATGGTTGGTGGAGGTCTTCATCAACGTGGTTATCGCCCAGCTTCAGGTAGAGCTCCGCTCCGTGAAACTTTAGCTACGGCCATCATTTTGAGAAGTGGTTGGAGTATAGATAAATCACTTTTGGATCCAATGTGTGGTTCTGGAACATTATTGATTGAAGCTGCAATGATCGCTAGCAATATAGCACCAGGTTTAAAGCGAGAAAAGTGGGGCTTTGAAGCGCTGGAAGATTTTCAACCTGAGGCATGGATGGAAATAAAATCAGAAGCAAATATTCAAGGACGACGAGGTGTCAAAAAAGTTGACTGTAAATTTTTCGGCTTCGACAATGATCCAAAAGTGATAAAAATTGCAAAAGATAATGCTCGTCGTGCAGGTGTCGAATCACTCATAGAGTTTAAACAAGCAGATGCATCAACCTTATCTCGCCCTGAAGAATTTGAAACAGGTGTTATTGTTTCGAATCCCCCTTATGGTGAAAGGCTAGGTACCCAACCCGGTTTAATCGCGCTATATACGACCTTCGGTGCTCAGCTGAAATCTGAATTTCCCGGTTCAACAGCATCTATCTTCTCCAGCTCTAACGAGTTGCTAAGCTGCTTGCGCATGAGGGCAGATAGACAGTTTAAACTCAATAACGGCGCGTTACAATGTCACCAAAAGAACTATTTGATCTCTGCTTCATCAATAGCAGAGAAAGATGATTCTGAGAAAGAAGCAAATCAAGCGTCCGCTGTTGCTCCTGATTTTGCGAACCGACTCAAAAAGAACATAGGGAAAATTGGCAAATGGGCAAGGAAGGAACAGTTAGATTGCTATCGTATTTATGATGCGGACTTGCCCAATTATAATGTTGCGATCGATTTATATCTCGACTACATGGTGATTCAAGAATACGCGGCCCCTAAAGATATTCCAGAAGAGAAAGCGAGTCGCAGGCTCACAGATATTATTCGAGCTGCCATAAATGTAACGGGTATTGATGCCAACAAAGTAGTACTTAAAGTTAGGCAGAAACAGAAAGGGCGCTCACAGTATGAGAAGTTAAGTAGTGACTCTAAGCAGTTAACCGTAAACGAATACGGAGTAAAATTGTCGGTCAATCTGTATGACTACTTAGATACAGGTTTGTTTTTAGATCATAAGCTGACTCGTAAAATGTTAGGCGAAATAGCAAGTGGTGCTGATTTCCTGAATCTGTTTGCCTACACCGGCTCTGCAACTGTCCATGCTGCATGTGGCGGTGCAAAATCAACTACTACTGTTGATATGTCGAAAACCTACCTTGACTGGGCGAAGGAAAATATGACGCTTAATGGGCAGATAGGAAGACAGCATGCTTATGAGCAAGCGGATTGTTTGCAGTGGCTTGAAAAATGTGACAAGCAGTTTGATCTTATTTTTATTGATCCACCAACGTTCTCCAACTCTAAACGTATGGAACAGACGTTTGATGTGCAACGTGACCACATTATGTTGATGGAAAACTTGAAGCGAATTCTGAAAGAAGGTGGCACGGTCATTTTCTCAAATAACAAGCGTCATTTTAAAATAGATATGGAAGCAATGGCTGAGCTTGGCTTAAGTGCAAAAAATATTTCTCATAAAACACTCCCACTTGATTTTTCTCGTAACAAACACATCCATAATTGCTGGATGATCACTCATAAACCGTGTTAAGCCAATGAATAATAAGCTTACTTTATACAGTACTGGAGGGTGCCATTTATGTGAAATGGCACTTGAGTTAATTGAACGACTCAATTTGACAATCAAGCTGGATACGATTGATATTGCGTTTGATGATGAGTTGTTTGAGCGTTACGGCGTAACTATACCTGTCATTTCTTATCAAAGTAGTGAGCTTAATTGGCCTTTCGACTTAAAACAATTACAGCAATGGTTAGATAATAATGGCATTACTTACAATTCATAACGGTCAACTTGCTTTTGGAGATCATCCTCTTCTTGACCATGCAGACTTTACTTTACAGGAGTCTGAAAGAGTGTGTTTAGTCGGTAGGAATGGTGCGGGCAAATCCACGTTAATGAAAGTCTTAGCGGGGGATATACTGCTTGACGACGGGAAATATCAAATTACTCAAGATGTAGTAGTATCACGGTTAGAGCAAGATCCTCCAAGAAATGAATCGGCTTCTGTATTTGATTATGTTGCCGATGGCTTAGCGGAAGTGGGTGAGCAATTAAAGATCTACCAAGATCTGCTCGATCTTGTCGCTGAGCAGCCGACAGAGCAGAATATTCAGAAGCTATCTCGTACTCAAGAGCAATTAGAGCATGCAGGTGCTTGGCGCTTTGAAGATCGAATTAAAAATATCCTCGCTGCTTTAAATTTAGACGGGCACACTAAGCTAAACGAACTTTCTGGTGGGTGGCAGCGTAAAGCAGCCTTGGCCAGAGCATTAGTATGCGATCCTGATGTATTGCTTCTTGATGAGCCAACCAACCACTTAGATGTCGCTACTATTGAATGGCTAGAAGGTTTTCTAAAAGATTTTCGTGGTTCGATTATTTTTGTCTCGCACGACCGCACATTTATCAAGTCTATGGCCACTAGGATTGTGGACTTAGACCGTGGCAAATTGAACTCCTTCCCAGGTGATTACGAAAACTATCTTTCCGAAAAGGAAGAGCAACTGCGCGTCGAAGACATGCAAAATGCGGAGTTTGATAAGAAGCTTGCTCAAGAAGAAGTTTGGATTCGTCAAGGTATTAAAGCGCGACGCACGCGCAATGAGGGCCGCGTCCGAGCATTAAAGAAACTGCGTCAAGAGCGCAGTGAACGTCGTGAAGTGCAAGGTAAGGTTAATCTTCAAATTGATGATGCTGTTCGTTCTGGGAAAATAGTGTTTGAGGCAGAAAATCTTAACTACCAATATGAGAACCAAAGTATCGTTAACGATTTCAGCTTCAACATTATGCGAGGTGACCGAATCGCACTTATCGGCCCTAATGGTTGCGGTAAAAGTACTTTACTTAAAATACTGCTTGGCGACCTAAAGCAAGATAGTGGCAAGTTACACTGCGGGACGAAACTCGAAGTTGCTTATTTTGACCAATACAGAGAGGTCTTAGACCCTGAAAAATCAGTTATTGATAACTTAGCTGATGGTAAGCAAGAGGTCATGGTTGGTGGGCGTCAGCGCCATGCATTGAGTTATTTGCAAGACTTTTTATTTCCTCCAAAGCGAGCTCGCACTCCAGTTAAAGCTTTGTCTGGAGGTGAAAAGAACCGGTTGCTCTTAGCTAGAATCTTCTTAAAACCAAACAATCTATTGGTCTTAGATGAACCAACCAACGATTTAGATATCGAAACTTTGGAACTTTTAGAGGATTTACTTGCCAATTATCAGGGTACTTTGCTTTTGGTTAGTCATGACCGTGAATTTGTGGATAATACGGTAACGACAAGTTGGATATTTGAAGGCAACGGTGTCATCGAGGAATTTGTTGGTGGTTATCACGATGCACAGCAGCAATGTGAACAAGTACAAAAATCTCGTGAGTGTGATCTTGTAAAAGTTACGCCTGACGTTAAGTCAGAAAAACCAGCCTCCAAGCAAGAAACGAAAAGCAATAAACCTAAGAAGTTATCTTATAAATTACAAAGAGAGCTCGAATCTCTACCGGCTAGGTTAGAAGAGTTAGAAGAACAGATAGAACAGTTACAAGAGCAAGTGAATGACACGTCGTTTTTTGCCCAAGCTGTGGATGTTACCCAACCCGTATTAGACAAGCTTTCTGCTGTAGAGCAGGAACTAGAAATTGCCTTCGAGCGATGGGAAGAGCTCGAAGCAATGCAACAGGAAAGTTAACGATTAATGAGTAGTAAAATTTTTAAGCGTACCGCTATTGCAGCATCACTATCACTGCTGGCCATTTCACAAGCACATGCTGCTTTGTATAGGGTTGTTGAGGTCACTCCTGATACGAGTTTAAACACAGGGAGTACAGCGTCTAACTATACTTATGGAGTCGCTATACAGCCAGGTACTGAAAAAAGTAGTTCCGATGATTTGGGGTGTTTTGCTTCGTCTGCAAATTGTGGTGATGGCTCAGACTACAAGATGGCAGTTGAAACAGAGTTATATACAACTGATGGGTTGAGCTACCGAGAAGAAGCCCCTTTCGCGATGGATAATGCCTTCAAATACGTAGACTCGCAAGATGATTTTGAATCCTACTGCAGTGCTGAGTTAGGCTATGATACTTGTAATGCGTGGGCGTACTATAATTATATCCCTTGGTCGAATGAGCAGGGCAGTGATCCAACCGTTAACGCTAACTCCTATATTGAGGGTAACTCTACAACTCAATACAATAATCTAACAGGTTCAGGGAATACCGTTTTTAATAGTTTATATGGAACCGTTACATCGGGTGCGACGACTGCCTATGCGGTAGGGAACCGCAGCGTTTTCTCTGATGGTGTTGACAAACGGAACAAAGCGTTTAGTTTCCTTTCAGGAGATGCTTCAGATGATACACAGGTCAGTTCATACGATCAAAGCCGCGCTTTTTTTAGTGATGGGACATATACAGTGGGCAGTGTATCAACAACAGGAAGTAATAATAGTACAGCGGTGGAATATTATTCCAAGCCCGCAATCTGGACAAATAGCGGTGTGACGGTGTTAGGGTACGGAAATGGTTCTGCATCCACATACAATTCTACTTATGATACATATGGTCAAGGTAGCTTAAGAAGCTTCGTCATTGTTGGTGGTACTATATATGCGGTTGGCTACGATAGTTACGATAGCAATAATTATATGAACGCGTCGATTTTTACTGTGGCTCAAGCCGATTACGCCACTGCAAGCAACTGGACTATTACTGAAGTCGATAATGCTCAAGTCGACCCTGATGGCACATATACGTATACTAATTCTGTACTCAACTCGATTAATAAAAACTTGTATGCGGTTGGAGAAGCAAAGCGTTCAGGTAGCTTACCGTATAACCAAGCAGCTTCGAATCGTATGTTTATTGTCGATGTGTCCGCGAGTACTCCTACTGCCTCATTTTTCTCCGGCGGTATTTTTTTCGATGGAGCAGGAGGACAGGCGGAAGCGATAAACGATTACAATGAAATTGTAGGACACGTAGATGCAGAAAGTAATGCTGAAGTTGGGGGAAAACCTAGAAGACAAAGGGGCTTTATTTACCCATATAATGGGACAGGAACTGATGCGACACGCAGAGCAATTTTCGAAAATAAAGCTTGGTGGTTAGACGATCTCACTAATGGTGGACAATACTCCAGCAAGAACAACGAATATAGAATATTAGATGCTACTGGTATCAATGACGACGGTGTTATTTCAGCTACAGCATCAAAATGTGATGGGGGTTATAGTTCAACAAATGATTTTGCTTCGTGTAGTGGAACAGAAACCACAGTGGCAGTAAAGCTTGTACCAATTGCAGGCGCCACAAGCTCAGACATCGATTCACGAGATGCCAGCTACCCACCTACAGAACGCAAAGGTGGCAGTGTAGGGTGGTTAGGCTTATCGCTATTAGCTCTGTTAGGACTCCAAAGAAGACGCCGTACCTAATATCAATAGGTTAAACTTTAAACAATAGCACAGAATCACATTTTTGCTTCTGTGCTATTTTTATTGCTTGCTCCAGCGCAAATTTTGATCAATTCTTAATGTTAGGGTCATAAAAGATCCACATGGACGTAACACTTGTCAGTTGCGTTACACATAATAAGGTATGAGGATGACACTATGAAGAGACAAAAGCGTGACCGTCTTGAAAGAGCACAATCCAAGGGTTATAAAGCTGGCTTAAACGGACGCTCCTCCGAAGCTTGCCCCTATCAACAAATGGAGGCTCGATCATGTTGGTTGGGCGGTTGGCGTGATGCCAGAGTAGATATGCAAGCTGGTCTCTACAAATAACTTAAAACACCTCTACAATTTGACGAATATATACAAGTCCTATAAGCCCCCAACCGGGGCTTTCCAAATCCGTTTTAACGCACTATAACTAAATTATTACTACCAAATAATAGCAGCCAAGTATGACTGCTATAAAAAATACGTAATTAAAATTTCGATGTATCTTGAAAAAGGCCAACCTTAAGGTCTTTAGCAACATAAATTTCTTTACCATCAACAAGAACCCGGCCATCAGCTAAGCCCATAACAAGCTTGCGATTAACAACACGCTTCATGTTGATTTCGTATGTTACTTTCTTTGCTGTTGGCAAAATTTGGCCCGTAAATTTAACTTCGCCAACACCAAGGGCGCGACCTTTACCTTTGCCACCAACCCAACCGAGGAAAAAGCCAACCAGTTGCCACATCGCATCTAGTCCTAGACAACCTGGCATAACTGGGTCACCAGGGAAATGGCAGTCAAAAAACCATAGATCTGGAGTAATATCTAGTTCAGCAGTGATAAGACCTTTCCCGTATTCACCTTCAGTTTCAGACATTTTAGTAACACGGTCCATCATTAACATGTTTGGAGCTGGAAGCTGAGGGTAGCCTGGTCCAAACAATTCTCCCTGACTTGAAGCTAGAAGTTCTTCGCGGGTATAAGAATCTTTTTTGTTTTGCATTAGTAAATCACTCTAAATTTAAGTAGTGTGCATGTTAGTGAACAGGTGTAAGCTTAACAAGTCCGATGAGTATTATACAAACCAATTTTTAATCCAGCTCAATATTCCGGAAGAATGCTCATGCCTTTCAAAGCCTTCTATGCGTTTAGCTATTTGGCTAATTACACTAGAATCGTCATCTCCTCGGAAAGGGTGATTCATCAGAATAGGTATGGCTTCATCTACATTTGAAACGGACCAAATATGAAATTCTTCTTTCTTAATACTTTCAACGACGTCTTTATGCAGTGATAGATGTTTTAAATTAGACTTCGGTAGAATAACGCCTTGCTTCCCAGTTAACCCTTGGTGTTTACACACATGGTAGAAACCTTCAATTTTCTCATTAAGGCCCCCGACAGCTTGAACTCGTCCAAACTGATCGACAGCGCCTGTTACTGCTATTTGCTGATTAATTGGATATTCGGAAAGTGCGCTCACTAAAGAGCAAAGCTCTGCAAGCGAAGCACTATCACCGTCAACTTCACAGTAAGATTGTTCAAATACAACCGAAGCAGAATAAGGAAGTGGTTCATCAAGTTTCAAAGCCGAAGAAACAAATGCTTGCATAATCATCATCCCTTTAGCGTGTAAATTACCACCAAGCTCAGCTTTACGCTCGACATCAGAAATATCACCATCACCAAAATGGATAACGCAAGAAATCCTAGCAGGCTCTCCGTACGAGAGTGGGTGACCAGGGACATCGATCACAGTCAATCCATTCACTTGCCCAACACACTCTCCTTGAGTTTCAATGATGACTTGGCCATCAAAAATATCGGACAATGCTCGCTCCGGTAAGTAGGCTTCTCTATAGTATTTGGCTTCTATTGCTTTTTCTATATGCTCGCCGGATAGCTCTTCGCTAGAATTGCTTTCCAATACTGCTTCTTCGAGTAAAGCGCGATACCACATGATATCGAGGGGCAAATAATTCTGATCTTCCGTGTATCTCGCGCCTTCCGCCATCAACTTTAGCAACCCTGAGTTTGTAAGAGGCGGAATTTCGTACTTTCTACATAGCCATTTTAAAAAACCTAGATAGGTCGGAATAGATTGTTGAGTAAGTTCTATTTCCGGTTCGTATTCGGTGTATAAGTTGAAGCCATAATTAATATCGCTATCTAAATACTGCAAGTCATCGAGAGAGTCTCGGCTACCAACAACAATCACTTTGAAATCGTGTGCCTTAAGTAGGTTATCACTACAGATTCTTCTTGGCGTAAGGTTTAACGGCTCAACTAACTCACCTAGTAATGCGGATTTCAATTTAAACCAGCCAACAGGGTTAGCAGTGATTAAATTTGCCGATACTAAAATGATACCACTAGCAGCTTTATCAATTAGGCCTAGCTTTCGTTCCTTCACCTTGCCTTCGCGGTTCACGGAATATGACCCGAAAATAGTGTCGAAGCTTAGGCTTTCTGTTGAAACAATAGGCATATCTTCTGGAGAAATCTTTCTTATCGCTTCAGAAATAAGCCCACGATATAGTGAATTGTCAGGCGCATGAATCGTGAGTAATTTGGCAATGCCGGATACCTGGAGGAACTTTTCCAACGATTTTTTGAGTCGCAATTGAGAATCTAGATAGTAAATTTCTGAAATCGATTGGTATTGTTCTAAGGTAGAACTAAAATTATCAAATTGAGGTGCTACGGATTGCCAGCTTTCGTGGTTCATTGAGTTAGTATCGTATTTCTTTAAAGACTATAAAGTATATAGAATATCCGAGTGTTGTGTTAGCAACAAATGATTCGGTGCAATGTTTACCACGAGATTATTGTACAAACTAATAGTTATGAGTTACGCTGTAACTAAAATTTTAAGGGAATTGTATTTAATGAAATATCAGCAGCTTGAAAACCTTGAGTGTGGATGGAAATGGCAGTACCTAATAAAAAAATGGAAAGAGGGTGAGTCCATCACTCGTCATTTAGACTCAAGTGAAGCCGAAAATGCTGTACAAGAACTGCTGGTTTTAGAGCACGAGCCTGTAAAAGTACTCTCATGGATAGAGCAAAATATGTCTTTGGAGTTAGACAATAAACTTAAGCAAGCGATCAGGGCTAAGCGTAAAAGGCATTTTAATGCCGAACAGGTCCACACCAAAAAGAAGTCGATCGATCTCGATTATCGGGTGTGGGAGAAACTATCGAATAGAGCAAACGAGCTAGGTTGTACTTTATCAGATGCGATAGAGTACCTTTTAAGTGAAGCGTCAAGAAGTGAAAAAGCGAGTAAGACCGTAAATAACTTAAAACAAGATCTTACGAAGCTACTATCTGATTAAGGAGTTTTCAGATGTTGTACGCATTATTGATTATTGTGCTTGTTGTTGCCTGCTGGATTGCAGCCCAAGAAAAACCAGTTCTACACGTGAAGTTTAAAGGTGGAGTTATTGTGTGGTCAAAAGGGCATTTCCCGCAAATGTTTAAACACAATGTCATCGAGATTGGTGAAATTGTCCCATTTGATGGGGAGCTAAAAGTTTACCAAAAACGAACAGGCCCAAGCTTAAAGTTTTCTAGTATTGTTCCTCAGAAAGTTAAGCAGAGAATAAATAATGTTTTTCCTCATACGGGATTCATTGCTGACGGTGAAGAAAGAAAAAAAGGGTAGTGGTATTCGCATAGTTTAAATAATTATATTAAATCTTTGGTTTATTCTTACTAGCACTAAAAAATTAATGAACATTTATTGCTATATCTAGCTCATTATTATCTTGTTAAGTTAGGGTTTTTAATAAACCTTAGAATAAACAATAGGATAATTATTTTTATCTACCATTAGTGGCGCAACATAATCGTGCTATAAATAACACCTGCCATTTCTAGATTTCATCAAAAATATCTAATCATGAATTTTAAATATAACTTTTCAATTTTGCTCATCGACGAGATGTAACGACAGGAATAATATTCACATTAGCACTTTATTTGAGGAGATTTTCATGAAAGTTGTTGTTGAATTTCTAGAGTCGGGCCGTTTCAGAGATAATTTTTGGGATGGTGATTTCTATGTGAACCGTGGTGAGCGTCGTGCAGTAACCCCTTCTTTTGCAGCACAGTTAATAACTAATCGTATCGCATCACTACAACGTATTGAGGACAGTAAAGATTCGTAGCTCTAAGCTGCAGAGTCTAATGGAGCTTTGAGCCGGTCAACCTTTTGTTCGGCTTAAGCAAACTTTATCCAAAACCGCTATTTCTTTCCTTGGTCACTACTTTTCGCCTAAGTTTTTCCTTTCCCAATTTTTGATACGTCATACTGATAGCTGTTACATTTTTTCATACCCACTTTGTGTAGTTGGTTGATCACTTCCGTAAGTTTCTTTGTTAGTCTGGATGCGTACTAGCATAAATTTGTTAAGAATAAAAATAGACATCTGATTTTTAAAGAGATGCTACTCGAAGATTAAAGGAATAATGTCATGGTTGAGTCTAGGGAAACTATAGCTCGATGGATAATGTCTATCGGAATAGTGATTTTCGTATGCATTATTGTTTATGCTAGCTATACCCGAGAAAGCTTTGCTGACAATAAAAACAAAACGCTAGATGAATTTACTAAGCTAACCCAAACTCAACGTCACAACATCGTCAATGATTACATCGTACTTCAACATATAAATAAAAAACAACTCAACGAGTTTTACGCTTGTGTCAGCGAATTAGCCTTTACGAAGAACCCAGATACGGTGTTGGATTTTATCGTTAGAACTTGCAAGAAAGATTATGAAAACAACCAGCTATCTCAATATGTAGACTTTGACCAATTCGAGAACGGCATTGATGAAAGTAATGGTTCTTACATCGAACTTAACACGTTATTGAAAAAAAGAATTGGTGAATCTAACTCTTACCAGCCTGTAAATACTACCTATCGTTTTGTTATTTATGGTACCACTCGTCCTAAAGCTATCGTAAAAACACGCTTCAATGAAGTGAATAGCGAAGGAAAAACAGTCAAAAGGGATGCGATAGCATCTGTGGATGTTTCTACAGGTAAAGTTTTGAAAATAATAAGCTTAATGTGATCAACCTGTTTTAATAGTAAAATTTTCGATAGCCAGAGTAGCTCAGCATGGTAGAATCATACGTTAACTTGCTGAATTATATAGGGTAGTTAAGTGAAAATTTCTTTTATGGGAGCCCAAGGAACAGGGAAAACGTCGACATTGGAATATGTTGCTAGTAAATGTTTAGGGTCTTATTACATTATTCCTGATCAATATAGGTATATTACCCAATCCCTTGGCTACGACAAACCTCGATCAATATTGTTGGAAGCGGGAGAATCTCAACGAAGCCACACGATGAGTGCTTTAGTGAGCAGTGCATTAGCCAATTTTTCTCACGTAGATCGGAATAGTCATGAGTTCACTTTTGCTGACTTAGATCCTATTAGCTATTACGCTTTTTATGAATATTGGATCAGAAAGACTTCGGAGGAGAGGAATCAAAAGCCAACTTATTTGCCTTTTATTCAAAAGTTAGCGAAGCATTACTCTGAGATGTTCGACATAAATTTCTATTTACCTATCAATATAATCCCTTTAGTTAGCGATGAAATGCGGCTATACGATCCAGAGTTTCAAGCTGATATAGATATAATTATTCAAAAGTGCATCAAAACGTTCAAACCGAGAAAACTGATTAAACTAGAAAGCAAAACACTAGAGGATAGGGGAGAAGAGGTGTTATCTATAATGGCAACTTGTAGAAAATAAGGCCGTGTCAACGGCCTTTATCTTTAAAACTCTAGCTCTTGTAGATTTCACCATCAAAACATAGATTTAACAACACAACGATTTCATCTTCCGTCGGTAGCCTTGGGTTACAACCTGTACATGCATCAGCCATCGCATTTTTGGCCATCACGTGTACTTTTTCTTTCCAGGTATTCTCATCAACACCGAATTGTTTAAATCCATCTTCAATTCCTACTGAAGCTCGAAGCTGCTCAATTCGAGCGGCTAGAGATTCGGAATTATCTTCGTCGATTAACTTAGCCAATTTAGCGTATTTGTGTTCTGCTTCTAATGCATTAAAACGAATTACGTTTGGAAGTAGAATCGCATTTGCTCGACCATGAGGAACTCCAAACATACCGCCAACTTGGTGAGCCATAGAATGCACGATACCGAGTAGAGCGTTAGTAAAAGACATCCCAGCTAAACATGAAGCATCGTGCATGATTTGTCTAGCTTCAAGATCATTGCCATTTTCGCAAGCCGCAGGAAGTGTTTTGAAAATATCGGTTACAGCTCTTTCCGCCAAACTATCTGTATAAGCGTCTGCTAAAGGTGTGACGTAGGCTTCAAGTGCATGAGTTAATGCATCCATTCCCGTGTTTGCCGTTACATGTTGAGGCATGGATTGACAAACTTTGCCATCTACAATCGCGATATCAGGGCATAATTCGTAAGAAACAAGCGGATACTTTGTGCCTTTTTCTCTGTCAGTGATAACAGAAACACAAGTCGCTTCTGTTCCTGTACCTGAAGTTGATGGAATTGCTACGAACTTCGCCTTGTTACGCAAAGGTTTTATGGTGAATGGTGGGATAATATCTTCAAACTTAGTGTCAGGGTATTCGTAGAAAACCCACATAGCTTTAGCCGCATCAATAGCTGAACAACCACCTAATCCAATTATCCAATCTGGCTGGAAAGACTGCATAGTGTCAAAGCCACTCATAACCGTTTCAATTGAAGGGTCCGCTTCAACGCCATCGAACACATAAACTTCTAGCCCACTCGAGCGTAACAGTTGTTCTGCTTTATCAATATATCCAGTGCGTCGCATTGAACCTTTCCCAGTTACAATCATTGCGCGCTCACCAGTTAACTCTGCCAACTTTTCGAATGTACCAATACCGTGAAATGTTTTAGAAGGTACGATAAAATTTTCAGCCATAACAAATTCCTGAATATTATTAGTTTAAATTGTGAATTTTGACTTTACTTCGTTTGCGATCCTTCATTCTAATTATTTATTGTTAACATCCGGTTATACTTTTAATAATCACCTATGAATAGGGATGATGATTAGTAGATGAATTTTTAAAGTTAGAAGTAATAGCTAGCAACCTTGGAGGGAAGTGCTATCAAATCATTGTCACTAGCTTGTAGTGAAATAGGTGGATTTTTAAAAGTGATATTACCGCTACCTATTTGAAGATTAAGAAATCTGCCATCAGACAAACCAATATGATAGATCATGTCGATTGCGTGAGACATCCCATTTTGCTCGAAGCTTTTTTTGCCAACAGTCAAGCTAACAGCTTGATATGAATGCAACCCATCATTTATAAAGACTATCTCTTCATCAAAATTAATGGAATTTAATAAGTCCAAATGATTTGATAATGAATCCAGTGTAATAGTAATCATATTGACCTCCTACTTATTAAGACGTAGTGGATGTCTATATTTACTCACTATACAATGTGTTTGTAAATGCAAAAAACAAACATATTATTCATTAACGAAAAACCGATTAATTAACCTATAATCTATTTATAAAGAGCCATCAAATTATATAAATAGATATAATCATAACCCTTAGCCATAACGACGAGAAAAATAGTAAAAGTTAAGTTTGAAAAGGGGAGTGCTTAAAAATTAATCTAAATGGGGAAACATCGTAGCTGTTACAAAAATTAAAGAACGACAACCATTGTTGGTAATAACTGACCACAACCAGATTGCATTTCAACAAACGTGTAGCACTTAGTTTGAATTCATTTGTTCAATCTACTAGAAATACTTCGAGCAATAGAAATAACTCTGAGATAGATCTTCAAGCACGGCCAAGAATACGAGTCATTTCAATCGCTAGAGATTTAAATAATTTTATCTGATAATCAATAGCATTGGCTGCAAAGCAGCTAAACTATTGATTATTAATGTAAATTATATATTTTATGGTAAATGATAGTTATGTTTAATGATTTAAAGTGCACTTGTTTCGTAGGCTAGTAACCTTAGGCTCTTAGTAATCATATTTAACATAAGATACATAATGCGCACTGGTCAGCATGAGCAAAATCGGGCATCATCACCAACACCAAACCCGCGCTAGCCATTGATATTGCTCGTAATCCTTGGCCGTTAAACTTTTTTGCAATGCTTTCCCAAGCGCTTTGAGCTCTATGGTCTTTACTGCGATCAGCTGCTAGATAAACCAAAACTTCTTCTTCTGGCATTCCAATATGTTCAGCTAGAAAAAACGCTTCATTTTCAGTTAGATGACGTTCGCCATTTCTAATTTTACTAATCTTCTGCGTGCTGATACTCAAGTCATGTGCAATTTGCTTGTCTTGTACGTAGTTTTTAGCCGATTTATAGGCATCTAATATTTGTTCTTGGTACATGCGCGTTCCTCTAATCCCTTAAATTGTATACTCATAATCCCGTTTTTGGGCGATTTACAATCCCGATAATTGTCACTTGATATTCTACATAAATCGGGATTCAGTCCCTTTGTATGAATCGTCAGGGAAATTTTGTGAACCGCCCGTTTAGCAAGCTCGTATGATTACCAGTTGGATTTAACCAAGCCAATCAAAGACCATCGTCGTCCAGATTATCCTCGCGAATTTCTTTTGAATCAAAATCATGACGACGTCATTTATTCTCACGACGTGTCGGACGTTCCAGAAAAAGTTTCTGCGAGTCCGTGTTCAAATCTTCCTCGTGGCTTTAAACGTAACGGCGAGTTTTGCAAAGACATGCTGCGTGTGTATTCTGATGTGTGTCAGCAAAAAGATTCGGTTGAAGCTGTTCGACAATTACAATCTGCGCACGAGCGTTTAACTCGTCATGGTTACAGTTCGGCAATGGCCGACGATGACATCCGTCAATTAGCCGATACCAAGTCACGACAGTTTTTAAAATCCGTTCGAACGTTGCCGACTGTTGATGAGCAATTTGAAAAAGTTGTCGAGCTTCTAGCGGATTTGGGTTTGGCATTTACTGAAGCTGCCATTAAAAAAGCCACGGACAATGACGAATTGTTCTCATTGGTTAATCGTGCGCTCGATGAAAACTGGCTCGTTCACCAGCTTCGCCGAAAATGTGCCTATGAAGTTGAACAAGTTGCGCGTGATTTGGCGCTCGTTCAACGCTCAAAACAGATTTATTGCTCGGATTTCTCCTTAAATCGTCAACGTGATCGCCGTAATTCTAATGAAATCGCCTTAGATAATATGGTCGCGTTTGACGAAGAAAATCCCGATAACTGGTTTACTTTAAAGGAGTTATCGAGAAATCCGTCTCAAATCCAAGCATTCGACGCGGCGAAATGTTTGTAAGGCTTCGAGGCTTTGAGGAAATCGCCCAAGAATCCGGCCATGATGCAGTATTTATTACGACAACTGCCCCATCCCGCTTTCACGCCGTTTCTAAAGGATCAATCAATAAAAATTGGATCGTAGCTGGCAAACCGGACGCTAAATCTGCCCACAAACACTTAATGTCTGTGTGGCAACAGCTAGGAAAAACGCTTTCTCAGCATGACATTAAGCTCTATGGAATGCGCATTGTTGAACCACATCAAGATGGCACGTCACATCATCATCTTTTGTTGTTTTTAGACCGCAAACACACCAAGTTTGTGGTCTCCGAATTTCGCCGTTTATCGCTTAAAGATTCACCAAACGAAGCCGGAGCCAGTCAATATCGCTTCAAATGCGAGCACATTGACTGGTCTAAAGGCTCTGCAGTTGGCTATGTGGCGAAATACGTCAGCAAAAATATAGATGGCGCGCATATATTGAGCGATAAAGGCTCCAATCTCAATGGTTTAGACGCTGCGGAACGCGTTGTGACGTGGTCACGTTTAAATAATATTAGACAGTTTCAGTTCATTGGTGGCCCGTCGGTTACCGTTTGGCGCGAGCTCCGTCGTTTGCGCGAAGAATTTCAAGAGGACGATGCCATGCTCACTGACTTAAGTGAACCCGAACATTTTTTATTAGAGAAAGTTCGCCGCTCTGCAGACGAAGGCGATTGGAAAGCGTTTTGTTATGCGATGGGCGGCGTGTTGGTCAAAAGAAAAGATCAAACCGTGAAGGTTCAATACTCCGTACCCGATGCGATTCAGAAATTGTTGGTTTCTGGTGAGTTTATCCCTGCCCGTTTTGACGATATAGTACAAGCTCTCGTCAATAGCTGACTGCTAAGCGACATTTTCTTAGCGACACGTTTCCGTAATTAATATGTAATTGATAGTAACAAGTGTTTCACAACATTACTGTATGAGTCACCGTTATCATTTTTTTAACACATCGGATGTGTTATTTTCGCTAAAAATACAGAACAATAGCCTGAGCTTATCAATACAAGGAGTATAAAAGTGCAGGGTTATTTATATAATAAGAAAATAGTGCTAGCCACATTGTTCAGTTCTACCCTACTTTCTGGGTGTTATTGGGACGATCCTAGAACAGCAGCTGAATACGTCAGTAGTCATATCTCTAGAGAAAGCACCGTTAACCATTTGCAAGCATTGGAAGCCAGAGCATCGACTACAACAGATGGTACATCGGTGACCCGTGCTGCAGGAACTAGCGGTTATGAACAATCTACCGATTATGTGGTACGAGTGATGAAGCGTTATGGCTACAATGTGACTACGCAAGAGTTAGATTTTCGTGCTTGGGAGGAATTAACGGGTACAACACTGATTGTGAATGGTGTTGAGCTGAATAGTAACTATGACTCCTCCGAAAATATCGAACAAGATTTTTCGGTTATGTCCTATTCTGGTGATTCAAGTGGATTAATAAATGGAGATATTGCTTTCGTCACTCCAGATTTTCATTTTGATTCAGGTAACTATGATGATACCGATGGTTGTGAAGCATCCGATTTTGTTGATAAAGGTATCCAAGGAAAGATTGCTGTCATCCAAAGAGGTGGATGCTCATTTAGCGATAAAGTTGTAAATGCAGAGCAAGCGGGCGCTATCGCAGTTATCATTTTTAATCAAGGTAACGATGAAGGCAGAATGTCGGTTGTTAATGGCACCCTTGGTAGCGACAGTACTGCTACGATCCCAGCGTTTGGGTTGCGCTATGCGCTGGGCAAGCAATGGTATGACGATAGCATAGCCTCCTCTATTTCTGCCAACCTTAATGTTTCCGTTCAAGATAAAATGGTGGTGACAAAAAATGTCATTGCCGAAACTAAAAAAGGTAATCCAAACCAAATCGTCATGCTCGGGGCTCATTTAGACTCAGTACCAGCAGGCCCGGGTATCAACGACAATGGCTCTGGAACTGCAGGTCTACTTGAGTTTGCCACGACACTTGCCGATCTCGAAGCTCCGGTGAAAAATAAAATTCGCTTTGCTTGGTGGGCGGCAGAAGAGTCTGGCCTTGTCGGTTCAACTCATTATGCAGACACATTATTTTCCCCTATCTATACGCAGGCTCAAACTGAGATAATGCAAAAGTATGAACTGGAAAATCCTTCTGATTTAACGGAAACTCAGATTGATGAAGTCGAAGCCAGATATAATGAACTCAATAAGGTTAAGCTATATCTAAATTTCGACATGATTGCCTCACCAAATTATATCTTTGGCGTAATGGACGGAGATTTATCGGATACCAAAGATGCGCCAGATAACGCTTATACAGGCGACTTTCAACCACCCTATGGCACTTCTGACATTGAATCCATGTTCAACGAATTTTTCGAGTTAAGATCGGAAAGTACCGTACCTCAGGCTTTATCTAAACGTTCAGACTATGCGGGTTTTGCAGACTGGGGAGTCGCATTTGGCGGTCTATTTACCGGTGCGGAGAAAGTGAAAACTGCAGCGGAAGTCGAACAGTTTGGTGGTGATATTGGCGCAGCTTATGACCGTTGCTATCACCAAGCTTGCGACGACCTAAATAACATTAGCCAAAACGCCCTTTATCTAAATACTCAAGCACTTGCTTACGTGACAACCTACTACGCTTTCAGTCAACCTCTATTCTCAACAGAAGAATTGCCATCAAGCAAATTAAATGCGCTGATTGCTGAAGCTCCGAAAGCTAAATTGCGCATAGGCACCAAGCTGAAAGCCGCACCGAGCCACAGTGACCATAGCCATTTTCACGGTGATTTTGATCAAGATCGCCAGTGATACAACTTAGTATGATGCTGAAAATAAGGTTCCTTAACCGGGACCTTAATTCTTTACTAATTTCACTAGCTAGCACGTTAATTATTTATAAAATTAAACTAAGGATAGTCTTCTATGTTAAGGGCATTGTTTGGAGTTTTTCTAATTTCATGTTTTTCTTTCACAGTCAGTGCGTCTCCCCCGCCAATTGAGCCGATTACACCTTTCAACAAGTTGTTAGGAAAATCCAATGAAACATATACTTATGTTCGATGTTGGTACAGGCTTGGCCAAACTCATGATGATTCAGCAACTTCCTGGGAGTGGGCACTTAAGCCGAATGGTAAATACTACTCAATAGATGGGTATTGGAAGTCAGATATAAAGCTGAGAAATATGTTTTATACCACGACGACACAGCAGGAAATCAAACAAAGATGTATTGAAACGCTTGGAGTAACCGGCCCTGCTGAAGATGTATTGTTTTACGCTGCCGACAATCGATTTTCCTACAATCACACAATTTGGTCAAATGACAAAGAGGCAGCAACAAATATTAATAAAATGATTTCTTTCGGGGATAGTTTGTCTGATACAGGAAACTTATTTAATGCGTCTCAATGGCTTTTCCCGAATCCTAACACTTGGTTTCTTGGTCATTTTAGTAATGGGCTTGTGTGGACTGAATACTTGGCTAATGATCTAAATATACCCGTATACAACTGGGCTGTTGGCGGCGCAGCCGGTGAAAACCAATATGGTGTACTGACTGGTGTTAAGGAACAGGTTGAGTCTTACTTAAACTATATGACAGCAGCGGAAAACTATAACCCGAAGAACACATTGTTTACCCTCGAGTTTGGTTTGAATGATTTTATGAATTACGATCGCTCTTTGAGTGACGTGGAAGATGACTTCAGCTCTGCTCTGATGGAACTTGTTAGCTCTGGCGCACAAAGTATCTTGCTAATGACGCTCCCAGACGCTACTCACGCTCCACAATTTAAATACGCTACTGAAGAAGAAATTTCGAAAGTAAAACAGAAAATTTTAGCTTTTAATTCGTATATAGAGGAAAAAGCACAACGCTATAAGGAGAAAGGCATAAACCTACTTTTATTTGATGCGTACTCATTGTTTGAAAAAACAGTCCAAGACCCTAACGCCTATGGATTCGAGAATTCAACTGATGCTTGTTTAAACATAAATAGAAGCTCTTCCCAAGATTACTTGTTGAGCCATCCACTAACTGAAGATTGTGCACGTTATGGCTCAGATAAATATGTATTTTGGGGAGTGACTCACCCTACTACAGCTATGCATAAGTATATTGCTGAGCAAATGCACCCTTATGTAATAGCATTATTCACTACCAAATAAATTATCATCATTAATTTAAATTAAATGTAAGAAAGTATGCATTGCGATTATTTTGATATCAGTAAATAACTATTAAAAATCGCAATGCAGGCGTAGATAACGTGATTAAGTGAGAGGTTTAGCATCTTAAGCAGGATATCGCTCTAATTACTTAACTTTCCCGTTTTTTTATCGATTGTTCCATTGGCAAAAAGTGTCGCTATAGCCTTATCAATTCTAAGTTTTACTTCTTCATAGTTCTTAGACTTTGTTGACAAGCCAAATGTCTGATTTAACGACTTAAACTCCCTAAAGTAAACCTTGTCTGTAGGCTTAATATAAACATCCATTTTTTGTTTGTTTGCGTAGAGAAATTTAGCGCGGCCCTCTAGTAACATTTTGGTGGCGGATTTAATCGTTGTAGGAGTATAGATCTTAAGTTTCCCTTCTTTTTCAGCCTCCCAGACACCTGGCAGAATTGATAAGCTCCAACCTCGGACACAAATAATATCCTGACCATAATAGCTATCTAACTTCGTTGGAATCTGATCGACGGGCAAACTTGAATACATACCTAAATTTGCTGGTACATTGAAGTCAGTAAAATATACACTGCCTTTTAGTAGTTTTGCTTGAGTTTTACTGTTGATCACTGAACCAAATGCTATCTTTCCAGATTTTAAGTCACTTTCGAGTCGTTTTTTTGGTACAGATTTGAACTTGCAATTTAAACTAGCTTCCTTGCATATAGCTTCGAAAGATTTAACCATTGGACCACGAAACTCTTTTAATTCCTTATCGTAGTAATAGACGGGAAACCCATCGCTTAGCCCGACGACTACATCAATAGGTTTGTCTGAAGCGAACGCTACTTTCGTAAATAAAATTAGTATGATGAGAAAATATTTCATCTTGTTACTCTCTTCCTTGAATTAACTATATTTTAGTAAAATTAACTCTCAATACATGGTGATTAATAGACAATTAGCTAGGTTGTATTAAAAGTGAGAATGGATTAACTACAGCTGTAGTAGTAAGTGTTTTTGTGGCTATATTATTGAATAATATAGCCTATTATCTAAGGTGATAATTAGTATATATATACTAATATTATATCGTAGCTAATTTGAATACTTTACAAAAGGGAGTTTGATTATGAAGTTAATTGGCATAATAGTCTTTGGTTTAATCACATTTATGCCTGCAGCATTTGCCGAAATAGATGTTGTTAAAGTTGCGAAAGCGAGAACTGAGGGAGACAATAGATTTGTTTATCCGAATCATATTTTGCAGCTAGCGCTAGAAGCAAGTAAGGATAAGTATGGAGACTACGAGCTTGTAGAAACTAAATGGTCTGGAACAAGAGATAGAATGCTAACCGAGCTGAAGTCAGGGAAAAGAATTAACGTTCACAATGCTCCAACTCGAGGAGAATGGGAAGAAAAAACACTTCCTGTACACTTCCCAATACTTAAAGGTATATTAAACTATCGGATTTTCCTTATTCATAAAGATAATTTAAAGAAATTCAATAATGTACAAACCCTAGATGACCTCAAGCAGCTAAATGCAGGTGTGGGTGCACAATGGTCAACAACTAAAGCACTACGAAAAGAAGGTGGATTTAGAATTGTCACAGGCTCTACTTATGATGGATTGTTCAGTATGCTGATCGCGAAGCGATCAGATTATTTCATAAGAGGCATGAATGAAGTTTTTCGTGAATATGATGAACGTAAAGATAGACACCCTGAAATGATGGTTGAGCCGAACATTGTTATGGAACTTCCTCTACCGTGGTTTTTCTTTGTCTCGCCGAATAATCCAAGGTTAGCGGAACGAATCTCTTATGGGTTAGAAAAAATGAAAGCGGATGGCTCATTTGATAAAGAGTTCTATAAATACAACGGTGAAAGTATTAAGAAAGCGAATTTATCCGAAAGAAAATTATTCAGAGTAAAAAATCAAACTCTACCAGAGCACCCAATTTATAATGACCCTTCCTACTGGCTCGATGTAAACGATAGTCGAAATTAGTTAGTAAAAAAGGCCCTGTTTAGGGCCTTTTCTCTGCTGCTCTATGGAGAATACCACAGCTTACTATTGTTTACTGGCGTTTCACTTGGCAGTAAGGGGTTGTCTAAATAGAATGTTTTTCTATTCTTCATATTCGCTTTTTTTAAAATCTCTTTAATTTGAGGATGATTGTAAAAAAGCTCATCAAACGATCCATCTTCGATCGCAGCTAATAAGCCTTGCTCAATACGGTTCTTCAATTCAACATTGTTTTTGTTGACAAAATAATACATAGGCGAAATATATTTTAGCATCAAAGTTTTTTCGACTTCCAAATCTAATGTTGGATGGCTAGCTAGCTCCGTCCATGGTTCATGGACACCTCTAGGAAAATAATCAAACCTTCTTTTTGCCAATGTTTTAAAAAGTAATTCATATCCTCCAACAGGTAATACTTTTAAATTAGAGTGTTGAAGTATTTTTATATCCGGCCAATCATGTCCCTGCCCAGCAGTTAACTTTTTAAGATCTTCCAAACTCTCAACGCTATCAAATTTATATTGGTCTCCCGAATTAATAATAAAAACTCGATATCCAAGTAGACCTCTTAGTAATGGAATACGTATAGGCATTAGGTCTTTTTCACGTTGTTTTGAAGTCATAGTCCATACAACATCAAGTCCCTGCCCAGATTGCAGCGTTTTGATAGCCCTATTTTGAAACATGGCATGAGATGCAGGCTCTAACTTATACGGAGTATATTGTTCTTGAGTTTTGTCTAATACTAACTTGAGTAGTTCTATAAAATACCCCTGCCTACTATCACTTTCGTGCTCAATGGCAATATGTTTGATTATAGTGATATTTTCTGGCTCAGACTCTGCGACAACAACGTCGCTAATCATAGATATTGCTATTGTGAGACAAACCCTAAATTGTCTTTGGTAGCTTGATAAATTAATTGTCATTGTACTCTTTGCTTTTAACGTACCTTAAGCAATCTTAGACTAGTATGTGTCACTTGGTTATGTGAGATAGGTAAAAGAGATACTCAAAATCGCTCCTTTAATTTTGCTAGAGTGCCTATAATTTTTTTATTAAAAAAGGAACAACTTCTCAACCACTCATTAAAAGCGGAGTCTGTAATTATGGTGAACTCAGAAGAAGCGTCTCACAACGATGTAGATTACAAAGTCGAGGTAGAATACATAGAAGAAAAGGATGGTTACGTTGCCTCATTTAGTTTTGAAGGTCCTGCCAACAACCGAGGCTATTTTATCACTGTTGAAGCAACAGTGATGAACGAGCGCACGGAAGGAGTATCCGTATTTGATGAAGAGAGCTATGCCTTTGATATTGGGCACCGATTAGCGAAAAAGAATATCGACAAATGTTATTCATAAACATTTCTCTTCTAACCAATGGGGTGACCCATTGGTTACATTGTCACTAGTCTTACCTATATACTCTTCCTCTCGCCCTAAATATTGATCTTGTGATTACAGCTTTACTATAGAAGGTTTCTATACAACAATACCGTTTTATTTTGTTGGATTACCAAATGGGCTCTATACAGTATTTATCTCTGTTTATATTTATGGTTGTATCGACCATTACTCCCGGTCCAAATGTAGTGATGGTCACTGCATCAGGTGCTAATTTTGGAATAAGGCGAACACTTCCACATCTGTTCGGCGTGTCCGTTGGTGTTTATTTAGTCATGGGATTAGAAGCGTTAGGGATTAATCAGTTGTTCTCTGCGTACCCTTCTATTCCACTTTTTATTAAAATTGCCGGCAGTATTTACTTAACTTACCTTGGGTTACGCTTATTCCAGAAAGGTAAGCCTGATCAACAATCAAAAAAATCTCGACCGCTTTACCTTAGAGAGTCAGTATTACTCCAATTTTTAAACCCCAAAGGATGGATTCTTACTCTAACGGTTTTATCGGGATATACGTTGCAAGGTGATTTATACTGGATGTCTGCATTGGTTGTCGTCAGTATCTATGCTTGGACATGCCTGTTTACGACTGGGTTTTGGGTGGTGTTAGGAAGTCAAATAGCAAAAATACTCTACGATGACAAACATTGGAAGATTTTTAATCGCGTTATGGGTATTTTAACTATTGGCTGCGCCGTGATGTTGTGGAGTGGCTTTTAAAAATGATAACTGGCAGGTGTCCACCTGCCATCTTCAGTAGTTTAGAAGTACACTTCAACAGGCATGCCTTCGATTAGCATTTCTTTATTAAGTTTATCGTCTGTGAATGACAACGTCACTTTCATTAACGCTTTCTGTCCTTCAAAAGGTTTTGCTAATTGGGCTGGCAACTTTAACGCGAGCTGAGTTGGTTGAGAAACTTTCGCAATATACGTTTGTCCATTTGGAAGTTTTATCGTCGCATTTTCTCCCAACTTGGCTTTTTCTATGTATTTTGCGTCCAAGTATGCATCGATCTCTGCAGGATGAGACAAACGAGAAAATGTCATTACTTCTGTAGACGCTTCAATACGCTCACCCACTCTGCCCAGTTCATTAATCACCCTGCCATCAAAAGGGGCTTTTACCAGCAATAATTCTTCTTGCCCCTTCTTCTGCATTAACTCTGTTTGAAGTGTTCGAATTATATTGGATAAATCACCCACATAGTCTTCGTCTGCGCCACGAATTCTAGCTAGCTGTAATTGAAGAGTAGCATTGGAAAGCTGAGATTGAGTCGTATAGTAATTATTTAATACCGACGCATAGTCAGCAGTACTTACGTGGCCTTTCTTAAAGTAGTCGTCATACTTTTTTTTGATTGCGACCATTTCTGTATAGTTTTTCTCAGCATTCTTTTTGGCCACTAAGTATAAAGACACTTCGTCTCGCTCTCTTTTAGAGCTATATAGCTGTAGAGATTTTATCTCCGCTTCAAGGTACTTAATTTCTGCTTCCAAAACCACATTCTTAAGCAAAAATAGAGGCTGGCCTTTTGAAACGGTATCGCCTACTTTCACATACATTTCACTAATCGTGCTATTTTCTGGAGCGACGATATCTATCGGCTGGTAAGTAACAATCCCCGGTGCTATGGTGAAAATTTGTGGCCGAATAAGCCAATAGATAGTAAATAACGCTGGCGCTAATATTGCTGACAAAAGCAAAAACCAACGAAGTCGATATCCTGTTCGTTTAGCTTGTCCATAGGCAACCTTTACTCCTTTTTCAGAAGTTGGACTTTTTTGCTTTTCTAGCATAAATCTAACTTTCAAAATTTCTTCCCTCTTTTTAACACCCACCAAGGCGCCATGCTGGACTCTTCATGCGAACGTCTGATTATTTCATTGAATATCGAAAATGCTGTGATAAACCGTGAAAACAAAGCGTAGATTGGATACAAAAGTAGCCATCCTGAAAGCTTGATATCGCTTTGCTTTCTTTCTGAGATTAGTACCCAGTAGACGACAAATTTAATTACCACTACGGCCAAATACACGGAATAGATCAATATCGCTGCGGTCAATGATAGAACCGCTGGGTACGTAACTAAAATATGTACTAAATACCAAATGACAATAACAGGTAGTAGTACATTTTTTAGCACTCCATAAACTAAGGTATACAAGAATACCGGCCAACCCAGAAGCTTTGGTGATAAACCTTTGATATGTTTGCGCACATACAAAAACATCAAGTCACCATCCCACCTTAGCCTTTGTAAGATAAAGTCTTTAATTGTTTCCGGTGCATCTGTATGACCTATAGCGTGTGGAGTAAAAGCAAGCTTGGTATTCCTATATCTCCCTTTGTATTGCTTAAGCCTCATGGTTAAATCAAGATCTTCAGCAGTATGCGTGTCCCAGCCACCGACCCGCCGCAGAACTTGTTTACGAAAAGCCCCAAATGCACCTGAAATATTGTTAAGTAGCCCAAATTGAGTGGTACCCGTCTTGCCTCCTTGCATAGACATCATATATTCCAAAGCTTGCATTCTGGTTAATATGTTAGTCTTAGCGTTACGGACACGCAGTGCTCCACCTGAAGCGATGACATTTCTATCTCTAAATTGCTGTGCCATCACCAAAGCCATGTTATTGTCGAAAGAGGTATCACCATCCACGTTGATGACCAATTCATGGCGCGCTTTCAGTAGCCCTGTATTTAGTGTCGATACTCTCCCACCGCGTTGCCATTTTGGCACTACTTTTACCACGCGATCTTTTCGTCCTAGGTAGTCATGAAATGCTCTCATAGCGGCCTTGTAGGTATGCTGATTCTGGACCGCTCCATCAACAACGGCGAGGATTTCAATATTGCCGGGATAAACCTGCTCGACAAGAGTGTCTATAGTTGAGCGAATGGCTTCCCCTTCCCCGTAACAAGTAATAATAAAACTAATAGATGGCGTATGAGGTAAATCCGCTGTTTTATTTTTCCAATGCCATCTGAATATGCCAATAATCATTAGCATAATGAGTGGAGATTCGGCGATCAGTATCATTGGAAAAAATGAAACTAACACGTCAAAGTTAGCTGTTACTTGAGCAAACAGCTCTCTTACGCCATATGAGATATATCCGAAAGAATCAATCATTCAACTCACTCGTTCGGTTTTTCATCCATTGTTTTATATCTATTAGTGATGGGTCTGGTAGTTGCCAATGGTTAACTCTGAGTTCAATCAGATCGGACTCAATGAGTGTTCCAAATTCTTCTAGCCTTTTGTAAACGACTTCGAGAAAGTCGTATTCAAAATGTGGTAACAGTGCAAAGATCAGGTCATCACCGTACTGACAACTTAAGTCAGTGTTTCTAAAAAGCTTCTCTAAGTGTTCCGAAAGTTGAACGATCAGTTCTATGTAAGCTACATCACCATGAGTATTTATATACTCACGCGAGTTACTGATTTTTAGCCCGATAAGGAGGTCTTTTTGAGAATGGCGTATAGAAAGTTGGTTTTTCCACACTAATGCTGCTTCAAATGCAGCGACATTCGTTGTGCCTTGAAGTTGAATATTGAAGTTTGGGTTGAGTTGTTCTTCAAATAGGAAACGTTGGGCATTTTCCCCAACAGTGTAAGAATAGAATGTTTGCGCTTGGAGTTTATGGGTATCGTTTATGTGGTCACAGCTCAGGCACTTTGCGATAACGTTGGCTTCAGCAAACTCCTTTTTACAGCTATTGCAGTGATGCATTTCCAATGGTCGATCGTAATCGACTCCAATATGCTTCAACAGTGTCTTGCATGTTGGGCACTGCATAGATTGGGTTTTCATAAACTCGCTAGCATCGTCAACGTGGCCGCAGGTAAAGCAGTGCAACGCGTCATACGAAACAATATCTATATCAGTACAAGATGGGCATGAATCGACATAGTTTAAATGACCGGAGTTACACCTTTCGCAATAGCGAACACGATCAATACAATCTCCAACTGACATAATATCCAGCTGAATCATCCTATGTAGATATCGAAAAGGTGTTTTCTCTTGATTGTGGTAAATATCAAGTAGCGGATATCGGTATAATTCTTTGTTTAATAGTTCTTTTTTAGGTGCAAGCTTTCTATCAGAGTCTAGCCAAAGATAAGCAAGTAAACGGTCCTTAGGCTCCGACTGAAGATATTTTAACTTGTCCGATATAGGCTGTATTTTGTTTTTGGCCAACAAGCCATCGGAAAGAAAATGACTAAGAGGGCTTGTTTTGAACGTATAAATTCGCCAAGTCCAACCAAACTCTGAGTGATGTATTTTCTGAAGCAAGTCATCCTGTTGCTCTGGAGGAAGATTTATTATGCATATTTGCGCGCGCTCTCGAAATATATTTTCGCTTGGCTCCCTGAATTCGAGATTTAGCTCTAATGCGGCGAGTTCGTCACAGTGAGACCCAAACAACGTGACATAATCGGCATTAACCAACATAGTATTATCCCCTTTTAACATGCGATGTACGCATAGTCCTTGTCTAACTAGATGAATGTAAAAAAACATCAACTATTTAGACAACATATACTTCCGCACTACCAATTTCAACGCAGACATAGAAAATATTGAACCTAGAAAGTGTTTGGTGATTCCTTCTTCAACTACTAATAGAGCTGATTATGAATTTAGTGCTTTCGAGACTATTTAAGAGGGCTGTATTTAAGGCGAGCAGGCAAATTCTCTTGGTATTTTCCTAACAGCTTCTTGTTGATCAAGTTTTTAGTTTGATGATTCCAAACTATTGTAGGACTCCATATACCGTTAGAATTCAAGATTTTGACTGCTTCCTTAGCAGCAAATTCGCCTTGTTCTGCCGCAACATGGCTAAGAACGAGCCCCACGTAATCAATCATGAACTCATTGGTTGACGCCGTTAATGTGGCTGTTGATTGTTTGATAAACTTATGCGCAGATTCTTTGTTCCAGTCTGCAATACCCGCGTAATTGACAAAAATCACGAATGGGGCTTTCTGAGCTTCTATAAATGACTTCTTGAAGTCTTTATAGTTTTCTACAAACATAATGTTTAGCCGAACACCTAAAGATTGAGCAATGGTTGAAAAAATACCGACACTTTTTCTCTCAGATAAAGTGTTTGCAGCAATAATTACTCCCTCTTTATCTTCAGTCATTTCTGCTAAAGCAAAAAGTAGCTCTCTAATCGGCTGAACTTCAATCATGCCAGATGTGTTTTTGAATGGGTAACCATATTGGTCAATTGTCCAATTTATCCCGTTAAAAACCACTGGAATATCATGATTTTTCATATACGGAACTACAAAAAATTTTGATGCGTTATCATCAGTAGCAATAACAATATCTGGTTTCCACTGCTCAACGATACGATATGCTAGCGCCGCTTTTTCCCTCGCATAAGACTCCTTTTTATTTCTTTTCGTATCCATTTGAAAATATTTAATTTCGCAGCTGCCCTGCAAGTGCTCAAATATCGCATTGACATTCTGGTCTTGCCAAAGGTAACCATCGTGATATGAAGTCACAATGAGGCAACGAGAATCACTGGCATAGGCAAAATAACTGAAAAAGCCGAGAACGATTAACAGCGTAAGATTGGTCATTTTGCTCATACATTCAACTCCATTGCCCATGAATTTAAGGTTAGAATAACAAACCACCTTACCCAAGGGACTTTAGCGAGTTGTTTTAAATATGAGAAAATTATCTACGAATATATTAGTGATAAACGGCCATTAGATAGCTGCGAGCTGTTTGTTTATTAAGCATTTAACTTGAATTCAACATCATATCTTGAAAATTTAAAATAAGTGTCTAGTCCAATAAAATATGCACTAATGTTTTATTGTTTTCTGGTGGCAACATTATATTTAAGTCTATTGTCTTTTGACCTTTTGGATAAGTGATTGACCAAGTGGTTTCATTCTTTTCTATTTGTACATTTTTCTGATGCGTCGTGATAGTAAATGGAGCATCTGAGTTGATTAAAACTGCATCACCCTTCTTATTTGTCACCTTGCCGTAATATTTATTTACACTAAAAATACACACTGAATTCACAGTACATTGAAAACTTTTCGTTGGAGTAAAATTAAACGTTCTCCAGAAAAACGCGATTAAAAGTACCACTAACATCACGGAAATCTGCGCCAATCGCCCTTTGGTAAGTTTTTGTGCTGGCATATCTCGTTTTCTCCCATGCTACAAACTTCAAACTTTTGAAATCTAAAGAGCAAAACCCTATGAGTTATACGGTTATAACTCTGTCATTAAAATGTTAAATCAAGTATAGTTTTACGTTGAATATATCGCTGTTTGTAAATCAAAAATATAAATAACTAAGGAAGTAAAGTTTATTTATATTTTTGGTTTGGGCGATATTACGACATCAGTCGTGTCGGAAGTAAAGTGTAGTTAATTAGAAAAATGGAAACATGCAACATGAGCCATGAAACGAAGCTCGAGCAAAACTACAACTATACGGTCGTCCGCCAATTTACCCTAGTGACTATTCTCTGGGGCATTGTAGGTATGTCCGTTGGTGTTTTAATTGCCGCCCAATTAGTTTGGCCTCAGCTAAACTTTGATACTCCTTGGCTGACATACAGTCGGCTACGTCCACTCCACACCAATGCCGTTATTTTCGCATTTGGTACCAGCGCCCTTTTTGCTACCTCTTATTACGTCGTACAACGAACTTGTCAAACTCGATTGTTTGGTGGTCCGCTTGTGCCACTTACGTTTTGGGGTTGGCAAGCCATTATTTTGTCTGCTGCCATTACACTGCCATTAGGGTATACCTCAGGTAAAGAATACGCAGAGTTAGAATGGCCTATCGATATTGCTATCGCTATTGTTTGGGTTGCTTACGCCATTGTGTTTTTCGGTACTCTGGTCAAGCGTAAGACATCGCACATTTACGTTGCCAACTGGTTCTTTGGTGCATTTATTATCACGGTTGCGGTTCTACATATCGTCAACAGTATGGCAATACCATTGAATCTAGGTAAGTCCTATTCAATGTACGCTGGTGCAGTGGATGCAATGGTTCAGTGGTGGTATGGTCACAATGCGGTTGGATTCCTTCTTACTGCTGGTTTCTTGGGCATGATGTACTATTTTGTTCCCAAACAAGCCGAGCGCCCTGTCTACTCTTATCGCCTATCTATTGTTCACTTTTGGGCTCTCGTATCTCTTTATATTTGGGCAGGCCCTCACCACCTACACTACACCGCTCTGCCAGACTGGACTCAATCTCTTGGTATGATCATGTCACTTGTTCTATTTGCTCCATCTTGGGGTGGTATGATAAACGGTATCATGACTCTTTCTGGCGCGTGGCATAAATTGCGTTATGACCCTATCTTACGATTCTTGATTGTGTCTCTATCATTTTATGGCATGTCTACCTTTGAAGGGCCGATGATGGCTATTAAAACCGTCAATGCTCTCTCCCACTACACCGATTGGACAATTGGTCACGTTCACTCTGGAGCATTGGGCTGGGTTGCTATGGTATCAATTGGCTCTGTTTACCATTTGGTTCCTAAATTATTTGGCCAAGAGCGCATGTTCTCGATTCGACTCATCAATGTGCACTTCTGGTTGGCGACTGTAGGTACAGTTCTTTACATAGTCGCAATGTGGATTTCAGGTGTAATGCAGGGATTGATGTGGCGTGCGGTTAACTCAGATGGAACATTGACTTACAGTTTTGTGGAATCTGTTCAAGCATCCTACCCATTCTATACATTGAGATTTATTGGCGGATTTATCTTCCTGCTTGGTATGTTCTTAATGGCGTACAACACGTACAAAACTGTTTCAGCTCCAAAAGATAGCTTAAAAGCTGTCCCACAACCGGCATAGGGGATTAAAGAATGAGTTCTAATTCAAATAATCGCCATGAGGCAATTGAAAAAAATGTCGGCTTGCTTGCGATCTTGGTAGTGATTGCCATTAGCTTTGGTGCTTTGGTAGAAATTACACCATTAATGTTCCAAAAACAGACAACGGAGCCTGTGGAAAATCTGCGTCCTTATACTGCTTTAGAAATGGAAGGGCGTGATGTATACATCCGAGAAGGCTGTAATGTTTGTCACAGCCAAATGATTCGCCCTTTCCGAGCAGAGACCGAACGATATGGTCACTATTCTGTTGCAGGTGAAAGTGTTTGGGAACATCCATTCTTGTGGGGTTCTAAAAGGACGGGCCCGGATCTTGGCCGCGTTGGTGGTCGTTATTCAGATGAGTGGCATAGAGTTCACCTGATCGATCCTCGTGAGTTGGTTCCAGAGTCAAATATGCCTGGTTTCCCTTGGCTCGCAGACAATGTTCTTGATGGTAAGTTAACGCAGAAAAAGCTTGAAATTTTCCGCGATAACTTTGGCGTTCCTTACACGGACGAACAAATCGCAAATGCTCAAAAAGATGTTGAAGGTAAAACAGAAATGGATGCCATTATTGCTTACCTTCAATCACTTGGCCATGCGATGAAGTAAGGAGGCGACATGGATATTGGTACTATTCATAGTATATGGACTGTTTTGTTGTTCGTCTGCTTCATTGGCGTTGTTTGGTGGGCTTTCGGAAGTAAAAGAAAGGCCCGCTTCGAAGAAGATGCCAACATGATCTTCGACGAAGATGAAAAGGAAAAAAGCTCAACTAAGGAAGGAGAGACCAAGCAATGAGTACTTTCTGGAGTATCTGGATTACCGTTATTACAATAGGTACGCTTGTCGGTTGTGCTTTGCTTCTACGCTGGTGTTCAAAGAACCAATCGGACGTCGATGAAGGCGCTGATATGGGGCATGAGTACGATGGCATACGTGAGCTCAACAACCCTTTACCTAAGTGGTGGACTTACCTATTTATTTGTACCTTAATTTTTTCCGCTGTGTACTTGGCACTCTATCCAGGTTTGGGAAATTTCAAGGGATTATTAGGTTGGACAAGTTCAAACCAAAATGTACGGTCTTTAGATGAGTCTAAGTCTTCTGTCGCCAGTGCACAAAGTGAAAAGCGATTGGATCAATATGCGAAAGAGCTAGATGATGCAAACAAATATTTTGGTGAAGAATTCCAACTACTTGCGTACGCAAAAGATGGAAAAACGCTGTTACCTTTACCAGAAATTGCAAAGAATCCAAAAGCACTAAAAGTTGGTCAACGTATTTTCTTGCAGAACTGCTCCCAATGTCATGGCGCTGATGCGAGAGGACAAAAAGGCTTCCCTAACCTAACGGATGATGCTTGGCTCTATGGTGGCGAACCCAAAGCCATTATTGAGACGATCCGAAACGGTCGGATTGGCCAAATGCCTGCTTGGAAAGAGGTGCTTGGCGAACAAGGCGTAAAAGAAGTGGTTAGCTACACGTTGAGTCTTTCTGGCCGCTCTGTTAACGCTAGAGAAGCCGCAGCAGGTAAGAAACGCTTTGTCGTTTGCGCTGCATGTCATGGTACAGATGGTAAAGGCAACCCTGCGGTTGGAGCGCCTGACCTAACTGATCAATACTGGATATTTGGTGGTTCTCGCGCCGATGTTACTGCTACGGTCATGAATGGTCGCTCGGGTGTTATGCCAGCATGGAAGGACATTCTTGGTGACGACAAAGTACAGTTAGTCGCTGCGTACGTTTGGAGCTTGAGCCAACCTGAAAAAAAATAATCAGTATAACTCTAGGGTGACTTAGAGTTCACATGCCCCAGTAAAATGCTGGGGCTTAATTCTCCTAACGTTTCTTATTTGGTTGTTGAGAATATGCTTATGGAAAAGCCTTGGTATAAACAGTTCTGGCCGTGGTTTCTAATCATTTTGCCTCTAATTGTTGTGAGTTGGACAATCGCAACAGTCATCATTTTCTCAAAGAATTCAGTTTCTTTAGTTACGGAAGACTATTATAAAAAAGGCAAAGGGATAAACGTCGATATTAGTAAAATCAACGTTGCTAAAAACCTAGGTCTAACAATTAACTTGGTATCTAATGATGACTCGATCGATTTTAAATTGAGTAAAGGTCAACTTGAACACTACCCTGCCATCAAAGTGCTATTTGCACACCGAACCCTTCCCAATCGTGATTTCTCAAAGCTTGTAACGTCCGATGCTAATGGGAACTATAAGATTACCCTCGACCATAAGTTAAAAGGCCCATGGTTTATTGAAGTGAGCCCACACGACGACGCTTGGTTAATTCAAGGCCGGGTAAATTTCCCTGTAGAACGTTCAACCGTTTTAATGAACTAGCCTATGTGTAATAGCTGTTATCACTGTGGTGAGGAAGTCCCGAATAATAGCCACTTCCAAGTTGAAATTCTCGGACAGCAAAGAGAAATGTGTTGCCCAGGCTGTCAAGCTGTCGCACAAACGATAATCGACAGCGGTTTAGTTTCGTATTACCAGTTTCGTACTGAGGTTGCCGACAAAGCTGATCTCATACCAGAACAACTTCAAACTCTCAGCAATTTTGATAATGCAGAAATTCAATCAGAATTTGTAAGAGACACAGAGCATGGCCAAGAAGTGACATTGTCACTCGCAGGTATATCTTGCGCCGCATGTGCTTGGTTAATAGAGAAGCATCTTTCTGGTTTTGAAGGCGTTTTGTCTATTAGAGTTAATACGACAACAAATAGAGCTCTCTTACGCTGGGACAATTTAAATATAAAGCTTAGTCAAATATTAAATGCTATCCATCAGCTGGGTTACAAAGCTTCCCCTTTCGAGGCTGACAAACAAGAAGCTGAATACCATCAGGCAATGAAGCGCTATTTGTATCGTTTGGGGATCGCTGGGCTAGCAACGATGCAAGTTATGATGCTGGCAGTGGCGCTTTATTTTGAAGTGTTTAGCGACCTAGATGAGCAATTCAAATCTTACCTTCGTTGGGTAAGCCTGATATTTGCCACGCCCGTCCTTCTTTACTCTGCATATCCTTTCTATATCAATGCTTGGAGAAGCATAAAAAATAAAACTTTGGGTATGGATGTCCCCGTCTCTATCGCGCTTATATTTGCTTATATTGCCAGTACTTATGCGACAGTAACTGAAAAAGGTGAAGTATTCTTCGAGTCAATTTCAATGTTCACCTTCTTTTTACTACTTGGTCGTTTTCTTGAAATGCGAGCCCGTAGAAAAGCTGCGGCGGCAAGCGGTAATTTGCTTAAATTGGTGCCCGCCATGGCAACGACGTTAGATGGTCATCAGGTGGCAGTAAAAAGTCTAAAAGTGGGTGATAAAGTACGCGTATTACCCGGTGAACATATTCCAGCAGATGGCAAGCTCATTTCCGGCCAAGCTTTTGTGGATGAGTCCATGTTGACTGGTGAGTCTATTCCTGTCTCTAAAAAGCAAGGCGACAAAATTTTTGCTGGGACCTTAAACGGCGAAGAGTCATTTGAATTAGAAGTACATTCAACAAAAGCCAATTCAACATTATCCGGAATTGTGAAACTTCAAGAAGAAGCGCAATTATCCAAGCCCAAAATTGCCGAGTTAGCCGATTTAACCGCCCGATATTTTGTGGCTGTGCTTTTAATTGTTGCTGGCATAACTTGGTTGTACTGGCACCAACATAAGCCTGAAGACGCTTTTTGGATTATGCTGTCGGTATTAGTTGCTACCTGCCCTTGTGCTTTGTCTCTAGCCACCCCAACTGCGATAACCTGTGCAACATCTAAGCTTAGCCAAATTGGCATTTTGTTACGTCGTAACCATGTTTTCGAAACCTTATGTAAAGTGAATCATTTAATCCTTGATAAAACAGGAACTTTGACTGAAGGGAAAGTGACATTAAAGTCGACAGAATGCCACGCGAGCTTTACCCAAGAGTCTTGTCTATCCTTAGCGGCTTCGTTGGAAGCGCATGCCAATCACCCTATCGCAAAAGCGTTTACTGAATATAGAGATTCTTCGTTTAAAGTGGATGATATAGAAAATTGTATTGGCGAAGGTGTCGTTGGGAAATACCTTGATGAAGAAGTAAAAATCGGTAGTGCTTCTTTTGTATTAGGCGATAGGACGATAGACGAACCGAATTGTGTGTACTTGAGCTTAAATGGTAAGCACATAGCTACGTTTAGTTTTCACGATCCTCTTAGGCAAGATGCATCGGAATTTGTCCAACAGTTTAAATCTGCAGGAATAAAGGTCACTTTACTGACCGGTGACACGAGCAGCAATGCTCAGCCAGTCGCTGAAGCAGTAGGAATATCGAGTGTCGTCTCTTCAGCAAAACCACAGGATAAATTGGCCTTTTTAAATGCTCTTCCTTCAGAAGATATCACGTTGATGGTTGGTGACGGTATTAATGACGCCCCTACTTTGTCCGGAGCGCATTTGTCCGTAGCAATGGGAAGCGGTACCGACGTTGCAAAAGCATCGGCAGACATGGTTCTTTTAAGTGATAAGTTAGAGAAAGTCAGGCAGGCAAGGCTTTTTGCCATAAAAGCACGTAAAATAATAAGAGAAAATCTTATGTGGGCGTTAGGCTACAACTTGCTTGTACTGCCTCTTGCGGTAGGTGGGTTCATCGCACCTTACTTTGCGGTGGTCGGTATGTCTGCTAGCTCAATTATTGTAGTATCTAACTCTCTTAGACTCTTAAAGGATTGAATCGCAGCCATGGAAAGCTTATTTATCCTCATTCCGATAGCTATAGTGTTAGTTTGTGTCGCTGCAGCCATTTTTCTTTGGGCAGTAAAAACCGATCAGTTCGAAGATTTAGAGCGACAAGGACACAACATTTTGTTCGACGACGATGACGAGCAGAAAATCGACAACAAGGAACATAAAGAGTGACAGCAGATCCTTTGGCAGCACTTACAATAGGATTGCTAGGTTCGGCCCACTGTATGGGAATGTGTGGTGGAATAGCATCTTTACTCTCTTTAAAACAAAGTCAACGTTCGATTTTAATCCCAATACTATATAATGTTGGACGAATTTTGAGCTACATGTTGTTTGGTGCGCTTGTCGGAGGTGCCATTTCGACTATTTCTGGTGTATCTTCAACCGGACAAGCACTCACATGGTTGAGACTTGTCGCTGCGGTGTTTATGATTTTGCTCGCCCTTTATATTGGTAGTTGGTGGAAGGGTTTACTCTTTGTTGAGAAGTTAGGGGGATATATTTGGGTATTGATCTCCCCTATTGCTCGTACTTTGATGCCGATTAGAAAACCTATTTATGCCTTACCATGCGGTTTCATCTGGGGTTGGCTACCTTGTGGGTTAGTATATTCAGTACTTACATGGGCAGCAGTTTCAGGTAGTGCTTTGCATGGTGCAATCGTCATGTTGTTCTTTGGTATCGGTACGCTTCCAGCTATGTTTTCTGTGGCCTATGGCTCTACATTCTTATCCAAAATCCAGCAATCAGTATTCATTCGGCAAGTAGCAGCCATTTTGATTTTGTTTTACGGCATTTATACGGGGCACTTGGCACTTAAACTACTCAATGTGCTGTAACACACAGAATTAATGACCTTTTTATCTCTATCCATTCCGCGAAATGAGTGCTAAAATATTGATGTACATCAAATCGTGAAAGGTTGCTATGATTTCCGAAAAGCCGAATGCCAAGCGCGTACAATCTGGCGGTTGTGCAATCCATTGTCAAGATTGCAGTATTAGCCAGCTATGTATCCCATTTACACTCAATGAAAACGAACTCGATCAACTCGACGAAATCATTGAGCGTAAGAAGCCTATACAAAAAGGCCAAGAGATTTTTAAAGCTGGAGATAATTTAAAATCTCTTTACGCTATTCGCTCTGGAACAATTAAGAGTTATACGATCACAGAGCAAGGTGACGAACAGATTACAGCTTTTCACTTAGCTGGTGATCTTGTTGGTTTTGACGCCATTACAGGTGATGTTCACCCTAGCTTTGCTCAGGCCTTAGAAACCTCAATGGTTTGTGAAATCCCTTATGAAACTCTTGATGATCTTTCTGGGAAAATGCCTAAGCTTCGTCAGCAAATCATGCGTTTGATGAGTGATGAAATTAAAGGTGACCAAGAAATGATCTTGTTGTTATCTAAAAAGAACGCTGAAGAAAGACTGGCTGCTTTCCTATTTAATCTATCTTCTCGCTTTTCTCAACGTGGCTTCAGCCCAAGAGAATTTAGATTAACCATGACTCGTGGTGACATTGGTAACTACCTTGGTTTAACTGTTGAAACCATCAGCCGACTACTTGGCCGGTTCCAAAAATCAGAAATTCTGAGCGTCAAAGGAAAGTACATTACTGTACTAGACCACGATGCACTGAAAGAGCTAGCAGGCGTTACAGAATAGTCCTCTTCTATGACGCAGTTCTAAACTGCGCTGCGTCATACTTCCTTCAGATAAGTCCCTAATTCTCTAAACTATTTGCCTCAACTACGCTACATTTAATTATGTTTATACCTGAGCATAAGGAAAGCGTATGAGTATATACAACAATATCTTAGTCGTAGCGGATATTAATCATGATGAGCAACCTGCCTTAACTCGTGCAATGCAACTTGCCTCCAAAAGCCAATCTCGTAGCCACATTACTTTTTTCCTTTCTATTTATGATTTTTCTTATGACATGACCTCTATGCTCTCCATCGATGAAAGAGATGCAATGCGTAGAGGAGTAATACATCAACGTGAACAGTGGATGACAAAAATCTCAACGGCTTATGTTAATGACACGGTTGATTTTGAAGTCAAAGTGGTATGGCATAATCGTCCCTATGAGGCCATCATCGCTCAGGTATTTTCTGGCAACCATGATATTGTGATTAAAGGGACAAGAAAGCATGATGTCCTGGAGTCTGTGATTTTCACTCCAACAGATTGGCATTTATTGAGGAAATGCCCTACTCCAGTTCTACTGGTTAAAAACCAAGTTTGGTCTGAAAACTCCACTATCCTTGCTGCTGTGCATGTAGCGTCAGAAAGTGAAGCTCATATCGATCTCAATGACCGTATGGTCGAACTTTTGTTAGATATATCCAATCGGCTAGAGGCAAAGCCTTATCTCGTAAACTCATACCCTGTCACCCCAGCTAATATAACCATTGAGTTACCGGAATTTGACCCTACAACTTACACTGACGCTGTGCGTGCTCACCATCTGATGTCGATGAAAGCTCTGAGACAAAAGCATTCGATAGATGAAGAACAGACGGTCGTCAGTCAAGGGTTACCAGAAGATGTTATCCCAGAAACAGTAGAAAGCTTAAATGCAGCGATGGTGATTCTTGGTACAACAGGTAGAACGGGGTTATCTGCGGTATTCATTGGCAATACAGCTGAGCACGTCATTGATAAGATTGACTGCGACGTTTTAGCTCTTAAGCCACATGGCTTTGTTAGTCCGCTGGATCCAAAAAATGCGGTCTAATCGATATAGTTGGAGAAGTTAAGCTTCTCCAACTGCTTTCTTACTATCACTAAACGTTGGTCACATCGATAAACAAAGATTCATCGATATTTGTTGAAGATACCGTTGCTTCGTTAAACTCATACTCCTCTCGATCACCTTGCCTATCTAGCGGTAGGTTAACAAAGTCAAAGATCTGCTTATCTGCAAGCTGACTTGGACTAACATTTTGGATTGACTTAAAAATACTCTCAACTCTACCGGGAGTTTTTTTATCCCATTCAATCAACATTGATTTGATGGCTTGTCGTTGTAAGTTTTCTTGAGAACCGCACAAATTACACGGAATAATTGGGAATTGTTTGTGCTCAGCATACTTAATTAAGTCTTTTTCTCGACAGTATGTAAGAGGTCGAATTACCACATTTCTACCATCATCTGAACGTAACTTCGGCGGCATAGCCTTCATTCTTGAACCATGAAACATGTTTAGGAATAAAGTTTCAACGATATCGTCTAAATGATGACCAAGTGCAATTTTTGTGGCACCAATTTTTTCCGCAAAAGAATATAAAGTGCCTCGTCGCAATCGTGAGCATAATCCACAAGTTGTCTTCCCTTCAGGAATTTTTTCTTTAACTACAGAGTATGTGTCTTTATCAACGATATAGTATGGGATATCTAAAGTTTCAAAGTACTCAGGAAGAACATGTTCAGGAAAGCCTGGTTGTTTTTGATCTAAGTTAACTGCAATTACTTCAAACTTAATTGGCGCTGCTTTTTGCAAATTAAGCAAAATATCGAGCATTGCAAAAGAATCCTTACCACCGCTAATACATGCCATAACAACATCATTTTCTTCGATCATGTTGTATTCAGTAATAGCATTGCCCATATTTCGTCTCAGGCGTTTTTGTAGTTTATTAAACTCTAATGTTTCTTTTCTTGTGTCTATCTGATTCATTCCGGATTCTCTTGCTGCTGTCAGGATTATGCTTATTGCTAGCAGCCCATAAATTTACGGGAGTTTGTAGGGCGTGGATTATACGTTGTTTTTTGTGATGTTGGAATATAGGAAAAACCCCAGCTATTCTCTACAGAATTGTTGGGGTTCGTAACATTGAGAATGACATTTCTGTCTACTATCTGCTTAATATCGCACTTAATTTTGACTAAACTTGAATTGGCTGATTTCTACCGTTAGTGTATCGGCTTGCTCAGATAACTTTTTGAGTATATTCTCCGCATCATCAACCTGAACCCGAACGGAAGATGTTGAATCTGCAATAGATGTAATACTACTATTAATTTCTTCAGTTACCGCTCGTTGTTCTTCTGTCGCTGAAGCTACTTGCGTATTCATGTCGCTAATCTCACTTAGCTTAGACATAATTTCAGATAACATATCAGTATTTTTAGTGCAGGTTTCTACACCTTGCTGGACCGTTTCATTCGCACTTTCAATGCCGTTAGATACATTATTTGTTTCGCTTTGAAGCGCATCGATTTTCTCACGAATTTCTTCGGTAGAGGCCTGAGTTCTACCCGCCAATGAGCGAACTTCATCTGCAACCACAGCAAACCCTCGGCCTTGTTCTCCCGCTCTAGCTGCCTCAATAGCAGCATTTAGCGCAAGTAGGTTCGTTTGCTCTGCAATACCTTGGATAACATCCAACACCTCAGCAATTGAGCTGGTTTCTTTGTTTAAACGTTTAATTGCATCTACAGACGTTTCCATTTCTTGGTTCAATTGACTTATTTCACGACCCAGGACTTGTCCTATACTTACACCTTGTGTACCAGACTCGCTAGCATGTGAAACATCCTCAGATGCTCTACTGGCGAATTGAGAAACTTCGGAAATCGACACGCTCATTTCATTGATAGCCGTTGCCACTGAGGTTGTCCTATTGTTTTGATCCAAAATAGACGATCTTGTTTCTTCCATACTTTTGGACATTGTGATGGCATCTTGTCTTAGAGTTTGAGAAGTCGAAGAAAATTGCGTAAATACATTTTGAAGCTTAGAAAATAAAGCATTTAGTGACACAGATAATTCTGTCATCTCATCACGACCCACTTCCTGAAGCCTTTGGGTGAGATCGTTACTATCACTGATGTGTTTTATTTTTTGAGAAGCTGCCGAAATAGGTTTAGATATGCTACTACCTACAAAATAAGACAAAATAACGGAAAGGATTACAACAATGAGGATAACCACCACTATGGTGTTAAATACAGTGTCCATTAGCGCTTGAGTATCTGCCATCGCCTCTGCAACATCGACTTCTGTTAATATGGCCCACGGTAGCCCAGCAGCATCGATTGGAGCATACGCGGAAAATACATCTACTTTTCTGTAATCTGGTGTAATCAGAAATCCACTTTCCCCATCTAAAGCTTTACGTGAAGCTATAGTATCAACAGGTTGACGGCCGATCGCTGAACCCTTATCCTCAATCTGTTGAATTACATCTGCATTGATGCCTGCCAACTTAAGCGCAGAAAAGTAGTCGCTAGGGGCTTCAATCAAAAAGCGGGATTGGCTGCGTAAAAGGCCGTCAGGACCCACTAAATAGGATTCACCACTGTCCCCTAATCCAATATTTTTCCAAGCTTCATTAAATGTCATGATGGCATTGATTTCATCGACAGGCATCTGGAAGATAAGCACACCCACTTTTTTGTTTTGATGATAAATAGGTGTAGCTATAAAAGAAGCCGCTGCCTCGTAAGAAGGATAGTAAGGAGCAAAGTCTTCTAAGTGATACTCACCCTTATTTTTATTTACAGAATTTATGAATGCGTTGGAGATACCACTACCTCGATAAGGGCCTTGTCGTAAATTCGTCGCGAAATCTAACTCTTTGAATACGGAATAAACAATGTTCCCGTCTAAATCGACTAAGAATATGTCGTAGTAGCCAAATGCTTCTAAAAAATGCTTAATCGAAGGGTGGTAAATTTGATGAATCTCGTCATAAGTTGTACCTAGAGAATCCGCCATTAACAAATGTTTTTCTCCAAGCGGGTTAGAGTTCAATGCAATATAACGAGTTTGTAAAGCTTGGGCTTTCTCCGAAAGTTGCTGATACTTTTGCATTGCATTTGAGGCTTGTCCTTTGTTCGCTTCTTCATACGTTGCCCCAAACTGCTGGGTATAATAATCGGTTAGTTTGCTTTTGTCGTTTTCCGACACAGTGTTACTTGGGTATGACTGAAAAGTACGTTGAAATTCGACCATGGCTTGTTGAGTGGCAACATCATCGGCTAGTGTATCCAATTGCAATCTAATTTGATTAAAATATCTTTCTATTTCACCAGACTTTATCTCTCTTACCGAAATGAGCTGGTTTTTTGTTCGCTCATATAAAGCTGATTCTGAAAGTTTAGAAACCTTCCACCCTATAAATGTACCTGCGAGTATCAAGCCTGTAACACAAAGCAATGTGCTGGAAACGATGATTTTTGATGCAATTTTCATAGCCGATCCTTGAGCCAGTCCTAGATTTAAGCCACATATTCCAAAACCAATCAACGTTCGAGTATCAATTATTATATTTATCGTAACTAAGCAAAAGCTCAATAGTGCAATCGCTAACTTATAACATAGTATGCATACAGGGGGGATGTTTAATTTTTTTAATAGTATTTCGTACCGTCAACATGATATGTCAGCTATAAGATTGATAAATATACAACTTAGATATTCGGGAAGAGAAAACATATGAAAAGCATGATCAACAAGATCAGGTGAACAACTCGTAGAAAAGGTGTGATAATTTATGTTTTTGGAATCTCTTATTATGTCTCGAAACGTAAATTACCACACGGTCAGATTGGGTGTTTTATTTAGGAATATAAGGTAAAACTCGGCTGGTTTTTTCAGGGAGAACGATGCTTCTACCTGTACCAATATCGCTCAACAGAATGTGTGCCTTTCCGTTAACAATTGGTTTAACTAGTCCATTTGAAAACTCGATCTCCGCAGCATTTTTATCGGCAAACTCTAAAGTAATACCTTCAACATCTGGCGTAAACCAGCTTGAGAATGTCCCTCCTAATTCACTTAATACCGATTGCATTTGTGTTACTAAGTTTTGAACCTGTGCATAAGAAACGGTTCCAGAAAGCTGTTGCCTGGCGACAATAGAAGTCGAAAAGTCGCATTCCTTCCCTTTAGCGGTATCAATGAAAACCAGTGGGTTTGCTTCTCTAAGGTTTGAATCAAAAGGAACAATCAGTTCTTTGTCTGGTGCTACTTTTAAATTTTCATGGTGCTTGTCATTTTCCATCCAAGCTTTTAACGGTGTACAAAGACGACCTGTTTTTTTATTTACGAAGAAAAATGCGACTTTTACGCCTTGGTGCTGTTTAGACTCGTTGGGTTTTAGCTGAGAATATAGCTTAGAGTACGTAAATACATATTGCTGACCCCAGCTATTGAACGATGCTAACAATGTTAGTGTCGCAATAGAAATAAGTTTTTTTGAACGGTTCATTGTGTCCAATACTGCTCGTTACGTTTGATCATAGTTTGTAAATCATCAACATACGCCTGCCCTCTCTGGGAATACTTTAACAATCCGTTTGTCAGCGCAAGTGCTGAACTGTCGCTTAGAAGATCCGCTTTTTGCTTCCGCAAGTCAAATCTTATTTGGCGCAATGCTAGGTAAGCTTTGTTACGGTTTACATTCATAAAATAGGCATGAATGGATTGCTGAACGGAATGGTACTTTGCCACTTCATAGGTACTGCCAGCAGGTCGATTAAGTGGTACTAAGCCACAACCTGACGTGTAACACCACTGGCCGAAGTAATTGTTCCCTTCTCTAGCGAATCGTGATGTTCCCCAAGCAGACTCATTCGCTGCTTGAATCAATACTAGTGCGTAAGGAAGCACGTCAACATGATGTTCCATTGAATCAAACCAATTGATATCTACACCACTAGCGGGCACTTCTACCCGGTAAAGTTTACCTAACCTAACGGCATAGCTTTGATCTTCAGAGGAGAAATTACCTTGTTCAAAATCATGCCTCATCTTTCCAAGCCTAGCTCTCTCTTTAAGAATTCGAGAGTTTTCCAATTCGACACCTTTTTTGAGAAACTCAAAGAAGCGGCGCTTCCTCTCTGCCACATCGGAAATGGCACTAAAATCAGGTGAGTTTGATAAGGTCGTAGGTGAGTCTGCAATGACCGCACCTAGCGAATAATCGGCTTTGTCCGTTTCGTTGTCCGGCTCATTCATATAACCATGTGTAAGATAAAGACTAAAACCTGCGATTACTCCAAAAAACAATACTGAGATTCCCTTGTTACGCATGAAATACCTGAGACTTGTTGTTACCTTGATCGTCATCGTCTGGCTTACGCTCTGTTACTATGCGAAGTTTAATACCAAACATATTTCGATAAACGATCCCTTTGACATGGAAGAAAAACGGTAACACAAATATCAAACCAATCCCATAAAATATCGTAGCCAAAATAAACATAAACAAAACGAGTAAATAAACGCCAGTAAGAACGAAGAATTTTTTGTTTACTGCTCTAAAGGATAGGATTAATGCTTGAAGTGGTGAAATCCGCTTTTCACAAATAAGAAGTGTCGAGTTACTAAAAGCCATCGAGATATAAAGAGAAAGGAAGGGAAACAGCAAGCCCGCAACACCTTGCAAAATTAAACTGATTAATGTCGCGATAATAAGTGGCACAGTGAATTGTAGCCCTTTCCCAATATGCCGAAGATTAGTAGATAAACCTGCGGCATGACTCATTGCCATTAGTGAAACCCCCGCATATATAGGTACGCTAATGACTTCATAGCTAAAATTAGCGATGAATATCGACTGCATAATGTTTTGAGTTAGACCATTTGGTTGTTCTATGGCCTTTAAAATAACTGATGGATCTCCGATTTGTAGTCGAATCGCAATATAAAAAATAACCAATTGGACAACAAGTAAAATTACTATGGCCGGTGTAAAGGAGAAAAAGTTTTTAATGGTATTGTTCCATGCTTCCTTAAGAATGCTACTGGCTTTTAACTCATAATCTCCAGAAATAGCGGTTTCTACGGTACCACCTAAATTAAAATCTTTCTCGACTTCGTCTTTCATTATCTATTCCGAGATAGCTGGTGCTATCTTATTTGTTAGAGAAATTTCTTTATTATACTTGAATGTTATCAATACTAAAATCTTCAATATATACATATAGTTAGCACACCCTTCCACTTTCTAAGGAAATATCAATGGTAACCTTTTGAATTTTAAAAGATAAATCCATTCAGACTGCTGCGTTATGCTATTTTGTATCAAGATACTAAAGTACTTAATTGAACTGTAGATGAACATTTAGTTTTGCATTTGTAATATCTCGTCAACAAGTTTGGCAACTTCTACACTAGCTTTACCGTAGCGTTTCTCTTCAAATTCACTTTCTATTGCACTCGGCTCCAAGTTAATTTCAATGGTATGAGCCCCATGCATTCTCGCATCGTGTACAAACCCGGCGGCTGGATAGACGACTCCTGAAGTGCCAATCGAAATGAAAAGGTCTGCTTTTTCAAGGGCTGAATATATTTCACCCATTCTAAGCGGCATTTCGCCAAACCAAACTACATGAGGCCTAAGCTGAGCGGGTATCTGGCAGCAATGACAAAGGTCGCCGGTCAAAATATCTTCGTTGTGTTCTACTGTTTGGTTAGATTCAGAACAGCGAGCTTTCAATAGCTCACCATGCATATGAATGACGTTTTGGCTTCCACCCCGCTCATGCAAATTATCAATGTTTTGTGTCACGATAGTCACAGAGCCATCAAGTTCTGATTCGAGCCTACCGAGAGCAATGTGAGCAGCATTAGGCTCGATTTCTATAGATTGTAAGTTTTTTCGGCGTTGGTTATAAAACGATTGAACAAGGTCAGGATCTCTTACAAATCCTTCTGGAGTGGCAACGTCTTCAATACGATGATCTTCCCATAAACCATCTTGAGCACGAAATGTTTGGATACCAGACTCGGCAGAAATCCCCGCTCCAGTTAGCACAACGACATTCTTATAAGGAAACTTCATTAAAGGCCCTTTTTTATAGTTATTGTTAACGATTTTAAAGCATTACATATTTATCTATGTTGGTACAAGTTAAAGAGAACGGTTTCAGAAAAGTTTTGCTTGCTTCGTTAGCCTATTAGCCATGTAAAAATAAAGGCACCTTAATTGGTGCCTTGTGAGAGGAAGTATTTGTTCGCATTGCCATTTATAAAATACAGTGATTAATCCTCATTAATTGAAGATATCTTATGAATAGCTAGATCTGCACCATTGAATTCATCTTCTTCTGAAAGCCTTAAGCCTGTAAATTTATTTATCGCACCATAAACAATGATTGAACCAATAACAGCAATAAAAATGCCTAACACAGTTCCAATAACCTGCACGGTAAAGCTTACTCCACCAAGGCCACCCAATGATGTTTGACCAAAGATTCCTGCGGCAATACCTCCCCATGCACCGCAAACTCCATGTAATGGCCATACACCAAGTACATCATCTATCTTTGTTTTATTTTGTAGGTAAGTAAATAGGTAGACAAAAAGTGCGCCAGCAACGGCACCAGTAATTAAAGCTCCGATTGGATGCATGATGTCTGAGCCAGCACAAATTGCGACAAGTCCAGCTAAAGGCCCGTTGTGAATAAAACCAGGGTCATTTTTGCCCGCAAATAACGAAGCAAGTATTCCACCAACCATAGCCATTAGAGAGTTTATCGCTACTAAGCCGCTGATCCCGTTTATTGTTTGTGCTGACATGACGTTGAAACCAAACCAGCCAACACATAAAATCCATGCTCCTAGCGCCAAAAATGGTATGTTCGATGGCGCAAAGTTGGTATGTTTACCAGCTCTAACTCTTCCTTTTCTCATTCCTAAAAATTTTACAGCGACAAGTGCTATCCAGCCCCCTACACCATGAACAACAACCGAACCTGCAAAGTCATGAAAGCCATATCCAAAATTTGTCTCTAACCAAGATTGAAAGCCATAATTGTTGTTCCAAATCATTCCTTCAAAAATTGGGTATACAAAACCAACAGTAAAAAATGTCGCAATTAGGATCGGATAAAAACGCGCCCTCTCGGCAATACCGCCAGAAACAATAGCTGGAATAGCTGCAGCAAAAGTAAGTAAAAAGAAAAACTTAACCAACTCATACCCATTGCCTTGGGCTAATGTTTCAGCACCAACGAAAAAGTGGCTACCGTAGGCAACTTGATAACCGATAAAAAAATACGCAATAGCTGAAACACCAAAGTCCGCCAAAATTTTTACTAATGCATTAACTTGGTTTTTTTTTCTAACTGTACCAAGCTCTAGAAACGCAAAGCCGGAGTGCATTAAAAACACCATAATTGCACCTAACAACAAAAACAAAGTATCTGAACTTTGTGTTAGAGCTTGTACCGCTCCATACACTTGACTTGCGTCTTGGCTCATTAGAAAACTCCCCTTCGAACTTTAAAATGCACATTATTTGTGCCACAGAAATATCGTGCTCACCAAAGTGGTGAAAAACGCTAAAAGGAGCCTAGTAAGCAAATATCGAACCAGTTTATTAAGTAACGTCATATTGGTTAAAAAGCTTCGCTATCCCTGTTGTTTTCTCGTTTAAAAAAATATTTTTGTAACGGCAAGAAAATTCGACGCACAAATTTAGTGCATAGCGTTTTCTTTTTGCACCAACTTGATAACTAACCCCACGTCAGATCAATAGTAATTTTGAATAAAGTAAGCTGGGAGTATAGATTTTGGCGGGTAAGGCATTCTTGATAAACGAATTATCTTAAAGCTCAAAACAAATCGATCAATTGACATGCCTTTCTTGTAAATTGATAAAGTTAATATTATGTTTTTACCGTATGACATAAAAATATCATAAAACTGTAACATTACTCTAAAATACGTCATTTAAGGAGCTACTATGGCTGGGAAGCTTTCCTCTGCACCAATCTTTGATTTTTCTTCGATTAGGGCAAAGTTGCTGCTGATCGTTTCATTATTTTTGATTAGTATTTTTGGCTACGCGATATTTCAGCACAACAGCTTAGTAACGTTAAACCAGTTGGAAGCGGCCGCAAAAAACAATCTCACAAGTGAAATAGAGTTGCTTACATTAAGGCGCCATGAAAAAGATTTCCTATCCCGAAAAGACCCCAAATATATAAAAAGATTTGATGACACAATTCTTAAACTTCAAGAACGCGTAACCCATTTGGGAATGTCGTTGCATTCGTTTGACAACAAAATCGCATCTGAAACTAATTCAATCCTCAATACCCTCGAAAAATACAAAGACCAGTTTCATCATTTATCCGGCATAATTTTATCTATCGGCTCAAGTTCTGGTACTGGCCTACTGGGTGATCTTCAAGAGTCTCAAGATGCACTCCAAGCCGCTGTTAAGTCAATCAATAACGAAGATAAGTCACTTCTCATGACGCTTGTTCAGCTAGAGTTAAACTATTTGCTTACTCCTTCACAGTCTCTTGCTCAAGAGATACGCGATCAACACCGCATACTTCAGACTCTAGCGACTCAGCATAACTTTGTTGATGCATTTATGCTTCATACCCAAACATTTAATCATTTAGTCAATTCATTTGAGTCATTAGGCTTAAATGAAAAAGCTGGGGCTCGAGGTACGTTACGAAACAACGTACACCAAGCTGAAAAGAAGCTCATTCAATTAAATGACTCCATTGGTAGTTTAGTGCTAGAAAACAGTTCCAAAATAGAGCGAAATTTATACATACTAGGTGCTCTGATTGCCCTATTGCTCTCTTTTACGTTAATTTCAATCTCCACTTCAATTACCAAGCGAATAGAGGCAATTACTCATTTGATGGAAGATATAGCAAAAGGAACAGGAGACCTTACAGTTCGTATGCATGCAAAAGGCAAAGACGAACTGGCTAGGTTAGCTAATTCCTTCGATTGCTTTGTGACTAATTTACAAAACAACATTACCGCCATCGCTGATGTTATGCACTTGCTGCAGGATAGTACTAAGTCATCTAGTAAAATTGCGCAAGGCAGTATGAACAATGCTCAGCAACAAAAAATAGAATCTGAATCAGTGGCTACAGCAATTAACGAATTGGTAGTGACAAGCGAAGAAATCACCCAGAATATCGAGTATGCTGCCAATAACGCTAGAGCAGTTAAGAAAGAAGCTGACAAAGGCCTTAACTATACCCAAGAAGCGAATAGCAGTTTATTACTACTGTCTGAAGATGTGAAAAAGTCACAAACTATGGTAGCTGGACTAGAACAGCAAAGTATTGAAGTTCATAACATCATCTCGACAATTCAAGGGATCGCAGAACAAACAAACTTACTTGCGTTAAACGCAGCAATTGAAGCCGCTCGAGCTGGTGAAAGTGGTCGTGGCTTTTCTGTGGTTGCCGATGAAGTCCGTCAGCTTTCTCTCATGACCAATAATTCTATACAGCAGATTGAGTCCACGATAAATGGCTTAACTCAAGGTGTTTAAAATACCGTTGCTCTCATGCAAGATAGCTTAGTCAAAGCTGATGATACCAGCTCAAAAACGTCTCAAGCACTAGATTCAATTAATCAAATTTCAAAACAAGTCACTGAAATGTTTGACTTAAACTCACAGATTGCGACCGCTTCTGAAGAGCAATCTATGGTGTCTGCTGAAATAGATAGGAATGTTGTCAGAATTGCTGAATTGGCGAGTGATACTCATCAAAGAGCGAAAAAGTCTGTGATGAGTATTGAGCAAGTGAATCAAGTTAGCGTAAAGCTTGATAACATCGTTCAGCAGTTTAAATATTAACCACCCCTGCTATCTGTTTCACTTTTTGTTTGGAGGGAGCCTTAACGTATCATTCTTTGTAATCGCGTATCGTAATAGTATTCGCGCGTATCAACGATTTTGATACAGTGAAAATCTGGATGCATCGGATTAATAAGATAATTGAATTCGTCTTGAATAATGGCGGATGGAACCTGTAGCAGTAAAGATTCGTTTGAGGCTAGCCATTGCTGGCCTACGTCTCTAGCAAGACCTGAATCTGGTAGAGAGTCCCAGCCTTGAGGCAATGAGCTGACTGTATAGCGGGAAATAGTGACATCGTCGGGGAGCCATATAGTGAGCATCTTTAGAGGTGGCATATCCTCTATTGATTCATGGACTAAACGCTCAAGTGCGGCTAAAGATCGAGAACTGGCAGTATAGGTAATCAAAGCACCTTTTTGATGCCAACGTCCAGAGCCAAATAACCCTCCTTCACCAGTAAGACTAACAAAGTTTGCATGAGATAATCTGTACACTTCCATTACGCAGTAAAACCATACTTGAGCTTATTAATTTCCTCAATGACCAAGCCAATTCCAGTGACGGTGTCACATACAGAAAGTGGTGACTCTTTAGCAAATGCAATACTTGGGCGGTTTAACCAACGTAACGTTGAGTCACGATCACCAAAATACTCGTCGGCTTGTTTGACTAAGTCGGTTAGCATCAAAGCATGCTCACTTGACGTCGGACTTAATGTTGCGTCTTTATCTTTTTGTTTACGTTGTAAGCTTCGAAGGTTAACGCCAATCATTCTAGCATATTCCGCCTTAGTTACTCCTAGAATTGATGTTCCCTTCTCAAGGACGGCAACAGGCAATCCATTTCTAATTAGCATCAGACTATCGCTAACTGAGTGAACCTCTTCTTTGTCACCACCTAACATTTCATACGCTGAACGATACATACGACCTCCTATTGGTATTTCTTAATTTTAAGTGTCATTTGACGCAATATCAAGCGACAAATGACACTCTAGGTAATTCGACGCTATTGAATTGTTTACTAGAAGAAGCAGTAGTGTTTTTTATAAGTTGATTATGTTAGATATTTTTTAAATATAAATTTAGTTATAGTGCGCCAAAAAAAAGGAGAGAGTATCTTAAAATAACTCGGTTTCTTACCTATCAAACAAAAAATTAGGGTACTAGCGTGCAGCCAATAAGATAACCGCCTGTTAGTCCCCTATTTCAATCATTTACTAAGCGCGTTACTGACTACTCTTCGACACCTTTAGACTTAAGAAACTCCGTATACGTCCCTTTAAAGTCAGTAATTTTATCGTCCTTTATTTCTATAATACGAGTAGCAAGCGAATCAACGAACACCCTATCATGGGAAACGAAAAACAATGTCCCTTTATAGTTTTCTAAAGCCGTATTCAATGATTCGATTGATTCCATATCCATGTGGTTTGTTGGTTCATCCATTAATAGAATATTAGGCTTATGCATCATCAACTTGCCAAGTAACATCCGGCCTTGTTCACCACCAGACAACACTTTTACAGATTTCTTAATATCGTCCTGAGAGAAAAGCATTCGACCTAGGAAGCTACGTATGACTTGTTCATCGTCCCCTTCTTGACGCCACTGCCCCATCCATTCCATTAAATTCATGTCTTGTTCGAAATCTTCAGCATGGTCTTGAGCATAATAACCAATGTTTGAGTTTTCAGACCACTTAAACTCACCACTACGAGGGGCATGAGCACCAGATAACGTATTTAATAACGTGGTTTTACCTACACCATTTTCCCCGATAATTGCGACGCGCTCACCCACTTCAAAGATAGCGTTGAAGTTAGTAAATAGATCATCTTCGTATCCTTGAGTTAGCTCTTCAACAACCAATGCATTTCTAAACAATTCTTTTGATTGCTCGAATCGTATAAATGGGTTTTGTCGACTAGACGCTTTTACTTCATCTAGTTGAATTTTATCAATCAATTTCGCTCGTGAGGTTGCTTGCTTCGCCTTAGATGCATTCGCAGAAAAGCGAGCCACGAAAGTTTGCAGCTCTGCGATTTGAGCTTTCTTCTTAGCGTTGTCTGCGAGTAAACGTTCTCTTGCTTGACTTGCAGCCATCATATATTCGTCGTAATTACCTGGGTATAAACGTAACTCACCATAATCCAAGTCAGCCATATGAGTACAAACGCTGTTTAGGAAGTGACGGTCGTGCGAAATAATGATCATTGTACAGTTGCGCTCGTTAAGCGTCTGCTCCAGCCAACGAATCGTATCAATGTCCAAGTTGTTGGTTGGTTCATCAAGTAGCATAATATGCGGATCAGCAAACAATACCTGAGCAAGCAGAACACGAAGCTTCCAACCTGGTGCAACTTCGCTCATTAGACCAAAATGTTGCTCAACGGGAATACCAACCGCGAGAAGCAATTCACCAGCTTTTGCCTCGGCCATGTAACCATCCATCTCAGCGAATTGAACTTCTAGTTCAGCCACCAGCATCCCTTCTTCTTCACTCATTTCTGGTAAAGAGTAAATACGGTCTCGCTCTTGCTTACATTCCCATAGCTCTTTATAGCCCATGATCACAGTGTCAATTACGGTATATTCTTCGTAAGCAAATTGATCCTGATTTAGCTTGGCGATCCTTTCATTAGGATCGTAACTGACATTTCCACCCGTTGGATCAAGTTCACCACTTAGAATTTTCATGAAGGTGGACTTACCACATCCATTTGCACCAATTAGACCATATCGATGCCCCTCACCAAATTTAACAGAGATATTTTCAAACAAAGGCTTAGCGCCAAATTGTTGAGTAATGTTTGCAGTGGAAATCAAAACCGTTACCTTAAAAACTATAAATTTCGCGTCACGTTACTTGTTCGCCACCGGAACTTCAAGCATATATTCACTTTCTCCTAACCTAAAATGCTACAGAATTAAAACCACAAATTGAGTATACTTAAACATTTTCGCGTAGACTGTTAGATAATTTTTATGATCGCAAAGCAAGAGACAAGCTGGGTGATACTTGCTGGAGGGCGAGCATCGAGAATGAATGGTAATGATAAAGGCTTAATTAAGTTTGGGGGTAAAAACTTAATTGAGCACTCATTGACTACCTTAGCAGGCCAAACTGAAAACCTTTTTATCAATGCCAATCGCAATATTGAGCGCTACGAAAAATACGCCCCTGTCATACATGATGAAATTGAAGGCTTCCAAGGCCCATTGGCTGGGATACACGCAAGTTTATCCGCAAGTAAAACTGAATGGGTCGGCTTTGTGCCTTGCGATTGCCCATTTATTGCTGTCGATCTTGTAAAGCGTTTTTGCAATAACGCAGATGACTCTCAGTTAATTTATGTAGCTCATGACGGTGAGCATGTGCAGCCAATATTTAGCCTATGGAATGTAAAAGCTCTAGAAGCTCTAGCAGAATACCTAGCACGCGGCGAACGTAAAGTTGGTTTCTTTTATAAGGAAATTAACGCAACGCACCTAGATTTTAGTGATAAGCCGGAATGCTTTTTGAACCTTAATACACCAGAAGACCTTATAAAATTTGAAAAGACGAAGAAATAACTTCTCCGTCAGGAACAAGAAAATGGCCAGAACAATTATTTATACTTTTAAAAACAAACAAAAAACTCTTACATTCTCTTTCGAAAAGCATCGGAATATCCACGAAGCGGTTGCAGAAGCTGAAGGAATTGATCTTTCAGATTACCTAGCAATGGAGCAACAGATAGAGGCTGTATCTGATACAAAAGCGGTGAGAAACTATCGCGATGCGCATTTTAGAAAACTGGGGTTTGGCAAAATAGCTTTAGCTCAAAAAGAGAATAAAGGCGTAGGCGAAAAGTAAAACGACGTCATGTAATTCAGGCACAGCCATGTGCCTGATAAATTCACCTTAAGCTCCTCCATCCTTACCCTACTATTCTCTTGTTAAATATTCAGTCCCGCTTGACTCACAGCCACCGGCAAAAGGTCGACATTTTAGACTTATGGGACAAGTTGATTCCACCTCTACCATTATCTAACAGGTTTGTTAGATAAATTAGATAATCAATTCCTTATCTTTGAAGCATACTATTTTAAAAATCAAGTTAGAAAGCACATGTTCGAGTATATATTAAGAATCTTTCATAGCATTATTTAATAATTACTACCCAATTGAGTAGTTAAAAATAAAGCCAAGAACATTAGAAGATTCAAACTACTTAAATTAACCATTTTTTCAAATAATAAAGACTATTTTATTTTATCTAAAAATAAGAATAAGAATCAATCATTTAAACAATGAGTTACCCGTAATTATCTAATGAGGATTTAAGTATGGTGAGGTTATTATGAGTGATTTAAAAAAACAGTCAAAGTTCTCAATCAAGAATAAAAATAAAGAATATTTCGGCTACAGCATCATCAAGGTAGCTAATTCATTAGACAAAGATATCTCAAAACTTCCTTATTCAATCAGAGTTCTAGCGGAAAATATCCTTAGACATTTAGGTACTTCATTTGCAACAAGTGACGATCTAAAAACAGTTCTCGATTGGGATACCCACCAGCATGACTATAAAGAAGTGCCCTTCATGCCATCGCGAATTGTTATGCATGATTTAGCGGGTGTTGTTGCACTCGTTGATTTCTCTGCCATGAGACATCAAGCCCTTAAGCAGAGTCTAGATCCGAGAAAAATTAACCCTCTCGTCCGTACAGATGTCATTGTCGACCATTCCGTTCAAGTCAACCACACGAGAACATCACAGGCACTTGAGCTGAATATTGCCAAAGAAGTGCAGATGAATAAAGAAAGGTACACCTTGTTAAAATGGGGAGCATCAGAGTTTGACAACTTTAATCTAATTCCGCCAGGCAAAGGCATTATTCATCAAATCAACTTGGAATATTTAGCCAAAGGTATCAATTTTTCAACGGTCAATGGTGAAACAATGATTTTTCCTGACTCATTAATCGGTACCGACTCTCATACCACTATGATTAATGGTGCTGGCGTATTTGGATGGGGTGTGGGTGGCATTGAAGGTGAGTCCGTCATGTTGGGCCAGCCTTATGTTGTTCGCTTACCTAAAGTTATTGGAGTTAAACTAATCGGTCGTCCTGAAGAAACTGTTACCACCACTGATATCGCTCTATATATCACAAACAGATTACGTCAATATGGTGTAGTGGGTAGCTATGTCGAGTTCTTTGGAGAAGGTGCCGAGCAGTTAACGGTACAAAATAGAGCAACCATTTCGAATATGGCACCAGAATATGGCGCCACAATGGGATATTTCCCAATCGATGACAAAACAATTGAATATTTTAACCAAACGAATCGAAGCGAGTTTACCGAACTAGCGGAAGAGTATTTACGTATACAGCACCTATTCAAACATAGTGCCTCTCCTACCCCTCATTATTCCGGTGTTGTCTCAATTGATCTTTCTGACATTGATTCACTTTTGTCTGGCCCCAGAAGACCACAAGACAAAGTCAGGCTTAGCGCTCTGAAAGACAATTTTAAAAGCGCATTAAAAACTCACTATGGCCGCAAAGATTTACCAATTAGGCTGAGCAAAGATCAGAGCAAACAGGGAGGACTCAACCATGGGGATATTGTCATCGCAGCCATCACTTCATGTACCAATACTTCTAATCCAGATCTTCTCATCGGCGCAAGTATTCTCGCAAAAAAGCTTGTCGAGAAAGGCTTGAGTGTTAGTAAACATATCAAAACTTCATTTACGCCGGGATCGCGTGTGGTACATAACTACTTGTCTGACTCTGGTCTGTTGCCCTATCTAGAAAAATTGGGCTTTAATATTGTTGCCTACGGATGCGCAACTTGTGCTGGAAACTCTGGTGACTTAGAGAAAGAGATTTCAGAGCAGATAAAATCTAGTGACATAGTGGCAACGGCTGTCACCTCTGCAAACCGAAACTTTGAAGGCCGAGTTCACCCGTTAGTAAAATCTCACTACATTACTTCCCCTATACTTGTCGTTGCTCTGGCTGTTTTCGGAAACATACGGTTTGATAAAGATAGCGACCCTCTAGGCAAAGACAAGAACGGCGACCCTATTTACTTAGCGGATATTTGGCCAACTAAAGACGAGATTGACAACGTAAAATCTCACCACTTGAATACATCTTTATATGCCAACTCTTATTACGACGTTTATTCTGGCGCTGAAGAGTGGGACAGAGTTCCTACACATATTGGCCAAGTATACAATTTTTCTGATGATTCTAGCTATATCAAGAGCCCTAATTACTTTGATAAGCAAAAAGATAACGACATTAATCAAATCCGAAATGCTAGGGTTCTTTTGAAGCTAGGCGACAGTGTAACGACGGACCATATCTCTCCTGTTGCCGCTATTGATGAAGGTTCCGCAGCTGGTCAATACTTACTATCCCGTAACGTACAAAAGCACGACTTCAATACCTATGGTTCACGACGTGGCAATCACGAAGTCATGGTTAGGGGGACATTTGCCAATATACGACTTCAGAACATGTTGGTTCCAGGTAAAGAAGGTGGGTACAGCATTCATCATCCTACAGGGGCTGTAGACTCTGTTTATACCACTGCGCAACATTATGTTAGAGAAAGCACACCTTTGATTGTCATTGCCGGAAAAGAGTACGGTACAGGCTCATGTAGAGACTGGGCCGCTAAAGGTACTGCCTTACTGGGCATCAAAGCCATAATAGCGGAAAGCTTTGAAAGAATTCACCGAACCAACTTAGTCGCGATGGGCGTTTATCCGATTTCATTTCAGCATGGAGACACTATTCAAAGTTTAGGTTTAGTGGGCGATGAAGAATTTACCTTTGAAAGAAACGAAGGAAACAACCGACTTATTCATGTAACTGCAACTAGCCCAGATCATATTGTCCATTTTCAAGCAAACCTGTGCGTAGAGTCCCAGCTTGAATTTGAATACCTATCTGATGGCGGTTTAATGCAAACCATATTTAAAAATATTTATTAATAAGGAGAAGAGTGATGAACAAGCTATTTGAATTATTTTCTCAAGACAAACTCTACGTAGCACCAGGCGTTTATAATGGTCTGTCCGCAAAATTGGCAGAAAGAGCAGGATTTGAAATCATTTATGCTTCTGGAGGAGCCATATCCAGAAGCACGGGTCTTCCTGATCTAGGCATACTAACTTATACCCAAGTCGCTGATATTTTATTTCAAGTTGCTGAATCTGTTACCGTCCCAGTAATAGCAGATTTTGACAATGGCTATGGTAACCACATCAATGTGTCATTTGCAGCGAAAAGATTTAAATCTACAGGCGTTGCAGGTGTTCACATGGAAGATCAACAGCTTCCTAAACGCTGTGGGCATTATGATGGTCAACAGATTGTAAGCTCGTCTGAATTTGAAGACAAAATTAAGGCATTCAAAGACAGCGTTGGCGACGATTTGTACTTAATAGCAAGAACTGATGCAATTGCGGTTAACGGTATTGAAGACGCACTTGAAAGAGCAAACAAATACTATGAATCTGGCGCTGACATGATTTTTGTAGAAGCTCCTAGAACTATCGAGCAAATCCAACAAATCGGAGAAAACCTGACCTGTCCAAAGTTACTTAATATGTTTTATAGCGGCAAAACACCTGTCGTCCCATTAGAACAACTGAAAGAATGGGGCTACAACTTGGTCATTGACCCTAGTGATTTGCAACGCGCAGCAATTAAAGCGATGCAAGATACGCTAGAAGAAATCAGACTACACGGCCACTCTAAGGGAATAAAAGATAAATTGGTTAGCTTTGCTGAAAGAGAAGATATAATCGGCACAAGTAAATTGATGAAAGCCTAACCTCATAAGACGTGATATTTTTGGCATGGGAACGCCTCCCATGCCCTACTCCAGATAGGCTTTAGCGCTCAATTCCCGCTTCACGATAAACAGCACTCAGTTTTCTATCTAACGCCTCAGGGTGATTCTTCTCAATGATTTTAATTAGCGGAAAAGAGTACTGCCGATACTCGACTCGTCTTACTATAGACTCTTTAAACAAAGGATAAGCCAAATCATATCTCTCTAGATTCATGTAAGCATAAGCCAAGTGATATAGACTCCAAGCATCAACGCGATAATACTGTACCCAATTTTGTATTGCTTGCTTAGATTCCTGCCATTTTTCTAATCGGTTCGCACAGAAGCCTAACACAGCTTGAGCATAACTATATGGGCTTTGTTTAACTGCTGCTTTTGCATGAACATAACAGTTTTGCCAATCGCCAGCTTGCTTATAAATCAGCGCTAAATCTTTCTGAATGGAATAGTTATTAACGTCCTTGTACGGCTCTAACATTTCCAACGCTTTAGTGTGATCTTCTTGTTTAAGATAAGGCTGAACTTTATCGTGCAAAGCCACACCTGATAGCTTCTCATAGTCTTCAATATTGTCAGCAAAATAAGGCTTCAAATTTTTGAGCGTTATTTCCATCAATTCGTAGCTGCCTCCCCATTTCGGAAGCTGGGCATATAAAATGCTTTTCGCTAATGCGTAGTTATCGGGCTTAACGTTTAAACCCGCGATAAATACTTCCAAGATATAATCACCGGTATCCGGGCTGGGACTTGTTTTCGCCATCCGAATTAAGTTCTGATAGGCCGATATCAAGCTAGGATCTTTTTCTAGCGCTTTATTGAGATACTGACTTGCGATTTGAAATTGCTCATTCATCTTAGTCAAATCAAATGCACTCATAGAATGCATACTCCGCCCAGACCTTACATCCCAACCTTTATTCACATGATAAATGCCCAAATTAAGGTATTTGTATGCAGATTTTGACTTAGAAGACTTTAAAGCTGCAAACGATTCGCTAAGCCATTCACTTTTAAAATCCTTCTCGTAAAATAGCCGGTCAAAGGCAGGGTGATATTCCGACCAAGACACACTTCCTTGAATGTAGGCATCATTCAAACGCTTTTGCTCGGACTCTAGCTTTACAAAATCCTGTTTCTGTAGAAGGGAGCGATAATGTCCAAAATCGGCAGCATAGACGATACGCGAACTGAACGCAGCAGCGATTATGGTTAAGAAAGTAATAAGAGTGAGCATTTTCATCATAGTGATCCCCTAAGCAATCACACAACACTCCCTGTCATTACAACAATAGAACATTTGGTCAAAATACTGTTTACATTTTGTCGCGTCAATAAATTGTTATATCCCTGTAATAACATTCTCAACAGTGAGACACGCAATACGTATAAAACGAAAAAAGGCTCGATGGATAAGCATCAAGCCTCTGCACATAAGTGACTATTTTTATTATTTAATATTTAAAAATGCAGCTCCACGAACACCACCTGAATCACCATGCATCGCTTTAATGATTCTTGGGCACTTAGAGACTGACATTAAATGTTTTGGTATACGCTTTGGCATCTCTTCATAGATCAGATCAAAGTTAGATAAACCACCACCAAGTGCAACAACATCAGGATCATTTGCGGTGAAGATATTGGCCAAACAAATAGCTAAGAGCTCCATAAATCTATCAACATGCTCAGACGCTTTTTGTTCACCATTATTGTGGCTTTGAATAATATCGATCGCTTTCTTCGATTCGCCATAATAGTGCTCATATAACAGCTCAAAACCACGACCTGATAGATAGCTATCCAAGCAGCCTTTTTTACCACAACCGCAACCTAATAGCGGCGCGTTTTCCCCTAGATGGAACCAAGCGTCGATAGGTAGACGCGTGTGGCCAAATTCACCAGCGACATGATTGCAGCCCGAGAACACCTTACCTTCATGGATGATTCCACCACCAAAACCAGTACCTAAAATTAGCCCCATAACAGACGCTGAATCTTGAAGACCTTCGTCCCACGCTTCTGAAAGAGCAAAACAATTTGCATCATTCTCAATTTTAACATCGCGTTTAACTCTTGCTTCTAGGTCTTGTCTTAAAGTTTTACCACGTGCAGACGGAACGTTCACCGTAAGTACAGTATCGTCGTCCGCATTAACCATTCCTGGTATCCCTAAACCAATTTTGCCTTCCACTTCAAATTGCGCATCGTACTTTGCAACTAAACCGGCCAATGTGTCGATTAATAACTCATAGTCTTCAGTAGGCGTAGGTACACGCTCAACAGCAACTCGTTCTAATTTTTCGTTGAACGCACCAAATTCAATCTTAGTGCCACCGACATCAAAGCCGTAAAACATAAAATATTCCTCTTAAAATTATTATTAACTCATCCTACTAAATAAAATACCCAAGCGTGACTTTTTGCTTCGGCATACTTAACTTATTGATACAACGATACGCGTTACATGCAATTTATCCTTGCTTTTGCTCAACAAACGACTGTAAAAGCGGCCTCTCCATATTCGGCTTGTAGCGACTTTTTGTCAGCATGTAACTTTCTCTAAACACAGCAAACCAAGATTGTAATGTTTGCGACTCTTCCTTATAACCTAGCTGTTCAAATACCAAAGCTGCCACTTCTGCCGTAGCGAGGTGATTGTCATTTTCGGACTTACGCATAAGGTACTGTGATACCGAATCAGGTTTAATAGATAGAACAGGAAAATCATTTAAGTACGCTGATTTTCTATACATTCGTCTTGCTTCTCTCCAGCTACCATCTAAAAAAATAAGTAACGGACGCTTGCCTTCTGAGATTTCAGAATGACTCCCCCTCAAAAGCCTGTTTTTCTCCTCTACATACTCTTCTGGAAAAACTAAAATTGGCTGATAGGTATCGTCTTTTAAGATAGACAGGAGCTCAGGGTTTGGCTCTGTTCGGCTCCACTGAAACACATAGCACTCTTCAATCGTGTCGGCAATCAAACGGCCAGTATTGCTCGGCTTTAAAATTTCATTTTTATTCACCAAAACTAAAGCCGCTACTTTTTTACTTGGCTGAGGTTGAAACTCACATAGGCAATAGCATTTTGCAGCTAGACAGCCGCTACAGCGTTCCACTTTCGCACCGCGAGCTTTAAAAGGTTTGGTCGACTGGCTTAACCTCTGTTGGTATGCATCGTGAAAAGCGTGTGTTCTCATAAAGTTCGTTACTAAGGGCTAATTGCCCATTACAAAGATTGGAAATTTTTCGAATTGTACTTACAGTAAGATTAGATTGATAGTGATTGTTGTTATGAACGATGCAGAATTAACCCGAATTACCTTGTTCCTGTTAACTATATTAGTTTGTGCTGTTTGGGAGACCACACAAGCAACAAAAACGTTACATCGTCACAAAGTAATGCGTTGGGTAAATAACTTTTCTTTGGGCAGTATAAACTCTTTGATACTAAAGCTTGTAGTCCCTCTTACTGCATATCAAGCGGCATCAAAAACTTTGGCTCTGGAATCAGGACTATTGCATCAAGTCTCTATGCCGGCTCTTGTGGCTTTCGTACTATCGATACTCATATTAGATATCGCTATCTATTGGCAACACCGCTTATTACATCGTATATCAGTATTATGGCCGCTACACAAAGTACATCACGCCGACCAAGAAGTGGATATATCAACAGGTGTTAGATTCCATCCTTTAGAAATCGTACTTTCACTCATCATTAAGATTGCCATTATCATCCTATTTGGTATCAGCCCAATTGCAGTCATTACCTTTGAGATCATACTTAGCTCAAGTGCTATTTTTACCCATAGTAATGCAAAACTAAGCCCTAAGCATGACCGGCTGCTTCGTTCTGTATTCGTTACGCCGACTATGCATAGAGTTCACCACAGCATTGATGCCAGACACAGCAACTGCAACTTTGGTTTCTTCCTATCGATTTGGGATCGCGTATTTGGCAGTTATATCAAACCACCAAATACACACTTCAAAATAGGCACAAAAGAATTTAGGAATGATCGTGAGATATGGCTAGACAAACTACTCAGCCAGCCTTTTAGAAAAAAATAAATCTATCTGCAATTAGTCATATTTAGCGACAGCTGAATCAAACAGATTTTTCACTAATGCTATGTATTCATCTAAGAAATTGATTTGTTCGTTTGTCGCTGGTTTTGCCCAGACACCAGCGAGTACTTCACCTAACTCCTCCACTACTACGTCTGCTTCTTTTAACAGCTGAAAGCGAACACTAGAATGCATTTCCGGGTTTTGTTCAAATATCGCCATTATGTTACTGGCAATCATATCCGTAACGACATCTTCAACGCTCTCTTCACCTATATCACCATCTTCCGAAGCAAAGACGTCTAAGTTGAACGCTAAATGTTCGATCAAAGCTACATAACCATCGGTTTCAACAACCACAGTTTCCTCCATTAAACAGTCGTGCAGGATTTGGAATTCCTTCACTAATACTAAGACAAAACTAGCAAAATTAGCAATGTCACAATACCAGTGCAGAGTAATTTTATGCACTTGATACGTTATTCCACTGACCAAAGCAAAAAACAAACAAGTTCGAATAGTTTTTATTTAATATCATTTCTTTGAAAAAGACTTCAGAACTAAAGCAAAACATGTCCTAAAATAGGAACGTATCCCATAAATCTTGGAGTGAGTATGTGGCAAGCGATTTCTCAACAGCTATCTGAGAAGTTGATGTTCTCTTTCAATATGTCAGAGAAAACTAAACTGACCGGTGGAGATATTAGCGAAAGCTATATGGTTGGTGATGGTCAAGATAGATATTTTATCAAAATCAATTCTAGGGAGTTTCTTAGTAACTTCGAAATTGAAGCGGAAAATATCCAAGCGTTACGAAAAACAGATACTGTCTATGTGCCCGAACTCGTCATGACAGGAACAACAAAAACTCATTCCTTTATCGTTTTAAACTATTTGCCTCTTAAACCATTAGATGACAACAAAAGCAGCTACGTTTTTGGTCAGCAACTCGCAAAACTGCATAAATGGGGAGAGCAGAAAGAGTACGGCTTTGATCAAGACAACTATATAGGAACAACAATACAACCGAACAAATGGCATAGAAAGTGGCACCGTTTCTTTTCAGAACAAAGGATTGGCTGGCAACTACAGCTACTCGCTGAAAAAGGGATCAACCTTGTCGACGTAACCGACTTCACTCAGTTGGTGAATGAAGTATTAGCCTCACACCATCCACACCCCGCTCTATTACACGGCGATCTATGGCATGGAAACACTGGTAATTCTGCATTTGGGCCAATTTGTTACGATCCAGCATGTTATTGGGGAGATCGAGAATGCGATATCGCTATGACTGAACTTTTTCAGGGCTTCTTACCTGAGTTCTATCAGGGTTACGAGAGCGTTTACCCCCTTGATAGTGGATACAATCAACGTAAAGATATATACAATCTATACCATGTATTAAACCATTGTAACCAGTTTGGGGGTAACTACTTATCTCAAGCTGAATCTATGATACATTCGATTATTGGTCAGTAGTCCGCTTCAAAACTCGCTCAACTGTATCCACGATAGCTTGAGTTTGCGGATCAAACTCGACATTCACACTATCTCCAATTTGGCGACAGCCAAACAAGGTGCGATTGATCGTTTCAGGAATTAAGTGCACGTTAAACTGATTTTCTTTCACTTCACCAATTGTTAATGAACAACCATCTAATCCAATATAGCCTTTCTCCAGTACGTATTTCATTTTGTCTTCAGGCAAAGAAAACCAAATTGTTTTATTGTTTGGGGTTTCTATGATATCTGTGATTTGAGACATCAAGCTAATATGGCCTGACATACTGTGGCCACCAATCTCATCACCAAACTTAGCCGCTCTTTCAATGTTAACGAAATCACCTGGTTCTAGAAGGCTTAGATTTGTCGCATTTAACGTCTCCTGCATGAGATCGAATGAAATATGCTCTCCCTCTACCTTCGTGACCGTCAAACAACAGCCATTATGAGCCACAGAAGCTCCAACTGAAAGATGTTCACTTAGTTCGTTTGGCATTCTAACAATGTGAGTTTGAAAGTCTTGTTTCTTGTCGATGGCTTCAATCAACACCATTCCTTGCACTATTCCAGAAAACATAAGCTCGCCTTAAAAATTTACGTGACACTAAGTGTGACATTTATTTATCATGCAAAAAACTATTTATTTAGATGATATCGCTAGCTCAAATCAAAAATATGGAGAGTGTTGTTTGTGCAACAATATAAAAAGGAAGCCAATACACTAATAAAACTCGCGACCCCTGTACTTATTGCCTCTGTCGCTCAAACGGGGATGGGGTTTGTCGATACCATTATGGCGGGTGGCGTCAGTGCTACGGATATGGCTGCAGTATCGATTGCGGCAAGCATTTGGTTGCCTTCTATTTTATTTGGTGTAGGCCTACTCATGGCTTTAGTACCCATTGTTGCGCAGCTTAACGGCTCTGGACGACAGCAAAAAGTAGCTTACGAAATTCAGCAAGGCGCAGCGATGGCGCTATTGATATCGCTTCCAATAATATTAATTCTTTTTCAAACCCATGAGATTTTGAATGTAATGGAAGTGCAGCCTCTAATGGCTGAAAAAACCAACGGCTACATGCACGCTGTAATCTTCGCTGTTCCTGCTTATCTCCTATTCCAAACCTTGCGTAGCCTTACAGATGGCCTGTCTTTGACTAAACCTGCCATGGTCATTGGCTTTATTGGTTTGATATGTAATATTCCTCTCAACTGGATATTTGTATACGGAAAATTTGGCGCACCAGCTTTAGGTGGTGTTGGTTGTGGTGTTGCTACCGCGATAGTCTATTGGGTAATGTTTTTCTCTTTGCTGGCATATGTTTTACTGTCTAAGAAAGTTTCAAATGTAGGCTTGTTTGCGCAATTTTACCGGCCCGAGTTAAAACCAATCTTGCGACTATTTAAGCTGGGCTTGCCGGTCGCGCTAGCTGTTTTTTTTGAAGTGACATTATTTGCTGTTGTTTCATTACTCGTTGCACCTTTAGGCCCACTCGTTGTTGCAGCTCATCAGGTCGCGATTAACTTTTCGTCCCTTATTTTCATGTTACCCATGAGCATCGGCTCTGCAGTGAGTATTCGAGTCGGACATACATTGGGAGAAAAAGATGTGTTTGGCGCAACAGTAGCATCGAGAGTTGGCATCCTTTTAGGACTAGGTGTCACCATATTCACCGCTGCGCTTACCATACTACTGAGGGAAAATATCGCCCAACTTTATACACATAATCGAGCCGTAATTGAGTTGGCTATTCAATTGCTCATATTTGCCGCTGTTTATCAATTAACCGATACAGTGCAAGTTATCGCAGCAGGTGCTTTAAGAGGCTACAAAGACATGGCCGCAATTTTTAAATGCACTTTCATCGCCTATTGGATGTTTGGCTTACCTACTGGATACGTTTTAGCGTTAACCGATTGGATAACAGAACCCCTAGGCGTGTTTGGGTTCTGGATAGGCTTTATAGTGGGGTTATTTCTTGCAGCAATGACTCTAGGCTTCCGTTTACATTGGATGCACAAGCAATCTGACTCAATACAGCTGGCCTTCTCTACCCGGTAGACCTTTCTACGCTTAGTCGGAATTTTTGCTCTATCGTACCTGCTTGTTGGGAAACAAACAGGCTCTAGATACACTTTAATACATCGTATTCCCGTTTAGACTGCTATCCGGTATTTCTTGTATCGAGTCCCAATGCTCGACTATTTTTCCGTCCTCATCAAAACGAAAAAAATCCATAGTTATATACTCAACATTTCCAGGCCAAGTTTGATGCGTATGTAACGCAACAAGATCGCCTTCAGCAACAGCTCTAACAAAAGTGATGTCTTTATCTGGATACTCTTGCTGCATTCTGGTGAAGTACTCTATAAAAGGCTCTTTACCGTTTCCTACCAAAGGGTTATGTTGAATATACATTTCCCCTACATACTTATCTACAGCTTCACGAGGTTGTCCAAAGTAGGCCATTTTATAGAACTCAATAGCATTATTTTTATTCCTTTTTAAGAACGCGTTCATTTTCATTCTCCCCGTATAAACTATTTTTAATGTAGGCCACAAAAACAGTGTAGTGAAGAACACATATGCCATACAATCAGTTTTTCCTCTCTTACCTGCTACTGTTGGCTACCACAGCAGTCTTGAGTGGTTGTGACTTTCCGAGCTCCAATCATCCACAACAATCTTTTGAAAATTACATCGATAGAATCGCAACGGTTCAGGGCGTTGAGGTACAGCCTCTTCCTTCCATCCAATATCACCAGCTTCCCAGTAAACGGCAACTCAAGCTTCCTATTCCAACTCTTCAATTAGGACTTCTGGAGAGTTACGAGTTAAGAAAGTGCGGGTTATTTCATTTGATTGCAGAGAGGAATTCGATTCTAGGAAAAGTTCAGGATGAATTTCGCCTATTAGAATATCAAGCTCAATTAGTAAAAGGGTTGGCTCGATGCTTAAAGTCAGACTTAATTCAAGATGATCTCAAGAACAAGCTGTCGCAGATTCATTCAACCAAATCTAAACAGTTGCCTTTGCATCTATACAATCTTATTTACACAAGCGATTCGACGCGCAAACAGCTATACACTAATCAGTGGTTGGAAACCAACCTACAAACACATACCTACGTTATAAAGAAAGCGCTATCTGCATTGCAGGGTTATCAATCTGCCTACAATCTTCACTCTACGAAAATCACCAAACTCACCGACCACCAAGAAGCCATAGAAAAACAATTGGTTCTAGCCCCCCTACACTTTTCCTTAACGAATTCGACACTATACCTAAGCACAGCCACTAGGCAGCTAACAGAATTTGACCACAAAATCGCGTGCGGTAAAAATCGAAATAAAACTAGGTTCAATCGCCTACTTAACGTATTCAAAAAGAATTTCACAGGCACAATTCAGCCTTATTTAGCTTCGTTAGATAGCACGTACCAAAGTCTTTACCCTGAATTAAACCTGTTCTCAAATGAATTTCTAGAGCAAGAACTGAGAAAGAAAAAGTATCGGTTTCCTATCCATACAGCTTATCAAGAGTTTAAGGTAGCAACACTTCAACACGTTTTATACTGGAAGACTCTTTTTAAACGATGTAATACAGATGTACGCTCTCTAAATAGCTCTGGCTAGCAAGTTAAATGGCTACCTATCCCTCAAATACCTCGCAAACTTCGGGATTCCATTATGCGTATAGCCATTAAATTTGAACGTTATCGTCGAGCCTATCTCAGGCGGATGTTTTCGAAGATCATCGGTAAATCCGCTGCCAATATAAAACTCTACTCCATTGAGCATCTTAACCAGCAAAGCTCCCATCATTCCTTTATATTTTCCTGCTCCGGCTTTGTAACCAACCACAACCGCTTCTTGATCATTCGATACTTTCAATTTAAGTAGGTCATCGCTTCTCCCTTTGTTATACATAGCGTCTTTTTTACGAAGCATCACCCCTTCTCCGCCAGCGGCTGTAATCTTATCCAGCTCAGAAAACAACTCTTCTTCAGAAACTATTGGTCGATGGGGAACGTACTGGACATGGTCACGGTTGACGCTGTTCACCAACACCTTCAGGTTTTCATACCGTTCAAGATAATTTCCTTTTTGGTCAGGTAAGTCGAACACCATAAAAGAAATCTCACGCCACATATCGTCATTCGGGTCTTTATCAAGCACAGTTCTCAGAACAACGTAAAAGCGAGCTTTTCCCGCCCAAAGCTCTCCATCTAAGGGCGTGTTTGGTAAACTATCCGTAAACCATTTTGGAGCATATATGACTTTGCCTTTCCTTGTTTGTAATTCGCTACCAGTCCAGATTGCTCGAATACCATCAAGCTTTTCGCTAACCCAGTAATCACTTAGTGAAATTTTAGAATGATAGGTATTCGCTGTAGCAACAATATCGATGAAACTGTTTTTACGAAAAGGAACCGTTTCACTATTAACCGAAAAAGCGCAACTTATAGACAGTGCCAAAAGAGATATTTTTATATTCATTGTATCGTCATTTTTAATCCAAGCCGTCTATGAAGTGTCCGTATTACACTTAGCAATGGAAATAAAATGCTAGCTGATTATCCAAGATGAGCACACGAAATAGGTACCTGTTAACTTTGTTGTTTCAGTGTACTTGGGGATATCTCTCTAAGTTAGTTGAAAAGTGAAGAGCTCTGGGGGTCTAAATAAATACGGTTAGAAATGTGAGTTTTACCACAGTAAGTAAAGTAGATGTGTTTTGGCTTATGTGTCACTGAACGATACCAACCACCATTTCGAACAAAATCTTGCAAAGTACATCTGCCTTCATTGATTAGGCTGTTTGCCATTTGGATAAACACAACTCGGTGAATAGAAAAATCATCCGAATATTCGATTGCTTTTTCTAACTGTGAGGTAGGTGAAGAGGAAACACTTCTAAGGTTTTGAGGCTCAATAAACTCATGAAATACCCAACGAGCGACTTCGTCATCTGGGTTCTGCCCGTGTTTATTGTCTTCAAACCGTGCAGGGTAATATTCTGAGATCCTCGCCCATCCCTCTTTGATTTCAAAGACACCCACTATTTCACCCTGCTTCATGACGTGTGAAATTCTCGCTTTTATATCTGGAGCTAAGCGAACATTAAGCTCACTTACTGTGACTAAATATACCTCCACCTTCGCGAGCACGAAGCCAGAGAAAAGCAGCAGAAAAGAAACAATGATTACTTTCATAACCCAACTGATATCGACTACCCACGACATAATTATAAATGTAGCGGTAATCGAACAATTTGTGCTATTTCGTCATCAGATAGAGTACGCAGATCATAAAAAATGCTTATCAAGCGCTAGTCTTTGCGATTCGGCGTAGAAGACTGTTCTAGTTTTTCTTCCAATGCTTTAATACGTTTAAGAATTTCAATGTTTTGCTTTCTGAGCTCACGGTTCTTCACACCTGTGTCAGAAAAACCGAGCATTCTTTTCGCGTATAAACTCCCGACCACACCTAATATTCCTACGCCGAACAGAAACATCGTAAAGACCGCAAGGCGACCAATAACCGTGACAGGGTAATGATCGCCAAAGCCGATAGTAGAAGAAGACATAAACATTAACCAAACCGCATCTCCCAAAGTAGTGATGTTGGAATGTGGTGCGTTAACTTCAGCTAGGTATGCCACTAGGCCTAATATCAAGGTAAGTAATATATATAAAAGCAGTGCAAGTATGCCAATAACTCGATAGTTATAATTCTTTACACCAAACTCATCGATATCATAGAAACCTAGCTTATTTACTATTTTGTCTATAATTCCCATGTTGGCCTACTTGCTATAGAGTCGATAGTGGTTACGGATATTCTGTTGTATCTTCCAGATACCACTTAGCCTGCTCTTTTCCCATATACTTAGAAAGTGTCTTTAACGGTACAATTTTCAGGTCAACGACTATCAAGCCATCCAAAGTATCGTTGAAGGCCGGGTCGACGTTAAAACACACTAATTTGCCGTTCATTCCTAGATATTGCCGAAGAAGTACAGGTAAACCCTTGCCCTCTTCCATCCTAGCGAGAACTTTTGATAGTAGGGATACATTGGCTAAAGAGGAGAGTAAATTGGATTGCCAAAATGTATTACCTGCCGTTCTTAATGGAGTAGACGGTTTAACTAGAGAAGCTTTGTAATCATCGTAATGATGAATAGACAAGGTTGCTGCCATCAGTTGTCTTGCGACATCACTATATTCATTACTGATGCTCACCGGACCAAACAGGTGGGTATATTTAGGGTTCCTATAAACATATGTGGCAATGCCTTTCCACAATAGCAAAAGAGAGTTGATGTTACGTTGATACTTTTTTGCAACTACCGAGCGACCAACCTCGATACTGTTACCTAAAGTATCAATAAACTCCTGTTTATACTGAAACAAACTCCTAGAATATAATGCCTGTAAGCCATTTTTCTCAATTAACTGATCGACTAAACCTAACCGATAAGAGCCGACTAGCTCCTTATTTTCTTTGTGCCATACGAACAGCTGTTGGTAGTGAAGATCATACTCATCCAAGTCGCACGCCAAACCAGAGCCTTCACCGACCTCTCGAAAGCTTTCCTCCCTTACACGCCCTATCTCTTGCATCATTAAAGGAATTGCCTGCGTACCAACGCAGTACACTTCAAATTCTTTATGCTCAAGTAACAAAGCCGAGTCTGGTAAGCTCTCTAACTCAACGTCTAATTGCGCCGAGTCTAAAGGAGCAATAATTGGGGTTTGATAATCCACCTCAACATTTTGAGGTTTGTCTTCTGTAGAAGACATCAAGTAGGTATTTAAACGAAAATAATTGACGATATCTTTATCAGTTTCAAAGTCTTTAAGTTCGTTATATGGAATTGCGCTACCGAGAGAGATATGGATGGTTTTATCCGCTTTATTCAGAAGTTCTCTACCTAGCAGAGCGGTTCGAAGTAATGGGTGAATATGCCCTGCTCGATAAAACAAGCGACTGTTTTTGCCATTCACGAATATAGGTAGCGTGACCGCTTTGCTTCTTTTAACAAATTTTGCAACGGAGTTACTCCATTCGATATCCGAAAGCATACTTGAAGATTTACAATATGTAGACACCTCACCAGCTGGAAAAACAATTAATACTCCGCCATCCGCAAGGTGTTGATGTGCTTCTCTTACTCCTTTTGAGTTTGTTTTCCTTGCATTTTTTCCATTGAACACGTCAATTCCAATAAACAGCTCTTCAATTTCGGGAAGTCGTTTAAGAAGCTCATTAGCCAACACTTTGACATCTTTACGGACTCGACCGATAAAATCTGCGAGAATAACCCCTTCGATTGCTCCCAATGGATGGTTGGCAACAATCACAAGCGGCCCTTCTTTTGGTATCTCTTCAATATTGCCCCGTTCAAGATTGTAATCTATGCCCAATGTAGAAAGGGTATAATTCATGAACTCAAAGCTAGTCGGATCTTTTGGCCTTCTCTGATAGTGTCCATCTAGTTTTGATAAACCGGTTACCCACTCAACAAAAGACTCCCCAATGCCAAATGGCGTACGTCGTGGTAAACGAAAAGGACTTCCAAGCATATCTACTCCGCTCTGTTGACTAACTGTCCCAAGGCTCCGCCTTGTTTTATGTCTCTCACTGTTAAATAAACCCCACAAAGCCAAACAATACAGGCCATGCCGAATAACAAGCCGCCGTCGTTTCCGACAATTTGGCCTTGTGCATTAAATTCAGGCATCACTACACCAAGCGGTGTAAACAAATGGAAATAGATTGCACCAGTCATCACACCGACACTAAGAATCGCTCCAAACCCATGAAAACGAGTAAACAGCAATATCGCGGCAATTAGCTCTATGGTACCAATAGCATATCCACCTACACTACCAAACCAATCTAATCCTGACCAGTCTCCCAGAGTGCCAAAAATGTAGTTGGTTTCATAAGATCCAGTAAACTTAAAAAAGAGCGATTGAATGAAAACAAATGCTATAAAAGCCGATGGAAGATGTTTACTCGCAATAAATTTCATACCGTATCCCTAGTTGATTAACTTCGGCCAATTTTCATCTGCCTGACGAATGTGAAGAGCGGTATCTTGCTCCCAACGCTCTTTAATTTCCTTGTTGTAATTGATATACAACTTTCCATCGACTATTGACCACTGAAGCGGATCACCTGATGCAAAATCATTTTTTGCTGACACTGCCCAAGCACAATAGCCGCCGTATTGTGGTGCATACTTCTCAGGGTTTGCTAGGAACTTATCTAAGTTTTCTTTAGAAGAAAAATACCAAGTTGCTTCTTTGTATTCAGTGACATAGTCTGAATTTCCCTTAACTGGTTTCCCTTCAACAAAGTAGGCAACCGTATCGTAACCACTTAACGCTTTGTTGCTAAAAAAACCAGTATATATTTCATCCTGTGCGAAAGTGGAAAAACTCACCGCGAACAATAAAATGGCGAACAACTTTTTCATAACTTGCCTCCTACAAATTACGATACAAAAAACTCCGATGGAGCTATCTGATAACTTTGCTTAATCAATGATTCTTCCGTCAGATTTTGACAAGGAGAACCCGGAATATAAGCCATAGATTTGCTAGCTGCTGACACTGATAAAAAAGTAAAACTGACGGTTTTAGCGTCATCCCTGCTCATGCAGGTAGACATATGAGAACACTCTGGGTGATGGTGGGAGTGAAAATGAATTAATGAGCTTAAGCTTTTTTCTTTATTTGTTAAGCGCTGATAAATCATTTGTCTATAAGATTGCACACCTTCAGGATCGACCTTTGATGAAAATAGAGGGGAGTCTGTTGGAAATATATTGCTATCTTTCCCATCCCAAGCAAACGCAATAACATCTAGGCTATCCTTCGTTAAGTTAGGATCAAAGGCCAAGAGAGTAAACGGGGCAAACGAGGTTAACTCAATATTTTTAAACGCTTGTGACACCTCTGCCACCGACTGGTATACCGACAATTGTTTCAACAACTGGCCGCGACTAATCAGCGCCCCTTTTGGCACCTTACCTTGGTAATTATTTAATATGCACAACGACATGCCGTATTCATTCATGCTTATCCAACTCCCGCCACCCACGGGATCTATGGGCATGAGAACATCAACGCCATCAATTTTTTGTTGTTGAGGTGGTAAGGCAATTGCTCGAGATTTCTGTTCATCTCTGTTGAAAAGAACCTGATAGCCTTCTTCTGTAGTTAGCCAAGATACAGAGCACATAATTATTGTTCCCGAATAAAAGTCGCTGTCGCTGGCGCGACACCAAATTCTGCATTTGCTGAATTGCCGAGCATTTCAGTTATTACTTTCGCCATAGCGTAGTGATGAGTGGCATGTAAAGCTGCGAAAGTAATCTCACGAACAAGCGTAGAAGACATAGCGCTAGACTCGGTGTGAGAAACCGAAACTTCAGTAAGAATTGTGACAGGTTCCAAAAGCTCTTCGTCTTTTAGCTCCTGAAGCCACTGAATAATCATTTGTAGCTCAGCCATTGCTGTCTTCTTATTGTGTTCAACTTCATGCCCACGCCTACGTTGGTTGTAATCAATAATCTGGCGAGACTTATACAAAGAGTGAAAGATATCCAACAGATGCCTAAAGTGTTGGCCAATTGAACTAGAAAAATGAGGCTCTGCGATAACGGTATAATCTTTATCTAACAAGGTATTCAAAAACATAAAGCCTTGCTCTAAAGTCTCAATGCACCCTTTCACTGCATTGGAAGGCGAATGCTGTTCTCTTATATCTTCTAAAACTTTATTTGATGTAACAAACATAGGTATCCTTGCAAAAACATTTCTATCTAAATTGATGAACTAATCTGTGCTTGGGTATTGTGCTGTTAGCGTTTTCTCTTCTTTCCAAGCCCTAAATAAGCTGGTCATTGACGGGACCCGATGACCTCTTTTCTTCTGTTTGGCGCCAATGTCATATAGAATTCGATATTGGGTCAAAAGCGTTGAAAAGATGTCTCGTAACGGAGTGCTACTATCCCAAATATGTGCAGCTTCACTGCTGGCTCCATTTATCTCTAAAATTGTGAAGGCTTCGCCATTCATAAACTTATTGATATCTTCAAATTTAATATCGAGGCGCCCGTAGTGAAAACCCTCGATATCATCAAAAATCTGATCTAGCTGCTGAGTTAGTTTGTCAGTAATAAACTGATTGCCATTACGAAAAATCGATCCTCGACAATGGCTTCCCGAAAAGGTCAACTGAAACTCTTTATCTTTTTCAATTACCTGCCCCAATACTTCGTCATGTTTGGGCTTATACAAATGTTGTAGCTTCCCAGCTCTAGGACAAGAATCAATGAGCTGCTCCAGTGTCAGGTTGCCATCCCCAGTAACAATAGGTGCGTACTTTAACGTCATTGAGATAATCTTACCTTTTTCTTCTCCAGGATATCTCACGTAGAACACTCCTGCTTCGGCTTGGTATGGTGCTTTTTCCTGAAGCAAGAAGCGTGCATTACAGGGAAACGTACGAATATAATTTTCTAAAGCTAGGCCGTCATTAATTAACTTAACCCCTGCTCCTCTGCATCCTAAGTCTGGTTTGGCGACGATAGGAAAGTGAATGCCAGCATTCGCTAAATTCGCGATAGCTCTTTCATACTGCTTCGTATACGCTTCATCTGTTTTAGTCAAAGTGATAAACGGTGAAATCCATTTTTGAGCATTTTTACCTGCCAAACTTAAAATATCGTGTTTTGACTCTCCCACCATTCCACTTAAGTGAATACTAGGATTTGCAATTAGAGGTAACCTCCAGTCTACGTACCTGAAGCCCTGAAAAAGGCTTTGGAAAACAACCGGAGTATAAAAAAACCAGCTCGGCAAAAACTCATACGGCGAAATTCTTTTCTCTGAGTCAAACTCAATTAAAGGCATTCCAGCATTGACTCTTCCTTGTTCGATACACTGAACAAACTCTCTCGATTTCATGAATACCCTCTTGTGAATGACTTATTGACGACACGGTTAACAACAAACAAGACGACAAGTGCAATTGGAATAATCATCCAATGGTACTGTGACGAATGAACCCATGAGGTCATACCTAAGTAATAAATAGTTGAGAATACAAGCAAAGTCCAAAGTGACGTTGCGAAAATGACCGCGACACAAAACGTACCAAGTGGGATAGAAAAAAAGCCGCTCAACGTAAAGCCAACGCTTCTTAGCCCAGGCACAAATCGAATAATGAATATATTCAAAAAAGCATTTTGCTTAAACTTCTTCCTTAATACTCTAAAATATTGATTTGTTAAGGCTCGATACTTGAGTCCTCTAAAATGTTGGCAATATTTTCCTAGGTAATAGAGAGCTAAGTCTCCACTTGCTATCCCGATAAAAATTGCAACCAGAGCCACTGGTGTACTCATCAACCCTTGAGCCGCCAACGTAGCAGCGGTAATAATGGCCAAGTCTTCTAACAAATAGGACAAGAATATGACCCCAGCCGCAAGCAAATACCAAGAATGCGGTGTCGAGGTTAAATATTCATGTACCTGGTTAACTAATGACACAAAATCTCCTTTGCTTTATCTCAACAATTATCCAACTTGAGCTTGCTAGTATTTCATTGGTCAGCATTGTATTTGACCGAGAGCCGTTAAGAAAAATTGCACAACTCAGTAAAAATAAACATAAATAGCTTACTTGACAATGAGATACGTACTAACACACTTAATGTTCAATGTAATTTTGGGTTATTAACCCTAATGAAAATAATGATTTTAGAGCGTAAAATACAGTATGGTTGTGGAAAACATCCATCATTAGCGAAAGAACTCTTTAAGTGATTACGCTATACAATACTTTATTCAACTTTATTTCAAATAGTTACATTTTTAAAAGTTGAACAGTATCATCAAACGAACCAAAGGCGCTTGGCTCAAAGTTAGATCCAAAAAGTGAAAATCATGGCAAAGAAAAAAATTCAAAAATATCAACACGCTGCTGGTGGTTGGGGTGCTCTTGCAAGTACGGCACGTCATCTAATGAAAAGCGAAAATGTAGCGAAAAACATTCGCAACTTACTAAAAACAAACCAAAATATTGGATTTGACTGCCCTGGGTGTGCATGGGGAGACGAACTACAACATTCTCACTTCAAATTTTGTGAAAATGGTGCGAAAGCAGTGAACTGGGAAGCGACGAAAAAGCGCGTTGCTGCTGATTTTTTTCAACAGCACCCAGTTAGTTGGCTAAAAAAACAAGATGGTTACTTTTTAGAATACCAAGGCCGCTTAAGTGAACCAATGGCTTATGACGTCGATAGCGACCGATACAAACCAATCTCATGGGAAGCCGCTTTTGAATTAATAGCGAGTGAGTTAAACGCGCTCGAGAGCCCAGATCAAGCTGAGTTCTACACTTCTGGAAGAGCAAGCAACGAAGCTGCATTTATCTATCAATTATTTGTACGTAAGTTTGGTACCAACAATTTCCCTGATTGCTCGAACATGTGTCACGAAGCGAGTGGTGTAGCTCTTAACCAAGCGATAGGTGTTGGCAAAGGCACCGTGACATTGGAAGACTTTGAGAATGCTGACGCCATCTTTATTTTTGGCCAAAATCCTGCGACCAACCACCCTCGTATGATGGATACCCTTTACAAGGCATCTAAGCGAGGAGCAAGTATCGCCAGCTTTAATACCCTTAAAGAAAGAGGTCTAGAGCGTTTTTCTAACCCGCAAAATAAAGTAGAGATGCTCAAACGAGGATCGACACCAATAAGTAGTCTCTACCTTACACCTAAACTCGGTGGCGATATGGCTGCTGTACGAGGAATGGTCAAGTTTATGCTTGAGCGACACCGTTCAAATATCGAGCAAGGTGAATTAGGTATATTTGACCAACAATTTATCGAACAACACTGCCAAGGTGTTGAAGAATATTTGCAACAAGTAGACTTAACCAGTTGGGATAAAATCGAAGCACAATCTGGGTTATCACGTTCGCAGTTAGAAGACGCTGCTAAAATGCATTTAAACTCCGACAAGGTCATCTGCACTTGGGCGATGGGGATTACGCAACACAAACATTCTGTACAGACAATTCAAGAGATTGTGAACTTGCAGTTACTCCGTGGACAAATCGGTAAACTTGGTGCTGGCCTCTGCCCAGTTCGAGGGCATAGTAATGTTCAAGGCGATCGCACGATGGGCATACATGAAAAGCCATCATCAGCCCTTTTGGAAAAAGTTGAAGAGAACTTTGGTTTTAAGCCACCAATGCACGAAGGCCATAATGTTGTCCAAGCCATTCAAGCAATGAATCAAGGAACAAGCAAAGTGTTTATTGGTCTTGGTGGTAATTTTTCCGCAGCGACACCGGATACTGAACTTACTGAAAAAGCACTGAGTCAATGCAACCTAACGGTGCATATCGCAACTAAGCTAAATCGTAGCCACCTTATAACAGGTAAAAAAGCATTAATATTGCCTTGTCTAGGCCGAACTGACATCGACATACAGAAGACTGGACCACAGAAGGTTACGGTAGAAGATTCTTTTAGTATGGTTCACTCTTCTGCAGGGGTCGTTGATAGCGACACTGGGGACATGAAATCAGAGGTCGCCATAATCGCTGGTATCGCACAAACAACGATAGGCAACACTCCTGTGGATTGGGATGAGCTTGTTGCCGATTACGGAAAAATACGCGATCTCATTGAAAGCACCATCCCTGGATTCGAAAACTTTAACGAGAAAATCCAGCAACCTGGTGGCTTTTATTTGGGCAACTCTGCAGCACAGAGGAAATGGAACACTTTTGAGTGTAAAGCCCAGCTATTCACTCATGCACTACCCGACTCTGTTATTCCAGGTATCGTAAAGGAAGAAAAGCAGTCTGATGTTTTCGTGCTGCAAACTACCCGCACGCATGATCAGTACAATACTACTGTGTACGGTATGGATGATAGATATCGTGGTATATATGGACTGCGCAAAGTGTTGCTAATGAGTAAATCAGATATCGACTCACTAGGCTTGAAACAAGAAGACATAGTTTCAATGCGCACGGTATGGCACGATGACGAGGTGAGAGAAGTGTCAGGCTTTACGATTGTTGAATACGATATTCCACCGGGCAACATCGCTGCTTACTATCCAGAAACAAACCCTTTAGTACCACTTGATAGTTATGGTGATATGAGCTGGACGCCAACGTCAAAGTCCATCGCAGTCGAAGTCATCAAAGATGATTCATCTATCAAGGTGGAAGTACAAGAAAGCGATAATAATTAGTTGCATAAAGTTGGGAGCCTGCGGCTCCCTAATTTCACTTCCAGCCAATAATTTCTCAAAAACTTCACTTTTCATACTCATCAAATATCATATAATAAAGCTCGGCTTTTCGAGTTGCGTTTTTAAGACCCGTATTTTGTACAACTAAAAGGACTTACAGGGAAGTGAAAAGCCATTTGCTCAACAGCTACTATTTCCTACATTGGAAACGGTAGACTTTTAACTCACCATTATGAATAGCTTGAGCGGTTAAAGAAAACGCTTCAACATGGTTTTGAAACTCTTCATCGCCAAACTGACTGATGAATTGAGATTTCACAGGCTCTGTTTTTAACCTTTCTACAATATCAATGTTGTATCGCGTATACTCTTCATCTTGAGAAACACATCTCAATAAATTAAAGCCTGAATCAGCAAACAGTGCTTGATAAGCATCAACTGTTACCGGAAACACAGTCAGATCATCAACATCACAGAAGCGCTGCATTAGCGGCCCCCACTGATCGTCAGCACTTAACCAATCATTGATAAGCAAGTACCCTCCCGACTTTAGTACTCGAAAGATTTCATCAAACATTGTTTTTTTGTCACAAACATGTGCTAGCACACCTTTGCTATACACCACATCAAATGAATCTGATTCAAATGGTAAGTTATCTTCTTGATGAGTAACAAAATTCAACCTTTTCGCCAACTCATCCGGCGTATTCGCTATCGCCTGCTCGGTCATTCTTTGGTTGATTTCTAATCCTGTAACATTTGCTCTATGTTGTCTGGCCAAATGGTAGGCCGTTCCACCTAGCCCTGAGCCAATTTCAAGGCAGTGCTTGTGCGCGATATCGATGCCCTCAAATATAACATCGATAGCTTCATTGCCTCCTTCTGACATCATTCCTTTGCCATAAGCAAGTTCCAAGCAACTGCAATAATCCTCAGAATATTCTTCTAATAAGCTATCTATACTCATTAAGCTAACTCTACTCAAAAACACTTATTATATTAATTGTATCAACTGGGCTCTATCAACTAAGGTTGTATTTTCCCAATATAAAGCCTGCAATCGTATTCAAAACGAACCATGCCATTTTCTTCATACTTATCAAATGCTTTCTTTATCTCTTCAACGGCCAATTTGTAATCTTGGGAAGATTCATCGGGGCAATATGAACACGAACGAAGGCGCCCTAGCACGCCATCAAAATCGAACTCTTGCACATTAATAAAGGAATAAATATCCATCTTGCGATTAGCAAAAAAAGACGAGATTTGTTGCTCAGACAAATTTTGATGATTGACTTGGCTGTAGTCCGTCGCATACTTTTTGAGCACATCCTCATACGCGGCCTGACAACCTTGACCATATTTCCTGTCATTCCATATGAGAGCAAGCCAACCATTGTGGTTTAAAACTCGGGCAAATTCAGCTTTTGTTTCCGCATTGTTAAACCAATGAAAAGCTTGCGCGGCAGTGATCATATCTACCGAGTTGTCTGAAAGCCCCGTGCTTTCTGCGGAACCATTTAGGCTGACAAATTTACTACGATTGGCAAGTTTCTGCTCTGCTGCAAGCCTCATTGAATCATTAGGCTCAATTGCGGTCACATTCGCCCCATGGTCCAATAAAAGCTTTGTAAAAATGCCGGTACCGGAACCAATGTCTGCGATTGTAAGACTCTGAGGTATATCTACGTATTCAAATATTTTTTTTAATAGTGCTTCTGGGTAACTAGGTCGATATTTTTCGTAATCTTCCACTCTAGAAGAAAACCTTTGTTTTGAATCACTCATTCTGTTCTCCCGTACCATAACTCAACAGTCAACTTGCGCAGAAAAGATATTATATGAGTTCAAGACAAATGAACACCGTTAATCCAACCTTTCAATAAATCAAATAATTTGCTTATACATCAAAGGTATAGTTTATAGATTTAAAATATTACTTATTAATAATTATAATAAATATTTAATCGGACTGAAAAGAAGGAACTGCATATATATTAATCGAGTAAAAATTAATTCATTTATAAACAAAATATTCATGTTGGGTTAATTTGCATTTGTTTATAGTTTCTCTCGTAGTATGAAATAAGCAAATAACAGAGGAACAAATGATGAAAAAGCTATTATTACTATCTGCAATCGCAATCGCTTCAACATCGGCAATGGCAGCACAAAACAATAATCAAGGAGGAGGTTTCACTGGTCCGTCAGCGGATACTGTTATTACCACTGCCAAAGCAGCTCAAGGCGCTAGTGACGATGCCGCTGTCCAACTAACAGGTTATATCACCCAATCCCTAGGTGATGAAAATTACATGTTTAAAGACAATACTGGCACCATCCAAGTTGATATAGACAATGATAAATGGGGCGGCGTCAATGCAACACCTGAAACGAAAGTAGTATTGAAAGGTGAAGTAGACAAAGATTGGACATCTCGCACCATCGACGTAAAACAAGTGATGCTGGCAGACAAAACCGCTAATGCCAAAAAAGCGGCAACGGTTTACTAAGGTCAATATCGCTAATTAAGTGAACAGAAAATAGCGGAGATTGAGATAATCTTAGCTGTTTGAAAAAAACCTCCTTTCCATAGGAGGTTTTTTCTTGGGGGCTACTACACACCCCAGCCTTAAGCCAACAACTATCGTTAGGTTACTGGATTCCTAAACAAGCTCAGACGGCGTTATTTTCTCTTATATATATAAAGTTTCAAAGTTATAAACCTAAGATTTCACGGACGTTATATCTACACCCAAAAACATTATTAAAACGATTGAATATACATATGAAATTAGCCTATAACACCTAAGCTCAATGTAAACTATCATCACTTTTGCGTTAGGAAAGTCACAATAGATTGAGTAATCTCATCCTTATCTATTGCTAATGAAAGTGAGTGTAGCCCTTTTTCGTACGCTATTTCACCAATACTGTCACGTCTATGTTGCATTAAACTCTTGGAGAAAGATTTATTAAATTCTGGATGCCCTTGAATACCTAAGAAATTATCTCCAATCGAGATGATAGCATTGGGACAAAATTCATTTGATGCAATCACTTTACCGTTTTCAGGTAACATCACCACTTGATCTTGGTGACTAACAAGCAAAGAGAGCGTTTTATCATTTCTTATAGTCAACCAACGTGGTGAGGTAACAATATTCTGAATTGACACGCCGACTCCCCAACCCTTAGGCGATTTGATCACTTTCCCACCAAGTGCCTGTGCTATAAGTTGATGACCAAAACAAATTCCAACAGTAGTTTTATGCTGACGATAAAGCTTAATGACAAACTCTCGAAGGTCATCGATCCAGAGCTCTCTGTCATACACGCTGTATTTAGAACCAGAGATGATGTACCCGTCACAATCATCAACTTTCTCAGGGATCTCTCTCGATAAAGCGTCAAAAAATTTTAACGTGATCTCCTTTTTGTAGTTTACAAACAGTGATTCAAACATTTCTGCATAGCGTCCATGCTGCTCAAATAACTCAGGTGCAACTTCTCCACATAGAAATACGCCTACTTTCATAACTCACCGTTTACTGCTTTTCGAAAAATCTCGCTATATTGATTAGCACTGAATTGAATAGGATTACCGGCTGCACTAGGGTCTTTTTCTGCCATCTTGCCCACCAATTCTATCTGCTCAGTGCCAACATCAATCTCTGCTAGAGTTTCAGGTATCGACACAACGTTCCTCAGCTCTAGAACCCACTCAACAAATTTTTCAAAGCTCGGCTCCTCTATATTCAAATACCGAGCAAGAGTTTCCATTTTCCCTTCGATTACACTCCTGTTCGCAATCAGCACATAAGGCATTAAAATTGCGTTCAATAGCCCGTGGTGCTTATTGTACAGAGCACCAAGCGTATGAGCGAGTGCATGCATTGCTCCCAAGCCTTTTTGAAATGCGGTCGCTCCCATACATGATGCTATTTGCATTTGTCCTCTAGCGCTCAAATTTGTGCCATCTGCGAAAGCAACCGTTAAATTATCGTATACCATTTTTATCGCTTGCATCGCGATACCATCAGCCATGGGATGAAAAGCAGGGCTACAGTAGGCTTCCAAACTATGTGACAGAGCATCCATGCCTGTTGCCGCGGTTAAGTGAGGGGGAAGATCCAAGGTTAACTCAGGATCCAATAACACTTTTTTGGGAAGCATTTTGGGATGAAAAATTACTCGCTTTATTTTCTTGTCGGTATCCGTAATAACCGATGCTCTCCCTACTTCCGAGCCCGTCCCTGCTGTGGTTGGGATAGCGATAATCGGTGAGATACCCGAAAGTTTCGCTTGCTTCCAGTTATTATTAAAATCTTCAAACGCCCATAATGGTTCACTTTGTCCGGACATAAACGCAATAGCTTTTGCAACATCAATACTTGAACCACCACCCAAAGCGATGACGCCATCATACCGACCGAGGTGATATTGCTTTACCCCAGCAGCCACATCATTTCCTGTTGGGTTGGCCTCAAACTGGCTAAATAATTTACAACTTACGTGGTTTTGATTACAAAGCCTAATCGCTGCATCCACCATAGGAAAGTTGGTAATGCCGGGATCAGTGACAATTAAAGCATTTGATATACCTAACGCTCTGCATTCATCTCCCAAAGAGTTCAAGCAACCCGCTCCGACTGTAATAGAAGTAGGATAATTCCAGTAAGTAAAATCAGACATACTTTCCTCTCTCTAACTTTAACGCGAATCAGCTTGGATGTTTAATGTGAAAGGACTTGAGTCGAGTAAATGCATCAAAGCCAAATTTGGATAGCGTGTGCCCTCTTCCAGAATGCTTAACACCCGTCCAAGCTAAAGCTGGGTCTAAGTAATCACATCGATTGATAAAAAAAGTACCAGTCTGAATTTTTCGCCCTAACTCCGTACCACGTTCAATGTCCGAGGTGAATATGGAAGATGAAAGCCCATAGTCGCTGTCATTCATTAACATAACGGCTTCTTCATCGCTGGACACTTCCATGACTCCAACTACAGGCCCAAACGATTCTTGCGTCATCAGGCGCATCGAGTGATTAACATTTGTCAAGATTTGTGGAGCCAAATAAGCACTATTACCCGTATCCAACTCAAATTGCGCGGTGTCTATGTGCGACACTGCTCCCATAGCTTTAGCATCTTGAATTTGACTTCGTATAAAGTTAGCCGCTTCAACATTTACGACTGGTCCCAATGTCGTCGATTCATCAGTAGGATCACCTAGCTTTAAAGCATTTGCCAACCTCACCGCTTTATCGACGAATCTATCGTAAACAGAATGGTGAACATAAACTCTCTCAATGGCACAACATGACTGCCCAGAATTAAAAAAAGCGCCATCCACTATTGTCTCTACAGCAGAATCTAGGTTTGCATCTTCTCGTACATAGGCTGGATCTTTACCACCTAATTCAAGTCCAAGGCCAATAAACTGTCCTGCTGCAAACTGCTCCATTGCTCTACCTGTTTTTACTGAGCCAGTAAAAGCGACATGATTAACTTCACCCGAACGAACTAAACTTTCAGCCATTGAGTGACTTAAGTGAAGGTATTGCAATACACCTTCAGGTAGCCCCGCTTGCTGAAATGCTTCAACTAAACGCTCAGAACATAACGGTGTCTGCGCTGAATGTTTAATAATGACGCTGTTACCAGACAACAATGCTGGAATAACTGCATTGATAGCGGTGAGATAGGGATAGTTCCAAGGGGCAACAACAAAGACAACCCCAACCGGCTCTCGTTCCATGAAACGAGTAAAGCCTTTTTTTTCAGGTACAGTAGTTGTTGACAGTGCGCTTTCACTGGCTTCGATCATATACTCCCCCCGTTCAATTACGCCGCAAATTTCATTTTTTGCGTATTGAATCGGGCGGCCAATCTGCCAACATAATTCTATGCCTAACTTTTCCTGATTAATCTGGAACCACTCAAGCGCTTTCGAGCAAATCTGTTGGCGCTCTCGAAGTGGCATCTGGGACCAAATTCGTTGTGTCGATTGGGACATGGATAAGCTCGAACGAATATGTGCCTCAGTAGACAGTTCTCGTAAGACATATTCACTATTATTGATTGGAGAAATCGTTTTTTGATAGATGGCCATTTAGTATCCCTTAAATAATTTCAAAATAACGCTCCATTTCCCAGTCAGTAACATGCTTTCGGAACTCCCTTTCTTCCCATTCTCGGCTAGCCGCAAAGTGGTTAACGAAATCTTCACCAAACATTTCGCAAGCCACTTTCGACATGCGAAAACGTTGCGCTGCTTCCCATAGTGTGCTCGGCAATTGATATATTGAATCATGAGTCTGATCATAAGCATTCCCAGAAATTGCAGCGCTTGGCTCTAATTTGCTGATGACGCCATAAAGCCCTGAAGCTATTGCGGCAGCTAAGGCGAGATAAGGATTAGCGTCAGAAGCAGCTAAACGATATTCAATTCTTTGTGATTTACTATTGCCTGGAATAACACGCAGTGCCGTTGTCCTATTTTCCACTCCCCAAGTCGCAGACGTTGGTGCCCAAAACCCGGGAACCATTCGCGTATAACTATTGATTGTTGGCGCAATCAAACACAGAAACTCTGGCATAAGTTGCTGTTGACCAGCAAGAAACTGCCGCTGAATAAGGCTCATACCATGTTGCTGACTTTTATCAAAAAATAGTGACTTGCCCTTATCATCTTGCAATGAGATATGTATGTGGCCACTTTGACCCGGATACTTCCCAGACCATTTAGCCATGAACGTCGCGAGCAGTTCGTGTTTTTGAGCCCACACTTTAGTAAATGTCTTAAATAGCGCAGCTTTGTCTGCTGCACTTAAGGCCTCATCAACACCAATGGCTGCTTCTAAGACCCCAGCACCAGTTTCGGTATGAATCCCTTCAATGGGAAAGTCCATCGTTTCAGCCATTTCCAGCATCGATTCGTACAAATCAGAATGAACACTATTTCGTATTACCGAATAGCCAAACCAGTCTGGAGTAAAAGGTTTTAAATTTCGAAAGCCTTTTTCTCGCGCACTATGCGGAGTTTCATTGAATAGAAAAAACTCATACTCCAATGCTGCTGAGACATTAAAGCCTAAGCTCTTCGCTCGAGTTAAGACTCGGCGAAGGACAGCTCTTGGACAAACAGATTCTGCTGCACCACTAAACTCAGCCAGAAAAATTAGCATATTCTTTTCTGCATAGATCTCCCGACAAGAGTCTGGCAAGATCCTCACTTGTGCATCTGGGTAACCTGTATGCCAACCAGTAAACTGGGTATTGTCGTAGAGTTGATCATTGATATCCCAACCTAAAACGACATCACAAAATGAAAAACCATTTGATAATGAAGATTCAAACTTGGCTCTAGACATATATTTGCCACGCATTACGCCATCGTTATCAAACAAGCCTACCTTAACGTGGGATAGACCTCTCTCCTTGATAATAGCGAGTGCATCACTAGCTGTTTTTACGTCCTTTGCGTTCATCATTACCCCTCAATTATGGAGATGCGTTTTTTGGTAGATCACATAACAAAGGTAGATGAGAATCAGCCGATTAGACTCTTCGAATTCGGATAAATGTGAGCTTCAATGAAAGGTCTTAAAATGAAGAGGATGATAAAAACATTGTATGTGTACAAAGGACAAAAAATGGAGCCTCTAGGCTCCATCTGTGTTCATTGTAACGTCGGTGGCTGCGGCACTAACCTATCTGTACTTGTTCCGACAACCAAGGAAGTTCTTTTTCTAACTTGGGCATAAACTTATCGCGAATAATCTGTTGACTATTTTGGCTCATACACAAAGGTAGATTGTCGAGCTCATTTTGACGGCTATACAAAGATAGCTCTCGATATAGACCTTCATGTTCGGGCAATGCCAAACATGTCAGTTCAGAGCGTGGAATGCCATTTTGCAGTAAGCATAACGGTGTAGTAATCGTCCAGCCTAGCCCAGCACTGACGCACGATAATACCGCATGAGTGTTATCGAGTTTCACTTTTTCTGGTACATTGAGGTTGTTACGATTTACGTAGCTTTCTACTGTACGCCCTAAAAATGAGTCATCAGCATAACGAATAAGGTCAAGCTCTTCGCTTACCTGTTCTAGTGTTAAATTCTTACCTTCATATGTTCTTGGTAAAACAACTAAAAATGGTTCTTTTACAATGGGGAACTTTGTTAAATACTCATGATGCTCAGAAGATTCATCAGATATAACTATATCTACGTTCCGCTGAATCAGAGACTCTCTCGCTAACTGAGAAAGCTCGGTGCTGATTGTCCAGCTTTCTGAATGATGCTTAATTAACTTTACCAACGGTGTAGAAAGGTGACTCGCTAAAGAATCAACCATTGCAACTCTTAAAGAGTGTATTTTTTCAAAGTTATCTTGTAGCACAACCTGACGAACACTTTTCGCTTTTTCAATCAAATTGATTGCTTGTTCGTAAACATATCGGCCTGCGATTGTTAGCCCTGCAGGGCGCACACTTCTATCTAACAACTGCGCGTCAAGATTCCTCTCTAGATTTGCAAGAGTTTGAGAAACAGAAGACTGAGTAAGACCAAGCTGTTTAGCTGCCATCGTCATGTTGCCTGTTTGAGCCGTAACAATGAACACCTCTAACGTTTTTAAATCAAATCCTAATTCTTTCACAAATCCTTATCTCTCTTGTGCGAAGTATTATTAATATTGTTCCCTATGATTTACGCATGCCAAAACATATCAGTCAAGTAGTTACTCTACTTTATAATTCTAACTGTGGTTAATTACTAAGATTGCCAATAAAAAAGCCGCCTTATTTTCAGGCGGCTAGTTATCTCAAGTCGATTATTTTAAAGCTATTGCTACATTACTGCTTTTTAAGTTTTCGAATTTGTTTAAGCTGAACAATAATGTCCTGCTCTCGTAGCTTAGCCATTGCTACATAAGCAACGGGAACCAAGAATAATGAGAACAATGTACCCAATATTAATCCACCGACTAGCACCAACCCGATATTGATTCGGCCCACTGAACCAGGACCAACAGCCAAGGCGAGTGGTAATGACCCAATAATCATTGTCAGAGACGTCATCAATATTGGTCGTAACCTCGACTTGGCACTTGCAATTGCGGCTTCGAGTGCAGTTAAGCCCTCTTTTAATTGTTGCTTATTGGCAAATTCCACCAACAATATCCCGTGTTTGGTGACTAGGCCAACCAAAGTTAGCAAGCCAATCTTGGAGTAGATATTTAAGCTTTGCCCAAATAGATTCAACGTAAGAATTGCACCAACAAGACACAGTGGAACGGTCAGCAAAATGATCAGTGGATCGACAAAGCTTTCAAACTGCGCCGCTAATATTAAGAAAATAAACACTAGCGCCATGCCAAATAGCAATTGCATACCTTTAGAGGAGTCTTGTAATTCCTTCACTACGCCGTTGAACTGATATGACTGACCTTTCTCTAGGAGTTCAGGTACATGTCCATTCACAAAGCTTTGTACGTCGCTAGCAGTGTAACCTGGCAGTAGGTCTGCAGTAATTTCTGCTGAATCTAGTCCCATGAATGTCTTAATGTGTGATTCAGCGGTCACCTGCTTAATCGTGACAAATTGAGACAATGGTAGCTGCTGCCCCGATTTGGACATGACATACAGTTTATTTAGTACGTTGAAGTCACCTAGATCTTTTTGGTTTACCTGAACGCGAATGGGATAGGTATAGCCATCTTTCATCTTAATATACGCTGCTTGATTAGAGCCTAAGAAAGTGGACAATGCGCTGGTCACATCCGCGTAATCTACCCCAGACATTACGACCGCATTTTGATCGATAGACAAGTTGTATCGCAATATATCCCTACGCATTGAGTTCTTCACATTTGCGACACCCGGGTAGTTGTTCAACGCTTTAACAACTTTTTGTGCAGTGTTCCCTAGCGAGCTGAGGTTGTTGTTTGTCGTTGTTAACTCGAGAACTAAGCCACTTGGCAAGTTCAAATTATCAGCCGAACGAACAGACATTGACACTCCGTAGGCGGACACTGTCGAGCTTGCCTTAGCCATCAAACGTTTTATCACTTGTTCTATATTTTGGCCGCGCTCATCCCAAGGTTTTAAAATTACCTGGTTTAGAGGAGAGCCCTGAATATAGGCTAAGTTAGCTTCTATAGCTGGGTCACCTTTAAAGATGCTATTGAGTTGCGCATCGTTGTGAAGATTGTACGCTCGACCAACACCTGTCGGAGGTGTCGCAGATACATCGATAAAACCTGTGTCTTCAGTCGGCAACAGCACTTTTGGCATAAACCATACCGCAATTGCTGAAATTAAAATAAGCATCACTGCAATACCGAGCAACCAAAGCTTTTTCTCAAATGCCAGCTTTAAAAAGTGCACATATTTGTGTGTTAGTGTTTCTAGCTTCTCTTCGACCCACTCAAACCATTTTGGCGCTTTTTCGGTCGGTTTCAGCATGTGAGCACTCATCATCGGTGAAAGTGTTAATGCAACAAAACCAGAAATAATGACCGCAGCAGCAAGTGTAAAGGCAAATTGGTGGAACAAGTCAGCAGTGAGTCCCGACATCAAGCCAATTGGGAAAAACACTGCGGCCAAAGTCAATGTCATTGCTATAACAGGAAACACAATTTCTCTGCTACCCTGAATTGCTGCGTGCAGAGGCTTTTGTCCTTGCTCTATATGACGATAGCAGTTTTCAACCACGACTATGGCATCATCAACCACCAGCCCTATCGCCAATATAATCGCTAAGATTGTCAACACGTTGATGGTAAAGCCCAACGCAGCCATAACAGCAAATACACCAACGACACAGACAGGTATCGTAATCAGAGGAATAGCCGCTACACGGAACGAACCCAAAAACAGCACAACCACCGCTGAAACCAAAACGATGGCTTCAATTAAAGTTTTAAACCCTTCATCGATAGAGGCTTTAATGAAGTTTGATTGGTTGTACACCATTTTCATTTGAATGGTATCGGGCACATTCATTTTAGCCATTGCTTTTTTAACGCGCTCAGCAACAACTACTGGATTAGCACTTTTTAATGGTAGTGTCTGAATTGACATACCTAGCTTGCCGTTCACCCTTAATATAGAGGGAGTCAAGCTGGACTCACCCATTACGACATTCGCAACATCACCAACACGTACAATCTTGCCATTATCGTCGCGAATCACTAGGTTTCTTACACCAGCGACACTATTGACAGGGTTGACTGGGTTAATTGAAAAGTCGCGTGCTTGGCCTTTAATCGTTCCAGCGGTAAATGTCGCGTTATATTTACTTAACGTGCTGACTACATCCGTTGCACTGATCCCTAACGCCGCCATTTTATCGGGTTCCAGCCAAACTCGAACCGACTTACTACTACCACCATATGGTCCCCATACAGCTCCGACTCCTTGGATATGTCTAAACTGTGGGATTAATTGCTGGCTGATAAAATCGTACATTTGCTGCTTAGTTATATCCCCTTTAGCAACAAAGGTAATAATGTTACTTGGCAATGACTTTTGAGAGGAATCATCCGTTACCACGGGTTTGTCGATCATACTGGCAGGAAAGTCGGTAATTGACGCGATTTTACTACGCAAGTTGTTCATCAGACTCGCATATTCTACATCAGATACATTGTCGTCAAAGTAAACCTGTAGAGTACACGACCCTTCTTTACAATCCGTGTTCATACTCTTAACAGAGCTAAGCCCAGTTGCAGCAGAAATCAACTTATTCGCCACGTTATCGGACATAAACTCTGCGCTTGCACCTTGAATATTGGCTGTCACAGTAGCATTAGGAGCACGATGATCTGGGAAATATTGAATTGGTAGATTTTGTATAGCCAAAGCCCCTAGCAGTACAATGGCAATACTAATTACGCTAGCAAAAACTGGATGCTTAATGCATACCTCAGGCAGCTTCATTCTTTACTTCCTTTTTTGCTTTAGCAACAACCTGCTTCGTTTTTTTGTTTTCTACTTTGGCTTTATGATCAGTTTCCGTTACTGGTTTCGTCACCTTCTCTGAAGGTTTCTTGTCTACTGGAGGCTGAACTTTAGCGTCTTTTATCTTACTAGTTGAATCTTGTTTAGCTTTTGGTGCTTGAGTCTTATCGGGTTGAGCTGTGCTACTCACCTTCGGAACGCTTGCCTCACTTGGCGCTTTGGTTGGAGGAGTATTCACCAAAGGAGTTTGCTCAGCGGCTGCGACACTAGGTTTGACAGCTGGACTTGTTTCTTTTTCAGTCGCAATACTTGTTTCTTGGCTTGGGTGGTCATATTTAACAACACCTTGCACTTTCACTAAAGAGCCAATTTTTAGATTTTGTTGCCCTGCTACTACAACTTTATCACCGATACTTAACCCTTTCTTTATAATCACGTATCCGTCATTGGTGTTTTCACCCAATGTCACTGGTTGCTGCTTAACGCCAGTCCCGGTGTACACCCACACATAACGTTGGTCCCCATTAACAACAACTGCATTTTGAGAAACAATTGGATACGTTACTTTCTCTGAAGAATATTGTGTCACGTTGGCAAACATACCCGGCACTAATAACTTATGTTCATTTTTAATGCTTGCATGAACTTCTATCCGACCTGACTGATTATCAACTTGGGGCGCAATATAATTTACGTATCCGGTAAATGTTTTGTTTTTAAACGCATCAACTTGAACGGTCACTTTCTGATTGAGTTTTGCTTCACCCAGTTCTTTTTGGCCAATTGAATAGTTAACTTGAACCGGATCGGCTTTGATGATTGAAACTACGACATCTGAGCTATCCAAGCGACTGCCTATAGAGTAGTTGAAGCTAGTAAGACGACCGTCAAAAGGTGCGATTAACTGATAGTTTTGCATATCCGCTTTTTTCTGCTCAACGTTCACTTTAGCGAGGTTGGTTTGCAGCTTCTGATTTTCAATATCTTGCTTGGAAATAGAATCAGGTTGCTTCTTAACAAGAGCGAGCATACGAGTGAGTTTCGACTGATCTATCGCATACTGAGTTTCTGCTTTATCTAGCTCACCTTTTGCTTGTGTATTATCGAGCTCTGCAATCAAATCGCCTTTTTTCACGTAGGCGCCATCTTTAAAACATTTTGTTTTTAGCTTGTCTGATGCACTAAATGTTAGAGCCGTTGAATCTACAGGAATAATTTTTCCTACTTCTTGCAGCTGATCGGTAAATTCTCGGTTTGCAACAATTTGAACCTTTATTGGTATCGCTGTTTTTTGCGGTTCTTGCGCCCAAGAGGCAGGAGCAATTAGGAAAGGTATTCCCAAGATAACCAACAAAGCTTTAAGTTTAAAATTCATGACAACACTCTACTAGGGCAATTCTAGACGCTATAGTAGTCATATAAAGCTAGCAAGCGTTAGTATATTGTCAGATCTATGTATATTTCCTCTCAATCAGACATTTTTTATCCATATACAGATTAAGTTGTCTTAAAAATGATATTTTTTCAATCTTATTTGACTCTAATAAATCAATCTTGTCATCTTAATCATAAGGTTAGTGGCATTACTCTAAAAAACAAAAATTAAACAGGTATATGCTTCGAAAGCTCTAAAAACAGACCAATAACATACTTATATTTCCCTATTAATATCTATTTGTTATACATAAATGAAGATTTATAACCAAAGCGGAATTCCATACTGTATTTCTATTATACCTATCTAGACAGGCAATAATTTTTAGACGAAAATTCTCTATTAAATCAATTGCGTAATCTTACCCAGCAGCATATTTGGTTTATTCAGATCCATATGCACCTCACGTCGTTCGTTCCGCTTTCAATACTGCACAATCCCTTGTAGCTAAGAGTAAGCGAGATATCGAACGATCACATATTGGGGTATCTCGATATGAGAATTGAGTATAAGCTACCTGTATACCCACTGCTTTTATCCAGTAATGCTTTCTTAAGGTGTGTGAATGTCCGGTTATACTAACCCAACAGCTTTTCAAAAATTTACTCATTTATTTCATAGACTTACCCTACTTAATAAGCCAAACTTGAATTACGGCTTTAAATCCGGATTGTCACTGCTAATACTTCTATTTGGCAGCTTATTGATTGGCCACAGTGCGCTTGGGCTCACAGCAGCATTGGGTATGTTTGCTTCCCTCATTAGCGGTGCAGATGAACCGAGGCAAAACTTTTTGTTTGTAGCTGTCACACATACACTTCACTTTTTTGCCACGACATTACTGCTTTTAATCTTATTTCAGTTAAATACACCATACCTTTTAGTGATCAGCTTTTTTACTTTTGTTTTCGCTATGTATTCTGCGTTTGGCATTAGCGCATCAAGGCTTGGCGTTGCAAGCCTTTTACTCGTTATACTGACGCATCAAAATGATTTGCAACATGGTCTTTGGCAAACACCGCTACTCTACTTGCTGGGCTCAACCCTTCATTTAATAGTGTCACGTACTTGGATAAGTATATGGCCCTATAGAGGACTTAGAGAAAACTTAGCTGCGTACTATTTGAACCTTGCGAAGTATGTTGAGTTAAAGTCTAAACTAATGACAAGTAAGCCTTTTGATAATCGAGAATTATTGCCATTGCAACAAACACTTACAACTCTCATTTTAGAAGGTGAAAAGCTCGTAAAATCAATCAAAAGTCCAGTCAAAGATGAACTCGTTCAACTACGCGAGTTATATTTTTTAGGCAAAGAACTACATGAGTTATTTAGCTCCACAACCCACGCTCCGCAAAAGCTTTATCCAATATTTCATGACAATAAAGTAAAACCGATATTTGCGTCTTTAATGAGTTCGTACGCAACCCAATTAAGAGAAATTGGAGAAGCGACAATTAACCATCGCACTCCTAAGCATGTCATTGATAGTAAACTAATTTTAGAGTTGCGAGTGCAATTTTTTCTCACTCCTACCCCTCATTGTGAATTGGTACAGCTTGCAAATGAGCACTTTACAAAACTTACCACTAGATTGGCCAGTCTTAAACCGCACCACCACCATGACATACCTAAAACACCTCAAAACCGTTGGCAAGATAAATTGAAAGCAAGCCTCTCTTGGCAGTCAACAGTTCTTCGGCATGCAGCCCGTTATACCCTTTGCATGGCAATTGGCTATGGTATCGGAAAATTACTTAATTTAGACAATAGCTATTGGATACTCATGACAATCTCTATCGTCATGCAAAGCGACTACGTATCAACTCGTGCGAAAGCATTAAGCCGAGTCACTGGGACAGTCGTCGGACTTGTCGCCGCTTACATCATTCTGTCATTGTCCCCAGAAGAATGGGTAATGCTTCTAATGTTAGTCATAGTCGTACCAGGATTATTTTGCTTCATTAAAAGTAACTATTCCATCGCCGTGATTGGTATTACTATATTTGTCATATTAGAATTTCAGATGCTCGCGCACTCTGGAATTAGCGCTATTGTCCCACGGCTATGGGATACACTCATCGCATGCTCTATCGCGCTCGTAGCAAATATAATTCTTTGGCCACAATGGAGTACCAATCGAATTGGCCAACAAATTAAGATAACTCTTTCCAGTTTTGATCACTTATTTACCACTCTATTGGAAAGTTATTCCATAAAACACAACACTAATAGCGACCAAGTTGACGCTGTTCGTGTTGCTGCTTACCAAAGCCAGCATGAATTAATCAATAGGTATCAACAAGCATTACGTGAACCACTACATAGTGAAGAATACTTGGAGCTAGTCAAATCAGTGCGTCAAAGCACTCATACCCTGTTAAATCAAGCAACGAATCTATCCGTGTTAGCCAAGCAAGAGACCGTTTTACCAGAAGAGCTGATAGGTGAATTTGAGCGAATAAAGGACGTTGTATTTCAGTCCTGTTATCAACTCTTAGAAGGTAAGGATTTGTCATGGCCTGCTCCATTAGTAGAAGCCTCATTTATGGACAAAATGAGACTATGCGAGCCGAAACAAAAGCAGGTAGCTCATCAGTTTATTGTCATTATGCAAATGCTAGGACAAGTTTTTGACCAATTGAAGACTATCAATTCACGGTATCGTCGGTCCTAGTGGAACATCGGAGCAACTCATTTCAATACGTCATCGTTGCATCCAAGGTTGTCACTGCAGTTCCTATAAGTTTAACCCGACAATTAGGTAAGACTTCTAACTGCATGTGCCCCCCTCGCTTTGAAGCTTGGTATGCACTAAGCCTATTCTTTTCAAACTGCTTCTGCCAGTAAACGGCTAAACCACAATGTGCAGACCCTGTCACAGGATCTTCGTCAATTCCAACCCATGGCGCGAAGTAACGTGTTACGTAATCCAACTCTGTTGCATCACTTTTCGCCGTCACTGCAATACCTCTCCCCTCACAGCCTAATAACCCACTATAATTGGGTGACAAAGATGAAACTATGGCCTCATTTTGGACTTCGATAACAAACTTTGAATCAAAGCTAGCGATACATTTTACGTCGCTGTCGCGAACACCTAAGTGCTTAAGAAGTTGAGAATCAAACTGAGGGTTATAGTCTAAGTCTGGAGTTGGGAAATCCATTTCAAAATTGTGTTCACCTATCAAAGCCTTCAACTCACCAGAGAGGGTGTTGAATGTAACCGTTTGTCCCACCTCGACCAATCCTGATTCTTTCAAAATATGAACAACCGCCAACGTGCCATGCCCGCACAACTCGACTTCGACTTTGGGAGTAAACCATCTCAGGTTATAGTCCTTCAAACACAAAAACGCAGTTTGGGAGACAGCCATTTCATCGGCAATCGACAACATCAAAGCTCTTTCCATAGGTTCATCCAAAATGCATACTCCGGCAGGATTACCTTTAAAAGGTTCACTCGTAAACGAATCAACTTGATATATCTTTATCTTCATTTGAACTCTCCAATGTGCGGTACAAGCTAAAAAAGTGAGAATCTTCAGATACTATCTTATATTCCAATCGCTTATAAAATGAAACGGCTATATTGTCCTGTTTGAAACAACTTAGAGTGACATTGTCACACCCAAGCTTCGCTGCATAAAGGTGAATCTGAGTAACAATCGCCTTTCCGAATCCTTTATTTTGAAACTTAGGAAATACGATGAGGTAATGTAGATGCAAGGTACGGGCTGAGTATTTATAACAAATCAATCCTACTTTTGTTGAGCCTCAATATACCCAATAAAACCATTCGACTTGATAACTTGAATTAAACCTTTCTCGTTGAAATTGCTCATCCCAGCCAAAGGCTAGCGATATCTGAGAGTAAGTGGCGAGCTTGACGATCTCAAATATCTCGCCGACATCACTACCTTTAACGGTCACGAAGAAGAACTTATGTCCCATGTAGTTTATGAGTTTGTAGGAAAGTGACCAAACCTTTTAGGTCGACTGGATTTTTTTGAAAGGTATCTTTTTAAGCCAAGCTGGCGAAGCGACACTGAACGACGATCGTCACTACAGAATATTGCGTACGCGAGTTCTTTATATTTATCTTTGATTTTTGTGCGCTCTAAAGCGTAATCAACATCTTGTTTACTATACACCGACTTTTCACCGTTAATTTTAAGCCAAGGTGTTAACTTTGATGCAATTTGCTTAGTTTTTCGCTCGAGATACCATTGGGTTATTTTTTGTTTAAGGTCCATCTAATCCCCTGATTTTTATTCCTTTGACTAGCCTTACAATTTCGCTCTCTAAACCAAGTTTAAGCGCAGCCATCTGATAGTATTGTGACACCAAATAGATGGGTTCGAAAGTATTGTAAGGAAAGTTCATGAAAATTGCATTCATTGGTTTTGGAAAAAGCGCTCATCGTTATCACCTGCCATTTATTGACCATTGTGATGAATTTGATGTTATTGGCTACTACAACCGTAATGGGCTTACATTCGAAATGCCCTACCCAAAGTATAAAGACATTAAACGCTTTGATGATATAGATAGCTTACTCACAAGTGATGCCGACATCATATGTGTCACGACGCCGGCACACTCTCACTTTGAGTATGCAAAATTAGCCTTGCTCGCTGGCAAACACGTTATTGTAGAGAAACCATTTTGCAACTCCCTTTCGCAAGCAACCGAGTTATATGATTTGGCCGCAGAGAAAAACCTCAAAATTACGCCCTATCAGAATCGGCGTTACGACAGCGACTTTCTGACTGTAAAAGAAATTTTAAATACTCCGGAAATTGGCCCTTTGCTTGAAATAGAGTCGAATCACACACATTTTCGACCAGATAAAGCACTTGTTCGAGGTAGCCGTGTGGATGGTAGTGTTTTTGGCCATGCTGTACATTTCATTGACCAAATCGTTGCCTTATTTGGTCAACCCGACCAAGTTATTTCTGATGTGTGTAACCAAGTAAACTATCTACTCGGTGATGGCAAAGGAATGGACGACACACACCCTGAAGATTACTACGATCTAAAATTCATCTATGGCAATACCCGTATTCGTATTCGTCATTCACAACTCATCGTGAACGACCCACCGCGTTGGATTATCAACGCATTAAATGCGACTGCGGTTAAGTTCGATATCGATCAGCAAGAAAGATATCTAAAAAAAGGCATTTACCCAAACAACAAAAATTTCGCTAATGAAACTGAAGATCGTTTATTTAAGATTTATTTTACAAATAAGACAGAGCGAATAAAGCCAATAAATAAATACTACACTCAATTTTATATTGATTTTAAAGATTGGCTCAATGGTGACGCAGCTGAACCTGTAACAAGAGAGCAAACTTTATCTGTGATCCACCTATTAGAAACCATTGCTAACAAATCAACATATAAAAAATTGACTTTTTAGCTTTAAAAGCCATACATAAAATGAATAAGATTGAAAAAATTCGTGTTATTTGCTATAAACTACCTCATCCCTATATTTCCCCTCCCACCTAACTTTTCGTTAGAAAAACTAACCAACTCGTAAGTTTAACTAACTGGACAGAATCAGCACGACTCTTTAGCCTAAACGATATTTTGTATCGACAATTTAGCTTATTGGTCATGCGACCGATGCCGTAAGTATTTAGACATGGGCTTTTTATGGAACATATTTTCTATCATATTCTAAACATTATATTACCTGTCCTATTATGTATTCTTGTAGGTTTTTTACTCGGAAAATTTAATAAGCCTTTTGATACAAAAGTTGTCACAAGTATCATGGCAAATGTTGGCTACCCTTCGCTCATACTTGCTCATCTGGTCGGAAAGAATGTGGATTTAGACATTTTTTTTAAAATGTTATTGTCTGGTGTTTGGGTCATTTTCGTCTTTTTAGCTCTTACTGCAATATTATTAAAGTGCACAAACCTATCATTTCGAACCTACCTATCACCACTTAGTTTAAGTAATGTGGGCAACACAGGACTGCCAATTTGCGCATTGGTTTATGGCCCAAAAGGTTTGATATATGGGCTTGCACTTGTTGTCGCAGTGACGGTATTTAACTTTACAGTTGGACGATGGATTAGCTCTGGTAACTTTACATTAAAACAACTACTTACTAGCCCAGTGATTTATTCGGTTGTTATTTCTGTCGCTATGTTACTAACCAATACGCATTTTCCTAAGCCTATAGCTTCAGGGCTTAATATATTAAGCGGACTTGCTATCCCTTTAATGCTACTGACGCTCGGTCACAGCCTATCGACAATGAAGCTGGGAAACTTAAAGCTGGGAGCTGGACTGGCGATCTATCACTTAATTGCGGGCATCTTTATTACTTGGATTTCATTGCCGATATTTGGATTTGAAGGGATCGCCAGAGGAGTATTTATACTGGAAGGTTTGATGCCCGTAGCTGCTAGCACTTATTTATGGGTTTCGATCTACCGAAAAGAAGAAGCCCCAAATGTAGCCAGTGTAATATTGATTTCTACCCTAATGACCATCATTGTCATTCCGGTTGCATTAACGTATTGGGTATAATCATTAATTAATCACTTACTCACCATACAAACTACTTATTTAACCTCAGTATCGAGCATATATATACTCTTGGGCTCCGACAGAAATACTTCTTCATAAGGAGCCCGTCATGACACCTTTATCGAGTGTTCAATCAGTCATGGAAAAACTATGCGCCTTTTCCTACTGCTTACTGTGACTGTGAACAACATTGGGCTTCCGAAGCATTTACAGAGCTCGTTGAGCAAATTGAAAGTATGGTAGACAAACAAATTCATCATTTAATAGACATTGAACTGCCCCAAAACACTTTTCTTCAAGTATTAAAGCATGAGATGCATTGCTGGGAAGCGGCAAGCAGTTTAAGCTAGCGCTTTAAGTGATAATCAAAAAATGTAATCGTTACTCAAAGTAGGCTAGCTATGACATACGATAAGCTCAATCTTTATTTAATCACACCAGATTTTGAGTCAGATTTGGATCAGTATCTGAAAGGGTTAGAAAATAGTTTGAACCATGGAATCAAATTGATTCAGCTACGTTCAAAAAATCTTTCTATAGACAAATATCTGACACTTGCCCATCCAGTCATAGAGCTTGCTCATCGTTATGATGCTAAAGTTCTTCTTAATGGCTCAGTGGATTTACTAGAGACAACTAGGGCAGATGGAATTCACCTTCCAAGCTTTGAAGCTGAAAAATACTCCTCTCGGCCAATAGAGGGTGACAAGTTACTTTCTATCGCCTGCCATACTGAGTCACAATTAGCGAAGGCAGAAAGCCTATCTGCTGACATAGCAATAGTTTGCCCGATATTTAAAACCCCAAGCAGTCCACGCGGAATACCAATGGGTTGGCGCACTTTTTCGAAATTTGCAAGCCAAACTCATTTGCCAGTTTACGCATTGGGCGGGTTAGATATTAGTCACTATCAAGACGCATTAAGTAATGGTGCACACGGTGTCGCTGCAAAAAGAGCATTTTGGAATATAGCCGGATAAAAAAGCCCACAGGATTCTGTGGGCGATAGGTTAAGTCAAGTGGTTGGCTTAAATTGCCCAACCACCTGCATAAAATGCAACTAGAACAATGGCGATGATAACGGTGCCAACATTGAGTTTCTTCCACTCACCAGCAATAACACGACCAATCACTAGTGAACCAAACCCTAACATGATACCAGTTACAATATTGCAGGTTAGGACAATAAACACCGCGCAAATTAGGCCAGACAAAGCGTCCACTGAATCTGACATGTCTAGCTTGGTGACATTGCCTAACATTAACAGTCCAACATACATTAAGGCGGGTGCCGTAGCGTAACTAGGGACTAAATAGCTAACAGGTGATAAAAACAGCATAAACAAAAATAGTACGCCGACTACGGTTGCTGTTAAGCCTGTTTTACCACCAGCTGCAGTTCCAGCAGCAGATTCAATGTAAACTGCAGCAGGAGCACCACCGACAAGCCCCGCGACAACACTTGTCATGGAGTCTGAAGTAAGAGCTTTCCCACCATCAATGATTTGCCCATTTTTGTCTAATAGATTCGCTTGGCCAGCGACAGCGCGAATCGTACCTGTTGCATCAAAAATAGCAGTGGTAACCAAAGCGAGTACACTTGGAATAACCACCGGCGATAAAGCGCCCATGATATCCAGCTTACCAAATAAAGAATCTTTTCCACCAAATGTTGGCATTGCGAACAAACCCTTATAAACCACATTTGGATCAAATATTAGCCCTACAATCGAAATCGCAATTATCACAAGCAAAATACCACCAGGCACTTTACGTTTTTCTAGACCAATGATCGCCGCTAGCCCAACAATCGACATGATGACAGGGAATGACGTGAAATGACCTAGTGAGACTGGCAAGCCAGCTTCTGTGTTTTTGATTACTAGACCAACCCCATTAGCCGCGATCAACAGTAAGAATAAGCCGATACCAATTCCTGTTCCATGCGCGACCCCAAAAGGTAAGTTCTTCAAAATCCATTGTCTAATGCCGGTAACGGTAATAATGGTGAAGACAATACCCATTAGGAAAACCGCGCCCAAAGCAACAGGAACACTGACGCCCTGCCCTAAAACTAAGCTAAAGGCAGTAAAGGCCGTCAGCGAAATTGCACAACCAATTGCCATCGGCAAACGTGCCCACAACCCCATGACTAAAGAACCAAATGCTGCAATTAAGCAAGTAGCAATAAATACTGCACCTTGGTTAAAGCCCGCTGCACCCAGCATATTCGGAACGACTATAACCGAGTAAACCATCGCTAAAAACGTAGTCAACCCAGCAACAAACTCTTGTTTTACGTTACTACCACGTTGGGTAATTTTAAAAAACTTATCAAAACCACTAATGTGATTTTCGCTGCCACCCTGTGAAGCTTGCTTTTGGGTGAATGAGGTCTTTTCAGACATGTTGATAGTTCCTTAGGAATACCTGTTCAATTTATTTGTGAAGTGGATATGTTGGGTGTTGATAAAACTGATTATCAAACTTAATTCACATACATTTAACCATTCACAAAACGTATAAGATTTTAGAGCGGCACAGCATACAGCAAACGTTTGCGTTTGTAATACTTTAGATCAAAGATTATCGAGATTTAATTCTGTGAATTTAACTCGCATTTTTTATCTATTTGTTTTAAAAACAATTAATCAAAATTGCCGGTTCGTATGATTTTTTAAATAACTCACCAATTTTTTCACTCACCTTTAGGCCATATCGCTTTACCATCCATCAAATAAATGGCTCCACATCTCAGATAGTTGCAACATGTGCAACCTTTACTCTCATGAGATCGTGATCTCAATTGCGAAAACCCGTTTGAAGTCGTGCTTGCAGTTCGGAATGGAGTTAATCGACAATGCACACGTAATATTTGATAACGAAATATTACGTTTATATATATTTTTTACTTTGAATGGGCATTTATCTCATTAGATTAACCCATACTCAGGTTTACTTGGGACGATCCTCGACGTTATTTACGGGAGTGTAAAATGAAAAAAACAGCTTTGGCCGTTATTGCTACAGCAATAATTTCTGCTACTTCATGGCAAGTTGCAGCCAAAGAGCAGCCAGTGACAAGTGCTCAACTACAAAATCAAGCAGTATTAGCCGTCGATTGGGTGCAACAATCTGGAGAATATCAGGCGCTAGCCTACCAAGCTTTTAACGTAGCTAGAATGTCATTCGACCATTTTAAAGAAGAAGCTAAGCCAAACGAAAAGCTTGCTGTTGTCGTTGATCTCGACGAAACCATGATAAATAACAGCGCTTATGCGGCATGGCAAATTAAAAATGGTGAGGGATACTCCTCTAAAACTTGGAGTAAATGGGAAAACGCTGGCAAAGCAAAAGCCATTCCTGGCGCTGTAGCATTCTCAAAGTATGTGGACTCTCACGGTGGCACAGTATTTTATGTTAGCAACCGTTCTGAATCTAGCCTAACAGAAACCATGAAAAACCTCGAAAAACTTGGCTTCGCGGGAGTAAACAAAAAAACGGTACTTTTAAAAACCACGACCTCAGACAAGAAAGCCCGCCGTAACATAATTACAGGCGAAGGCTATAAGATTGTAATGCTCATAGGTGATAACCTAGACGACTTTGATTCTCAAGTCATACACAAATCAAATAAAGATCGTCGTGAACATGTAAAAGATGATCAATTGCTGTATGGCACTCGCTACATTGTTCTACCAAACCCAACCTATGGCGGATGGGAAGGCGGTATGGCGAAAAACTACTTCAAATTAGATAATGCAGGCAAAAGTAAAGTACGTCACGATGCACTACACGCATGGGATGGCAAATAAAATCGTTTCTTTGCGTTAGTCACACTCAGTCAAAGGAGGTCACTCCTTTGACTATTCAACACTTTCTTCACTATTCCCATTTTCAACATTTTCTTGCTCCAATGCCATCTTCTCACGCTCAGCTTTCGAGATATATTTAGGCTTATTGCTTTTATGCAGCTTCGCATTTTTCTTTTTCTGCTTACTCTTAAGAATTTGATTTATCTTCTTTTTTCTATTCATATGTAGACAGCCACATATTGTTAAAAATGGCCAACGAGGATATAGAGTTTTCTCAAGGATCGCAAATTTAACGGCAATTCACTCTTCTTGGTAACGACGTTGTGCGCAATAAAATTAAAATCCGTAAAGTCGACTCGGGTTATCAACAAGTATCTTCTGATACAATGCCGGATCCCTCAACCAATGCCACAAACTATCAAGTAAGTCCCCATCATTAGGCATTCTTGACTTTACTCGTGGATGAGGCCAATTGGAGCCCCATACACATTGTTCGTGATTGGCTTCAAGCAAAGCGTGAACAAAAGGTATCACCTCCTCGTACGGAGGAGCTTGCATGCAGAGCTCATATGGAGCAGACAATTTCGTCCAAACCTTACCCTCACACATGAGCTTTAGTAGCTCTTGAAAGCCTAAGTCGCTCACCTTTCTTTCAGTTGTTAGTTGACCAAAGTGATCAATCACCACGGGGACAGGTAGCGCTTTAAGCTTCTGATATAACCCATTGAATCTCGATACATCGATGAGGCATTGCAGATGCCAACTACGCTCAGCGAGGCGAGGAGCTAACTTTTCGATTTCTCGCCAATCGAGCCCTCCTTTAAACATGAGATTCATTCGTACTCCACAAAAACCAGCAGATTGCAACTCATCTAAAGTTCGCTCTGATACATTCGCGTCAACAACAGCAACACCTTTATAGTTATAGCCATTGTTATTCAAATAACGAAGTGCATCTAAATGCAATCGGTTGTCGTTGCCATAAACGCTTGGTTGAACAATCACACCATGCTCAATGCCTAAACGTTTATGTAAATGTAAATAAGCTCCAACACTTGCTTCGAGTGGGTTATATGTACGGTTATCAACATATGGGTATCGAGAGGAGAACAAATGCGCATGGCAATCGACTGCACCATGAGGCGTCAGCGTTTTTGGGTTGTTGACAAATGGATCATAAGGTTCAGCTGAAGGTAGTATTGTCATAGTGTTGCCCTGCACGCGTAAAATACTTGATACTCAATAAGTAAGAGCAAAGATTCTATGTAACAGAGGGGCTAAAGGTAAATGACCTTGACCACATTTTTCAATATTGTATTACAATATCGTTCAAATACGTATTGTATCCTCATCTCAATCTGATTCAAAACAGACTCTTTATAGATTTTCGGCTTTGTGTATTTTTGAAGCCTTTTCTGCTTTTGCTGATCTTGTATTCACTTTAAATAACGCAATACCTAGATAGGCGAAAACTATAGAGAGAATTGGGTTAATCCAGTTCAGTAAAGCCCAAGGAGCGTAGTCGAATACGTTCACCCCTAACGCCGATGCAAAAAAAGCTCCACCAGTCGTCCACGGAATCAGTGCGGTAGTTAACGTTGCACCCTCTTCTAAAGAGCGAGACATTACAGAACGGTCGATTCCATGCTCATCATAAGCGTCTCCAAACAACTGCCCTCCTAAAATAATGGACATGTAAGCTTCACCCATACTCATATTACCCACTAAACAAGAGACGATAGTTGCTGTAACAAGACTAGCTCCTCGTTTAACCACACGTAAGATTCTAGTAATGATTGCGCGTAAGAAACCAAAATTGTTTAATATCCCACCAAGCGCAAGCGCCATTAACGCCAAAGAAAGCGTCCACATCATTGAAGATATGCCGCCACGACCGAGCAAAGAATCCAGTGAATCTACGCCTGTTTCGAAAGTCCCACCGCTATACAATGCATTTAACACCGACGTGAAATTAGCACCTTGTAATGTGACCGCAATAACCACAGCAACGATTGCTGCACTGAACATTGACACTTCAGCACTGACTTTTTTAAAGCTCAATACCAGCATCACGGCAAATGGCAACAAACACACTGGATTAATAGTGAACGTATTGTGTATGCCAGTTAACAATGTTTGTAGTTCTTGAACGGGTATTGATACTTCGGTGTAACTTAGCCCAACAATGGAAAAAATAACGAGAGAAATTATGTAGCTCGGACCGGATGTATACAGCATACTTTTTATATGGCTATATAAATCAGTATCTGAGGCCATAGACGCCAAATTAGTCGTATCTGATACAGGAGACATCTTGTCACCAAAGCATGCACCAGATATCACAACTCCCGCAATCAAAGGGGACGGAATGCCAATTAGATTGCCAATACCCATGAGTACCACACCAGCCGTACCCACCGTTGCCCAACTTGTGCCAGTCGCAAGTGACATAAAAGTGCAGAGTAGTAAACTGGCGGGTAAGAAGATGCTTGGGGAAATGATCTCAATACCGTAGTAAATCAGCGCGCCAATCGTACCACTTTGTATGAACGAAGCGATTAGAACACCGATTAAGATAAAAATGTAAATAGCAGGTAACGCACCACTGATGCCACTATTCATAGCGTTGCGGATTGACTTAAATCCGTTTTCACTTAATTTCCAAGCACTAGTGCCCGCGATTAGTAGGCAAATCAACAACAAACTATGTAAACTTGCTTGGAGATAAAAAATCCCCACACCAATAACCGTTATTATTGACACAAAAGTTAGCAAAGATTGTAGAAAGGTAGGGAGTGGCCTACATTGCTTTTTTACGATATCCATATTCTTGATAATTGTATCTATTTAACCTGAGCTCGAGATAAGAAAGTCGACAAAATCTAAATATTCAATAGATTAATCCATTAAAAATATCAGTGCCGATATTTTAGATGGATAACTAGGCAAAACCAACGCAATAGCGAGTCTATTGCGTTGGTTTTAAGGACGTTAGACGCTAAAATAACGGTGCTGATAGGCTTAAATTATCCCGAGCTCAGGTTATTTAATTGATATTAAAAACAAATTAACAGGTAAAGTGCTTTCAATCCATTCCAACTTTGTAATAGTGCCATCAGATCACGCAGTTTGCGTAAATGGCAACTACAAATAACGACGTACCCAACAGGATAAAGGCTGATAAATCGATTAAGGAAGTGTCGTATTTATTGAAGAGACTAAATTTATTTCTAGGTGCAAATAACCTTCCTGCAAATGATTTTCTCGTTCATATCTAACGAGTCTACGAAATGCCTGCAGTGACAAAATGGTTTCCCCAGAGCTTCTTCTTTATTAATACGGAAATTAAACCTTCTAATCGCTGTTCAGCCTTTAAAACAAAGCCTTATATTTCGAAATACTCAAGCGATGAGGCAACCTCACGACTAAGTTGACATGATTCTACTTGCACATTCAACTCTATGACTTTACAACTTTTCATATTACTGAAAATGTAAATACTACGACAACGCTCTTTACCCAATTTTCAATATCTTTAAACGATGTTTAAGCGTCCATCCTATATGGTACTGACACCGATAATACACATGCGACGCGAATTAATATTTGCTCATGTTCTTTTTTCCCCTCATTTGCTAGCTATAAAATGGGACGATTTTAAACATAGGCGTCCTTCAAGCATAACCGCTACTAGACTACCATCACCTTCCTAGAAGGAGGTGGTTTAGGAATAGAAAAGAAAATACCCGCATCATAGGCGGGTATTTTCTTTAAAACTACGAATCAGACATCAGATGAGTCTGGGAACTGCATACCACCGCTATCTAAGTCACTCCAAATAACAACTTCTTGTCCAGAAGCATTTTCGAATCGATAACCTAGTAACGAACCAGTATCAATATTGCTGGCTTGGTAAATTTCTTGTAAATCAGAGTTCATCTCAACATGGCTTTCAGTGAGCTGCCAGCCCCACCCAGTAACATCGATGCTGCTTGCACCAGTACAAACAAACTGTCCAGCGGTATCACCGGCCGTGTTATTCGCCGCTATCTTATCAAGTGCAAGGGATAAAGCGGTATCACTCGAGCTAATTTTAACACCTTCCAACTCTTGAAACGTGTTTCGAGTCATGTCAATCATCTGAGTCTGGTTATCGTTATTGACCAACAGAACGTCAAAGTCAGAACCTCCGCTAAAGTGAACCAAGTTGTCTTCACCCGTGTTAAGTTCGCTAGAATCGAACACTAACTGGTCATTACCTGCTCCACCATACAGTCTGTCAACTCCTTCACCACCATCCAAGACATCATTTCCAAGTTGACCGTATAAGGTATCGTCTCCTGAATTACCCCAAAGCTGATCATTCCCAGTACCGCCATCCAGGGTATCCGAATTATCATTGCCACTCAGTGAATCGTTGCCTTCACCACCAGAAATATAGTCTTCGCCACTACCTCCTGATATCGAGTCATTTCCTTCTTCACCATAAACCATATCATTGCCTCCGTTTCCTGATAACAGATCGTCACCCTTTTCCCCAAATAGGATGTCGTTGCCGCTTCCACCTTGAAGGGTATCATCACCATCTCCCCCGAAAAGCGTATCTTGGCCTGAATCGCCTTTTAATGTATCGTTACCATGGTCACCGTACAGCTTATCATTACCAGACCCTCCTGATAGGTAGTCATTGTCATCGCCACCTTCGAGGTTGTCATCACCTATGCCACCAGAAAGCTTATCCTTGCCCAATCCTCCAAACAGGCTATCATCACCAGAGCCTGCAATTATGGTGTCATTGCCCTCATCTCCATGGAGTGTATCCGAACCACTTCCCGCTGTAATTTTGTCATCACCTTCGTTACCAAAAACGGTGTTGGATCCAGAATCAACAGTAATCACGTCGTTGCCGAGGCCACCACGTATATTATTTAGGCTACCTACAGCATTGATGGTGTCATTACCTTCGCCGCCATCCACTTTGTTATTCATTCCTGTTAAGTCGATAGTGTCGTTATCACCGTCTCCACTTATGATATTAAAGTCAGAGTCTTCTATTTTAATTAGATCTTCGCCGCTACCGCCATGAACTGTATTATTAGTTCCAGCGAGTTTTATTATGTCATCGCCTTCACCACCGTCAATACTGTTAGAATCAGAGGTGTCTTCGATATAGTCAGATCCGGCTCCTCCTAATATGGTATCAGCACCTTCACCTCCAAGAAGGATATCGTTACCCATTTCCCCTGATAACGTATTTGTACCTCCTTCAGCCGTTATCTTATCGTTTCCTTCCCCGCCTGATAAAGTGTCGTTTCCGCTACCTGAATAAAGCAGGTCATCACCTTTATCCCCTGTGATTGTATCGTCACCAGCACCACCAAAAATTAGGTCATTGTCATCGCCACCAGAGACTGTATCGTTACCTTGACCAGCGTCGATGAAGTCTTCACCTTCGCCTCCTGACAAGTCGTCATTACCTTCCGCACCATAGAGCGTATCAGCTCCTTCTCCACCAGTAACGGTATCCGATCCTAAACCACCATAAAGCGTGTCTTCACCATCACCTAGAGATATTTGATTAGCTCCAGCCTCACCGTAGACAATATCGTCGCCTGAACCTGCATTTACGGTATCATTACCCGAGCCTGCATATAAAGTGTCCTCACCTTCTGCGCCAGAAATCGTATCATTGCCAGCACCGCCATAAAGCGTATCACTTGCGTTGCTACCTATGATGCTATCGTTACCTTCGCCGCCAAAAATATTGTGGCTACCTGTTGCTGCAGCAACTAACGTGTCGTTGCCCGCTTCTCCCAGTATCGTATCTTGCCCATCATCAACTATGATATCGTCACCTTCACCTCCAGCTATAAAGTCGTAGCCCTCACCACCAATTAATTCATCGTCACCCGCACCACCAAAAAGGGAATCGTCTCCAGCTCCACCTTTGACAATGTCATCTCCAGCCCCGGCATCAATATGGTCATCTCCAGCTCCAGCATCTATGTTATCTTTGCCGTCTCCTGAGAATGCTTTATCATTTCCAGCGCCGAGGGTGATCGTATCAGTATTAATACCGCCATAGACAGTATCATCGCCTAGACCTGTTGAAATTGTGTTTGAACCTGATTCTCCGTAAACAGTGTCTGAACCTTCACCTGTTTCAATCCTATCGTCGCCTGAACCGGCAAACACAATGTCGTCTCCTTGCCCAGAAGTAATTGTGTCGTCACCTGAACCACCAGAAAGTAAGTCATCCTGAAGAGCTCCAATGATATTATCGTTACCATCTCCGCCGTAAATTTCACTGCGACCAGTACCACCATCTAAGAGATCGTTACCTTTTCCACCGATTAGAATATCGTCCCCAGCATCACCTAGTAGTACGTCATCCCCTGAATCACCAATAAGTGTATCGTTACCTTCACCGCCAGAAATATGATCGTGACCTAACCCGCCAAATGCGACATCATGACCGAGACCCAAATTAATGCGATCATCACCGTCATTGCCTTCGACAACATCATCTCCAGCATTCGCATTGATGATGTCATTGTCACTACCACCATAGATTTTATCACTCTCAACTGAACCAACTAGGGTATCTTCACCAGCTCCCCCGAAAAGCTCACTGGAGTTCAATCCAGCTGTAATTGTGTCGTTTCCTTCTTCACCAAAAAGCAGATTGTTTCCTGAGTTACCATATATAGTGTCATCGCCATCGCCAGCATAAACCTGGTCATTTCCTGCTCCTGACGTAATAGTGTCGTTGCCACTGCCAGTAAAAGCTTTGTCATGACCTTCCCCTAGTTCAACTTTATCTTCCCCACTACCAGAAAATACTGTGTCGTGATCGATACCTGTTTCGATCGAGTTGTTGCCATCACCAGCATAGACAGTATCGTGACCTTCAGCTGACTCAATTGTGTCGTTATCGGATCCACTGTAAATGAGGTCATTACCTGCACCAGATAAAACTTTGTTTTCACCGTCGCCAGCATAAATAGTGTCATCTCCGGTACCAGCATCGACATAGTCATTTCCAGCATCGGTATAAATGGTGTCATTATCAGCACCTGCTGATATCGTATTGTCGCCAGATTCTCCGTAGATAGTATCAGCACCTTCACCAGTGTCGATGATGTCATCTCCTGAACCAGCGAAAACTTGATCGTCTCCTAGACCTGTTGTGATTTTATCAAGGCCTTCATTCGCATGAACAATATCATCACCTTCGCCACCATGGATCGTATCATCACCTTCACCACCGAACAGTTGGTCATTTCCCGATCCTCCAATTAGCGAATCATTACCAGAGTCGCCAAACAAGGTATCGTTGCCATCTCCACCAGAAAGTGTATCGTCTCCTAATTCACCAACGAGAACGTCGTTATCTTCACCACCAATTAGATCGTCATTACCATCACCACCTAGGAGTAAGTCTTTACCTTGGGCACCAGAAATTGAATCGTTGCCTGCGCCGCCGAGCACCAAATCATCACCTTCGCCTCCAAGTATATTGTCATCACCTTCTTCTCCGTGAATCTCATCATCACCAACATTTCCTTCGATATTATCGCTTCCTTTACCACCAAAAAGCTTATCTTGGCCTTCCCCGCCGAAAAGTTGGTCGTGACCATCATCCCCTAAGAGTACATCATCGCCTATACCACCATGCAAAGTGTCGTTACCAAGCTCACCCATAAGGAGGTCATCCCCTTGACCACCATATACCTCATCATCCCCATCAGAACCCAGAAGAGTATCGTTTCCGGCATCACCAGCTAATAAGTCATTTCCGCTACCTCCGATCAGAGTGTCATCTCCAGTGCCACCATGTAAGTTATCGTCATTGATATCTCCATCTAAGAAATCATTACCTTCTCCACCATAAATTGTATCGTTGCCTTGTTGTCCTTTTAAAATGTCATCACCCTTACCACCATCAATTGTATCGTCATAAATATTTCTTACAGCAACACTCATTTCATCGATTTCGTTGATGGGAGTATTATGAGCGTCTAAAAAGGTGATGGTAACTTCGCCATTGTCTCCAATAGAAGACTCTTCAATATTGATATCTACGTTAATGGCTCCGTTACTTTCAACTTTCACTACTTGAGAAGAGATGATGTTCCCGTCATCATCCTTAAGCTGAACCGTAATAGAGCTGTTTGGCGAAAATCCCGATGCGGATGTGGTGGTACTCACAGATTGATTGACAACGAAATTATTGAGCTTAATAGAGTGAGCGGTCTGGCTATCATTGTTCTCGTTAACAAACTCGTAAACGGTTTGAGAAGTTCCCCAGGAATGATCCGAAGGATCCTGATTTGGATTTGCTTCTGTAAGCTCATATTCGACATCACCTAACACCGTATCAGCACCGTCACCAGCTAGGACATTATCGTTACCTTCACCAGCAACAACAAAATCATCTCCTGAACGGGTTTCAATGACATCGTTTCCAGAGCGACTGTTTACTGCATCGTTATTATCTGTTCCAACAATAACATCGTCTAGCTTTGAACCTTCCATTAGTTTTCTCCGTTGCTAAAGTAAGTTTATAAAACTAACAATATTTGAAATATCAACATTAATGCGCTTTGTTTCATATTAATCTTGTAGTAAAAGCGTAGCACTTTTGGAAAGAAATACCATTATGGTTGGCTATTTAGTAAATGCTTCATGAAGCCAAAAAGCAATTACTAGTATATGAAGTTCCATAGCAGCAGAGCATCGATATCAGGCTCTGTTTTTTCTGGTTTTTCTTAACGTACTAGATCATGTCATCATAGAAGCTAAGACCGTTGCCTTTCTCTGTCTCACCATATTGTAAAGCGTGTAAGAATGAGAAAATAATTCTCAGGAATGTCAGACATCAATATCGTGTGAGATGAGAAAGGGAGAAGAGCACCAGATGCTTTTACAGCTAGAAAGCTAACATTAAGCCCCTTATAGGGGCAATTCAAAGCTTCTTTGTACTTGATTCAACCTTGTCGAACTCGTTATATCAAGCTTCTGACACCAACACAGCAGAACTAAGAATGCATGCCCTATCACTGTTCTCTCATTGCTTTTCCTATACTAGTTGAAATTGGGTCTATGAGATAATCCCAAAGCGTTCGACGTTCAACCAATATAAGTACTTCGGCAAGCATTCCTGGATACAATTCAATATTTTTAGAAGCTTTAATTTTTTTTAAGTTATCAGGGTCAAAACGGATTTTTACCAGATACCCTTTATCGGATTGCTCAACATCACCACCTTGAACAACTCTATCCGCTGAAACACTTACTACCTCACCAACTACCGGTGGCACTTCTCTAGTGCTATATGCTGTCAAACGAACCCTAGCTTGTTGCCCTTTTCTCACAACATCGATGTCTTTTGGTGGAACAACTGCTTCAACAATTAACTCGTCGCTTTCTGGGACAATTTCCATCAAAACTTGGCCAGGTTTTACAACACCACCCACGCTTGATATATTTAAGCCCACTACTGTCCCGGCAAACTCACTGCGTATTTGAATCCTATCACGAGCATCTTGAACTCTATTCATGATTTGCTCAATATCCCGTAACTCATCGTTAATCTCTTTCAATTGGTTAGAATAGTCACGTTTTATCTCAAGCAATTGGCTTTCATGCGTTTTACCCAGTGTTTCAAGCTCTCTTCTCGCTACATCTATAGTTACGTTAATTTCTGCCAATTCCGCTTCAATACGGGCATAGTGACGTTGTAACTCCAACATTCTAGTTCTAGTTACATATCCTTTTTCAACTAGCCCTTTCGTCATGTTGATCTCTTGCTCTATTAAATCTCTTTGTGATGTAATCGCTTTTCTTTGAAATTGATTTCCTTGAATTTTTTCTTTATACAAAGATGTTTTTTGTTCATAAAGTGAATGAACTAATTGTTGACGGATAAGGCTTTGTTGATACTGCAAAAGTTCACTATTTAGAATAGGTGAGACGATTAGAAGGTCATCTTCTTCCACGTTCAGTTCCTTAGGCCAAACTAAATCTTTACCGTTTAGTAAAGCGTTCAGTCGGACCTTTTGAGCCAGCAGGGAGTACTTTCTGTATAAATATCTCTTGTAATCAGATTCTGTCTTAGCGTCGGAAAGCTCAAGAAGCAACTGTCCAACCTGCACTTTTTCGCCATCGGTAACAAAAACTTGTTTCACCCACCCCCCTTGCAAGTGTTGGATTTGCTTTCTTTTACTTTTGACAACCAAATGTCCTTGTGTCACCGAAGCAGAGCTTAAAGGCGTAGTCATGGACCAGAAAAGAAAACCTCCCACAACCAGAACCATCACTAACATTCCTGCCACAATTAATTTGTTAGTATTAAACGTAGTATTCATAGGCCTCCAGCTATGCACGATGTTTATCTGCCAATGACTCAGCAGAAATTGGATTTGGCGCAGAATTATTACTAGCATTCAAACCTAAAAATTGCTCACATTTCCCTGCTTTATCGATGCGACCATCTTTGAGACTAATTACCCAATCCATTTGTCTTAAAAATCCCGGCCGATGAGAAATCATTACGACGGTAATTAGGTTTTCTTTGCAATACTGTAAAACTATTGCCAAAGCAGACTCACCTTCCGGATCGAGGTTTGAATTTGGTTCATCCAATACAAGTACTTTTGGGTTCGAATAAATCGCTCTAGCTAAACCGATTCTTTGTTTTTGACCACCAGATAATAGTACCCCACCCTCTCCGATGTAGGTCTCGTAGCCATCAGGTAATCCCATAATAAGTTCGTGTATGCAAGCAAGTTTGGCAGCGGCAATGACTTCATCGTCATTAGCCTCGGTGAAACGCGATATGTTTTGTTTTACAGTTCCGGCAAGCAAGCCGACATGTTGTGGTAAGTAACCTATGTATTTTCCAAATTGAACATGATCCCATTTTTCAACCGTGGCACCGTCTATCTTAATCTCACCTACTGTGGCTTTGTGGATTCCCATCAACAGAGATGCAAGACTTGATTTCCCAGAACCAGAATTCCCCATTATCGCAAGAGCGTTACCAGCACCGAGCTTAAAGTTTATGTTTTGCAATATAGGTGCCTGGGATCCAGGAAATTTGAGAGCTACGTTATTAAATTCAATATCGCCTTTAGGTGTTGGCAACATTGTTCTTTTGCCGCCACTTTTATCCGCATATTCCTTACTTAACCTATTCCAAGCCTGATAGGCGCTATACCATGTTTTCCATCCGCTTACAGCACTTTCAAAAGGGCTTAATACACGCCCTATTAGTATCGTACTTGCAATCACTGCCCCTAGGCCTATCTGTTGTTGCAAAGCTAAGTAAACACCACAAGTCAACACTACGATTTGCAACAGTGTCCTAAAGTAACGACTGAGCGACATCAGCAGCCCAACTCTTGAGTTGACAAGCCACTGAAGCTTCAAAACAGAGTGATTCTTATTCTCCCAGAGATTTCCTATACTCTGGCTCATACCCATAGCTTTTAATGTAGGAGCATTACGTAAATAGTCATTGAGTTCCATCGCTACACGGCTACTTTCTTCTTGAGCAAGAGTATTAAGTTTACGTCCACCTAACATCATAGCCAAAGTTAGCAATGAAAAAATCACTGCGCCAATCAATGCAACAAACCCTATGTATGGATGCAGAAAGAAAAGTAGGAGAAGAAAAAAGGGTGTAAATGGTAAATCTAATATAGAGAGAGTCGAAGGTGAAACTAAAAAGTTTCGTATAGTAGTCAGATCTTGAAGGGGTTGCTTTTCTACTCTATTGGTTTGGCATGAACTTCCGATACTTGCGGAGAGCAAGCGACCACTCAATGTGGTATCTAATTTAAGAGCCGATCGCTGAAGTAACAACGTTCTAATGTACTCTAGTACAGCCTGTGACGTAACGAGAAATAAAGTAATAACTAGAAGTGCTATTAAAGTATCTATACTGGCGCTATTCATAACACGATCAAAAAGCTGAAGACTGTAAACAGGTACAGTGAGCACCAACAGGTTTATCCCAACGCTAAACCAGAGAGCCGAGGAAACTTCTTTGCGGACCGCTGTAAACGGCCCATCACGCATAATAAACATAACAACACATAACAACTTGTTTCATATAAATATAGTAGCAAGTATAGATGGGGTTCTGTCTAATTTATTTAGTAATTCACCATGAGCTTCACATTTCTTAAGATAAAATTTTCTCCTTCACCAAGTAAATATAACCAAGGTAGAAGGAATGAAAATCGTGGCAAAAATCCACTATTATTGTCACAATTTTGGGCGGAATGAGCTGTTTAGATAAAACTAACTAACATGCCAGTGACGCTTTTTTTAGATATAGCGCGAAAAACACGACCTGCTTTCAGTAATATGTATAAATGAGGTTCAGGCGCACTATTGTTCCCGCCATAAATTGTACCTTATAGATAAAGTGTGAAATTTCTTATGTAGGACGACAACGCTCAGTGATTACGGCAGATGAAATTACTAACAAGTTACATCATGTAAAAATGCTAACACGCTCTCACCGTATTCGCTCTACCTTAAAAATTGAAACCTCAAGCTTTAAAGTTAGAATATTCTACTTTCCTATTTTTGACATTTACAGCTCAGCCAACCAAAGCAGAGTATCTAAAATCACATATTTCTAATTACTGCAATAACATAGGTATACTTTTCGTAACGTTATGCAATGTCAATCACACGATGTAAAGTCAAACAATAGAATGTTCTATTGCACATGAATAACTAACCACCTATGATTAAGACGCTAGGTATGGAAATTTAATCATGAAAAAATGTATCAGTGAATTAAGTATTTTAATTATTGATGATTCCAGTACATCTATATTATTTATCAAAAGTCAGCTTATATCTCTAGGCTTTAATCGGGAGAATATTATAGGGAAAAATAGTATTGCAACTGCTATTGAGTCTATTGAGAATAACTGTTTTGACATATTGATAGTCGATTATCACTTGGAAGAATCGATCACAGGCTTCAACTTAGTTTCAGTATTAAATGTAACTAGGCTAATAGGCCGTAAGACTGGCATATTGTTTATATCAGGTGATACTAGACCAGAAACGGTCTTGACAGCTTTATCTGGTAATACAGGGTATTTCATTTCTAAACCAATTCAAACAAAGCTACTTGGTGATAAGCTTGAATACTTGCAGGATGATTTATATAAAAAAGACGCTCTTTCTGCACTATTTCCTATAACTGACCAAGGAAAACTTGATATAGCTATAAAGATTATCAATGAATATCGAACATCTATCGAAGCTGAAAGTTTTGTATTACATCATTTAATTTCCTGCGGTCAATGGAGCCTTTTGGGCGCACTGATATCCTTCTCAGGTAGTAATACTCACCCAAACAAAGCTATCGCTATGTCAGTTTATTTTGACAATAACGATAGCAAAGACGAGGCTCTAGAAGCATTACATACATATCTAATTGAATCACCTTTATCCACAATAGTAATTGACCAATTGAGCCTCTTATATTTCAAGTATGGAAACTTAAAAAAATCTTTCCATTATGCGATAAAAGTCTTTGAGTTAACTCCAAGCATTAGTAAAAGAGCACTATTTGCTAGTAGTTTAGCAGTCAAACTTGGACATAAAGACGCTCTCGTTAAAATTGGCTACACATATGCTTATAACGTAAACTCAATTGAAGTCAATTGGATAGAAACTATTAGCTCTTACTTCTTAGACCTAGAGGAGTTATATCTTGCCAGTTCACAAACTAACACTCGCAGCTTTTTATTGAAACACCTAAACAGCTTTAATATACTGATAAGTAGGAAGTTAAGTCGCCAAAGGATTTTGCACTTAAAGGCATTAATAACCTTATTTCAATGTCATATTTTGATTCACGAAGGAAATGATCAAAAAGCACATATCAAACTCTTTTCTGGTATTTCCCTCTTGTATGATAAATTTTCAGACATTCCTTCTACATTATTATATAATTATTTACCTGCATTACATTACTTTGGTGAATACACTATAATAAACTTAATTGAATTTTCACTAAAAAAGGGTAATAGGGATTTTATCTTTCCCAAAAACATAAGAAGATTATTTAATTATAGTAGAGAATACTATAATCCTTCCAATTATATTGATATAGAGAGCTACCTAATTAAATTTCCATACTCAATTTGCGCAAAAATTCATTTTCTTTATTATCTAGAAAACTATTCTAGCAATTCAAAAAAAATTGATAAATATATAGATGACTTATCTAGTTACAAATTACCAGATAGCTGGAGTAATTGGTTAATAGAATCAAAAACAAAAGGGTTCAAAGCATCACCCCTCCCCCCATTAATGTAGGATTAAAATATGTTTAAGATAGGAAATATTTCTCATTACCTAGGAAATGATAAAGAATTAATATTAACCGTATTAGAAACATATATTCAAGAACACTCAAATACCACAAAAAAAATGGCAGCCTTATATAGCAAACAAGACTGGGATGGACTATACAAAGAAACACATTTGTTAAAAGGTGTATTATCTAACTTTGGAATTTTTGACTTATTAAAAAGACTAGAAAACTTAGAGCTGCAATTATCTGATCACAAGAAACCTGATCTTGGAATATTTATAGGAACATTAAAGAAAATAAACATAATGAATAGTGAAATGAAGGTATATATAGAATCAAATGAAGAAAAACAGAGTTAACAATAGTGAGCCTTAATATTTTCGTATAGAAATCAATATTAACTCCTAATCATTTCTATACGAAAAAAATCAACATATAAATTTATTTACTTTAATATAGATTTTTCGTCCAGTAATTTTAAATTTCTAATCCATTTTTTTAAAGAATGAGGCGACATTATCATTGGGTTTCCTAAATCCTTATCCTTTGCCATAGTGAGCTCCGGTGGTAATACGTCAATGATAAGCTCTAGATCTTTGTGTGACATTATTTCACTTTTAAAAACTTGCGCCATTTCTTCGCTATATTTGATATTTCTAGCTTTAGCAGATTTTACAAGCCCATCAATAAGTACATACCATGTTGTCATTGGCCCTTGAACTATAGAGGCTGACTCGGCGGCTGAATCTATAAAAGCGAATGGGATAGATTCAATAGCCTGATTGAGTTCTAGTGCTGCAAAAATCCAATCTGTATCAAAAGAAAAGTCAAAAACAGTAGGAGCCTTCAATATTTTTTCTAGCACGCCCTTACCATAACATTTAAAAGCAGCTTGAGTATCATTAATTCCACGATCAAAAATAGACTTTCCAATCATACGTTGCATATGTCTTAAAGTTTTGATTCCTATACCCCAGCGCTCCTCTTGTTTAATTAATATTGAGTCTTTATGTTTTCTATTCCCAAGAACTACTTGCACTTTTCGATTACAAAATGGTTCAAGAATTAGCCCAAGTTGCCCTAAGTGAACAGAGTTGTCGGCATCTGTATATACGATACAATCGCAACCATTATCTAGAGCACTTTGCGCACCGTATATAATCGCCCCTCCTTTCCTAGAGTCTTCTGAAGATTTTAATTGCTTTAACGGGCCATCATTTGTTGGCAAAACACTATTTAACTCTAAAATCGAAACCTTATTTTTTATCTCTTTTGCCAATGTATCCAGAATATTACTTGCAATGCTGGCGCTTCCATAAGGGCAACCATCATCAACCGCATATAAATGCCAATCTACATTAGTCCCTTTAGTAACCCAATTAAGTTGAGAAATTTTTGTTCTTAAAGAATCTTCACCGTTGATATTAGAGTCGGATTTAGGTAGTAACCGATTCTGCTCTCCCCACATAGCATAAACAATGCCCACCTTGGTCGAATTTTTGAAAGATTTCATAAGCCTACGAGATTTAACGAGTTTAATTGCTAACTTAAATTCCAAAGGAGCATTAAATATATCAGCTAGTTTATCTAACTCTTCATTTTCCATGTCTTTAAAGCTAATAAGTTTGTCAGACAAAGAAATAAGACTTTCTTGGTGGCTTGCGTTTGTTAGGTCAAACTTTTTATTCGATTCTTTTAATAAACTTAAAACGTTGTCCATCGATGATTCCATAATGCCTTCCTCTGACAATTGCATAGCTAAATAAACACTAGTATGTAATCAATAGCATATCAATAAATATCATATTAATATGCGAGTTAACCCTCACTACAGTTTTTGTAAGCCTTATAATTGAAATTGCGATAGTGCGCTGAGTATGTTATTTTGCTTTGCGTATCAAATTTACCCGCCCAGTTTGAAATTTGAGGGTCTGTAGCCCAAAGGTTTGCCATAACTCGCAATTTGGAATTTAACGCGCTAGGGATAGGGTCATACTTGTTATCAAGTATTTTAAGGATTGACTTGCCATCAATATACCATTCAATACGATCTTCCCCCCAATATATACCGTACCGATGAAATTTCTTAGATGCATCGAAGTTCAAAAAGATCAAAGTTTCATGACTGTTAGTATATGAATCATCATCAGTCCAAAAATTAAGTTGAACCATATTCGTGTTTGAACCTAAAAACTCGATATCTATTTCGTTATGTAAACCACTATCACCACTCGCCTTGTCCTCGGGACCCGAGAATAAGAAAAACGAACTCACTACACCAGGAGCTTTGACTGGCTTAATATCTATTTCAAAACAACCGTATGAAAAAAAGTCTATACTTCTCAGCTCTCCCGAATATAAGGACAATTCTCCATTATTTTTTCTATAAGAATCGGGGGTCAAAGATATGGTCATTCCATATCGATCAAATGTTACCGCTCCACTTTCCCAACGGTTTAGAAAAGGATAGCCATTTTCCCATCCATCAGACAGCCACCATTTATCCGATTGCAATGTGGTCAAATCATCTGAAAAACTTTTCACAGAGTCTGAATATATAAGTGTTAGCATAAAGCTAAGAATCGTTCGGCATATCTTTATCATATTGACTATATCAATCGTGTTTCTATGTCACTTCCGCATTTTATCTAATTCAAATCATTTTTCTTTACTATCAATTGGTGAAAAAGATCTACGTTGAGTCGCTTCGACTGGTTCAGCCAAGTTAGATTCAACGTTCCCCCTTGATATTATTTTTGGCGTATGAGTTTCATTTTGATCAGATATTTCATCAACTTTTCCCTCCTTAATATTAGACAAATCACTTAATGGAGTAATTTCGACAATGCTTTCATTAAAGGTTTCTTTATTATCCGGTGGAATAGATTTGATATTAGAATTTCCATTCAGCTTTTCCTCAACTGTTACTTCGGGTATATCAGTAGGAGTCACTATAAATGATTGAGTTTCGGAAAAATTAGAACTTATGTTTAGTTTTTTATTAGGAGTATAACTTTTATATTCTTTATCTATGTTATTTTTACCATTTTGACCATGGCTATTTTTTTTTGTATTACTTCCCAAATTATGGCTAGGTGAATCATATTCAAAAATCTTTAATTTGCTATCCCATATACCTATGAGAGAATAAAGTTGCATCCAAGTTTCATCAACATCGAAGCCTACACTTGCATTTGTTCCTACCGCAGACATTCTGTAGTTAGATTTTTCGAACTCCTTTCTGAGATTAGATTTCATCTTTTCCCAAGATGTACCTCCCATCAAAAAGTATCGAACACTATTAGCCCAGTATTCGTATGCGATAGAGTCACCTTGTTTCTCGGCAGACAATGAAGCAAGCACCTCTAACAATCCTGCAGTACGCCACATTGTTTGGGTACCTAGAGAACGTTCTAGAGTAAGAGTCTTGTTTGCTTGTAAATGGAAAACATTTGAGCTCTGACTAAATCTCCCTTGAGACAATAATAAGGTGGGAGGATTAAATAGGTCAATTGAAGCTTTTTCAAATGCATTTAAAGGTAACGCCACGCAAACGACTAAGAAAAGAAAACTTATAGTTTTTTTCATCTAAAAGTCTCCACAAAACATTTTCCTGGATGTTCAAATCTAGAATTAAATTTTACGTCTCTATATTCCTTATTACTGGAAGACTTATATAATTTACCTCTAACTTTATATAATAAAGCCTCTAAAACACCAGCGTTAGTTTTTAAAGTTATACTTTTCTCGTAAGAACTTGATAATTCATACCTACCTTCATACCACCCACGATCTGAATCATAAAGCTCCTTCACTAATGTTAAAAGTCTACTGGTATAATTAGTTTTCCATAAAACCCACATTTGAAATGCAACCCTAGTGGAAACTAAAGCAAGAGAGTCATGTGACGACCCATCTTCTGCTAATGTTATCCATGGCGTACCAAGCCCATATATTGTGTCATACACAAAATACGGACTCTTAGAAGAAACATGCTCTCCTCTGGCAGTATATATTCTGTCATTTTGCCATCTTTTTTCTTGTACTAAATAAATTGCATCTGCCATTGCCGCCATAACTGCATTTGAATGAACAGCATCAGAAGTAGACTCGTCGTCTATTTTGTCCCAATTAAATTCTAACCCCATTCTTAAAAAAGGCGTGCTATATATTGGTCTTAATACGTTATAGACTCTTGGATCCCTAGCATCAAAAAGTAAATCAACCCCATAAATAGTGACAACCTGATAAGGATCAATATCCATTGCTTTATAAGGCACTATATGCCAATCTAAATAACCATAGGAAGTATACTCTTCGACACCTAAACGCCCCTCTTTATAACGAACTAACTTACCTTGCTCAATAGTAGAACCAAATAACTCTCCATCTTGAGTAACTAACTCACAAAAATTCCACCTCAGAACCGCTTTGTCGACATATTCAGAAAATTCTGGGGATTCTTGCTTAACGATAGCCAACGCTATTAATAATCTGCCAACATCGATAGAAGACCAACCGATATCTTCAGGTTGGTTCGCATAATTAACCATTTTACCACTTATAGTGCTATATACTTTATTGGGTGCAACGCCATAGCTTAGATCCATTTTATTTAGAAACCCCAAAACCAAACTAAGCCTCTCATCGTATTGCTTATTGTCTATAAAGTGTAAATCTTTTGCAGCAACAAGAGATATTAAATAGTCGGCAATACCGGACATATTTGTAGTAGGAAAGCCATCTAGGTTATTTACTAGGCCGGTTACCTCTTGTGTGTTGTTTTCAATATATTTCCAAGCAACTTTTCCCCAAAAAATTTCCTGTTCTGTTAAATCACCGTACTGACCTTGCCTAAAAAGTTGAGATTGATTTAGTGTGCTGAAACCATCATTTACCCCTCTATAGATGACACCACAGGAAGAAATTAAGATTGAAATCACTACAACGCTTAGCGCTTTTAGCATTATTTAACCTTTATTTTTTTAGGGCAAAGTTTTTACGTGGCAAACATTGCCCCTCATAGCCAAAAGGTGATTCCAAAGCCTTTTCCCAGATACTAGGGGCAACATCCTCTTTATAAGTCAACAACTTACCTTCTTTTTTATATAAAAGTATCTCAAGAGTAATACCATTATTGTTAGAAGTGAATGTATTTATAAGGCCAGTACCGTTTTCGAAAATGCCTTCATAGAAGCCTTTATCCCTATCGTAGGCAGTGGAAACATAGTCAAACAATAAATCTGTATAAGGCGTGTCCCAAAGTACCCACATCCCCATCGCTCCTTTGACTGCTACTGCCGAAAATTGAGGTAGAAATTCACCATTTTCTGAGATAGTATTCCAAGCGAAACCGTCAGTATAAATTGTGTCATATACAAAATAAGGCGCACCAGCCAATTGGTGTTCAGTTCGAGCAGTAATAATGCCTGTTTTTTTATAACGTTCCTCCTGAACTCTATAAATTTGCAATGCAAACTCTGCCATCCAATCATTAGAGTAGCTTTGATTGTGCCCTGAACGATCAGATGCAAGATCCCAACCTAATTCAATACCGTCTAGGACATAACTTTCTGTGACTACATAGCTATGCGCTTTCAGTTTTCTTGGGTCTCGGGTATCGTATGGCACGTCGTAGCCATACAAATTTATCGTCGCATATGGTTCAGGCATGGCTGCCTGTTTAGTGTTGAATCCCCACAGCTCGAAGCCTTTGGCCGCATACTCTTCATAACCTAATCGGCCCTCTTGTAAATATTGAACTTCTTTTCCCTTCTCCAAAAGTGCACCGAACATTGTTCCATTTTTGTCAATTACGTTACAAAAGTTCCAACGCAAAACGGCTTTATCAATACTATTTGCAAATTCTGGATATCGATGTTTTATTATGTAGAGCCAAATAAGCAACCTACCTAAGTCTAATGCAGAATAGCCAATTTCCCCTGGCTGGTTTGCGTAGTCCACTTCTGCAGCTGTAATTGTATTGTATGCTTTATTAGGCAATTCATTCATGAAAAGATCTATCGTATTTAACGTCGTCAAAAATCTCACCATGCGCCTATCAAATTCTTCTTTATTTATAATTCCGAGCTCATAAGCACTTGTCATTCCTGCTAAATAAGATGCAGCATCCCACCATGTAACTGACGGATAGTTGTTGACTGCATTGACAAGTCCCGTAGCTGCTTGATAATTATTTTCGAAATATTTCCAAGCAATTCGGGCCATATCCATTTCTTTTTCAGTTAAATCCCCATGTCGAGCTTTTGGGATAGTCCAATGTGTATTTCTATCTACAATATTGTCTGAAAAATGATTATATTTATTTCCACAGCCGACTAAGGACAAAGTTATGAGTCCAACACTAATTAATTTCATACGTCATTCTTCCCAGCTACTAATTTTGTTGGCCAATAGTCAGTAATGGACCATTTTCTAAATAAGCCAATGACTCTAATACAATTCCATTTGTGTTTGCGGTTATCGCTTTGTTAATGCGTCCATCTGACTCATAGCGCCCTGAGTACCAACCCTTTTTGTTTGACATCAACTTGGATGCATCATTAATTAGGAGCTTCGTATAACTGGTATTGTATAGTGCATACCATCCAAAAGCCGCCTTTGTAGATAGTGTTTTCAGATGAGACTGATCTTTCCCGTCATCAGAAATTGCGTTCCATTTTTTACCATCCGAAAATACGGTGTTGTAAACAAAATACGGTGGTTCATCAACATTATCTTCACTGACGGCTGTTAACATACCAGTCTTGTCATAACGGTTTTCTTGTGCCTTATAAACACGATATGCAAACTCTTTGGATACACTGTCAGAGCCAAACTCGATACCATCTAAAATATAAGATTCACTTACAACATAGTTGTGCGCATGATATTTTGCTGGGTCACGACGATCTGTTGGGATTTTAACCCCGTAAATATCAACCATTTGCAAATAATCAATATATTTCATAGAGTTAAAAACATCTCGCCCCATCAAAGCCAGAGATTTTGCCGCATATTCTTCGTAGCCTATTCTTCCCTCTTGAACCAACTCCATAAAATTATCGCTAGGAGCTGGACGAGCCCCAAATAAGTAGCCGTTCTTAATCATGTCACTTATTTTCCAGTGATTTAAAATGGAGTTAACTTGATGATTAAACTGAGGATAATGCCAAACTAAAATGTTCAAAGGGACTAAAATTCTACCGATATCTATCGCCGACCAGCCAATACCATTTTTTTTAGGATTATTAGAGTAGTCAACCATCTCCAGCGTTTGGGTGTTATATGCTTTATTTGGTAGTTTTCCGTCGACTAAAGGTAGTCGTGCCAATGTTTTTAGCACTTTCTCCATTCTTTGGTTAAATAACTCCTCAGTAATAATATTGAGTTTTTCTGCAGAAAGCAGTCCCATCAAATATGACGCGGTATCCCACATAGTTGTAGATGGATAGCCATCTACAGAATTTACTAAGCCCGTATTTTCTTGATAATTGTTTTGAAAATATTGCCAAGCTATTTTAGCCCAACTAAATTCTTCTTCAGATAATACTCGCGACTTTCTATAGGGAATATTATCTGATGGAGTGATATCTAATACGCCTAGTTTGTGATCTATTTGACGATGTTCGATAGAAAATGCAATGAATAGAGCAGTCGCTAGCCCGAGAATAAATACGATATGATGCCGAGCTTTGACTAATGATGTTTTAAACCCCATACTTTAATCCCTCCGGGTTTTCTCCTTGAGTGCTTGTTTCCTCAGAATTAGTCGGTTTCCAGAACGCCGCGGACATCATACCCCACATAGCCAAAATATTATTTAGAATCCAAAACGTGTTTAATACTAATCCACCAAAAGAGTAACTTCCCCAGTAACCTGAGTAATAACCTAGCCAAGCAAAAACCAAACTAAAAATACTAAGCAAAAAAATGACTAACTGAGGTATAACAAGTTTAATAAAATTCCCCTTCTGCCTTTCTTTCGGAGTTGTAGGAAAGCTTATTTTTTTACCTCTCAAAACAGTTATTAGTGCTCTAAGATTAACTGGAAAAAAAGATAAAAAATTGGTTTTTCCTTTATAACCTGCTACTCCCCATGTTCCTATCATCATTGCGATTTCCGCTGTTAATACATACGGTAAGAAATGAAGATAAAAATCTACATCGTATGCTTGTACAGGAGCTATAGATGTTAAGAAATATACAATAGGACATAATAAGAAGATAATATTCCAAATAGCGGAAAGGTTCGACCAAAAACTTGCTCCGTACATTAGTTTCTGTTTGAATGTTAAACCTTTTCTAAAAACTGGGTTATCATTCATAAATATATCAATGGAGCCTCCTGAATATTTAAAACGCTGAACTGTCCACGTTTGTAAATCCTGTGGTGACAACATTTTACTTTCTACTTTAGGATGCATGACTGAACGCCAGTTTTTATCTTTATCTGAATGTAAAACAATAGATGTATATAAGTCTTCGGAAACATGAAATTTATATGGTGTGAACTCTGTATCGAACAGAATTTCATCCCTCAGATTGTCAGAAATACTCTTGTCGAGAGATTTCTCTCTAGTCATTCTTAATATTTGTTTCTCGACTTCGTCTTGCTCTTTTGTTATCTGTTCTGCGTAAGCTCTCAAGGCTGCTTCCATTACAGCTTCACGCCGATGAATAGATCCTGCTCCACAACAAAATGATGCGTTAACCCAGTTGCGACGCCTCTGGATAACGTCGTAGAACATTTGGGGGTCGTTAACAAATGGGTCTTCCCCGAAAGTGATTGGGCCATAAACTTTTTCCACACATCTGCCAAATATCCTTGACCACCTTCCTAGTTTTTTCTCTAGCAAATCTGGTAGCCTTGTACCCTCTGGAATATCAAAAAACCATTGTGGTGTTTGAACCCAAGCAACCTCTGGATCACGGAAATACCCTAAAGTATTTTCGAGAATAGATGGGAAAGGTCTCGTGTCTGCATCACATATGACTACGAAGTCCCCACTAGTTTTCTCCATAGCATTGCGTAGGTTTCCTGCTTTGTAGCCAATGTTATTATCTCTAGTAATGTAACCAACGTCCATTTCCTTCGCCATTATTTCCATCTCATGACGATTTCCATCATCTAGAATATATATGTTGATGTCTATTGGGTGAGGATATTTTATTTTCTTCGCATCTAATATACTTAATTTTACAAGATCTGGTTCCTCATCATAGCTAGGAAAAAACACATCAACACTTATTGGTCTATCTTCATAGTGAGAGTTTTCAGGGGTGCATTCTTTTATTTTAAATGGTGGTGGCTTTTGTGGCTCATCTTTTGTTTTCCATAGATTAAACGTAAATAAAATAGAACCAACAAATGCACACGACTCTGCAAATGCGAGTGGAAGAGAAAACCAAAGTGCGTCGTAGTTCAAAGCATATACCCAACGCCAAACTAAATACCACAATCCTAAAGTTAAATTACAAGTAGCAAAATATTGATAAAGTAACTCTCGAGATATACTGTGAGGCACAGGTTCCGGTGGGACGCGGCTTTCATATTTTAGAAAATAATTATCCATCCTTTGGTTTCCCTAATTTCTAAATAATACTATGTAAGCTAATTAAATTAGTGACTTAAATCACTATCTAAAAGATCATTACTATTTAAAACCTTTGTCAAAATAAAGCAGTTTTCATTTCCATTTCGCTTCAATGTAATATCATCCATTAAACTACTCACGATTAAAAAGCCCCGTCCTGAAGTTTCCCAGGTGCTTTCATCACTAGGATCGGCCTCCATAAAGTCGTTAGACAATGCCAAGGTAAGTTCTTTAGGAGACATTGTTTCTCCAAAATCTATTATCTCTATCTGAACTATATTTTCACCAGATCGACATTCTAACTTACATCTAACAACAATTTTACGCCCGACCTCCTCTTTATATGCATGCAGAAATGTATTATTAACCATTTCAACAACACATAATTCTAACTGAGTGATTAAGCCTGGAGATATTCCGATTTCGTTCCAAAAAGTGTTCAACTTTTCAGCCGCATATCTGGAAGAATCTAAAGAACTTGAATAGGAAAACTCAAATTCTTTGCGCTCTGTCGTCGTCATTTGGGAGTCTCCTAATTATTAAATCGCCTTGTATAATTCGGACATGTTATTTCGCTCAATAGGAGCTCGTAAATTTTGCCAATCCAAATTGTTATTCTGAGTGCCATCATGACCAATACAATAGCGACCAAATATTGTCTGACTTTCTACATAGCTACCAGACTTTATGTGCGTATAGTCGAAAATGAGCGAGCGATCTACAGTAGCGTTAGAATCAATATGGCAGTTAGCTCCAATGAGAGCCGGTCCGCTAAGCTTTGCGCCTGGTTCAATTTTGCTACCACTTCCAATGACAATAGGAGGAGTAATATCACAGCTCGCAAGGTCTATAGAAGTATTAATACCTACCCAAACCCCTTTTTTGATTTGAGTACCTGGCATACAATACCCTGGTACCTTCCCATCTAATATTTCCTTGGTTACGCTCCAAATATCACTAATATTGCCCACATCAAGCCACTGGAATTTCATCTCTACTGCAAAAAACGGAACATTTTCCTCCACGAGCTTAGGAAACAACTCGCTACCGATATCAAAAGAACCACTTTTGGGGATAAAGTCAAATATCGCTGGCTCAAAAACGTATATCCCAGTATTGATTTGAGTAGACAGAGCCTCATCAATGGATGGTTTCTCTTGAAAACTAGTCACTTGACCTTTAGCATTCGTGACAACTACGCCATATTTTTCGACGTCTTCTGGCGCTACATTTTTGGTTATAATTGTAGCTATTCCACCTTTTTTCTTATGTTGCCTAATTGCCTCAGATAAATCTGCGTCAACCCAAGCATCTCCACACACAACAACAAATGTCTCATCAAAAAAACCAGAAAATTGCTGTATCTTTTGCATACCTCCTGCAGAGCCCAATGCTTTACTTTCAGCTTTTCCATTTACATATTCGGCTTCATATGAATATGACAGCTGTACGTTGAAATGATGACCGTCGCCAAAGTAGTCTTCTATCACCTCAGCTAAATGACTCGTATTTATAACTATTTTATTAATGTTATGCTGAGCAAAAAGTTCGATCATCGACTCCATAACTGGCTTACCCAAGATGGGTATCATAGGCTTGGGAATCATTTGTGTTATAGGACGTACTCGCGTCCCTTTACCTGCTGCTAAAATCATTCCTTTCATCTTCTAGTCCTTTTTTACGCAGTAGTCACTACAGCCTCTTCAACTGTGGGATAATTTTTAATTAGCCTGTCCATTCGAGTAAGTTTAAATAGGTCAAGTACGGGCTTTTGGGCATTAGCAACACAAATATTTTTATCTCGTAGTAACTTGTAAACACCCATAACAGAGCCCAGTCCACTGCTATCCATAAATTTCACAAATTCAATGTCTAGTATTATCTTCTCTGATAACTGAGGCATTAACGCCTCAATTTCGGCTCTAAACTCTGGCGCCAATTTCGCATCAAATCTTTCTTCCTTTATCTGAAGAATTGTGCTGTTGCCTTGTTGACTAAGTTCATATTGCATTGTTCATCTCCTGTGTTACTTGATCCTTTCCACTCAGCTACCAGTACACTGACATCGTCTTCAAATTCATCTGAGTTTTGCCAGTTTCGGACCTTATTAACGAGAAGCTCAGTCTGAAGCTCTGTTTTATATGGTCCCAATACTTCGATCGCTTCTTTCAAACCATTTTCTGAAAATTGCTGTTTGCCATTATCTGCCTCTGTTATCCCATCAGAATAAAACCAAACTTTATCGCCTGGATTAAGTTGAATATTAGCGGACTGGTATTCAATGTTTTCAAAAGCACCAACAACAAAATTGTCGTGGCCAACTAACTCTGCTTCACTGTCTGCACTATGAAACCAAATAAAAGGGGGGTGCCCAGCGCAGCAGTAGGAAAGCTTGCCTGTTGTAGTATTTAAAATCGCATAAATCATAGTAAAATACATGATGTTACTACCTGAACTCATATACATCTCATTCAAACGCGCGACAACTTCCTCAGGGCTGGATATTTGTTTATTACCATCGCTGTTATTTAAAACTATTGATGAGGAGCTATTTAATACAGATAAACTTGTTTGAATCGAGAAAGACATAAGTGCTGAAGAAACGCCATGCCCCGCAACATCTAGCAGATAGAATGCGATATTTTGAGAATCTAGCTGCATATACCCTAACATATCTCCACCAATTTGAGCGCTAGGCAGCGAGAAGTAACTGAGCTCTACATAGGTAAAAGATTTGTCCTTTGGAAGTATATGTCTAATTAGTTCACCAGCTGAGTCCAAATCCCTACGTATCGTGTCATAGGCCTTGTCTAAAGCGGTATTTTTTTTCAGCAAGTCATTGTGGAGATTCAATGTCCTGAATCCAGCTCTAATTCTAGCATCGAGCTCTTCTACTGAAGTTTTCTTATCCACAAAGTCATCGGCCCCAGAATCTATGCCTTGGATTATCGAACTTTGATCATTTTTTGTGGATAGTAGTACGAAGAAAATGTAACGATTGTAATCTGTTGCTTTTAATGTCATACATAATTCAACTCCGGTCATTTCAGGCATCATCCAATCGCTTAATACAAACTGGATATCTTGCGACGCTTCAAGTATGTCTAAAGCTTCACGCCCATTTTTTGCAATCAAGACTTCGTAGCCGCGTTTCGCTAACACAGAGCTCATGTAAGTGAGGGTGGTGAGACTATCGTCCACCAATAATATTTTACGCATTTCTAGCCTTTAAAACCGTTTTACTGACGCTACTTCACAAATCATGACTACCGTTTCGAATCGCGGCTTTTGAAATGACTTGTATTAGAATAGATTAGATTCAACATGTAGCATTGCAAGTAATTTCTTATTGTTTTTTAATTGTCTCTGGTGAAATGTGGTTTGATTATCATTATGTTGTATTGTGTTTTAAATTTTTCTTTAAGTATTGGGATTGTAATAGTTTCATTGATGTTCTCCATCAAAACTTATGCCGATAGTTATACAGCGAATACGGCTCCTTACGCACCAAAAATACTTTCCCACAAATCGCTTTCAGATAATGACCATTATAGTGATGAAGCAAACGGGAATGTTTCCAATAATGAAGAAAATGAAATTTGGAAAGGCGTTAAAAGTTCCTTCGACTTTCCTTATAAAGAATGGGAAAAGAAAGGCCTTTTAGACGGCCTTAGTGGGAATATCGGTTACAATTATCCTTTAGCGCAAACTGAATCTACCAATAGCCCAGCAGGAAGCACTCAAGGGCCTACTAATTACAATAAAACTTCTACCCTTTCGTTAAAATATACAGTTGCAGGAAGTTGGTTTATTTCAGGTACCGCATACTACTATTGGGACCAAAATCAACAACAGGCTTGGAACCCAGATTTTACGTATGTATTTGGCTACAGCGACTGGCGCCCTTACACATTTAGTTTGGTTTATTCTAATTATGGTGGAAATAGGTTTTCACCTGACCCAGGACAAAGAAGAACAGAGTTTTCACAAGGCACTTGGGCATTCGGGTGGAAATTTCCTATAAAAGAACCTTTAATTGATTGGTTAAGTGCCACCAAAAGTGGCGCAATTGGATGTCAAATAGACTACAACCTAACACCAACATATTTTGATTTAGAATCGACAACATATAAATCAAACCAGCAAACTGTAAGTTTAGGGTGTAAGTATTCTATCTGGGGAAACTGGTATGTAAATGCGACTGGTTTTTATTATTTAGATAAATCTCAACAACAACCGTGGAACCCTGATTATACATATGGTTTTGGATATTTTGATTGGCGACCAGGAACTATTACAGTACAGTACAATAACTATTCGGGTAACCGTTGGAGAAGTTCAGAGCGAGGAGAAAATACGGGAAGATTCAAAGATGGGAGTATAACAATCTCATATAGTTTTGCCTTCTAAAAGTGCTCAAATAAAGTCGAGGTTATAGTTAAATTTATTCAAGCCTTTAATAAAAATTTACTTCAACACAAAGCTATTCATTTTCTTTTTGTATATAAATTACAAAACACAATATTTAAATAAATTCTAAATTACTTTCCCATAACATTTACATTTGCACTTACAACATAAATATGATTTTTTAGGTATTTTTGAAAAACAATTTGGACATTTCCCATATTTTCGATCGAAACTTAGCAATAAAATCAGTAGTCCAATAGGACCAAGAACGTACCCTAATAAAACACCTGCAATCAAATTATTTTTCCTATATCCGACTATAACAGTTAGTATCAAAAAAATAATATAGAAGCTTAACCAAAATAGTAGCTCATTATCCAACATACTTGATTGCCTTTCTTCGTGCTATCCACTTATGCAGAACATACGAGGCAGTCTAGGATAAAAGCAATTTATTAAAAAGTAATAGCTATAAATAAATACTAGTTAATCACAGTTTCTAAAAAACTCTTTGAAATTTACATCAAATTAAACCTTTCACTTATTTCATATCCAGACGCTTCTTCTCGAAAACTTTCCTTTATTATCCAGTTGATTGGGTTTCTTACCCACGGTTGCGGATCATAAAATGCAAACTCATCGACACCTCTGTATGCGACTACATTGAAGCCCAAACGCTGACACTCTTCAATACAACGTAATGCATGCCATGATTGAGCAACAACAACTAAGTTACAAGGTCGTTGGAGCTCTAACATCGTCACTGCAACATCTGATGTTGTTTGGTACGACTCAGATTGTATGACTGTTGAGTTTTTTATCTGTATATGTTCTCCAACTTCCTTCTGTAAAAAGCAACGAACATTTGTTTGGCACAGATGTATGCTTTCAATCTCAAATGCTAGCTTTCTATTGACACAATGACTGTCACCAAATGAAAACGCTATGGCTGCATCGGCCACATCCAATTTACCGAAATTTGGTTGTTTCAAAAATCGAGTTAATAGATAGTCGCGAACTCGATGTTCAGCAGCACCATTTAGGTTATAGAGCTGTTTAACTAACGGTAGGTATTTAAGGTTAGAAGTGAAGTCTAAATTTGGGAAAGAGTCTAAATCAGGTAAGTCACAACGAAAGTCAAGCATATATCCCCTCGAACATAAATCAAAGTAAATATAGCCAAACAACGTAATCGTTTTTTCATCATTTTAACAGCACTCAACGCAACAGGCCAATTAAATTTTTTGAAATGGTTCGATTTATTTCTTCAAACTCTGTGCTACTTCATCGATTCTGTATTACTATGAGTTTAATAAAATTTGAATTAACTACCTAAATTTGTTTGTAAAAACCTATAATAAGCATTGCTTTCATCACTACTTTTTGGCCTTAGGAATCGTCTATTCAAGCTTCTCATTAGCAGATGATGGACCAAGTTTTTATGGCCAAAGGAATATAGTGTCAGAAGATAATAAGCAAGTTGCCGAACTAAAGTACCAAAGAAGAGCAATAAGCCCTGTCATAAACAGAACAGAAAAGATAGAGCAAAAAATTGAACCTAGTCTCCCCTTGTTACCTTCCCCTGTGAGAACGGAAACTTTTGCTAAAGAGCAAACTATAGTTAAGTTAACCAGAAATGAAATGCTTTTAGCTAAAAAAGCAAAGCTTTACTTTACGAAAAACTTTATAAAAAAAACAGGGCTGTGGAACTCAGTTCAAGGTTATCCGCACTCTACAATGTGGGATATTGCTAGTGGAATCGCTGCTACCTTAGCGATGGAAGCACTGGGAATAAAAACCAAGGAGCGAAGTTTATTTGAACTAGAAAAAACACTACACACGTTAAAAGTAATGCCTCTCTATAACGAGACCTTACCTAATAGGGAATACAGCACTCACACTGGCATGCCTTCAGGCAAACTCAGTTCTACAAAAACTAACGGAAACGGATGGTCTGCTCTAGATATAGGACGATTACTCATTTGGCTCAAAATTCTTTCTCAGCAACACCCTCAATTTGAAGCAAAAATTCAGGGGATCATAAATAAATGGAAATTAGACAAGGCTGTACACAACGGGACTCTTTATGGAACAAAGTTTCAAGATGGCAACGAGTTTTATCGCCAAGAAGGTCGTAATGGTTATTTACAATATGCTGCTGAAGGCTTTAGACTTTATGGCTATGATGTGGAACTTCCCGATTTAAATAAGTATCTTGCTACTGTAGAGATTAATGAGATAGAAATACAAATTGACACAAGAAACGTTCCTTTTCTAACTAGCGACCCCTATGTATTATCTGGATTAGAATACGGTGTGGACTGTAATTGGAATCAAGTGAATGCAGTTTACAATTTACACAAATCGTTATGGCTTAAAAAAAATATATTAACGAGCTATGCTGAAGACGCTATGAATAAAAACCCGTGGTTCGCATATAATAATATACAATATTATGGAAAGCCTTGGACTAGTGTCAGCCCTTCTGGACTGCCAATAGAAAACCCACAAATATTCAGTAACAAGGTAGCTTTCGCTTTCAGCGTATTATTTGATGATGAATTTAGTGAAGTACTGTATAACACTGTTTTAGAAAGTAGTATTCAATATAGAAACATTCCAACCGGTATTTACGAAAATGGAGCAATGAATTCAGCCTTCAACATTAATACTAATTCTTTAGTACTCGTCGCGCTTTGGTTTAAACACAGAGGCTATATTCCAATATTATCAAGATACAATTGCCCTATTCGTAAAGACTCAAGCTAAATAAGTTAAGAGCTATTTAAGGTTTCTAAATAACTCACAGTCCATCACATTTATTTGAGTCGTTGTAGGGGGAACATAACTAACCCTCCCGATATCAAACATAAAACTTTCATCTGAATAAATAAGAAATGGTGTATTTACCTTAGTAAAATCAACACCATGCTCAGCTAGACACTTCAATGGAACAGATATAGTTATCCAATCAGTACCTTGGTTTGGCTTGGCTTGGCTTAAAGCACCACCTATATTGGCCACTGAACCGCAGGGATAAGTACAATGAGACGAAAGCTTCAATGACTTAGGAATAGTTCCTTTCGGCTTAATATCAAATTCTAGAGAATAATTTCCATGTAAAAAACGGCTCAAGTTTTTTCCAGATTTGTCTGGAGTTTGAATATAAAATTGCATAGGAAATTTATTACCAAAATCAATATCTAACGCATCATGCTGGTGTTTATAGTTAATCGGAGTTATGTGTGCATTTCCTATTGACACACTTTCCTGTTTGTTTACGAAGATCTCCTTCCATTTATTTATTTTACCACTAAACTTTGGCACAAATAACGTTGTTGCACCTTTCCCGAACAAATCAAATTTTACAGTAGGTATTTCCCCTATCACACTCTCGCCACAACCAACTAGCCTTTTATCTAACGTTAATTTAGTCAACTCTGGTAGTTTATCTTTATAAGATAGACCGTACCCATATGGAAATAATACGTTTGAATTCAAGTACTCATCTTCAAAATCAGGTCTGATATAGTTTGGAATATTTAAACTTGCACTATTTATGGAAGATGCACATTTTTTATTTGGCCAAGAGTACGACAGCTTGCCTTTAAAGTCGTAGTTATTTATCGAAAATAACACATCGATAATACCCTCTCCTTGCGTACCAGGTAACCATGCTGCCACAAAAGCATCGGATAAATTAAGTTCTTCATTAACATATAAGGGTCTTCCCGAGAAAAGTATTGTTACTGTTTTAAAGCCTCTATTTTTTAGCTCCTTTAAAATAGATAAATCTTTTTTATCGTTTAGTTCTGCATAGCTCAAAGTTTGATACGCTTTTATATCACCGTACATTTCTGCATACGGTTCCTCTCCCATAACGACAATCGCTACTGCATCACGAGGAGCTTTATCCATATCTGTATAAACATTTTTTTTACCCACATGCTTTTGAAATGCTTGTAAAACTGTGGATGAATGATCGAAGTCACTATTATTAACATCACTCCCTTGCCACGTTATAGTCCAACCACCAGTCTGCTTCTTCAGCTCATTTACCGCACTTCCTACTAACAAATAACTTTGGCTTTTACTTTTCAATGGTAATAAATTCTTATTATTTTTTAGTAAAACAAGTGACTCCCTAACTGCTTGCCTAGCAAGTTTTCTATGCGGTTCAGCACCTAATACTTCTTGAATGCCTGCGAGAGCTCGGTATGATGGACGAGGTTTCTCCCATAAACCTGCTCTCATTTTTACGCGTAATATTCTCGTGACAGCATCATTAATACGAGACATTGGAATTAAGCCTGAATTTACTTGTTTGATTACATTGTAATAAAAGTTCTTCCAATCTTTATTATCAGTTACCATAAATAAATCGTTACCAGCATTTACCGCTTGAACGCAATTAGAAGCAGTACACCCTTTAACTTCCCCATGTCCATTCCAGTCAGTAATTACAATGCCATCAAACTTCATTTTATCTTTCAGAACTTCTTGAATTAAGTATTTACTTCCATGCAGTTTTTCTTCACTTATTTGGACATTTTTTTCTCTACTCCTTAAAGAGTTGTTTAACCAAGAGTTAAATGAAGTCATGACAACTTGGGCTCCTGCATCTAGAGCTGAATAATATCCCAGTGCATGTATATTTCTAATATAATCTTCAGTATACTTGGTAACCCCTCTATCTATACCTTTAAAAGTTCCGCCATCCCCTACCCAATGTTTTACGGTTGCTAAAACTTTATACTCGGATCTTAATTGTTTTGCGTCCCCTTGTAGTCCTCGGACAATCGAGTTGGCATATTTGTAAACAATATCTGGTCTTTCTGAATAACCTTCATAGACTCTACCCCACCGGTAATCTCGGGGAACAGAAACCGCTGGCGCGAAAGTCAAATCAATGCCAGTTGCAACAACCTCTGTGGCAGTTGCTTGACCAATCTTATAAATAAGTTCAGGGTCGTTTGCCGCCCCTAAACCGATATTGTGAGGAAACATTGTCGCGCCATGTACGTTATTATGCCCATGAACTGCATCAGTAGCCCACATAAAAGGTATTCGAAAACCTCGCCCTGCATAAGCCTCATCTAAAGCAAGCCAATATTTGTCCGAAGTTTTTGCCCACTCGAGTGCTGTTGAGTTTCTATTTTTATTTGGCCAGCTCCCACCTCCATTAAGTACAGAGCCAATTTTGAATTGTTTTGCTTCGTCTGGACTAATTTGATTAAACTCAGGCATAATCATTTGTCCAACTTTTTCTCCCAACGTCATTTTTGACACAATGTCTGCCACACGTTCCTCTATGTATGCCTGCTTTTCAATTTTACTATTTACAGCTTTCCACTCTTTTAAATAAGGCAAGGAATTCGATTCTGAATCAACGATCGGCTTTTCACTGAAAGCAATAGAAGAGCTACCTAAGAAACACGAAATAAACAAAATAAGTTTTTTCATTCCGAAACCCTCTATAAAATCGCCATATTCTAATTCATCAATCTAATAAAATTTCTTTAGTATAGAATAGGCTGTCTTTACTGTTTTTATGTTGTTCAAGACAACCATAGTTTTGAAAAAGTGAAGCAGGTTCGTTTATTAAGTAATGTACTATATTGTATACATAGAAAACTAACCAAAGAAGTGATCATTTTTCGTATCAAACAATATCTACTTTTCGACCAAAACGAATACACTTCTGGCTTTAACAATCAAGTCCGTAGTTAACACTTTTTTCGCATCTTCTAGAGAAAAGTTACTCTCTGAACTCGTATCTATTAAACCATACCACTCACCATCGGTAGGTTTAGGAATTTGGAAAGAAAGATCTTCCCAGTAAGCATTAAAGGCAACGTAAATACGCAAGTTTAGTATTGGGTGATATAGTGAAAGTGCTATAGAATGAGAAAAGGTCGATGTATCTGGCTCATATGGTTTTACCCCATGCCACATTATGTCTGCATTTCTGACCGTATCATGCAATGAAACATGCGTATTCCACTCTACAGATGGAGTTCTAATGCGCAACATAATTAAACTTTTGACAAAAGAGTACAATTCTTTGTATTCATCAAGGTTTTTCCAGTTCACCCAACTTATCATATTATCTTGACAATAAGCGTTATTGTTACCCATTTGCGTCCTTCTAAATTCATCTCCCATATTTAGCATTGGAGTTCCTAGCGATAGAAATAAAGTAACTAATATATTTTTACATTGTTGATTTCTAATCCCCTCAACAATTGGGTCACATGTTGGTCCTTCTACACCATAATTGCAGGATAGGTTATGCTGCTCTCCATCTCTGTTTGATTCACCATTATCAAGATTACGTTTTGCGTTGTAACTTACCAAGTCATTCAACGTAAACCCATCATGAGCGCAAACAAAATTAATAGATCTATTCTCACTGTGAGTTACTTCTTGGTAGATATCTGGAGAACCAATAAAACGTTGCACAAATGACTCAACACTACCTTCATCACCCTTCCAAAACGCTCGGACATCGTCTCTAAATTTACCATTCCATTCTACCCAGCGTTCTCCAACAAAACTTCCAACTTGGTACAATCCACCGGCATCCCATGCTTCAGCAATAATTTTTATTCCAGAAAGTATCGGGTCAGAATCTATAGACAACAAAAGGGGTGGCTCTAACATCGGAAACCCATTACTATCTCTGGACAATACCGAGGCTAAGTCAAAACGAAATCCATCAACGTGCATCTCAGAAACCCAGTAATGTAAAGCATCCATGATCATTCTACGAGTTACACTGTTATTTGCATTAACTGTATTTCCACAGCCGCTATAATTACAATGGCCGTTAGTATCCATTATGTAGTATGAATCAGGTGCGAAACCTTTCATATTCAATGTTGGACCTTTTTCTCCCCCTTCCGCTGTATGATTAAATACTACATCTAAAATGACTTCTATATCTGCTTTATGTAATGCTTTAACTAAGGTTTTGAATTCATGAATACCAGTTTCTGCCTTACCATCACTGGCATATCCAGCATGAATTGCAAAAAAGTTTATTGGGCTATAGCCCCAATAGTTGTATCTATCATTTGGTGCATCTAGTGAGTCAAATTGTTGGACTGGTAAAAGCTCAACTGCCGTAACTCCTAGGTTTTTCAAGTAGCCTATTTTTTCTATCAACCCCAAGTAGCTGCCGCGGAGCTTTTCACTTACCTTAGAAGTCTCATGCTTAGTAAAGCCTGCAACATGAAGTTCGTATATAACACTTTTTTTGTATGGATGACGCGGGGGTATGTCATCATCCCAGTCAAATAACGAGTCGTCTATGACTTGGCTTTTAATAGAATCAAGGTGAGTCTTAGATGTGCGGTTATAACCTTTTGGTATGACCATTGCCTTAGCATATGGGTCCACTAAAGAACAACACAGCTCGTTTGGGCAATCTTCATGAACGACACTAAAGCTATATAGTTGACCATGCGTTACATTTGATACCCATATACACCAGTAGTCTCCCTGCTTATGAATTGCAGTATCCAATTCAAGCCGGTGACTAGGGTTAATATCGTATTCGGAGTCATATAAATTTAAAATAACCTTAGTAGCAGACTTTGAATAAACACTAAAGTTTGTTCCTTGTCCTTTTACCGACGCACCTAAAGGATAAGGACTACCAACCCATGTATACAATTCTAACGCTTCACAATCCATGCTAAAACCCAACCGTTAATAATTTTCAATCTATGTTTAAAATAACACATTGCTAAGTTTTGTATTTCCCTCAGTTAACACTTTAATTACTTTCAATTAAAATATGTGGTTCATATAATAAAAGCAGCAAATACTATAAACAATATAGTTAATATTGATGTGCACTAGCCAGAGGTTTGATTTTCTCGGTCGCAAAGTTCAAAGATAAGTAGGTTCTCTCGGAATACATAAACACCTTGGAGTAAATGATCTTTTTCATCCGTTAAAAACTAAAGGCAATGACTCCTATCAGCTTAGTTTATAACAGATGTTGCGCTTAAAGCGACGGAGGACTCTCAATTGTAAAGGGTTTTCTTTTCATTCATCGTCAAGGTTAATCGGTTCTTTTCCTATAAAACTGCCATTTTTCTTTCAGAAATAAAAAATTAATAATTATATTATATATTACAAGAAATATCTTAAGTTTCATTATCAACCTATAAATTTATTATATTTATGATGCAAAAATTGTTAGGCATTTTATGTTTAATTAATGAATGATATTTAAGATATTAATTGACCGATTGAATTTTAAACTAATTGAGCCCAAACTATGAGTGAAGAAAAAAACCAAGCTCCCGGCGTAGAAATTACCACATCTGAAGGGATCAGCACGCAGTCTTCAGAGTGGATAAGTACAGTTATAGGGAATAAATCTGAAGTGACACTTGGGAATTACTTTAGCGTAGCATTTCCGTGTACAAATAAAATATATGCTTCAGAGTATACCCAGTATTATCCTGGTTATAAATTGGACGTTATATATAAGACAGATAAGTATGAGGGCTGGAAAAACACTTTGACAGGATGGTCAGATGACTTCTATCTTAGACGCTTTAAAGCTGCACAATCTGAATTGAAACTAAGCCAGTCTAAACTTGAAGCATGTCAGTCAGATGTAAAAGCTAAACAGCTGGCGGTAGAAGCACATGATACTGAAGTCAATCAAAGAGCATTACATGCAGCAAATTGGGAGTTATTTACAGCAAATAAACGTGTCGAGACTTCAAAATCTGAAATAGCTGTAGAGTACGACAACGTTAAACAAAGTATTTCTAAAGCCAAACTAAAAAAAATAGATGCATACATTGAAAAATCTAGTATTAAAATTATGAATGATATTATAAGTATTGGTTCAATCTAGACCTAATATTTCAGCTTAAAATGATGCCAGTCATACCAGACTCTTTTCAATTTCTATGGTATCGAACCAGTTCTTTCCGTGCTTTGATCGGATGAACATTAGCTGCTCCAGCTAGACTGGACACTGAACTTAGCGACATTTTGCTTTTCAAAGTCAATTGGGCTTAAACAGTTGTTTAGCGGGAGCAGCACCCACGCTTGAGAGTTTCTGCTTTCAATTTAGGAGAATGGAAAGTACGTTTTTCTTGTTTATCATAGTGTACTTCGTTGGTGATTTTACTCACTTAACTCAGTTCAATAAACTTATTCTGTGAATCAGATGGTTACAACCAAATTAACTTAACATAACTTCAGACTATAACCACTTTGCCTGTTTAGCCTCCCAGAGCATGGTCATACAAAACTATTATATAAAGTGGAATAGATATTCAATTCAAATTTTAGAATTCAAAGAAGAAAAACGAAGTAAATTTAAAAGGATTCCAGATACAACAAAGCCAAGCTAAACGCTTGGCTTTGTTGTTAAATTTGGTGGGTCCGGGCGAACTCGAATCGCCGACCCCCGCCATGTCAAGGCGATACTCTAACCAACTGAGCTACGGACCCAAATTTTTGTTCTTTTGCATAAGTATGCGTTAAGGAGTGGTGGGTCCGGGCGAACTCGAATCGCCGACCCCTACCATGTCAAGGTAGTACTCTAACCAACTGAGCTACGGACCCATTCCTTAAGAACGAGGAGGATATTAACGATTGTTTGGTGGCGGTGCAAGTACAATTTCTTGAATTATGAACCAACTGGTGAACATATCACCGAGCTGGGTATTTTTCGATCTTTCTATGCGATTATGGCGTATATGGAATAACAATATGGAAGCGCACGCCTTCATTGACTGCAGCATCACAATCTATTTTGCCGCGTAGCAATTGAACAACTAAATTATAAACGACATGTGTACCTAACCCACTCCCTCCAAGTCCTCTTTTGGACGTAACAAAAGGATCAAAAATGCGGTCGGCTATATCAACATCGAGTCCCCGTCCAGTATCTCGGTAATCAATATACACATTGTCACCGTTACGTTTGATCGTGATATAGATTTTCTTCTCACCTTCCCAGTCCTCGAAGCCATGAATAATCGAGTTAATAATCAAGTTCGAATAAATTTGAACGAAGCTTCCAGGGAAGCTAGTCATATTTAAACCTTTCTCACATTCAACAACCACTTCACAACGTGCTTTTTTCAATTTGTGATGCAGTGAAGCAATAACCTGCCCCAAATTTTCTGCCATATTAAAGTTGTAACTAGCCTCACTCGATTGATCAACCGCAACTTGTTTAAAGCTTTTAATTAATTCAGATGCTCTATTAAGGCTATTAGATAAGATATCAGAGGAATCATTTAAACATTCGATGAATCCTTGTACATCATTTTCGGTTAGTTTTTCATCTTTAAATTGTTGGTCAAAAATATCGGTTTGCTCTTTTAAAAACGAAGCCGCAGTGACACAAACGCCTATCGGAGTATTAACTTCATGAGCAACGCCAGCAACTAATTCACCTAAGCTCGCCATTTTTTCAGACTCAACCAGTATATCCTGAGTTTGCTTTAACTCGGTGACTGCTTTTGTAAGCTGCAAATTACTCTCTTCCAAGCTTGCTGTCCGTTCACGCACTTTTTGTTCAAGTTGTTCATTGAGTAACTTAAACTCCATTTGCATTTCTTTTAAGTCAGTTACATCGTAACCAAACCCAATGTAGTACTCTAACTGCTCATTTTTATGAAATGGAACGAAACTCCATACGACCGTACTAAGTTGACCTGCATGGTCGATCATGACAATTTCCAGATCTTTTATCTTCCCACTGTAGCGAATCTTATCAACTATACCTTGCTTGTTGTCGTCTCGAGCAAACAGATTTAGCCAATTCCTACCTAGCAGTTGCTTAGATGATAGACCTGTGATCGTTTCACCACTGGGATTAATGGTTTCTATCGTCATGTCTTCGTTAAGGCAACAGATGATCGTGCTGGAAGTTTTAATTATCGTATCGGAAAAATCTCGTTCTTGTTGGAGTTGTATATTTGATAGTTTCTTCGCTTCGAGTTCATCGATGATCTTTTCTCGCATATTATTAATGGTATCAGCTAACATATCGAGCTCGTCAGATACCCTTTTTGAGTTTGATCGTCCTTCTAGCAGCAAGGGTTTACCACTCGGTGTTAAGTCTAAGTGCTTGGTATAGTGAGCAAGCTTATTAATATGACGAATCACAATCATATAAATGAGCCAGAGAATGACTATAGATACGACAAATGTTTTAATTGCTTGGCTAACTAAAATGATTAGAGATTTATTTAAAATACGGTCATATACTTCGTCCAAGGTTGCTGCGACAAACAATTTCCCAACCATTTGACCTTGATAAACTAAATCAAACTCTCTACTAATGTCATAACTCTTTTGTAGTTTTCCTCGCTCAATAAGTGGCACTAAAGCATCACCCAATATCTCCTTTACAACCACGTACTGCATATTAGGTAATCGCATAATACCATCGAGCTGTACTTCGACCTGCGCTTGATCCAAGTTCCAATAGCTCGTTGCGATAGATTCTAAAAAGCTGATTTCAATCTGATCGATACTATTTTCAATTTGACCAACGTCTTGACGATAGTCCCAAAATAGCTGGATCGCAGTAATAAGCACGGCGAGTAAGCTACTGCAAAGGAGTATGTATGAAAGTAGGCGGAATGAAAGGCTATGCTGACCAGCGATTTTTTTGAAGCTGGGCTTGAATCTAGGCATCCACATTATCCTTGCTAAGGAACATCATTCTTTTCCCTTTATGGGTTTCGGCCATAAGTAAAATCCACTACTAACAAAGTATGGACTGAGGTAGAAAAATTGCCAATTTTGTCCATCCATTTCCTCCTACAAACCTTTAAATTTTCAACCAAATAACAATAGTTACGTGCCAAATATAAAATTCAACATCTTGTATTAGGCTTTATATGGTAAATCAATCAAAAATCTGACACCTTCAGACACATTTGATTCACAGACAATGTTTCCTTTAAGTAGCTGTACCACTAAGTTATATATTACGTGTGTGCCCAACCCGCTTCCTCCGGCACCCCGCTTGGTGGTAACAAACGGATCGAAAATTCTATCAGCCATTTCTTTGTCAACACCTTTCCCGGTGTCCCGATAATCTATAAACAGGCGATCTTGCTTTTGCTCTATGGAAATATAGATTTTTCTATCTCCCTCCCAGTTATCAAATCCATGAATAAGCGAGTTAATGACTAAATTAGAGTAAATCTGCGCAAAGCTTCCTGGGAAACTTGTTATCGTAATGTCTGGGTTGCAGTCTGTGATAACTTCTGCATTAGACTTTTTCAGTTTGTGATTTAGAGAAGTAAGAACTTGCTGTAAATTATCCGCAACGTTATATCGATAACAAGCTTCACTTGACTGATCGACAGCAACTTGTTTAAAGCTACGAACGAGTTGCGAAGCTCTATTTAAGCTACCAATTAAAAGATCGGTAGACTCATTTATTCCAGCGGTAAAATCTTCAATATCAGCATCAGTTAGATCTCGACTTTCAGACACTCTTGAAAGGTCTTTTGATTGATCACGTAAAAACGAAGCCGCCGTCAAACTGATTCCTAAAGGGGTATTTATTTCGTGAGCAATACCCGCTACCAAGCTACCTAAACTCGCCATCTTTTCTGACTCAACGAGTATTGACTGAGTTTGTTTCAGCTGTTCAAAGGCTTCTGCCAAGCGTTTATTACTGTTTTCTAAGCTTTCCGTTCTTTCCGCGACCTTAGTTTCCAAACTTTCGTTAAGAGTATTAAGCTCATTTTGGATTCTCTTCATAGAAGTGACATTGTAACCAAAAGCAATATACTGCTGTAATTGGCCTTGCTGATAGAATGGGACGAAACTCCAAATCAATGTATTAATGCACTGGTCAGGCGTCTGCATGTCAAGTTCTTGCTCGTGTAAACTCGCCGTGTTTTGGATTTGAGAAGCAAGCAAGTCGGCGTCAACATCAACAGTAAATATTTCAATCCAGTTCTTACCACTCAATTTATCCCTAGATAGACCTGTCAGCTTTTCTCCTGCGCTATTTATTGTCCGAATAGAAAGTTCTTTATCTACACAACAAATGACGGTGCTTGAAGACTCTATGACGGTTTCAGAAAACTCCTTTTCTGTACTAAGCTGCTGGTTCGCTGATTTGCGTTCATCAAGCTCAGTATGAATTTTTTCACGCATTCTATTTATGGTTGACGTTAAAACGTCTAACTCATCACGGTCTTTCTTTTCCGAATCCCTACCCTTAAGCTTTAAAGGCTTACCAAGCTCCTCAAAATCCAAGGCATAAGTGTAATTCGCCATTCGGTTTAGATGACGAATAAGAATTAAGTAAATAATCCATAAAATCGCTACTGAAACAATGAATGTTTTTATCATTTGGCTGATTAATAGCAGCGCGGACTTTTCTATTAAACGTTTGTAAACTTCATCTAGTGACGCGGCCACTAGCAACCGACCAACAACCTCCCCTTCAAAAATCAGCTCGAACTCTCGCTGAATATCAAAGCTATCGGTCAGTGTCCCTCTCTCAATCAAAGGCGCATCACTTTCTTCAGTCCCCTCAGAAACCATTACGTAAGTCATATTGGGGAAGTTCATGATTCCTTCGACTTGCACTCGGATTTGGTCTTCATCCAAACTCCAATAGCTGGCCGCAATAGGCTCGATAAAGCTAGCTTCAATCTGATCGATGTTATTCCGAATACGCTTAACGTCGTGCTGATAATCCCACAGCAGTTGAATTCCAGTAATGACAAGTGCTAGGACTGTACTACAAAGCAAAATATAAAACAGAATCCTATTGGACAGGCTTCTTCGGTTAAATATTTTGTTGGACTTAGCCAATAATCCCCACATCAAATAATCATCCTTGGGCTTTCCAGAGCATTACCTTTTTGCTTTATTCAGTATGGCTGTAAGGTTCAGAATTTCCAGTTATATTGGTTGATAGGCAAACAGCTTAATACTAGTGTAGCTACTACTTTATTCCCTCTAAACCTAATAGTCTCCTTCATCACTCTCATAAACTACGTTGTAGTTTTCGGTGTACGTACATTGAGGCTGACGGCTACAGGTGAAAAATCGTCGTCCTTTAAACTCCCCCGCACTAGCTGTTCTCACCACCATTGGGCTACCACATTTTTTGCAAAACCTAATATCTGCATCTTCCTCTATGAGATCGATATGAGCTGCCAACAACCTTCGAAGCCTACTAACCTGATAGCTATGTTTAATTGAGGTACCAATAAGAGGAATATTGGCGGATTTACATACATGCATAAGTAGTTTTTCACGCTCAACCTTCCCTTTATTTAGCTCTAATCCGTTGTCTAGCTCGATAACGACTCGAACTTCCATAGTGCGAGGGTCACACACTACAAAGTCAAAATAGCTTTTGGCTATCCGCTGATTTGCAACAAACCATTGTTTCTTGCTTCTTGCTTCTGGCCCAATAACGCTTGTCATGGCGACCTTCGTCATAACTACCCCATTTTCCCCTACAGCCGTTGTTAATGCGTTATAAAAAGCACCTTGTTTTAAGTTGAGTAACGGGCCTTTCTTTTTGTAATTACACTCATTGAGAGTATCTTGTTTAACCAGCTTCTTTTGCGCCAAAATAAAAAATATGACCAACAGGACAAAAATTATAATTACGCTTTCCATCTATTCGCCTGATATTTAACAAATTTCAACTAGTATATACACAAATGATATGAAGAGGCAGAATCCGAGGTAAAGTCGACTGATTCTGTTCTAGGAAGTCTGTATAAATCACAAATCTGGATCTACGCACATTTATTCTTTATATAAGCCCTGTTCACTCACTTTGAAACTTCGTTGAAGCGCAAGAATAGGTATTTAAGGTAAAAAAACGTTGCAAATCGAACAAGCTCCTACCAAGAAAAGAAAATAAACATTGTCACTCTTCACCAAAGATATAGTTATCCATCATTGCCACAATTTTACCAATTTCCGGCTTGGTAATCGTATCGTTGGCACCTAGAGCCAAAGCTTTTGCTCTATTGTCTTCACTCATTAACGAAGAAAACATAACTATCGGTAAATCGGTATAAACTTCATTATCACGCAACCTTTTAACAAGATGCATGCCGTCCATTTTCGGCATTTCTACGTCAGTCACTACGGCATTGATTATTTCTGAAATTGGAACATTTTCTTCCTCAGATACTTTCTGTATCTCAAGAAGTTTTTCATGAGCTTCTCCACCATCTTTACAAGCGATAATGTTAAAACCAGCCGATGACAGAGTGTCTTGAATTAAGCTACGAATGAAAGCAGAGTCATCAACTACCATAATGGTTTTAGCATTTCGTTTAGCCACCATTTTTTGATTAAGATCGACCGAGCGGTCAACAGTGATGTCATATTTTTCCATGCTCAATTCTGGGTTGATATCAGCAATAATTTTTTCAAAATCAAGAATCATAATGAGGTTTTCGTCTTTTCTCACGACGGCAACGACACAGTCTTGCTCCCCGGCTTCAAGAAATTGACTTGGAGATTCAACATCGTTCCAAGAAATTCTATGAATGCGGCTAATGCTGTCTATCAAAAAACCGTTGGTCATCTTGTTAAAGTCCGTCACTATCACAAACTTTTTCTCAATGTCTTTTGGGGTTGGAACACCAAGCCAACCACCTAAATCAACCAATGGAGTTAAAATGTCTCGCGAGGAAAACACACCAATCATATGGGGTTGAGCATTCGGATAGTCCGTTGTTTCCGGCACTTGAATCACTTCTCTAACCTTAGCTACATTGATACCGTAGTAACAAATTTTGGTTCCACCATCAGGTAGCTGCTTTTTTAAGTGAAACTCAATTATTTCTAACTCATTTGTGCCGCTTTCGGTCAATATTGTGCTGCTTGAAGTTGTCATAAAGTTTCTTCACCGGTATTTATTCAAAATCACTTGGTATTCCGTTAATCCGTTTTGACCAACATTCTCTTTGATGATATTCAGTGCTCGTTGTAGCTTATTAATCAAAACGCTATCTATATTCCTATTAAAAGCGTAGTACAATTCACCTTCCTGTAGCAGATAGACACTTTCGAAGTCTTGCTGCTCATAACCAGACTTTTCTAACCACCACCGAGCAACATTTTCTTCATAGGCCCAGAGGTCAATACGACCTTTTTTTAAGGATTTAGCTAAGGCTTGCGCATTATTGCGCTCTTGCATTGACTCCCTTGGTACTCCAAGTTCTAACAAGAGTTGTTCGCCCACATCGTCACGAATCACACCAATGGAGTAATTCATCAACTGCTCGGGAGAACTAATTGTGATGCCTTGTTCTTTTCTAGCCATAACGACAATCCGAGTTTTTCCAATAGGCCCTACCCATTGAAACAACGTCTCTCTAAGCTTAGTTCTTGTTGTCGAGAATAAAACGGTATTCTTGTTAACCAACGCCTCACGATACGCGCTCGACCATGCCAAGATTGAAATGCTTGATTTAGATATGGAATCACCAGAAATCTCAGAAGCTCTAAGTAACAAGTCAACTGCAATACCTGATAGCTCGTTACCAGAGGTGTAGTTGTAAGGAGGGTACTCTTCGGTCACATAACTTAACTTATCTAGTGAACTTGAGTGGCTGGCATCAACTAAGGTGGCACAGAAAACTAAGCCCACAGCTAACGCTGAACGGAGACCCCAATCCATTTGCACCTCAAATAACTACTAATCCATTTATCATTAAAATGTAGGAGCCCATTCAGTAATAGTCTAGCTCTCAGTCAGATATCACTCAGCTAGCAGGCAAATTTAATAGTCAGTAATTCATATAGTTTCATACATCAAGTTTTATGCACTACCTCACACAACAGACTGTACAATATTTGTGCAAGCGCAATTTCAAGGAGGTATAATCAGTATGTATCTAGTGAAAAATTATTAAGACTCTGTGTGGCGTTCGCGAGCAATAAAATACAATCATAATGCCGTGTTCCACACGTATAAAAAGTCAAAGGAACAAAAGTATGGCAAGGTTAAAGGAAAAAATAATGACACGCGACGTTTTTGGCATTTGCCTTTCAAAAGCAATGCTGTCAGAACGTCTAAGTGATACATTCACGCATATACGTGTTTATCGGGGCAACGCTCAGAACAAAGAGATGCAAATTATCGATTCGTACCCCCAGATGTCAGGGAAAGAGGTACTTAGCACGATGAAATGCTGTGGAGCTAGGAAGGTCCTTTGGCGAGCTGAATTTTGTTGTCCTTCGTTAAAATAATTTTATCAGAGGGTGCCAAAAGTATTTAGCCCCTCTGATTTTAATTCTCTTCTTACGTTAAGCCAGTAGTACTGTTTTCTAACTTGGCTTTGGTTTTGTGTTTTCTTCAGTTTCATCCCACCCCTGCCCTCCAAATATGGATCAAACGCAAATTATTCTATTTATGGATATAAACTCCATGATTAACTCACATCTCACCCAATAAAACATGGCATAAACGCCAGACAAAACTATCTTTCATAAAGACTTAGTCAAACTTTAAACGAACACACTTAATTAGTTACGGCGTCACTCAATGCGGAGGTTTTAGGATGCAACAAGAACAAAAAGAAAAACCTATCGTACTTATTGTTGATGATATCCCGGATAATATACATACCCTTTCCGGTATTCTTTCGGATGATTTCAGAATTAAGGCTGCGACAAATGGGCCAAAAGCAATACAAATAGCGAATACCATACCTAAACCACATCTAATTTTACTCGATATCATGATGCCAGAAATGGATGGGTATGAAGTATCGCAAAAGCTTAAGTCCAATCCATTTACAGAGAATATCCCGATAATATTTGTCACAGCAAAAACAGATACGGTAGATGAGCAGAAAGGATTTGAACTTGGGGCCGTAGATTATATTACAAAACCTGTGAGCCCACCGATTGTACTCGCTCGCGTTAAAACACATATTTCCTTGTATGACCAAAATTTAGCGCTTTCTAGTCAAGTTAGACTTAGGACAGAGCAACTAGAAAAAAGCCGTTTAGAAATTATTCAACGGTTGGGCCGAGCTGCCGAATATAAAGACAACGAGACAGGAATGCATGTAGTAAGAATGAGTCACTATTCGATGCTTTTAGCCCAACAACTAGACGTGAGTGCAGATTGGATAGAGCTACTATTTCATGCTTCTCCTATGCACGATATCGGCAAGATTGGCATCCCAGACCACATTTTAAGAAAACCTGGAAAATTAGATCCTGAAGAGTGGGAAGTGATGCAACAACACGTTCAAATTGGCGGAGATATTATCGGCAATAGTGATTCTGAGTTACTGCAAATGGCCCAAGAGATCGCTCTTTATCATCATGAAAAATGGGACGGCAGCGGATACCCTCACGGAACTGCAGGAGACGAAATTCCTTTGAGTGCTCGTATAGTGGCCATCGCAGACGTTTTTGATGCCTTGACCAGTGGACGACCATACAAGCCAGCTTGGCGCATTGAGGATGCAAAATCCTTTCTTAGTGAACAAGCTGGCAAACATTTCGATCCAGACTTAGTGTCCATTTTTCTCAGCAAAATGAGTGAAATTATAAAAATAAAAGAGTCTTTTAAGGACGACGTATAAAGGATTTCCCAATAATATGAAGCAACCCGTCAATTACTCGATCGATTCTAAGAGAATACTTTCTGGATTTATATTGGCCTCCGTCCTGCTAATTGTAGCAGGTGCCATCGCTTGGGGAAGCCTGAGCAACCGGTTTGATACGGTCGACCAATACGCCCACAATGCGCAAATTTTGTCCTCGATAGACAAAATGAAACTGCTTGAACAAAGCTACGTTAACCTTCCAAATACAGACACAGCAAACAAGATGTTAGCTGAAATTGCACAAGCTAAAAACCTAGCTCAGCTTACACCTTCAATTGAACGCGACAAAGTTGAATTATATCTAGATGAATATTCGACAGAATACAAAAAGTATGTCTCAACAGATACGCTCGCAGTTTCAATTCGAGCCAAAATGTTTGAGGCTGCGGAAGTCGTTGCAACAACTATTCATGAGATTCAACTTAAGCATAAACAATTGGTCGAAGAAGGCATCGCCCAAGTCAACCAAACAAGGGCTTATTTAGACTCAATTACCCAAAACACTCTTGAGTCACAAAAAATTATTGAGCATATCCATAATGCAACACGCTATTTAAAATCTTATATGGGGACAGGTCAACTTCGTGCATTTTCTCAATATCAACACGAGCTTTCGTACATTAACCTCATCATTAGCCAACTATTAAAAAAAACAGATGATGCTGAAACCAAGAGTAAAATTCTGCTGGTAAGAAACTCTGTCAATCGATACCTTACAACCAGCATACAATTGAAACACCTCGCTAAATTTTCGAACTCCCAAAAACGTCATATAACTCAAATAGTGGAAAGTTCAGGTGATGAACTCACTCGTTCCACATTGAGCTTAAAGGATTTTTATCAACAAAAAATCGTTGATATACAGGGAAAGCTAGCTCTTCAGCAACAGAATATAAGTGACGAGCTGACTTTCGGGACAATTTTGCTAACACTGCACACCTATATTAGCTCTGCTCAACAGTTAGATAGAGACTATTTCATTTCAACGTCACCTGTGCAACAAAAGCAACTGGCCGAAGAAGTCCTAGATCAACTAGATAATGCACTCAAATCAGTTCAGTTATTGAGTGAGCAAAAAGTGTCGCAAACTGAAGAAATATCGATCGAAAAAATCACTTTCAACAGTAGTCGATATCTGTCACTTTTTGAAGAACTGGTACGCAAAAAAACAGCGATTAACTCTCAGCTCGCTCAACTCGATAGCTCATACGAAACAATGGTTAATTATATAAAGCCAACCTATGACAAGCAGTTAGATATTGTCGAAAATTCAGGTGGTTTTATTAAATATATTGCTGTTGGTGGTTTGATGTTCGTTATCACCTTATTGCTGCTTGGTATCTTGGCAAATAAGTCTCACAACGCTTTAGAAAAATTTGCCAAACAATTAGCGAAAGCTAGAGACGAAGCTGATTCTGCAAACCAAGCTAAATCAGATTTTTTGGCCAATATGAGTCACGAAATTCGTACACCAATGAACGCGATTATTGGCATGAGCTACTTGGCATTAAAAACTGAGCTTTCGAAAACCCAGAGAAACTATATTAACAAGGTTAAGCTTTCAGCAGATAGCTTACTAGGTTTAATCAATGACATTTTAGACTTTTCCAAGATTGAAGCAGGTAAGCTTGATATAGAGTCGGTAGACTTTAATTTAGAAAATGTTTTGGATAATGTCTCAAACTTAGTCGGATTAAGGGCATCAGAACGAGGCCTAGAGCTTCTTATACATATTGAAAATGATGTACCGACAGCTCTAGTTGGCGATCCACTTAGACTAGGGCAAATCATCATCAACCTCGCTAACAATGCCGTCAAATTTACCGAAAAGGGCGAAGTTAAGATTCATATTGCTTTAGATGAAAAGGTCAATGATCACGTTACTTTACGGTGCAGTGTATCTGATAGTGGCATTGGGATGTCGCCCGAACAATGCTCAAAGCTATTTAATAAATTTACCCAAGCTGATACTTCAACAACAAGAAAATATGGTGGCACCGGACTAGGTTTAGCGATTAGTAAAGAGCTAAGCCTTCTTATGGGAGGAGATATATCGGTAACAAGTGAGCTTGGAAAAGGTTCCACATTTACATTCACGACTAAGGCCAAAATTAGTCAAGCGTTAAACCAATCGAACTCAATAGCTTCGGAAGAGCTTAAGAAGTTAACGGCGTTGATCGTCGATGATAATGCCAGTGCTCGTTTAATTGTGTCTGATATCCTTGACTCGATCGGTATGAAGAACGCCAGTGTTGATAGCGTTGATAAAGCCTTACAACTTTTTGAACAGAAAATAGACGAATCATCCCCTTACGACTTACTCATCGTCGATTGGCAAATGCCCAAAAAAAATGGTGTTGACTTAATTGCGCACCTACAAAAACGATACACACTTTCGGGGTATGGAAAAGTGATTATGATGACTGCACATGGCAGAGAAGAGCTGTCAGAAGCAATGCACAAGAGGGACTTACCCACTCCTTATATTGTCGATAAACCAGTTATCCACTCTAATCTATATAGCGCTATTGCCAATCTATTTGATGTAGAAACATCTCACATAAGCCAAAATGAACAAGATGAGCACGATTTAGTAGAGAACGTTAAAAAGCTCGCAGGTGCAAATGTACTCTTAGTTGAAGACAATGAAATTAATCAAGAAGTGGCCATTGAACTACTAGAGGGACAGCACATCCAAGTGACAGTGGCAGAAAATGGCAAAGTAGCTATCGACTTATATCAGCAAAATCCATTCGATGGAATCCTTATGGACTGCCAGATGCCAGTTATGGATGGTTACGAAGCAACTGAATACATACGCTCTGAGCTTTCTGATACCGAAATACCTATCATAGCAATGACGGCCAACGTGATGGAAAAAGACAGGGAAAATATTATCCAAGTTGGTATGAATGATATGATCGCCAAGCCAATTGATGTTAGCAGTATGTTCAGCACTCTAGCTAAATGGATAACTCCAAAAAATCCGATTTCCATCAGTGACACTGTTGACCATACCTCTGAGCAAGAAATTGAAATTCAAATTGACGGAATAGATACTGCCGAGGGCCTTAAGCGTACAAACGGTAATCTAGATCTATACATTAAACTAGTAAAACGATTCTTATCGAGTTACAAAGACATAGACCAAGTTAAAGGATTACTCAACAACCAAGATATATCTGCTAGAAAGATATATGTTCACACGTTAAAAGGCGTTGCTGGAAACTTAGGTGCGAATCAACTGCATGAAATATGTCAGCGCTACGAACAAAATCTTGAAGACCTACAGACCCAATTGCAATTAGTTTCTTCACTAGAGGTAGTTATCCAGAGTATAACTTCTCATCCAGATTTCAGACAAAGTGAAAGCACTCCAACAGTTGGAGATAACACAGACGCTCATATCAACTATGATCCAAATATATACTCAACATTATTTGAACTAATCAAACAAAGTGACACCAGCGCACTCAGTTACATTAGCACAATAAACAATAGCCAAATCATTGGTGTGAGCGACTCTGAGTTAAAAAGTATCAGCCATGCTTTAGAGGAATTCGATTTTGACTGCGCTCTGAAAATTTTACAAACCTCGCCCAAGAAATAAACAAGCCTACTCTCTAAAAGAGTAGGCCAAATGTCGCTCTATAGTTGAGCTTAATTTGAATCATTTAAGCTATACCTAGAAACAATTTCTGCATATTGATCTGAAGCTAGGAATTGCTTAATTTCCTGATTTATTTCAGGCATTTTATTAAGGTATTTAGATTTATTGGAGACCATGATTTTCATTAAATACGGATCAAAACCAACTTTAGTTTGAACTATCTTATCTTCCAAATTATGTTGTTTAACTTGGTAGTTAGCCACGATATCTCCACCAATATACAAATCCGCTCTTTTCGTTGCTAAGAATTGAATTGCAGGGGTAATATTATTGAGGTACGTTGTATTAATTTTATATTCAGAAAAATTCTTTTTGTACCAACCATTTCCCAAATATGTAACAACGGTAAAGTTATTAGTCGCAACATCTTTCGGCTCTTTAATACCATTTATTGCATCTAGTTTCTTGTTTCCTTTATAGGTATAAACACTGTTGTACATATCGTACACAGAGTAATCAGTGGCCGTAGAATATTTAGTCCGATCAGGAGTCTTAGTCGTTATCATAAAGTCAACTGTGCCAAGCTCTACATATGACTGACAGCGTTTCCACGGAAGTTGCACATATTCCACTTCCATGCCTAAGTTTTTTACGAACATCACATCGACTAAATCTATAAATAATCCGATAGGTTTACCCGTCCCATCTAGAGAATGAACGGGAGGCCATGGGTCAAAACAAAAAGATATTTTCTCTTTTTCAGCGTATGCGTAATTTACCCAAAGAACAGAAGCAATTAGAGCAATAATAAACTTTTTCATCGTGAATAATCACCGTAATTTCCTTTTACGTTTTTTAAATGTAGCACTTTCTTGAGGGTTGGTTCTAAAAAAGAAATAACCCTTACAACATATTATCGCAAGGGTTACCATTAACTACTGATAAATTAATAAGTTATGTATTTTTTAATAATTCATTGTCAATGATAAAATAATCTGCTCCAATCTACTTAGACCTTCGATTAAAACTTCATGCTCAATCGTTAACGGAGGCAATAGCCTAATAACGTTAGACTTTATACCGCAAGAAAGTAATATCAGACCTGAATCTTGAGCTTTAGCAATGACATCTTTAGTTAATTGCTGTAACGGCTCCCCTGTTTCGGCATCAGTGAACTCTATCGCTATCATTGCACCAATCGCTCGAACATCACCAATAACCGCGACCTTATGCTTTAAGTCAAGCATACGCTTGTTTACTTGCTCACCTATACTCAGGGCTGCATTGCAAAGTTGGTCCTGCTCGATGATTTTCAATACTTCTAATCCCGCTACACAGCCTAATGGTGAACCAGCATAGGTTCCACCTAAACCACCCACACCGGCCGAGTCCATGACTTCAGCTTTACCCACAACGGCTGAAATAGGAAAACCACCAGCAATACCTTTGGCCATGGTCATCATATCAGGTTCGATATTTAGATATTCAGTCGCGAACATTTTTCCCGTTCGAGCAAAACCAGTCTGTATTTCATCTGAAATCATCATAATACCGTGCTTATCACAAATCGCACGAACTGCCTGTGCCCATTCAGCTGGAGCTTGATAAAACCCTCCCTCCCCCTGGACTGGTTCGAAAATTATCGCTGCTACACGGCTTGGTTCTATGTCACAGGTAAATATATCCTCTAATGCGCTTACACTTCGCTCAACTGATACGTCGTGAAACGCGTTCGGATATGGCGCATGGTAGATTTCACCCGGAAACGGTCCAAAGCCAGCCTTATAGGGAGCAACCTTCCCAGTTAATCCCATGGCCAAATTAGTCCGGCCATGAAACCCGCCTTTAAATGCAATAACGCCACTGCGCTTTGTATGAGCGCGGGCTATTTTCACCGCGTTTTCGACAGCTTCGGCACCGGTCGTGAGAAAGATAGCTTTTTTAGCCGACTTGCCTGGCGCTATCTCTGTTAGCTTTTCTGCCAGCTCAACAAAGGATGGATAAGGCGTAACCATCGCACAAGTGTGCGAAAATTGATCGAGCTGATTCTTTACTGCTTCCGTAATGCGAGAGTTATTATGTCCTGTATTGGTAACAGCTATGCCTGCCGCAAAATCGATATATTGATTTCCTTCAATATCCCAAACGTGGGCATTATTTGCTTTAGCGACATAAAGTGGATAGGCAGCTCCCATACCATTTGCAATAACTTGACTTCTTCTTTCATGCCATGAGTTGTTTGTCATTGATTTCTTCCTCGCCGTTATAGTTTTACCAACCACTTTACATGCCACCAAAACATAGATATTTCACATCCATGTATTCTTCCAATCCTTGTTTCGCCCCTTCTCGGCCTATTCCTGATTGTTTGACACCACCAAAAGGGGCAACCTCTGTCGAAATCATGCCTTCGTTAATACCAACCATGCCATACTTTAATGCCTCGGCAACTTTCCAAACACGGTGAATATTCTGACTATAAAAGTAAGACGCTAAACCATAGATTGTGTCGTTGGCCATATCGATAAGCTCTTCGTCAGTCGAAAACTGAATGACAGGAGCGACAGGACCAAAGATCTCGGATTGCACCCCTTTCATTCCGTGCTTAACATCCTTCAGTATCACTGGATTCATAAACTGACCATCTAGATGCTTAAGCGAAGAAACAGGGGAAGCACCTTGCTCAATGAAACAATCAATTATTGCTTGTATATTCTCTTTCGCTTTAACGCTTATAATTGGACCAATATCCACATCGTTTTCTAAACCATTGCCTACCTTCAGCTTCTTCACTTCAGTATCGAATTTGGTAACGAATTTATCGTAAACACTGGAATGGACATAAAATCGATTGGCACAAACACACGTTTGCCCTGCATTTCTAAACTTGGAAGCAATAGCACCTTGAACCGCTTGTTCGATATCGGCATCTTCAAACACAATAAACGGCGCATTGCCACCCAATTCCATTGAAGTTCGCTTGATATCACCCGCACACTGTTTCATCAATATACTGCCAACGCGCGTTGAACCAGTAAAAGACAGCTTCCGTACCAAAGGATGTGTGGAGAAAATTTCGCCAATGGATTCTGGTGTCTCTCCCAGGACAACTTGCAGAATGTCGCGTTCTATCCCCGCTTGATAGGCAAGTTCTGCAATAGCAAATGCAGACATGGGAGTGAGTTCAGAAGGCTTAACAATAAAGCTGCATCCAGCAGCCAATGCAGGCGCAGCTTTACGTGTAATCATTGCGATTGGAAAGTTCCAAGGCGTAATAGCGCACGCCACACCAATAGGCTGATTGATGGTGACAATTCTTTTGTCTTGCGTCGGCGCGGGAATTGATTCGCCATAACTTCGCTTCGCCTCTTCGGCAAACCATTGGATAAAGCTTGCGCCATATAAGACTTCACCGCGAGCTTCTGATAATGGTTTTCCTTGCTCGCTCGTCAAAATTCTAGCTAAATCTTCTTGGTTTTCAATAATTAACTGATACCACTTATTCAGTTTTTCTGACCGTAATTTTGCAGGTAATTCAGACCAAGTGCGTTGAGCATTGTGGGAGCGCTCTATCGCATCGATAATGCCGTTTTCACTCTGAAAGGGTACATAACCGACGACTTCACCATTCGCAGGGTTAGATACTTGTATAGTTTGATTGGTTTCTTCTGTTAATACTGCTAGCAAACTAGAGTTGTTGATATCTTTCATGGGTGCAACCTTTTGTTATTAGTCTCAAAAGCTACGCGGGAATATGCTGTGTGATGCAATGGATATTCCCTCCTCCTAGTAAAACTTCTCGCGAAGGAATAGGTACTATTTCATATTCTGGTAAAGAAGATGACAAAATTTCGACAGCTTTCCGATCATATTTATCCCCAAATTGAGGCAAAAATATATGTTTGTTAACCATCAAAAAATTTGCGTATGAAGCACTTAACCTTTCACCTTCAGTTCTTTGCATACCGTCAGAGTGCGATATCGATTGTACTTCTTCACAGCTATAATAAAGTGGGCCCGGCAGGGGCAATTTGATCACTTCTATTTGTCTTCCGTTAGCATCCGTTTGTTTCTGTAGTTCTTGAAGCGTGAGCAAAGAACGCTGATATTGAGGGTCATTCAAATCATCTGTCCAACTCAACACCACTTTAGCTGGCCCAATAATGTGAATAAGGTTGTCAATGTGACCATCGGTTTCATCGTTGTACAAGCCATGAGTTAACCAAACGACTTTGCGTACGCCTAGGTACTCTTTTAAATACCCTTCAATCTGTTCAATGGATAGATCAGGGTTTCTACCCGAACTGAGTAAGCACTCCTTTGTAGTATAGAGTGTGCCCTCTCCATCAGAATGAATCGCACCTCCCTCCAGCACAAATGGCGCTTGGTAATAATCCATCCCTAACAAGTCGCAAACCTGTGATGCAACGAGGTTATCCTTTGTCCAATCTGAATAAAGTCCGTTGAATTCACCACCCCAAGCGTTAAACTGCCAGCTAACACCACGCTTGTTACCCAAATTATCAGTTAAAACCGTTGGGCCGATATCTCTCATCCATGCATCGTTATAAGACATCTCTACAATTTCAATACCGCTATCAAGTAATCTGCGTGCATTGAACATTTGTTCTCTACTTACAGCCACGGACACCGCTGTCACTCTGGCTATTTCATTAGCTACTCGAGCGAAATTCTTTTGTGCAGGTAGCGCATTTTCTCTCCAATTATCTGGACGCTCTGGCCAAGCCAACCAGACGTTAGAAATAGGAGAGAATTCTGCCGGAAAGGTAAATCCGTCTAGTTTTGGGGTTGAATCCAACTTCATACCACCTCCGGTCTTAAACGGACAATTTCATGATATCAGTGTACAGATCAGGTCTACGATCTCTAAATATCCCCCAAGACTGGCGTGCTTGTCTTGCTTCATCTAGATCTAATTTGGCGTAAATAATTTCTTCTTGATCTCGGCTTGCTTCGGTGATTTTTTCACCCAAATGGTTTGTGATAAATGACGAGCCATAGAAAGTTGTTTCTATTCCGTCATCTACTTCAGTTCCTGTACGATTTGACGCAAGTACCGGCACTAAGTTTGCCGCTGAATGACCTTGCATGGTTCTTTGCCAGTGGTCCCGAGAATCTAAGCTCGCATCTTGTGGCTCAGAGCCAATGGCCGTTGGGTAGAATATCGCCTCAGCGCCATTTAACACTAAACTTCTGGCCAGTTCTGGAAACCATTGATCCCAACAAATACCAGCGCCAAATTTGCCAAATTTAGTTTCCCACACCTTAAACCCTGTATCTCCAGGGCTAAAATAAAACTTCTCACTATAACCGGGGCCATCCGGGATATGTGACTTGCGATAATTTTCTAACACTGTTCCATCGGCATCAATCATGACTAGCGAGTTAAAAAATGTATTCCCACTGCGTTCAAAATAACTCACTGGAATCACCACATTGAGCTCTTTAGCCAACGCACTCATATGTTCAATGAGCTTGCTATTGTCACAAGATTCCGCCAATTCAAAATACTTAGCTTCTTGCTTCTTACAAAAATATGGCGCGGCAAATAGCTCCTGAGGTAGGATAACGTTCGCGCCATTCTTGGCAGCAGTGCGAATCGCTTCAGAGAATTTTTTTAAGTTATCTTGTAAATCCCAAGTGACTGAAAACTGGAGTACTGCGAAAGTAACGATTTTACTCATGAGAATTTCCTTATTTGTCGCACAGCGGCCTAGCCAAGCTTAAAACTCGGCTTCACCGGATAATCAATTAATGGAGTATTTAACGGAATATTAAACTGCTAACTTATCTCGCAAGTTGTAGTACGCAGCGCCCAATGCTGTTAGTGGAACTTGAAAATGCCTACCGCCAGGGAATGAGTAATGTTTTAGGGAAGCAAATGCATCGAATCGCTCAGAATGACCGGATAACGTTTCAGCGAGTAACTTTCCTGCCAAGTGAGAGCAGGTCACCCCATGCCCGCTATACCCTTGTAAATAATAAAAGTTGTTATCATAAGCACCGAATTGAGGCATACGGGAGTAAGTCAGCAAGAAATTTCCCGTCCAAGCGTAATCCACTCGCACACCTTTCAGTTGAGGGAATACTTTTTCCATTTTCGGGCGAATCATCGCTTCTACATTCTTCGGGTCCCGAGCTCCGTATACGACTCCCCCACCAAATAGCAACCGTTTATCGGCGGTGAGTCGGAAGTAATCGAGCAGATAATTGCAGTCTTCTACACAATAATTTGTCGGAAGGATTGTTTCTAATTGTTGGTCAGATAACGGTTCGGTCGCAACAATTTGTGTGCCACATGGGATAGCCTTATTGCTAATTTTTGGCTCAATACCTCCGAGATAAGCATTGCCAGCCATGACTACAAATTTAGCCTTCACTTGACCATGTTCTGTATGTACAACGGGGTGCATGCCCTTGTCTAATTTGACAACTTTTGAATGTTCAAATATTTGTCCTCCCAAAGAAACCATCGCTTTCGCTTCACCTAGCGCGAGTTTTAAGGGATGTATATGCCCACCACGCATATCGAGCATTGCGCCAACGTAAACTTGGCTACCAACCATTTTTGAAACTTCGTTAGCGTCTAATAAACTCAGCTCACTATGACCAAACCGTTCCCAGTTAAGCTTCTGATCTTCAAGCCCTTTAAGCTGCTTGTTATTAAGTGCCGCAAATAGTGCTCCAGCTTTGAAATCGCAGTCCACATTATATCGTTTGATAATATCGCGAATAATATCGCCACCTTCAAAGATCATGCTACAAAGCGCATTGGCCGTGTCAGCACTATAGCGATTTTCTAGTACATCTACGTCTCGACTATAGCTATTTACGATTTGACCACCATTTCTTCCAGTTGCACCAAACCCTACTTTCGTTGCCTCTAGAACAACAACTTTATAACCTTTTTCGCTCAGGTGAAGAGCGGACGACAAACCACTGAAACCAGCGCCAACAACGCAGACATCACATTCGATATTGTCTCGTAATTGAGGGTATTCAGGCATATCAACGACTGAGTCTGCGTAATAGGAACTAGTATGGGTATTCATCGTCTTCTCCTTTGCGTAATTACCGTTGTTTATGTTCTCTCACTTACTATAAAGAAGCCTTTCTCTACGGCTGTAGTCGAATCCAAGTGGTTTTTACTTCCGTAAATTTCTCGATAGCATGAATCGATTTATCCCGACCGTTACCACTCATTTTGAATCCACCAAACGGCACCGTCATGTCACCTTCGTTGTAGTTATTGACCCAAACCGTCCCTGCCGCTAGCTTTTTCGCCACTCGGTGAGCACGATTAATATTGTCGGTCCATATCGCGGCTCCGAGCCCATATATGGAGTCATTCGCTATTTCGATAGCTTGCTGCTCAGTTTTGAAAGAGATAACGCATAACACTGGACCAAATATTTCTTCTTGTGCAACACGCATACTGTTGTCAACATCATCAAGAATACAAGGTGATAAGAAAGCGCCCACTTCTAAAGTGTCTTCTCCACCTTTCACTGTGGCTCCTTCTTCAACACCTAACTTAATGTATTGAAGAACTTTATCTTTGTGTTCTTGGTCTATCAAAGCCCCCATACTTGAGCTGGGGTTTAACGGATCTTTAGGTTGGAATTGTTGCGCTGCAGAGAGAACTTTGTCGACAAACTCATCTTTGATGTTTTCATGAACTAAAAGCCTCGTTGCTGCAACACACACTTCGCCTTGGTTGTAGAAACAACCTGCTGCCGCAGCTTCAGCAGCGCGATCAAGATCGTGATAGTCTTCAAAGATGATATTCGCGTTTTTACCGCCAGCTTCAGCCCATACACGTTTTAGGTTGCTCTCTCCCGAACTTATCATCAACTGGCGAGCAACTTTCGTCGAACCAGTAAATGTAATGCAATTCACGTCAGGGTGTTTAGCTAGCACGTCACCCACTTCGTGCCCGAAACCGGTGATAACTTGGAAAACACCTTGAGGAATACCGGCTTGATTGGCAAGTTTACCGAGATATATAGCGGTCAAAGAAGATTTTTCAGATGGCTTTAACACCACACTACATCCAGCAGCTAAGGCTGGGCCTAGCTTCCAGCAAGCAATCCACAATGGAAAATTCCAAGGTACAACGGCAGCCACGACGCCAATCGCTTGATGTTCAATAAAGGCGTGGACATCTTTCTCGGTTGGCGCAACCTCGCCGTAACACTTATCAATCGCTTCTGCGTACCATCGGATAGCATTTGCAGAACCGGGGATATCCGTAGAATAGCTGTGTGCAATGGGCTTACCTGTATCTAGCGTTTCCAATAAAGCGAGCTCTTCTTTATGCGAATCAATTAAATCAGCAAACTTAGCTAAAACGTGTTTACGGTGGCTTGGCGAGGAATCACTCCATTCCCCTAAATCAAACGCTTCACGAGCATACTTAACTGCATCATTTACGTCTTCAGAAGTGCACCTAGTCACTTCTGCAATAATTTCGCCAGTGGCTGGGTTTACAGCCGAAAAGCGCTTACCCGCTTTAGCTTGACAATACTCACCATTGATAAACGCATTTGATTCAATTTTTAACCGATTTTTTGCTTCTAACCACTCTTGCTGAGTTTTCATATTGGTCCCCAAGTCTTCAGACATTAATTAACCGCAAAACATCAGAACGATGTCGGAGTATGTGCACTAATCAACTTGCACGGTTTATCAGTTCGATTGGTAAATTTATGAGGTAAAGTGGTGTCAATAATATAGGACTCTCCAGCTTTTAGCTGAAAAGTATCGCCATTATATTCGAGCTCAAGTTCACCTTGTAATATGGTGCCCACTTCCTCTCCTTCATGTTCGATTTGTTCCGTTCCAGTTGAACTATGTGGTGCATATTCTTCGATTAAAAAGCCAATAATTTGTGATTTATTCCCGCAACTTACCAGCTTCATTGACACCGCATCATTACCAATTTCAATAAGTTCTTCTGGTTTGACGACAACTTTCGCTTCGTCATTTTGTTCATGCTCAATGGTAAAAAACTCAGAAAGAGATAAAGAAAACACGTTCACTATCTTTTGCAACGAACTCACCGAAGGGCTTACTTTGCCATTCTCAATAGAAGAAATGGCGCTATGAGTAATTCCAGCTTTATCCGCTAACTCCCTTTGGGAAAGACCGTGCTCTTTTCTTAACCTACTAATACTTTTACCTATTTGTTCATTTTCCATGCAACTGCCCTAGTTATTATTAGAAGCAGCCATAATAAAATTTTTGAACAAAAGCTGAGAGAACGAATTGTGAATAGCGTTCCATTCTGGGTGCCACTGCACACCGATAAAATATTTGTGATCGGGAAGGCTAAAAGCTTCCACAAGTCCATCAAATGCTTTGGCTTCAATTGATAAGTTTGATGCCAAGTGTTTCACACCTTGAAAGTGCAACGAATTGACTTCGAGTAAACGACTATCCGAATCTAACTTGCTAGATTCAGATAACCAATTCGCCATCATGCTTTTTTCTTCGACAACAACAGAGTGCGATGACGCATATTTTTCGCTGAAATCTTCAGTCGCGCGTTCTCTGTGGTCACCATAACCAGCCTCGTGAACAAAAGGCTCTAAAGTTCCACCAAGTGCGACATTCATTTCCTGAAAACCCCGGCATATCCCTAAACAAGGTTTGTTCGCATCAAGAGCCATTCTTATTAGATTAAGGGATAGTTCATCTCTATCTCTATCGAGATACGTCTCTTCATGAGATGCGCCATAACGACTAGGCTCTACATTTGAATGGCTACCAGGAAACAGTAATCCATCACATAAATCAGCGTACGCTTTAACGTGAGCACTCTCAGTGCCACTGGGTAGCAATATCGGCAGTCCACCAAATTGTTTAATCGCGTCAATATAGAACTCATTTACAGCTTGAATATCATAGCCAGCCAACGTTTTAGAACACGTGACAATGCCGATTACCGGTGAAACATTAGCGTCCATCAAAATAACCCAATGACATTTTTATTTAACAAAAACACTACAACTCATGTTCGATATATTCAACATAATATTTTAAAAATAAGATTTTTAGAGACTTATGTCACATTTAATTGAACTGGCTTGATGAGAAATGGAATATATATTGAGCATTAACCATTCAAATGTTACTAGTTAGTTAAATTTAATGTTAGATATATCGAACACGATTACAAATTTTCATGACCTGAACGTGTACTTAATTGCTCAAAGCACGCTCACACATTTCGTTAGTTGATACGGCAAAGGAGAGATTCGTGGATTCGTTCTTAAAGGAAGTGGCAACTTTTAAAGAGAAGTGGCCAAACCGACAACATATTGATTTAGTTTTTACCGACATTAATGCTACTCCAAGAGGAAAAAGAATCCCAATTAGCGCGCTTACCAAACTCTCCAAAGGCGTTGCTTTACCCTTATCGACAATATCTCTAGACACGAAAGGGAATGTGGTTGAATCTGCGGGTTTAGGAGAAAAGTTAGGTGAGCCAGATCATCTTTGTTTTCCCATTCCAAATACGCTTATTCCTTCCACTAGCCCGAATACTGGTCAAGTACTCCTCACGATGACCAATGACAATACCTCAACTTCACACCCTTTATTTGCTCGAACTATTGTGGAAAACATGCTTCAAGAGTTGCACAACAAGGGGCAGTATCCTGTCATAGCGCTTGAACTTGAGTTTTATTTGGTAGATAAGAAAAGAGGGGTAAACGGTGAATTGCAAACAGCAATAAACCCGACAAAGCAAACCCGAGAAACAGAAACAGAGGTGTATCATCTTGACGGACTAGACGATTACTCTGAATTCTTGCAAGACCTAAATCAATTAGCCGATGTACAAGGTTTGAACACCTCTGGTGCACTTTCTGAGTCGGCTCCCGGGCAATTTGAAATTAACTTTAACCACTCTAGTAACGTATTAAAAGCTTGTGATGACATCATTTATGCGAAACGTTTAATCCGACAAGTTGCCCACCAACACGGCTTTGATGCAACGTTTATGGCGAAGCCATTTCATGATCAGGCAGGAAATGGACAACATGTACACCTAAGTTTGCTTGATAGCGAAGGCATCAACCTATTTTCACAGGCGGACGGCTCGGAAAGTGATCTGTTCTACCAAACGTTAGCGGCAATGCTGGCTCAAGCTAGCGCAACAATGGCATTACTCTGCCCCAATGTGAACTCTTATAGACGGTTTACCCCTGGAGCCTATGTTCCGACCGCTGCCAACTGGGGTGAGAACCACCGCGGTGTCGCTTTTCGTGTACCAATTAGCGATCCTAAAAATCGTCGTATTGAGCACCGAATAGCGGGTGCTGACGTAAACCCATATTTGTTAGTTGCAACAGTTTTGAGCGGAGTTCTATCTAGCTCTGTGTTTAGCGCTACAGATTGCCCCCCTCCATTAAACGAACCCACACAACCATTACCCATACGTATGTCTGAAGCTCTCCATGAGCTCGATAATAGTGAGTTGCCCAAGCAGTTTTCTCGCGACTTCATTGATTTGTATCTAGCCTGCAAACGCAGCGAACTTGCCGACTTCGAGCGAGTCGTTACACCACTAGAGATCGACTGGATGCTTCACTCTGCTTAAGGAGAACACTATGAACACTCTAATCTCGGTGCTAAATACACCGGATAAGTATCTCAATAGACACGCTATGCTAGTTTTGGCGGTTTTACTGACCTTCAGCTTATTCACCTATATCGGCTTTACTCATCCAAAAGGAGAAGAGTATGGCTGGCTTAGCCTGCTACCAACCGCTCTAGTTCTGATATTCGCCCTGACTACTCACCGGACCGTGGAAGCACTTTTCTGTGGAACGATCGTCGGAGCCTTGATGCTCAATCCTGACAACGCTGTTAAACAAATCGTCGATATTTCTATGGAAGTGATGGTTAACGATACCATCGCTTGGATTATTTTGGTTTGTGGCCTGATGGGCGGACTTATTGCAATTCTCGAAAAAGGGGGAAGTATTTTAAGCTTTAGTAACGTTCTTGTAACTAAAATCAAAAGCCGAAAGCAATCTTTACTCATGACCTTTATATTAGGCATTGTTATTTTCATTGATGACTACTTAAACGCTATTGCAATCTCGTCTTCAATGAAAAAAGTCACTGATAACTACAAAGTGTCTCGAGAAAAGCTGGCCTATTTAGTCGATTCTACCGCCGCCCCAATCTGCATCATTGTACCAATATCAACTTGGGCAGTATTTTTCAGCTCTCTTCTAGAGGCCAACGGTGTCGCCGCCTCCGGGCAAGGTATCAACGAATACATAAAGTCGATACCTTTTATGGCCTATGGCTGGGTAACGCTTATTGTGGTGTTTTTGGTCGCGACTGAAAAACTACCCGACCTAGGAGCAATGAAAATAGCAGAGCGTCGAGCGAGAGCTGGAAAACCAAAGCCAGACGGTGCTAAAGATATTGATTTTGGTTCGGATATTAAGGCACATTCGAACTCTACCATGGGATTAATCAACTTCTTGCTACCAATGGTTGTTCTTGTCTTGGCAAGTTGGTACTTCGATATTGATTTGCTCGCTGGGGTTTTTGTCGCGATAGCATTTACTATTTGTTTTTATGGCGTCCAAAAGTTGATCACCATGAATGAGATGTTTGATGCTATCTATGACGGAATAAAGGTAATGTTATTACCATTGGCTACTGTCATTGGTGGCTTCATGCTCAAACACGTCAACGATTCACTAGGCATAACACAATATGTAATAGAAACCGTCGGGCCACACTTATCAGCACAGTTTTTTCCAGCGGTGATCTTTTTGGTCACAGGCGCTTTGGTTTTCGCTACCGCGTCTTCTTGGGGCGTGTTTGCAGTAGCAATGCCAATCGTGTTCCCGCTCGCTGCACACCTTAATGTACCGTTACATCTGACAATAGGAGCGCTGCTTTCCGCTTCTGCTGCTGGCAGCCACTCCTGCTTCTTTAGTGATTCAACCGTTATCTCAGCACAAGGATCAGGTTGTACTGCCATGCAACATGCCATCACTCAGTTTCCATACGTAATCGTTGCACTTGTGGTTACCACTCTGTTTTTTCTAGTTGCAGCATAATCAAAGTCTCTCATTCGCAAAGAGCGTTCAATTATATGAGCGCTCTACCCTCGACACTCTGTATGTGCAACCGTTTTCTTCTCAATCCAAATAAACATGACAATTGCGAACAAGGTATTGATAAGTAGTAGAAATAAAAACGGCACAACACTATGCACGTTTAACATTCCCGCTAAGTAACTCAGTAGACCACTCATAAACCAAGACACAGAAAAGACGATTGAATTTGCAGTGGCTGCGATATGACCGTAAGGTGAGATCAACTCGCCCAAATAGATTGGAAACAGTATTGCGGCAGAAAAAATTACGACAACAAGTGGTGCTACCAATACAAATAGATTTAAAGTGCCACCGTAAGTCAAATAAGCAATGACGCCAATAACCGACAATAACGAAACCAAAAAACAACCGATCGTTTTTGTTACTCTAGATACATGAAATAATGCACGACTTAGTAAGTTACCAAGAAACCAACTCGCTCCAAGCAGCAAAGCAATTCTGCCGTAGTCTAGCGCAGACAGATGCATGACATCTTGGATAAGGAAAGGACCGATAGTATTGAATGCTGGCAATGAACTACTGAACGTTCCAGCCATCAACATCATTAGTACAAAACGCTTATGGGTAAACAATTCGATGTAATTGTTCTTTACATTACTCACGAGCAAAGTCGCATTGTCAGATTTAGTTTCGGGTACAACAAAGTAAATAAGTAAGCCCGCAATCAACACATAGACAAATAAAAACCAAAATACAGAGTGCCAACCAAGATAAACTGTTAATAAGCTACCTAAAAAAGGCGATAAAATCATGCCCATCGCAAAAGTCGTCGTCACCCAATTCATAGCTTTCTTAAATTGGTCGCCACTATATATATCTTTTATAATTGCTCGAGCAGGTATACATATTAAAGCGATTGATAGACCCTGAATTGCTCTTAGAAAAATAAATAGGTGTATATTACTTGCATAAACTAAGGCCAAAAAAAGAATAAGCTGAATGACTATTCCTGTTAGTATTATTTTTCGCCTGCCATAAATATCTGATAATGGACCAGATATTAGCTGCCCCAAACCAAAACCAAGGATGGCAACGGTAAATGTCCATTGGGTAAGGTTAGTTGTAGTGTGTAGAAATACTTTAATGTCCGGCAAAGCAGGGACATACATATCTATTATCATTCCCCCAAGAGGATTAACTATATATACAATTAACGCTATGAATATTTTTTTACTATCTGTCATCTTAGTTCGCCAAATAACGTCATATAGAGACGAAGATAATATCAAACTTGCTTAATTTGGGTAGCTAATAATATTAACTTAAGATCTTTACTGAAAAAGTTACATCAAAGAAAACTGAATCGAAGATTTAGGTAACTACCCTGAACAAATAATTATTCGACAATATGGAAAATAGACTTTTGACACCCGCTGTGGCTTTGCAGCAAAATCTCAGTTCTGACAGAACAATCACTAGTTGTCGCCTCTTCTCAAGACCACGTTGACGTGAGAAATAAAACTAAAATATCTATTGCTAAATATGAAATCAGTTTGTTATCGTTAGCAAAATACACTAGCTTATAAATATACTTTTTATCACTTTTAAATAGTCTTATAGACTCACTAGGATTTTTGACATGAAGTCAGACTCTCTCACTGAATTTGAAAGGTTAAAGCAGGACTTGGTGAATTTGGTAGATACCTTTAACAAGATTACTACCAATCAAGAAGATGTAGAATCCCAAGTAGAAGTGATTTGCGAAGACATTTTAGTACTTGAAGGAAATATCAGAAAGTACTTCATCAAATATTCAAACGCCAACAAAGGTAAGAAAAGTTAGAGTGTTAGTCTTATTATCACATCTAACATTTCATCGAAACAAGGCCCTAGTGCATCTTCATTGACCGCATGACAGTATACTCCCTGCAATTGATTCGCATCGAAATCAGCAGCCAAACCCGCATCGTCCAACATCGCAGGGTCATTCGCCATCCGTAGCAGTAAATCCTCACCTTGTTCATTATCAGGGCCAGATGCAGACGTTAACGAGGATCCTAATCCAAGAGTAAATACATAGATCCCCTCAGTTCTAGCGGCTTCCGCCATATCTTCAACCAAGTTGCGGGCAACGCGGTTCACTCTGGTGTATAAATCATTGGCTGAATGAGTAAAGCGATTATACTGGCTAACCGGTCTTGTTGGATGAAATGGATTTAAGACATTAAATTCGGTGGCGCCAGTATCATGCGCAGTATAATAATCTGGTAATGCTTCCAAGTTATCGTCAATATTACTACCGTGATAACCACTACCTGATAACCGTGTAGCTATGCTGTCGTGTTCCCATAAACCTCTTGGAGTCCCGCTTGAGCCATCACTTGAACGAATCGCACCAGCATAAGTATTGCTGTCGGTAAACTCGAAGTTCGAAGCAAACGTGTTTGGAGCGCCATCGGTAAAAAAGATAATGACCTGTAAATTAGCTGGATTAGTGACATTTCTTAATTGTTCCAACGCCAAATACAAGCCTTCGGAAGCATTGGTGTACTGGGGATTTGAAAGATCACCAAACTCAAACGCATCTATCTCCGTCGTAATTTGGTTTCGGTCATGACCTCTCGCAACCGTAAACCCCACAGGTACTTCAGCACCAAATGCGTATTTAACCAGTGAAATTCTATCGAAACCTTGGTGAAATTTGCCAATAAAGTCTTTTGAACGCTCTACCACATCGTCCGTAACATCCCCTATAGCCCCCAACCTTAAAGAAGTCGTGTTATCGACAACCAGAACTAAATCGACTGGCCTTCGAACAACTTGAGCCTGAGCAGCCAAATTAAATGAGCTGTAGCCAACGAAGCTTAAAAACGTGTTAGACATATTTGAAGAAGCGGAAATATCGATAGAAATATTGCCATCCGCATCATTAGTAAAACCAATTGTTTCTATTTGAGCACTACTTTTATGGAAACCACTGGGCATGTTTGCATTAAAATATTTTGTCGCTGCTGCGGCTGCGGCAGATTCACTATCCGCGACCGCTCTGGCGGCAGCAATACTAGCTGCATCAACTGCAGCGAACAATTTAGCTTGAACCAAATATGCTCGTCCCGTATCTATAGCCATCCCAGTGACTAATACAAGAAATGGCATAGCAACTACCGATGCTATCGCGACTAAGCCTTTGTTTTTGAGGGTTCTGAAGGTTTTCAATTTCTTAGTCATTTTAGAATCCCTCACAAGTAAGTAGTATCGCGAATAACAAAGTTGCTTTCATACACCCAATTAGAAAACGGAATATAGTCATAAAAAACTTCAACGACGTATGCCGTCTCACCATCTGCTAAGTCGATTGGGAAATCAGAAAGTATTGGCTTGCTTGCTACTTCGTCAGGCAGTTCACACTCACCTTCATCGTCCCAGCTAGAACACCCGCCCCACACACCGCTCGTTGAATTTAGGCCGAAATCTAACCATCGATGTTGAGCATTCAAGTAAGGATCAGCATCTGCCTGCCCAATGACTTGACTAATATAAATGATTCCATTTGAGTCGAGATCTAGCGGACTTGACGTCGTTGCAATGATGGTCATGACTTCCTGCGGTGTCTCAGAGCTGCTGCGAGCGACTAGGTTTGCCCCTTCACGACTTATGCTGGTTATGATGCTGTTTGCCTGAATCATTTCAGTCAGCTCCCACACGCCAACTAAATAAAGAAATATGACTGGTGTAACGAATGTCATCTCAACGGCAGCCATACCTTTTTGGCTTTTCTTTAAGGTTTTGTATTTGTAATTATTCATAACGTCACCTTAAAATGCCTCATTTTTCATGGCTGCACTGACGGTAAACTGATAGTGTCCCCCAGTAACCATCGGGTAAATAAACGGGCTTGCTGTCGGCCAAGTACAATCGATATGAATGGCTACAATCTCCCCTGCTGCACCAAAACCCGCAACCGCGTTGCCATGAATATCCTCCACCCGAATATCATCTTGATCACTAACTTTAGCTAAATATCCATTTGAAGAGTTAGAGATCTTTTCTAGTATCGCCGCAGATCGGTCATTGGTTCCGTCTGGGTCGAGGTCAGAACGTCCGGTTATTGCGTATCTTGCGCCTTCTCGAACCGCGTGTTGCATCGTAAGTTTTACATAACCGAAATAGGCAAGGTCGATGGCTGTCATAAGAGTTAGAAAAAAGACATTGGCGACAATAGCGAATTCTACAATCGTTGCCCCGTAAACCTTTTTACGGCAGATAGAGCGAGAAATATTTAGATGTTGAGTAGCGTGCAAGCTCCCTCTTTTCAGGTAAATACCATTCACAGGCGAATGAGAGATTTCACCCTTTAAGTAGCTTGTTCTATTCGGCGATTTGAGCCTTTTTATTCTGTCCATGGGGCTATCCACCTAATCATCAATTTCCCATACGCGGTTGATTGATAAAGAGATAAAGTCTCGCAATTTCTAAAAATCATTAAATGTCAATAACAAAACCAAATAATAACAATTTATTTACATTTAATTTACAATCTAGATATAGCCGCTTGAGTGATGGTTATCAAAGTTTTTTATGATATAAGCTAATTTCCAATTGATATAAAGAGAGGTTGGTCATGGCACAAATCTCTCCCTACCCATAGTTGCTTATTGCTTTACGAAGTGAGCTGTGGGGATAACCTTAAGATTAAATTAGAGTTATTGTACAATTGCTACGCGGAATTTGAGTATATACTGCCACACTACTTATTCATTCGATTCAAGGTATTTCCTATTACATATTAACTTGAGCAGACAAGTATTTTATCCAACTGCGAGCTTTCTCACTACCTTTCAATTTTTCCGAACGTTTCGCTTCTACTAACGCCAGTTTTAACTCATCCAGTCGGTAATAGGCTTGAGCCTTAACTAACGCCACTTTCGCTTGCTGATGGGAATCAGTTACCTTATCAAGCTCCGATATTGCTTCTTTGTCTTTACCTTGTTGAATCAGTATCTGGATAGCATTCCAACGATATTTATCGTCTTTGCGTGCAGCTAAAAGCCAAGCTTTTTCCGCTCTATTCCAATCTTTAGCAAGCTGCCAGTAGGTCGCTTGTTGGGTAAGAAGGTTTATATTTGAATCAAGCTCTTTAAGCTGCTGTAAGGTTTGGGCGGCTCGCAAAGGAATACCCACTTGCACATACAGTTGAGCTAGCAACTGTATGTCTTTCTGACTCAATGGTAGTCCTTTCAACTGAGCCAACGCCAATGTGCTCAATGCAGCTTTAGCGTTATTCTGTCTAAGCTGAATAGCCACTAGTTGGCGCCACCAATTAAGACTCGCTGGCTCTAAAGAAATCAGCCCTTTAGCACTCGTTTCAGCTCCACCCCACTGCTTGAGCTGCACCTGCGCGCCAAGTTTGAGTGACAACGGTGAAACGGCTGGCTGGGAACCATAGTCATCATAACGCTTCATAGCAATTAACACCTCGCTCCAACGGCTTAGCTGATAATTCGCTTGCGCGATTCTCAGCCATAACTCTTCTCCGCTCTCTTGCTTTGGAATGCTATTCGTTAGTGCATAGTAATACTGTAGAGACTTGCTATATTCGTGTTGCATCAAAAGAAGATCAGCCAACATTTTTTCTGTTGTCCAAGCTTCAGAATCTTGTAAGGCTTTGCTATTTACTGCATAAGTCAGTTGCTCGATTGCTAACTTAGTCTGGTTATTTTGCCAATAAAAGACACCCAACATTCTTGCAACATACGCTTTATCATACTTACGAGTTAACGCTAGTTTACTCAGCAGCTTAATCGCTTCAGGATATTTTTTTTCACCTGCCAAATGGTTCGCTTGCTGAACGTTATTGATTGTATATTGGCTTAGGGTTTCAGCGTAAACATTCGCGCATAGGCCCAAGGTTAACGTAAGAAGAAAGAAAACTAGCGGTTTTTTCATTTTGATATTTTGTACTCAAATTTTTGAGTGAGTCCCACTCGTTCGACAGGGTGTCCATCTACCAGCTTTGGTTGAAATTTCCACTTGCTAAGGGCTTGAATAGATCTTCTATCAAAGATTCGTTTTGGGTTCGCTTCTATTATTTTAATATCAGCTGTTCTTCCCTCTTTATCAATGCTATAGCTCAACACTACATAACCCTCCATCTTTCTTTTTCGAGCTTCCGTAGGATAAACCGGCTCTATTCGATAAATAGGCATTGCTTGTTGGTTACCGCCAATTCCTCCTAAAGCCGGTGCATTGATGCTAATTCCGTCAATTGAGCTCGTAATACCAGCAACTGCGAACGAAGGGGATGACAACGCTGGCTGAGATAAATGTTGATTGGGTGCACCGACTGACATTGATGTTTCTTTTGGTGGCGCAGGCGCAGCTTTTGGCGGTTTGGGCAAAGTTCTCTGCCGTCTTTGTACATGCTCTTCCTGCTGAGTCATAAATAGATTGAACTGCAGACTATCACTTTTCTTGGGGGCTCGATGGCCCCCATCATTGACCATCCATGCCATAAAACTAAACAAGCCAATAGCGACAACAATGGCTAGCGGAAATGCTATGATCCACCTAGACATTTAGGGTTTCTCCGCGGCCAAAGCAATGTTCTTTATTCCCGCTCCTTTCGCCGCATCCATCACTTCAACAACGGTGCCATTGTAGGCATGCTTATCTGCCTGTATTACCAAGGATGCATTGGGTTTATCGATAATTAGGTTTTCTATGGTTGCCTGAACTCTTTCTGGATCAATGATTCGCTTATCAATATAGATATCGTTAGAAGACGTTATCGCGACGAAAATACTGGAGCTTTTTTGATTGACGGCGTGAGACGCTTTGGGAGCGTTAACTTCCACCCCAGATTCTCGGACAAATGAGCTCGTAACGATAAAGAAAATCAACATGATAAAGACGATGTCTAGCATAGACGTTAGATCGATTTGCGCTTCATCGGTTTTATGATGACGTCGACCAAGTCTCATTGACGACTCCTTAAAGATTTTTCTAATTTAAGCTCTAACATACGACATTTTTTAGACAGACGAGCGTGCACGAACATGCCAGCAAGTGCTGCGACCATTCCCGCTAAGGTTGGTAGCGTTGCCAACGAAATTCCAGACGCCATTAATTTAGGATCGCTACTTCCTTGAGTAGCCATTACGTCAAAGACAGAGATCATTCCTGTTACTGTTCCAAGTAAACCTAACATTGGGCAAAGAGAAACAAGTACTTTTATGATGCTTAGGTTTTGCTGCAACTGAATATGTGCTTTACCTAGCCAACCATCACGAATAGACGTTGCGTACCAAGAACTATGATCTTCTCTGGCCAACCAAGCATTAATCCATACCTGCCTTTCCTTGGGAAAATTCAACAAAATATACAAATAGCGTTCAAGAATGAGTAGCCAGCAAACGAACACAACACCAGCTAGCCACCACAATACTTGACCACCTTGCTGCATAAAGTGATGCAAAGATTCTAGCCAAGGGTTTGATAGCAAATCGGAGCTAGCTAACCATTGAAAGAAGGTGGAAAAATTCATTATGCGACATTCCCAACGGAGTTTTCAGAGTTCTCTACATTCTCCAGATTGTCACCGTTTTTATCTAACTCTGCTTGCTCAGCAACAATACCAATACCTTGCTTTTCTAGTATCGTGCGGACTTTTTCAGCTTGTGAACTCAGCACGTTGTGCGCCAACAGAAGCGGAATAGCAGACACCAAACCGAGTACAGTCGTTACGAGAGCCATCGAGATACCACCAGCCATTACCTTCGGATCACCATTACCAAACTGAGTAATCACTTGGAATGTTTCTATCATACCTGCCACTGTTCCTAGTAAACCCAACATTGGAGCGATCGCTGCCAATAACTTTAACATCGACAAACCCTTCTCCAAATGGGCTTGCTCATCAACAATAGCTTCTAGCAGCCTGAGTTCTAACGCTTCAACGGAACGATTCGGTTCTTGATAGTAAACATTCAACACTCGACCAAGCGGATTGTCTGCAGGAGTTTTTAGGTTTTTTAGCTGGCTACGAATTTGTTTTTGCACTTTGAAAAGATACACACCTCGAACACCCGCAATAATTAACCCAATAGCGAGCAATACAAGAATGATTTCTCCGACGACCCCACCTTGTTGTAGCCTCTGCATTAAACTCGGCACATCGCCCAACTGATTTAAGATTTCACCTTTCGAAGGATCGATGACAACGTTCTCTATTTTGCCATTTGATAGTGCTGCGAGAGACGAAAGTGTTGGGCCGTTTTCGGGTTGTTTTGTGTAGTCCCTCGCTTCTTGCGAAGCTTCATTCCAGCTTACATATCCTTTATCAGTCACTAGGCCAAACGCACCGAGCCGAATGGCTGGAACCGTTTTCACCTCACCGCTACCCTCAATGTAAGGTACTTGAACATTTGCCAGCTGGCCACTCGCAACAATTTGCTCTTCGAAACTTTTCCACAATCCGGTTAGCTGATCGATTGAAGGCAAGGTTTTAGCCGCAACAATTTGACTGACCACTGTAGAATATTTATTTGCATCAATACTCGTCACGGAGTGTTTCAGATCAGAGTCTAACTCTTTGGCATTTTGTCTAACCACACCAAAAAGTTCACCTAAGCTGCCTGACTGCAACCTCAATGTATCTGATAATTTTGCCAGCTTTGTTTCATTAGAGCTAAACTGTTTGGTTAACTTGTCAGTTTGCTGCTGAAGCGTGTTCCTCTTTCTGAGTAGCTCAACTTTTTCCTGACGCAAAGCAAGTTCTGTTTGTTTGAATTCAACTTGACGCTTTTCGTCTAGAGCTTTTTGCTGCTGATTTTCGAGCTTAGCTTTGGATACCAGACTATCGCTTGCAAAAGATTGGAAAGAAGTAGCAACAAGGCTGAGGAGCAAAAACGTTTTCATCAGTCTCATTTCGTCTCTCCTTTTGCTACGTTGAGGGATACTGGCAACTCTAGCAGACTCGGCGTTTCTTGCTTATTCGCCACTAAATACGCCTGATTTAGCTTTTGAGAAATTGAACTATCAGCAGGCGTCCAGCTTTGTGTTGCATCACTCCACACCCAATATTGAGAGTGGTCAGGATTGCGTGCGATAAGGGAAACTCGACCTAAATGCAAAATTTGCGCTTCTATTTTTTTACCGGTAGGTAGCGTTATTTGAGATGAATACTGTTGTAGCTTATTCCCGTAGTCCAGCTCAATTTGGTACGCCTCTATGATTTGGCGATACTTTTCTGCATCGCTCACATCGGCTTGTGACATCAATGTTTGCAGCTTTTTAACGCGTGCTTCTCGTTGCTCGATTTGAATCGGTTTGCTCGAGGCAATAATTTGCTTTAAACCATCGATCATTTTGTACATCAAAGGCACTAAACCTTGGCGTGTTTGGTTAATTTCGCCAATTTGAGTATTAATACTTTTCATTTCTTGCTGTTGGCTTGCAATCATTGCAGATAAATGGTCTCTATAGATCGTCATATTATTTACTTGCTGCTTTAATTGCTCGATTTCAGCTCTCAGCTTGATGGATGCATCTGCACTAGAATCAACTTTTTGTTGGCTTTGAACAGAGTGAGTATTGGTTTGGTTTTGAATTGCTTGAGCAGAGTTAAACTCGTCGGCATAAGCGGTAGAAAACATGATGGTCATCCCGACCAACACTGCAGATTTGAAAAGTCTCATAATAGCAATCAATTACTCTAAATCTAAAAGACGTATGTTGAATGAGAACCAAGCTTAATGATAAAAGCTCTCATTATCAAGTAGAAAGTCATTGTAACTACATTAGCGATTGGAAACAGAGCAAAATCACTGAAATTTAACATAGAAAAGTATCTGCAATTTCTATGACATAAGGATTCAATAGCTCACGAAGATACAATGACTTACCCATATACTAACATAGATATTTTTCATTGAGTTTTCATAGAATTTACAATGAGTTATTTCGAATTCTATGCGCAAGATTTAAGCCTATTGAACTTTTCTCATTCCACTCTAATATCCTTTTAGAGCTGTCAGCAATGGTGTCGATAGTTCCTAATACAACACAAAGAGTGAAACATGAAAAAAGCATTAATCGTAGGTCTTGCAGTTGCTAGTTTCGGCGCCAACGCCGCAGAGTTTACTCCATACGTCAATGGTCATATTGGTGTTACCAACAATGACAGTGTTTTCTATAATGGCGGTTATTCCACCAGCACTGATGATACCGCTCTCGGTGTTTCTGTCGGTGCTCTCACCGAAACAGCTCCTCAAGTCCACGCAGGCTTTGAAGGCTCTATCAACTATTTAGGTAGTTCGAATATTCGAAATAGCAACAACACAGTGTACGCGACCGTTGATAACTATGGTTATGATGCAGCTGGCGTGGTGAAATTCGATCTAAATCCAGCGTTTTACTTATTAGGAAAAGCAGGCCTATCGTATCAAGTGATGCAAGACGCCAACTTTGGCGGAAGCAACACTGATCTCGTACCGTTGCTTGCCGCTGGCTTTGGTGTCAATCTAGCCCCACAAACCTCGCTTAACCTAACCGCCACAAAATACTTTGGTGACAATGGAACAGGAGGTACAGGCGACATCACTTCCTTGATGGCTGGCCTGCAGTATCGTTTTTAATTGAACCATAGTTCGTCTAACAGCAATTAGAAAGAAGTCAGCATCCCTGCATAGCTGTTGACTTCTTTTGCTCTTTCCATATCGATTTCATTGAAATGACATTTTTGTCCGATAGTATCCGCAGTTTAATACGCACAACGTTGATTTCGCATCATATAGACAAGTGTGCTGTAATATAAATCTAGGAAGTTTATATACTTAAGGTAAATCTATGTCACCATTAATTGTTGGCCACAGAGGTGCTGCGGGCACGCACCCAGAAAATACGAAGGCCAGTATTCAAGCAGCAGCAAGTATGGGAATTACTTGGGTCGAAATTGATGTACAACCAACAAAAGATCACGTGTTGGTTGTCAATCATGACCATACCATTGATCGTTGCAGTAACGGGCATGGTAGAGTGGATAGCCACACCTTAGAAGAGCTACGTCAACTCGACTTTGGTGGTTGGTTTGACGCAGAATTTACCAACGAACGAATCCTTACTCTCGACGAAATGTTGCAGCTAGTTGAAGAGAAAAACCTAGCCATAAACATTGAGATTAAGATTGATACTCAAAATACCAAAATGGTTGTCGACAAAGTGGTAGAAGCGCTCAACAAGAGCACATTAAATAAAGAGAATATCCTCTTGTCCAGTTTTAACCATGAAGTGATGCGTTTATTACACACCCATTGTCCAGGATATAAATTGGGCGTTATCGGGAAAAGACTTTCCGCATGTGTCTGGTCATTACTTGAAGAGGTTAACGCATTTAGCTGCCATCTCTATTATCGTTGGACAAGCGCAACACATATACAAAAGCTACAAGAAGCCGGCTATCAGGTTTGGTGCTTTACAGTTAACACGCCTAAGCAATTCAAGCATCTAAATAAAGTCGATGCTATTTTCAGTAACTTTCCTACTCGGTTTATCAACTGATAGCAACCAAGGGGAGCGTGGCCAGCTCCTCTTAATTCAAAAACGATTTTAGGAATATCTAATACAGCAATAAGTGCAAAGTTGCCCAATTTATTAGTACTTAATGCTATTGAATTCTATATAGATTTAAGCTCTACTTAACTAAGAATTGACTGTAGTCAATTAAACATCAATTATCTTTTCAACACGATGTACATCCGACAGCATCTTGTTAGTATTTTTTCCACTGCTTACAACCGTGGAAAGAATCATGAAAGTTGATTTTCAGCAAGTCTATCTAGATATATTGTCAAACCTGTCTTCCAACTTCTCTTGTGAAAAACAATACCAAAACCTTGTAGACGGTATCAGTAAAGTTTTTCCATGTGATGCAAGCGCTATTTTTATCTTTGATAAAAATGGTTTTTTAACCCCAGTTGCTGTCAAAGGGCTACCACACACAGTTTTAGGAAGACGTTTTTACCCTAAAGCGCACCCTCGCCTTGCTGCAATCATTGAAAGCGATAAACCCGTTCGGTTCGATGCTGATTGCGACTTACCCGATCCTTTTGATGGTGTTCTTGTCAGCGAGGAGAATTCGTTAGCTGTACACGACTGTATGGGAAGTAGCCTTTACGTTGAAGGTCAGCTGGTCGGAATCATCACGTTGGATTCCCTCACCGTGGGTGCCTTTGATGCTATAGAACCTTTTGCAATTCAAACCTTTACAGCATTAGCAGCAGCTTCACTACGCAATATCGGTCAAATAAAATCTCTGAAAGAGTTGAATAAAAGACAAAAAACGGTCAATCAAGCGTTAATTCAACAAGCTCGGTCATCTAAGGGAGAAATGATTGGCCTTAGCCCGCAGGTGACTCAACTAAGAACCAATATTTCTACGGTAGCTAAATCTGACTATGCGGTACTGATTACTGGTGAAACCGGTACAGGTAAAGAGCTGGTGGCTCACAACATTCACGCACAGTCGAATAGAAGTGACAAGCCAATGATTTATGTCAACTGCGCAGCCTTGCCAGAAACATTGGCGGAAAGTGAATTATTTGGTCATGTAAAAGGTGCTTTTACTGGAGCAAATAGCCATCGTACCGGGAAATTTGAATTGGCAGATGGCGGTACTTTGTTCTTGGATGAGCTCGGTGAGCTACCTTTATCATTACAAGCGAAACTACTTCGTGTGATACAGCAGGGTGAAATTCAACGAGTCGGCAGCGATAAACATCATATTGTAGACGTCAGGCTTATTGCAGCGACCAATAGAGACTTAGAAAAAGAAGTCGAACAAGGCGGTTTTCGAGCTGATTTATATCATCGCTTAAACGTTTTCCCTATTGCTGTACCACCACTAAGAAACCGGGAAGGTGACATTCCAGTATTGGCTGGGTACTTACTAGAAAAAGTTCGCCATCAATTCAACGTACCGAACCTGCACATCAACCCAAAAGCACTGTCAGCACTAGAACAATTCCCATGGCTGGGCAATATACGCGAACTAGAACATACATTAACCCGCGCCGCGCTTAGAGCGATTCAAGATGATAGCCATACTATTCAACGTGCGCATTTTGATTCACTAAAAACCAGCAATGATGTTAAAAAAACATCGAAACTTTTCCCTAAACAAAGCCAAAGTATGCGAGTTCTTGTTGAAGAATATCAAAAGAGCTTAATCAATCATGCGCTTGATAAGTCAGGGGGGATCTGGTCAAAAGCCGCTCAATTCTTACAAGTGGATAGAGGTAATTTGTATCGAATGGGTAAAAAGCTCGGTGTCAAAAGTAACAAAGAAAAACTTTGAAGACATGAAAGTGTTGTGTTTATAACAACAATCATGATGTTTAAACAACATCTAGTGCTAATTCAAGACAAACAAAAACCATTAAATATCAACAAGTTAAACTTTGGCACACTACCTGCAAGTTAGCCTTAACTATCTAATTCAAATAGAAAAACACTAACACTGGAGAATCTCTTATGTTCTGTATTCAATGTGAACAGACTATTCAAACAGCATTCGGCAAAGGTTGTTCTTACACGCAAGGTATGTGCGGAAAGACGGCTGAAGTGTCGGATCTACAAGATGTACTTGTTTACTGTCTTCAGGGTGTCTCATACTGGGCGAATTTAGCGAACGATATAGATATCATTGATGATGAAGTAAACCAATGGGCTCCAAAAGCATTCTTTTCTACTCTAACCAACGTAAACTTTGACCCAGAAAAAATCATCGAATTTGCAAAACAAGCAAGCGTATTTAAATTGCGTCTGCGCGAAAAAGTCATCGCAGCATACAAATTATCTGACAAAGCGCTGCCAGAGCTTCCTGCTGTCGCATTATTTGAATTACCAGAGACTGCAGAAGAAATCTTAGAGCTTGCTCCTCAAGTAGCTGTTAACCGCGGAAAAGAGACTCTTTCTGAAGACGTAATTGGACTAAGACTTCTTTGTTTATACGGTCTTAAAGGCGCTGCAGCTTATATGGAACACGCGCGTGTTCTACATCAAACAAACAATGACGTTTTTGCTGAATACCACCAAATTATGGCTTGGTTAGGAACTGATCCCGTTGAGTTGACTGAGCTTCTTGATTGTTCAATGCAAATTGGCCTGATGAACTACAAAGTGATGGAGATGCTTGACCACGGTGAAACCAGCACGTTTGGTCACCCAGAACCAACTCAAGTAAACGTAAAAGCCGTTGAAGGTAAATGTATTCTCGTATCTGGCCACGACTTGCATGACTTAGAGAAAATTCTTCAACAAACAGAAGGCAAAGGTATCAATGTTTATACAAACGGGGAAATGCTTCCTGCACACGCATACCCAGAGTTGAAAAAATATCCTCATCTAGTCGGTAACTACGGTAGCGCATGGCAAAATCAACAAAGTGAGTTTGCTCGTTTCCCGGGTGCTATCGTAATGACTTCTAACTGTCTACTGAATCCAAATATTGGTCAGTATGGAGATCGTATCTTTACTCGTAGCATTGTTGGTTGGCCAGGTGTTACACATATCGAAGGTGACGACTTCAGCGAAGTAATTGAGTGTGCATTAAACCAAAAAGGTTTCCCGTTCTCAGAGATCGAGCACAACATTACTGTAGGTTTTGGCCGCAATGCTTTAATGGCTGCTGCTCCAGCTGTTATTGAGCAAGTAAAAGAAGGCAACATTAAGCACTTCTTCCTAGTTGGTGGCTGTGACGGTGACAAAGAAGAACGTAATTACTACACTGACTTCGCGACAGAAGCACCAGATGATACTGTGATCCTTACTCTCGCATGTGGTAAATACCGCTTCAACAAAAAAGAATTCGGCGACATCAACGGCATCCCTCGCCTACTAGATATCGGTCAATGTAACGACGCTTACTCAGCTATTCAGTTAGCTCTTGCTCTTGCAAAAGAGTTCGACTGCGATATCAATGAGCTACCGCTAACACTTGTTCTATCTTGGTTCGAGCAAAAAGCAATCGTCATTCTTCTTACCCTGTTTGCTCTAGGTGTAAAAGGTATTTACACAGGCCCAACTGCGCCTGCTTTCTTAACTGATAATCTATTGGCTATCATTCAAGAAAAATTTGATATGCGTCCAATCTCTACTGTCGACGCTGACATGAAAGCTATTTTAGCCGCTTAATCTAGCGTTATGGCTCTCCACTATACGTGGAGAGCTTGTTTTCTAAGAGTATTGGCCTTATGCAAGAATCTTCTATTTTCTCTAATAACAATAGTTTTAAATGCGTCGACAAATGGCATGAAACACCCGATGCCGTAAGCGTCAAAATTGCCTGTAGTGACAAAACTGATGCTGGTTTTGACTTTAAACCGGGTCAGTTTATATCACTTGGTATTGAGATAAATGGTAAAACTGAATATCGCTCTTATTCGCTAAGCTCAACACCGAATGACGACTATCTTCAGCTAACGATAAAAAAAGTACCTAACGGTCTTATGTCGAACTATGTTGTCGACCAACTCAATATTGGTGACTCTGTATCAGTGTTAAAGCCCGCTGGAGAGTTTAACTGTATCGACCATCCACCAGTGACATTCTTTGGTCGGAAAAAAGCGCTAATGCTAAGTGCAGGGTGTGGCATCACTCCAGTCTACTCCATGGCAAAACACTTACTCAAAACCAGTGACGTTGACATCACTTTTTTGCACACTGCGCAAGATTTGACGAACACTATTTACTTTGATGAGCTTGAGACATTAAACAGTCACTATGAGAATTTCCATTTACAGCTGTTGTTACAAGATGCAGGAAATAGTGATTATCATGAAGGCTGGCTAGATCAAAATTGGCTTGAAATGCTTGTCCCAGATATTCGTGAGCGCAGCATATATCTTTGTGGCCCGAGCCAATTCATGCTCGACGTTAAGTCATATTTGCAAAATATGGCCGTTGACATGAGTCTATTTCACCAAGAAAGCTTTACTCCAGCAACGAACTCGTCACAAAACATTCCAGAAGTAAAAGAACGTAAAGTAACTGTTTCCATACCTAAATTTGGTGCTAACCTTTCAGCCGATGAAAACAGTCTTTTGGGGGATTCTCTCGAGCAAGCTGGGCTACCCGTGATTTTAGCCTGTCGCAGCGGTATATGTGGTTCATGCAAATGCAAAGTGATCAAAGGGAAAGTGACGAGTACTAGCCAAGCTCCACTAACTGCATCAGAAATTGAAGCTGGCTACGTGTTAGCTTGTTCTTCAACCCTCGACAGCGACGTAGAAGTCGAGCTCGGTTAATCAACAATTTTAAGAATTAGCATCCGGCGCCCTTTCGGGGGCAGCCTCTTCAAAAGCCGGATGCTTCCTTAATTTAGTAACAATCTGCGAAATTCTAGGAAACCTGTCCATATCTAGGTCAAATCTCTCGGCATTGTATACCTGTGGGACCAAGCAAACGTCCGCAAGTGAAATTGAGTCGCCAACACAATATTTTCCTGCCACTTTCGATACTTTCTTCTCAAATGCTTGAAAGCCGACATCTATCCAATGTCGATACCAATTCCCTTTTTCAGCGTCTGCAACATCAAGCTTTCCCGTTAAATACTGAAGTACACGTAGATTGTTTATCGGGTGGATATCCACCGCGATATCTTGAGCTAACGCTTTAACTAAATATTTTTGTTGCATATCATCCGGTATCAGCTCATGTCCTGAGTATCTATCTTCCAAGTAATCAATGATCACTAAAGATTGATTTAAAGTGATATCTCCATCAACTAAAACTGGCACTAACTCACTAGCATTTAATGCACCAAACTCCATAGAATGCTGCTCCCCACCATTTTTAACCAAATGAACGGGAACAGTGTCATAATCGAGATCTTTTAGGTTTAGCGCTATCCGAACTCGATATGCCGCCGATGAACGCCAGTAGCTGTAGAGTTTGATGTTTGCCATTTTTATTCCTTATTAGTTGTAGGACTAGAACGTGTGTATGGTCTAATACTTAACAAGCTTTTGGTCTATAGCTCCAAACAAGCTATGTCCTTGCAAATCAAACATTTCTAGTTTGATGGTATCGCCGAATTGCATAAATTGTGTGCTCGGTTTCCCATCGCGAATAGTTTCAATCATTCTGACTTCTGCGATACAAGAATACCCTACACCACCTTCGTCAATTGCCGTTCCATACTCAGTTCCCTGCTTATTTGAAACCGTTCCAGACCCGATAATTGAGCCTGCTGATAAAGGCCGTGTTTTAGCAGCATGAGAAATCAGTTTGGGAAATTCAAACGTCATATCAACGCCTGCGTTTGGGCAGCCGAATGGCTTTTCATTGTAGGTAGAAACAAGCGGTAAGTTGACCTTACCACCATCCCACGCATCTCCTAGTTCATCTGGAGTAATGGCTACAGGTGAAAACGAGGAAGAAGGCTTAGATTGAAAAAAACCAAACCCTTTACCCAGTTCGTTTGGAATTAATCCTCTAAGTGATACATCGTTAACAAGCATAAGTAAACGAATCGATGGTGCAGCTTGCTCTTCAGATACGCCCATTGGCACATCACCAGTTATAACAGCAACTTCACCCTCAAAGTCTATACCCCAACTTTCGTCCTCCATTCGAATCTCATCACGTGGGCCAATAAAAGTATCCGATCCACCTTGATACATCAAAGGATCTGTCCAAAAACTTGGCGGCATTTCAGCTCCACGAGCTTTGCGAACTAACTCAACATGATTAACGTAAGCTGAACCGTCAGCCCACTGGTACGCCCTAGGCAGTGGAGATTCACATTCGAAGGAATCAAACGCTTTCTCGTTGGCAACACTTCCATCATTCAGTGCGTGGTAGATCTCTTGTAATTGAGATTCAACATACTTCCAATTATCCAGCGCTTGCTGAAGTGTCTCGGCAATGTTCGTAACCGCTACATAGCGAGATAAATCTCGACTCACAACGACCAATTGCCCATCTCTTTGACCATTTTTTAACGTTGCTAATTTCATATCCTTTCCTTCAATATCTATTCTGCTTTTTGCTCACGCCAGCTATACACATATTGATCATTTTCTACTTTTTCAGCCTGCTGGGTAAATGAAAGCGCATTGCGTGTATCAATCATCACCGCAACTTCGTCTGTAAACTTTTTCTTATACTCTCTACCCGCTTGAAAAGCTTTAGGGTGAGGCCCGTGAGTAAACCCTGCAGGGTGGAAAGTCACCATTCCAGCTTCGATATTGTCTCGACTGAAGAAGTCACCAGCGTGATAAAAAAGCACCTCATCGAAATCATCGTTGTTGTGATAAAACGGGACTTTCAACGCACCTGGATCACTTTCAATGGGTCTTGGAACAAACGTACACACCACAAACCCTTCACCAACAAACGTAGTGTGCGCAGAAGGTGGGACATGATATCGGTGCGACATTAATGGGCGAATATCTCTCCAATTGAGTTTGACTACCGATAAATCACCATGCCAACCCACTGTATCTAGTGGGTTAAATGGGTAAGTCACTACGTTTACTTTTCCACCCCGTTTTAGGTGAACTTGTGTATCATTTTCAGAGTATTGTGCTTTGAACTGTTTATTAATATCTGGCACTTCTAGCACAGCAGGGTCGAAAACAGCATGATTGCCAACAATGCCTTTCTCTGGCAACGAATAACTCGCATTGGTATTTTCAATCATGAGTACGAACATTTTCTCATGTGGTTCCAATCGCCAATTAGTAGAACGAGGGATCAACACGTAATCGCCTTCCCCCACTTCCAAGTGGCCATAATCGCAATACAAATCCGCTTTACCCTGATGGATAAACAACAGCTCATCGCCATCTGCGTTGCGCACCAAAAACTCCATTTTCTGATCTATCTTCCATACTCGGATTTTACATTCCGCGTTATGCAAAAGGTTAGGCACCGACCAAGGAGAAAGCTGCGAAGCTGTCTCGACCAAATTAAAGTTAAACGCACGTGGGCGCAGTTCTCCTTCCCATTCACTCCAACCAGTCGGAGCATGCTGATGATGAAAGTGGGTCGCTGGACCAAAGAAGCCACTGCGCCCGACTTCTCTTTCATAAATCGCTCGTTCAGGAAAGTCCGCATGCGCTTGTCGAGAGCACTCGCCAACCCTTAGAGGGAAAGAAATGGACTTACGCATCATTCAACACCCCTCTACGAATTTGGTCTTCTTCTATCGACTCAAACAACGCTTTAAAGTTACCTTCGCCAAAGCCTTCATTTCCTTTGCGCTGAATGATCTCGAAAAATACTGGACCAATCACAGTCTGGGTAAAGATTTGTAGCAAGATACCGTCTTTCTCTGGCGCTCCATCAATGAGAATTCGTAGCTTTTTCAATTGCTCAAGTTCCTCACCATGGCCTTCCACTCTGCTATCGACTTTTTCGTAGTAGGTATCCGGTGTTGGCATGAAATCCATACCTCGATTGCGAAGCGTTTCTACTGTTTTATAAATGTCGTCTGTGGTTAGCGCGATGTGTTGAATACCTTCACCATTGTACTCTCGGATAAATTCCTCGATTTGAGATTTGTCGTCAGAAGATTCATTGATAGGGATGCGAATTTTCCCACAAGGTGCGGTCATCGCACGGCTCACGAGACCGGTCAACTTGCCTTCAATATCAAAGTAACGGATCTCTTTGAAGTTTCCAATACGCTCATAAAAACCAGCCCATGTGTCCATATGACCACGTTGCACATTGTGAGTAAGATGATCGATTTCATATAAACCGACGTCTTTTTCTTCTAACCTCTGTTTCGCATCATCATAAAAACGGAAGTCAACATCGTAAATGCTTTGACTGCCATATCTATCCACAAAATAAATTAAGCTTCCGCCTATGCCATAAATAGCGGGGATACTCAGCTCCATCGGGCCTATTTCAGTGACATAGCGTTTAGCATCTTGGCACATTGCGTGGTCAAGTGCTTGGGCTGCGTCATAGACACGAAACGCCATGCCACATACTGAAGGACCGTGGACTTTAGCGAATTCTTCCGCTTGGCTATGTGGCTGAGCATTGACAATAAAACTGATGTCTCCTTGTCGATATAACCAAGCATCTTTGGAGCGGTGTTTAGCTACCTCAGCAAACCCGAGTGAACTAAAAAGTGATTTTAATTGCTCTATTCCTTCAGCTGTCGCCGCCGTATATTCAACAAACTCAAATCCATCTGTCCCGAGTGGATTGCCTTTCATGTTTGGTAACGCTGACTGATTCATTTTTTTCTCCTTGTCACTACTACGTATGCTTGGAAATGTACTTACTTTTAAAATGTGCAACAGAATGACAAGAAGTTGTATATTTCAACGAAAATAAGAATAGTTCTCAACAACAAGTTAGCTGTAACCTTTTCGTTACATGTACAACATACTGAAAACAAATCTTCTGCTATCGCTTGAGTAATATGAACTATATAGCTGTAAACAAAGGACAAATAACCTAGAAACCCACCTTATTATAGATTAATTGATTATCTGTATATTTAGTTGAAAGATAGCTACTGAGTACGCTAAATTTGTTAGCTCCAGTAGTAAAAATTAAGCTTCAAAACATCCATTTCTAGTCGCAATTTGCAACAGCTCAGGCTTACAAATTTATTTATAAAATTGATATTTATTTTTGCTCATAATATGGAATTGGTTCCAAAACAATTCCATATTAATTACAAGGTATTAGTCTTTTCCTCACTTCTTATTGAAAACATTTCCCGACTTAAAGACACGACATTGATTCAGTTTGTGGTTTGACTAAGAAATATTGACTGGCTAAATTTATTCTTGTAGATGCATAGTAATTTGATGATGTGAAATCTAATGCATGCCTACATTTCTGCGTCAGGAGCTAAATTATGGACAATCCAATTCTTTTTTATGAACCATTTGAATCTCATGGATTTTTATCCAATTTTTACCCTGTGGATATTGAAATTTCAGGAGTGACTTGGCCAACGAGCGAACATTATTACCAAGCTCAGAAATTCCCTTGTTCGATCATTCAGCAAGAGATACTCAACGCCACAACCCCGGATATCGCATTCGCATTAAGTAGAAAATACGAAGAGCGTGCCCGTCCTGATTGGTATGACATTCGCGTCAGCGTTATGGAATCTATCGTAAAAGAAAAATTTATCCAAAACCCTAATTTGGCTCATCAGTTGGTCAACACTGGTCGAATAGAGCTAAAAGAACATTCACATAAAGATGCTTTCTGGGGGGATGGGGGAAATGGAAAAGGAAAAAATATCCTTGGGAGAATACTAATGGATGTACGTGAAACCTTACAACAAACCAAACCATATAATTTAGTTAGCTTTATTGATGCCTGTAAATTGCCCACTCAATGGGGTGAGTTTCAAATGAACGCTTTCATTGAACATGCAACGCAAAAAGAACACCTAGCGCTAGTATATGGTGACATTAACAATGTTAAGGCCCCATTAATCCGTCTTCACTCCGAATGTCTAACAGGGGATGCTCTATTTAGTGCAAGGTGTGATTGTGGATTCCAACTTTCAAAAGCGCTGAAGAATATTTCCGAAGAAGGTGCTGGAGTTCTGTTGTATCTTCGCCAAGAAGGCCGAGGCATTGGCCTATCCAATAAAGTGAGAGCTTATCACCTTCAAGATGAAGGGGCTGATACCGTACAAGCAAATGAACAACTCGGTTTTGCTGCAGACATGAGAAATTATGAGTTTTGCCAAGGGATTTTAGGCTACTTAGGGATCGAGCAAGTTCGCTTGATGACTAATAACCCTAGAAAGGTTAAAGCGCTACAAAGAGCCAATATTAATGTCGTAGAGCGAGTACCACTTCAAGAAGGCAATAACCCCCACAATCGCAACTATCTGCAAACGAAAGCCTCTAAATTAGGCCATATGTTTGATTCTACTTTCATAAAGTAATCATCCAATGAGTACCAAAAAAGGAGCTTGATATCTCAAGCTCCTTTTTATTTCATTTAAGACTGCCAAGTTTAGCTAGATATATTTGCTCACAATCGAATCAATTTCACCTGATTGAGTCATTTCTGCTAAACGTTGATTGATAAAAGCTTGGATTCTAGGATCCATATTTTTATCAAATGCTAGATAGATTTTATAATCGGGTATAATTGAACTAAAACCCTGAATATCATAGTCTTTTTCATTCAAACTCAGTTTGTCCAAATTGTATTTAACCCTTGAAGACATTTCAACAAACGCGGTTTCCCCTGGCGTACGGCTGACCACCCGAAACGCAGAGCGATAATTTTTAACGCGAATTTCCTCCACGTCACCCGATTTTATGTATGGAACTAACTGTGGATAATCAAAACCATGCAATAGCACAATGCCTTTTCCCTTCATTGACTTCATTCCTTCAAACTCAAAATCTCCGGATTTGCTTGTGACTAATGTATGTTTAACCGTATAAATAGGAAGATCTGATAAATTCTCAGCTTGCACTCGCCCCCAGCTTGGGCTGCCGTACGTAATCCAGTTTTTCTCGCCTCCAGCTTCTAATATGGTGATCATGCGGTTAAACGGATAAGTATGATAATTAAGCTGATACTCACCTTTCTCAAAAATTGCTTTAACTATATCTGTCACTATTCCAGAGTGTTTTTCAGAACCATCCTCAATTTGAAAAGGCTGCGCTTGTTTGGCTATTACATAGTAATTCACCGTCTCCGCTACGGCTAAGGTTGATACAAAACAGAGTAAAAAACCTAATGTTAAGTTAGTTATGTACTTCATAAACCTCTCCATTTGTTCATGCATTATTTTTACTAATCGTAAAGAACGTCTATCTTTAAAGTAGCAGCAAATTAAATAAAACACATTGCATATGAAGCAAACAAATAACAAGCGTTGGCTAGGGATAGACAAACAGTTAGTTATCGTAACTGTTATAACAAGTATTGTGCTGGCACTTGTGAGTGCATCAATAAACTTTTATCTCAACTATCAAGATGAGCTTAGCGAGCTAAAACAAGACGTACAGCAGCTTAAAGAAAGTAATATCAACAGCTTTAGTCAATCTTTGTGGGTAGAAGATAGAGAGCAGCTCACGAATTTGAGCCTCGGATTACTAAAAAATCCCAGTATTCAATATGTAAAAATTGAAGACCACTTTGGCGAGACCATGCAATTTGGTACTGCCATCGCGGATAACCGCATTGTTAGTGTATGGCAACTCACCCATAAAATGGGTAATAAAACCTATAACCTTGCAACGCTGACCATTCAATCGGACTTATCTCCAATTTATGCAAACTTGCTGTACAACTTTCTCCTTATCCTGCTCATGACTGTGGTAGAAACCTTTCTCGTTGTGTCGGTGTTAGTGTTTATCATTATTAAGCTTATCGTGAAGCCTATCAGTGGACTATCTGATGCGATGGCCGATTTTTCCGGCCCTATACCAAATAAAGTAGAAGCGCCAAAACGTTGGTTTGACGACGAGCTCACTCAGCTTACTAGTAAATACAATACGTGTGTGGGGCAGCTTGAGCAAAGCTATCATGAGCTCTCCTCAGCCAAGCACAAAGCGGAAGTTGCGAATCAAAAGAAAAGCGAGTTTTTGGCTAATATGAGCCATGAGATACGCACACCAATGAATGGTATTATTGGAATCGCTGCGTTACTTGAGGATATGGATACAACACCTCAGCAGAAGGAATACCTTCAAGTTCTAAATGCATCGTCACATAACCTTTTGGACATAATTAATGAAATACTGGACTTTTCAAAAATTGAAGCTGGGCATTTCTCACTTGAGAACACCCCATTCGATTTGCATCATGTGGTTCAGCAACAAGCAAACATGTACACCATCAAAGCGCAGGAAAAAGGTCTACAATTCTGTTGCTATATAGAGCCAAACATTCCATCTTTACTTAACGGCGACCCTACCCGATTAAATCAAGTTATCGGCAACTTACTTAACAATGCTATCAAGTTTACTGATAAAGGTTCGATCCACTTAGATATTAAGCAACAAGTACTGTCTGAAAGTGACGTTTCAATAGAGTTTTCCGTAAGAGATACAGGAATAGGCATAGCAAAAGACAAGTTGGATGATATCTTTGATAAGTTTCAGCAAGCTGATGGGAGTACAACTCGCAAATATGGTGGGACTGGTCTCGGGTTAGCCATCAGTAAAAAGATTGTCGAGTTAATGGGCGGTCAATTGAAAGTCGTCAGCCAAGAAGGTTTAGGTAGTCAGTTTTTCTTTGAAATCACACTGCCAATTGAAACCCAATCACCAGAGCAACCTCAAACGAAGCAAGAGCCCGTGCAAAACATTTGCGACTTCCCGAATACCAACCATCCTGAAATGCCAATCATTGATATCCACCCAACAACAGAAGACGAGAACGCACCACAAATCCTTTTGGTAGAAGATACATTGGTTAATCAGCAAGTCGTAACCATAATGCTTGGAAATATGGGGATGTCGGTAGAAATTGCCGAAAATGGGCGAGAAGCAATCTTGAAGTGTTTGGAAAATCAGTATGACGCTATTCTGATGGATTGTCATATGCCCATCATCGATGGTTATGAAGCTACGTTAAAAATTCGCAGCAACGGCAAGCCTTGGACAAAACACGTGCCGATTATTGCAGTTACTGCGAATGTGGTCGCGGAAGATAAACAACGATGTTTTGATGTGGGCATGAACGATTTCATCGCTAAACCACTGACCCCCGAAGGCTTGAAGGAAGTTCTGGTGAAATACCTTCCTATTAACAAGTCTAAAAGTGACGTGACGGGAGCACGTTCATAAAAGAGCCCTATCACGCTTGTACTAATCAATAGCCGCTTCTATTTTACCAATGTGAACAGAAGCTTAAGCCTCAAAAAGTAAACCTTAGATATGAGGTCAATCAGCCTAGCTCGCTCATTTTCAACCACCGGTTGATTAGCTTCGCGACTTTATCTGGTTGCTCTAAGGTGGATAAATGCCCACACTCAGGTATAACCTCTAAAGTCGCAGACGTGATACCCTTTGCTATCAATAAATGATTTTCTATTGGACACAGTAAATCGTCTTGTCCGCAAATAACAAGAGTAGGAATATTAATTTCACTCAACAACTTCCGAGCATCTGGCCGCGTCGCTAATGCCTGAGCATGAGGGATAAATTTGTCTATGCCTATTGCTTCTGCCATAGCGCAAACTTGCTCTACTAATAATTCGTCTTTCAAACTTTTTGGGTGAATAAGGTTCGGCATCAAGTCACAACGAGTAATAGAAGAAAACTGCCCAGATTTCGCCTTTTTTACCAATGTATTTCGTTTTTGGGTGACTTCCAGCTTTTCATCAGCGGCATTGGTATCGAGTAAAATCAGTCCTTGAACTCGATTTGGGGCTTGTCGATAAACCTCAAACGCTAAGATTCCCCCCATTGACAACCCACCTAAGATAAACTTTTCAGGTGCGTTGTCCAAAATGTCACTTGCTAGTGACGTCATTGAGTCATACGCTTTCAAATCAGCGCAAATTGGGCTGACCTTTTCGGAGAGCAGTCTATTGACAGGAGTATATAGCGATTCATCGCAAAGCAAACCTGGAAGCCAGACTAATGGTATTTTAGGGCTCATAGTTGAATCTCAGGTTTAGATGGTGTGTCACTACCTAAAATTTGGTAGATGAAGCTTTCTCCTCGCGTATTTTCTAGCTTTACTGATACTCCCTCTGGAACATTAAATACATCACCAGAAGTGAGTAAAATTTGGCTGGTTTCCTTGCCATTAGATACCGAAACTAACGTATCCCCACTAAAATTGATTAAGACCTGCTTTTCTTCACGCTGATATTTCGGCAGTCGTGCTCCTTCGGATAGCCTGAAACCATGAATGCTCACTCCATCATGACTTTTTACTTGGAAGTCGTAGCTAGAGTTGGGACTTCCTGTCAAAGCATATTGATCATAACCTACATCAGGAAAATCTTGGTTGACCTTCCTATAATCGGAGAGCTGAACCACATATGACTGCATTTGTTCCGCAGTATAAGTATCGAACTTCTGCATTTCTTCGTTTGATAGCATTGGCAGAAGGTGCTCATCTGCTGGAATGGAATCACCCGACTGTATATCAACCAAACTTTTATCCTTACATAGATACAAGCCGTGTCCTCGGCTTTCCTCTATAACGTTTGGATGCCACGTAACACCGCCACCAGAATCATCACCACCAAGCACGGAATACATAAATCCATAATCACGTCCTATAACCTCAAATCCTCTGAATAAATTAGTAGGAATTGAGATGATGTCGCCTTTGGATAGCACAGCTTCATACTCTCCCTCATTTCCCCAATAAAGGCGGAAACGGCCTTTGAAAACGATAAATAACTCCGCAGTTGTATGTGAATGCAACGAATTTTTAATCCCTGGGGGTTGCCCAGCAGCCCCGATATTAAAGCCAGCTGTTTCACGAATATGAACATGCTGACGACTGCTCTCTGCAACCCCAGCGCCAATAATACAAAAGTTATCTTTAAGATGACTACCAGGAGTACGAGCATCAATGAAAGCTTGAGTACCCGGAATGAGCTCCATGTAACGAACCAACTGTCGATTTATCTGCTGTTGTAAACTCATTTTAATTCCTTTTAATTGTGTCGAATTGGTATGCTCTGGTTCGACTGTACTGAGATAAAAAATTAACCAACTAATGGTCTACCACCATCGACACTAATTGTTGTACCTGTAGAGAAAGTGAGGTGTTCCGCTGCGATATAAACAGCTTTCGCGACCTCTTCTACATCAGCGAGCCTTTGCAATGGTGTCGCCTGCTCTTGCTTATCCCGCCATTCTGCATCCAGGCCTTTAACGAAGTCAGTATCTATAAGCCCTGGAGACACAGACAACACACGGACATCTGGAGCAAGAGCCCTCGCTAGAGAACAAGTCATATTTTCCAATGCAGCTTTGCTTGCACAATACGCTATGTTACTTCCCATCGCGGTTTTCGCCGCTATCGAAGTAATGTTGATGACACAGCCTCTTTTGGCTTTCAGCGCTGGCAAGAATGCGCGCGTAATTGCAAAAGGCGCTCTCACGTTAACAGAAAGTATATTGTCGATAAGTTCATCATCTAGAGATTCTAAATCTTCATGAGCGACGAACTTTGTCATACCAGCACAGTTCACCAACAGATCAATATTGATACCATCGTCTACTAAAGATTGGCTCATTTTTTCGATAGCCTGACTATCGACGACGTCAAGCTGATAGCAAGAGTGCCCCAATCCATTCAGTGAGTTCAGTACCTGCTCAGCTTTAGTTTTACTTGAGTGATAGGTAAAGATGACTTTATAACCATTGTGAGCTAACGTGGAGCATATGGCGGCTCCTAAGCCACCACTTCCACCCGTTACTAAGGCGTGTTTATTCATTGTTCCAACCCCTCTTCTTCCAGCGAAGAGTAACGGCGAACTCGGATATCAGCTTGCTCTTTATGGCCTGCAAACCCTTCTAGTTCGCATAAGCGAGAGCAGTATTCACCGACATACAAAGACGCTTTCTCAGTAACACGTTGGTAAGTACACGTTTTGATGAATTTTCCAACCCAGAGCCCACCGGTATAACGTGCTGCTTTTTTTGTCGGTAATGTATGGTTTGTACCGATACATTTATCACCGTAAGATACGTTGGTTTCTTTACCTAAAAACAGTGCGCCATAGTTCGTCATATTGTCGAGAAAATACTTAGGTTCTTCCGTCATAACTTGAACATGTTCAGAAGCGATTTCGTTGGCTACCTCAACCATTTCATTGTAATCATCGCAAACGATGACTTGCCCGTAATCTTGCCAGGCTTTTCCTGCAACCTCTGCAGTAGGTAAAATAGTGAGCTGTCGTTCTATCTCTTTAATTGTTTCATTGGCAAACTTCTCACTATTTGTTAGAAGTACGGCCGGTGAATTGTAGCCATGCTCTGCCTGACCGAGTAGATCAGCGGCTGCAAGCTCCGGATCGCAACCTTTATCGTCTGCAATAACTAAAGTCTCTGTAGGCCCTGCAAACAAATCAATTCCAACGCGACCAAATAATTGCCTTTTCGCTTCAGCAACAAAAGCATTGCCCGGCCCAACAATCATATCAACAGGTTTGATTGTTTCTGTCCCTAGCGCCATAGCACCCACCGCCTGAACACCACCAAAGCAATATATTTCATCAGCACCAGCCAAAGACATTGCGGCAACAATCTCAGCGTTAGGTTTTCCATTAAATGGTGGAGCACAGGCTATAACACGCTTTACTCCAGCCACTTTTGCAGTCAGAACGCTCATATGAGCAGACGCGACAAGTGGATATTTACCTCCAGGCACGTAGCAACCAACACTTTCAACGGGTATATTCTTATGCCCTAGAACTACTCCTGGCAGTGTCTCAACTTCGACGTCATGCATTGAGTCTCTTTGTATCTGAGCAAAATTTCTTACTTGCTGTTGCGCAAATTTAATATCAGTAATTGTTGCTTCATCTAGGCTATCAATACACGCTTGGATCTCTTCCTGCGAGAGCCTAAATTGCTCAGGAGACCAATTATCAAACTTCTCAGATAACGCACGTACAGCTTCATCGCCTTTAGATTGGATGTCCGTGAGTATTCCTTCGACGACACCTCTCACCTTTGCATCATTGGATTCAGACACTTCGTCATTGATACCATGCTTGAGATAAGTAACCATTATTGCTTTCCCTCTTATTGACTACGTATGCATTTATGTTTCAAAAAATAGCGAAAACATCTGATCGCTTTCACTAAAGGCAACTTCATATTTGACTACGAATGCAAAATACCATAAACAACTTGTTATCATCATGCAATAAAAATTAAAGAGAGAATATGAATTTCGCAACACAGCTTTCACAACAAATAAATCTTGGTACTTTCGTAAAGACACCTCACCCACACATTATTGAAGTACTTCAATACTGTCCATTAGACTTTATTATCCTTGATGCAGAGCATTCACCCTATGACCGTACTACACTGGATCTCTGTCTTATGGCTTCAAAGCTCAATAATATTCCCACTTTAGTGAGAATTCCTGATAGCGAACCTTCAACTATTTTAAATTCTCTGGACTGTGGCGCAACGGGTCTGCTAGTCCCACATGTATGTAGTGCGAAACAGGCACAAGATATTGTTCAAAAGAGTCATTTTGGTCCTGCAGGTCGAGGATATGCAGGCTCTACCCGCGCTGCACACTACGCGCAAAAAGCGATGCATGAGCACCTATCTTCTAGTGCTAATCAAACGACAATTGTTGTTCAAATAGAAGACATAGAAGGCGTTGAAAATGTATCTGAAATCGCAGCTATTGACGGTGTAGACGCTCTATTTATTGGTCAGGTAGACTTGGCTGTTGCTTATGGTGAGAGCTCTACACAGGGCCAAGCTGTGACCGACGCCAGTTTAAAGATAATCGACATCGCAAAACATTATGAAAAGCCAGTAGGTATGTTCGTATCAGGTGCAAAACACATTGCCCAGTGGCAAAAGTTAGGTGTATCCTTTTTTGGCTTGGCGTCGGAGCACAAAATGATAATCGATGGATTCAAACATCAACGCGATTTAATTCAATCCATTCTATAGAGCCGGAGGCAAATATTAAAAGTAAGATAACGTCGATTGATGTTGCTAAAGTACTTGGCGTTTCACAGTCAACTGTCTCTAGAGCATTCAACCCTAAAGCGAGTATAAGCGATAAAAAGCGCCAAATGGTCATTGATGCCGCGAATAAACTTGGCTATACACCCAATGCAATAGCTCGCAGCCTCATTTCCAATCGCTCAGGCTTGATAGCAATTGCTCTCGACAGCGAAAGCAACCCAATGTACGACTTATTAGCTCGTACGCTCACCAGTATCATCCAGAAAAAGGGGTGCCAAGGCATACTTTGTCCGATAGATGAAAATAACTTGGATCTGGCGATCTCTAGAGCAATTGAATACCAGGTTGACGGGCTCATCATTGCTACAAGCCGCTTATCAAGTAAAGCAGTCGCGCAATGTGATAATTTTGGCGTTCATTTGAGCTTTATCAATCGCTATGTCGAAGGACTGACAGCAAATAGCGTAGGGCTTAATAACCTTGATGCAGGTATTCAAGCAGCACACTACCTAGCGAGTCGAAACTACTCAAGGATGGCATATGTCAGTGGAGACGCGGGCTCGATGACGAGCGAAGAACGTTGGAAAGGCTTTTCCAAAGGGCTGAGCGAATTGAGTCTATCACCCCCAGAATTTATCGAAGCGCGCTACAGTTTTGAATCCGGTATAGAGGCTGCTAGCCATATTTCCAATAAGATACCAGAGATTGAAGCAATATTTTGCGCAAATGATATTCTCGCACTAGGCCTTATTGATGGATTCAGGAAAATTGGAAAACGTGTACCAGAAGACTACGCGGTAATGGGTGTAGACGACATACAAATGTCTAGCTGGCCTGCCTATCAGCTCACAACCATACAACAGCCAATTGAAGAGATTTCAACCCTTGTCGTCGATGATCTTTTAGCTAGGATACAGAGTAATAAAATGGCATCTGGTGAATATTTAATGCAAGCAGGAAAGCTTATCGAGCGCGCAAGCTGCTAGATTCCATTCAGTAATCACTCTTTATTAATACGCCTTGATAAGAGGCGTAATTCCCTCAGATTACAAGCTCTGGACGTGAATTTTTGACAATCTAAATTTACGTCACTCAAACTTAACCCCACCGCAACTTATCACACAAAAATGAAACATCTTGTTGACAAATAATAAACTCAAGGTAATTTGAATACGTATCCAATTTGCTAGTAGATAGAAACAATAACGTAATAAGGAGTTGGCAATGGCCATGACAGGCTTTGATCAGAAGTGGCGAGATTTTCCTGACTACATATTGGGAATAACTAAGGAAATATGGGAAGAACGTGGATTACAAACTTTAGATAACTATTATTCGCCAGATATTGTTGTTCGGACCCCCAGCTCAATATCTACCGGCAACAAAAATGTTGTCAACGCAACAATGTCAACACTGGCAGAGTTTCCAGATCGAACGTTACTAGGAGAAGATGTTATCTGGTGTGGTACTCCAGAAACTGGCATGCTCTCTTCCCACAGAATTATTTCAACAGCAACACATCTCAATAATGGCGTATATGGCCAAGCCAGCAACAAAAAATTGCGTTACCGAATTATCGCTGACTGCCATGCAATCAATAATCAAATAAATGATGAATGGTTAATTCGCGATCAAGCATCAATTGTTCACCAGCTGGGTTTAAACTCGCGCGAATACGCTCAAGAGCTAATAAATCAAGAAGGAGGAGTCGAGGTCAGCCCTTTCCCATTTACTCCAGAAAAAGATATTCAAGGGCCTTATCTAGGCGTTGGAAACGACAGTGAGTGGGGCCAAAAATACGAAGCGATTTTAAACCAGATTATGAGCGCCGAGTTTTCTGTCATTCCTAAGCAGTATGATAGAGCTTGTATCGCAGAGTATCCCGCAGGAAGGAGTGCCCTATCTCATTCCGACGTCGATCAGTTTTGGATGCAACTACGTTCTGCCTTTCCAAACGCCAAGTTCACCATTCATCACCGAATTGGACGCGAAGATCCAATGATGTCACCACGCGCAGCAATACGCTGGTCACTGCAAGGCAAGCACGAAGGGTTTGGATTATTTGGTGCCCCAACAAATACCCAAGTCTATGTCATGGGTATCAGCCATGCAGAGTTCGGACCATGGGGACTTCGTAGAGAATTTACGCTTTTTGACGAAACTGCAATTTGGAAGCAAATCCTCTTGCAACAGGGTTAAAGTCAGCCCATTCCTATATTGCATTGACCCAAAAGTATTGACCAAAAACTATAAACAGCGAATAACAAAAACAGCCGTTCATCTAAGGAAGCACAACATGAAAAACAACGTCGTCGAACAATTTTTCCTAGACTACTTTGCCGCATCAGAAAGCTCCCAAATTCAAATAGCTAAAGATAAACTTAACCCTGATATCAAATTTTCTGTTGCTCACCCAATCAATGATTTGCAAGGACCAGAGCAGGCTCATAACGCTTTCCTTTCTGTTCTAAAAAAGTCTTTGCCTGATATCGAACGCCGCCCTCAAATCATTGTTGAGGGTGAATACGGAGGGAAATATTGGTATAACTCAACAGGCTATTTTGTTGGCGTATTCGCCGAAGACCTTCTAGGTATTCCCGCCACAGGCCGAACGCTATACCTCAGATATACGGAAATGGTTTGTGTTGAAGACAATTTATTAACTGAGTATTACCTTATCCCCGACTTCATTGATGCAATGGAACAATCTGGAGTCAATCCTCTTAGAAAAAGCCTAGGGCATGCTGGCTTAGTTCCAAGTCCAGCCACTCACGATGGCGCATCTCTACAAGATATCTCCCCTTTCGCTAGCGAGAAAAGCCTAAACCTTGTCAATGATATGCTGTCCTGCCTTGGCAGGTTCGATGGTAAAGACCTTCTGTCTATGGACTTGGAAAATTACTGGCACAATGATTTCATGTGGTATGGCCCTGCTGGCATCGGCACAACTCGTGGAATAAAAGGTTTTAGAAACCATCATCAAGGTCCATTTGTATTCGCATTTCCAGACCGAAGTGTGGATATAGAACTGAATATTTTAGCCCAAAATGACTACGTATCCACTGGTGGTTGGCCACACATGCATGGTACTCATACTGGCAATAGCGGCTGGCTTGGCCTTGCACCGACCAACACAAGTGTAGAAATGCGCGTTATGGATATCTGGCGCAGAGAAGGGGATCTATTGAAAGAAAACTGGGTCGCAATCGATATCATCCATATCCTCAAACAGCTAGGATTTGATGTATTTTCCCAAATGGAAGAGCAACTAAAGGGGTCGACATATGCATGATTTCGGCTTACTTAATTGGACAATCTTAGGTGGTTACGTCGTTATTACTCTCATATTAGGAGCGGTAATTGGTACGAAAGTCACCTCTTCGGATCAGTTTGCTTTGGGTGATAAATCAATACCATGGTGGGCCATTGGAATATCAGTAGTCAGCACCTATGTAAGCGCGATGTCTTTCTTAGGTGGGCCTGCTTGGTCATACACCGAAGGGCTATCGGTCCTTGCAATTCACCTCAACTACCCTCTTGTTATCTTTTTCATCGTCACGGTATTTATGCCTTTTTTTTACAACAAAGGGCTCACTTCAATCTACGAATATCAGGAGCGAAGGTTTGGTAAAGCATCTCGACTTACACTGTCGGTGATCTTTCTAATGAAGCAATCACTAAGTTCCGCTGCGGTTTTATACGCAACAGCCATCATCCTAGAATTTATTACTGGTATTGATGTTGTGTACTGCATCGTTATTGTGACTACCATTGCGCTGATATATACAGTGATGGGAGGAATTAATGCGGTTATATGGACAGATGTCATTCAAGCTTTAGTTTTGTTCGCTGGTGCATTTATTATTATCCAAGCGGTTTGGAGTGGCATTCCAGAGCCTATCACACAGGTAATGTCAGAAATGAAAGCCAAAGGCATGACCGATGCCTTGAAAACAAGCCTCGATCTTAGTCAGGTAACGACCATTTGGGCCGGGGTTATCGCTATGACCATGTTCCACACCACTGTCTACGGTGGTAGCCAAATGATGGTTCAACGTTGCATGGCTGCCAAAAGCATGGGAGATGCTAAAAAATCAATGCTGATGATGGGATATGTCGCCTTCTTCATTTACTTCATCTTTATCTTCCTTGGTATTTTATTCAATGCTTATTATGGTGGAAAGTCCTTTGAAAATGGCAACACCATTATTCTTCACTTTGCGAGTGAATATGGTATGCCCGGCTTAATGGGTCTGATTGCTGCAGCGATTCTCGCCGCCAGTATGTCCAGCTTGGACTCGGCCTTCAATTCGATGGCTACGGTTTCTGTCGCGGATTTTTATAAACGACTGTATAAGCCAAACGAAAGCGAAAGACACTATTTGATAGTGTCAAGAGTATTTACCGTCACGTGGGCTCTACTAATTATCATTCCAGCAATAATGTTTGCTACCAGTACTGGCTCTGTATTGGAAGTACTGAGTAAAGCAGGCTCATACTTTGTTGGCGCTAGCTTCTGTATGTTTGTACTTGGCTTTTATTCGAAGCATATTACGGAAAAAGGTCTGCTTATTGGTGTTGCGGCAAGCTTCATATCCATTTGGTATGTAGCCATGACAACAGATATTGCTTGGCCTTGGTATTGTGTTATCGGTGTCGTTGTCAATGCGGTTGTCGCTTGGGTTGCTAGCCTAGCTTTAACAGGTAAACAAGACACAATGCACCTTTATACGGTCAAAGGACAACAAGCTGAGTACCAACGCTTAAACAAACCTATCAAAGAGAATGGTTGGTATGTCATTCCAGGCAAGATAGATAAAGCAAGCTACGGCCTCCTTGTTATGTTTGCCCTGTCTATTTTATTTCTCTACCTGTTGAACCTATGGGCAGACGACGCCAACGCATTAACCGCTCTCGCCAAAGTATCCTTGTGGTTGATAGCCTCAGCGATTGGATTATGGATTGCAAAAGTCTGTTGGGACATAGCGAAAAATAAAGCTAGAGTAAGTATTACCCAATAGTGCTATGGCGCAAATCGCGATGTTACAGCCGCGACACCCTTCCTTGGTTTTGGATAAAATATCATCAGTGACCTATTGATTTATCCTTAACCAAGGTTCAAGAACCAGTGGCCTATCTATTACATCACCAATAGTTTTCACTACTAAACTGCCCGGGTTTCCTTCTCAGGTGCTTGGTCAAGCCAAGAGCTTTTAATGTTTCAGCAGTGTCACGCACCATTTGCGGGTTACCACACATGTAAACCCAAGAATAATCGGGAGAGATATCTAAAGCCGCTTCTGACTGGATTTCACCATGCATTAATAGGTGTGGAATTCGACCAGAAAGTGCACCATGATCTTTTTCTCGGCTAATGATAGGCACATGAAGCAGTTTTCCAGCATATTGATGAATCAGTTGTTGAGTAAGTTCTGGATAGACCAGTTCATTTTTATAGCGAACAGCATGAACCAGTACAATTTTTCTAAATCGCTTAAGTGCATCTGGTTCGCGCAATATTGACAAATAAGGGCCAACGGCGGTGCCGGTTGAAAGCATCCATAAATCTTTCGCTGCCTCTGGAATCTCATCGGTTGTCATAAAACCAGACACTGTCGTCCCCACATAAACGTCATCGCCAATATCCAAGTTTTTTAATCTAGGAGTTAAAAGGCCATTTTCATCAGTGATGACCAAAAATTCAAGCTCGTTTGGTGTAAGTTGATGGCTCGAAACCATCGAGTAAGCGCGCTTAGTCCATTCACCTTGTTCATCCGGTAACGCCAGTTTAGTAAACTGACCAGCTTTGTAGCTACCTATATCGGCTTTCACCCAAATCGTAAATATTTTATCTGTCCAATCGACTCGTTTAGTTACTTGTCCAGCTATTACATCTCTTGGAATGGACTGCATCGTTCACCTCCTATATTTTGAAGATCCCAATTGCTGATCTGGCTTTTCGTTATATCACTTAGACAAACCTATTTCGCTAGTTAACTCGTTAATTTGTTTGAGATCGAGCTTATGAACTTGAATGAGCTGATCAACTTGACTGAGTCTAGAGTTGGCTTCATCTCGCTTACTGCAAGAATCAGAAGTTGCATTCCATGACGTCCCAGCCAGATACAAATCACATTCTTTTTTCAGTGCTTCAATCGTAGGAACTAGTTGCTCACGTTCCTTTTCTAACGAGGCCAATTCTTGTTTAACTTTCATTTCTTTTTGGAAAAGCTCTTTGGAGTGTTCAAACATTGTGGTTTGAATTTCAGCCTGTCTGTCTAACTTACTGATGGTCTTTTGAGAAGCGTCTATTTTTTGTTTTTGTGTTGCGACCTGCTCTTCCAACGACATGTTCACTTTTTCGACCTCAGTGACTTGTGTTTTTAACTTAGCAATCTCCGCTAAATATTTATCCGCTTGTTCTTTTAAGGCTTGAGACATTTTTTCTTGCGACACTTTGTCAGCATCCGCTACTTTGTTCTTGGCTGTGGTAACAAGCTCAGAAGTGCGTTGCTCCAAATTTTGGTATTCACTCTCAACTTTATGGAACGTTTCCTTCCATTTATTTGCTGTCACCGTTGAGCCAATCAACCCTCCAATGGCTAATCCAACCACCAATGCGATACCAATATAAACATAGGTTCGTTTATCTCGCTGCTCAATTACGACAACGTCTTCCTGATCATCCAATTCATTCGGTGTATTCACAATATTTTACTCCCCAACCCTTTAGCGAAATAACTCTGACACGACAATAGATGCGATATAAATGGCAAGAGCTGAGCCTAAAACAATAACTACGCCCTTTTGTAGTTTCTCATTTGTACGGTAGCGAAATAGCAAATAAGCCAGTATAGACAACAATACTATAGCGATTAATCTGGTCATGGCAGCTCCTTTGCTGGCTCTGTTCCGTATCGTTTAAAGATACTATACTACTTTGCGCAGACAAATAAGGTTTTAACTTCAGGGTTTTGCAATAACTTAACCAAGTTAAAGCCTTCATTTGACCGATGCAATTTAACTAGAATGTATACCTAGCTCAGCTAAGATTGCGTCCACCACAACTCTGCACTTTGGTTCTTGAGTTTTGCCTTTGGCGTACACCAAGTGAAGAGAAGACTCTTGAGGATAAGGGCTGCAACGAAAGCCACCCAATAGCTGAATGAGTTTTTTTTCGGCGACATCATTTTCGACCATTTTTCTCGCTAACATTACAATACCAGCATGGTGTAACGCAGCTTCTCGTAGAGCAAATGACGCGTTACTTGAATACCAACCGCTTGACGTATCGATGTGCACACAGCGTTTATTGTCATAGAAAAACCAACCTTGATATCCAGTTGGAGCACTTTGCTTGAGTAGTTGGTGCGACGATAATTGGGAAGTATCGTTTACCATACTATTTCTCTCTATATAACTAGGGCTAGCGCACAACCAATATTCAACCGATTTTAGTGGCCTAGCGATCAGCAATGAGTCTTTCGGGTTAATGATTTGCACGTACAGATCATACTCTTGTTCGTAGGGGTCACGCGCCTTGTCGTTGTAATCTACTTGAACTGATAGGTTTGGCCACTTATTTTTTAATTTGACTAAGGTAGGGCCAACCATATGAGAACCAAACCAGAGTGGCGCGGTCAACTTTACTTTACCCTGAACTTGGTGTTTCTTTTCCGCAACTGAATCCCCTAACCGTTCAATTTGCGTGCATATTTCTACTCCTTGCTGGTATACCATGTTTCCAACTTCAGTGAGAGTGATATGGCGAGTATTACGTATGAATAAAGTGCTGTTTAACTCACCTTCAAGCAGCTGCACGTAACGTGACACTGACGACACAGCCATATTCATTTTTTTTGCTGCGTCAGAAAAACTGCCTGCTTCGGCAACACAGATAAAACAGCGTAAAGGCTCTATAGATTTCATTTTTCAACTTTTTCGAAAATATAATTCAATTATTGTCTATATCGCAAACCAAACCAAGTAGCTACTATTCCTACCATCAAGTCATTAACAAATCGAGATGAAAAATGAAATTTATAAGATTTTTAAACGGTTCATCAGAGAAAATTGGTTTTGTCAAAGATTCAATGGTTTACGACATTACCGAACATCTACAATCACAAGATGTTGAGACATTAAGTCTTCACTTAGATAAGTTAAACAATCTAGGTTTAGAGAACTTAGTGTCAGTTCATATTAATGATGTTGAGCACGTTTTGGCCTGCGTCGCTAATATTGGCAAGGTGATTTGCATTGGTGCTAACTCTAAAACTCATAACAAAGAAATTGGAGTCGCACTGCAAGAGCCAATGTTTTTCTTCAAGCCTAATTCCGCTGTGAGTGGGGCCATGGATCCCATCCCATATACCGACCTAAATAGAAAAGTGGATTGGGAAGGAGAACTGGCTGTCATTATTGGGGTCTCTGGAAGAAACATACCTGTCGCGCAAGCAATGGATCATGTCTTTGGCTACGCTTGCTTTAACGATCTTTCTGATAGGCACTGGCAATTTAAAGATGGGGGCGCTGAAATTGGAGGGCAAACTTCAATGGCTAAATGTTTTGACGGTTTTGCACCAATTGGACCAGCACTTGTTACCAAAGATGAAATCGAAGACCCAACTAACCTTGCGATGACCTTAAAAGTTAACGGTGAGCTTAGACAAAACTTCAATTCCAGCGACTACATCCGAAGTGTCGCGGAATGTGTAAGCCAGCTGAGCCGTTTCATGACTTTGAACCCAGGCGATGTTATTGCGTTAGGATCTGGACCTGGAAACGCCAAGCATTGGGATGAACAGTATTTACAGCCTGGCGATCTCGTCAGTTTCCAAATTGAAGGTTTAGGCACTCAACAACAAAAGGTAGTGAAAGTTTAGAAGTTTTGCCTACAAAATAATCACTCAGTTTCAGTATCTCAGTTAAACATTGAAAACACCTAAAAAGCTGATAGAGTTCACGAACTCAATTCGGTAAATCCGGGTTGAGTTGTGGGCATACCACCCACGTCCAGTGAAGACTGCAGGAGAGAGGCAACAAACTGATTAGCATTTAATCAGTTAGCCCACCGAAGAAGTAAATCTTTCAGGTGCTTATTCTTTATAAGCGTGGACTGTAGTTGGAGGACACTCTGGAGAGAACCGTTAAGTCGGTCGCCGAAGGAGCAAGCTTCTATATTTGAAGTGAAACTCTCAGGCAAAAGGACAGAGGAGCGGAAAATTATTTGTTTAGATCTATAGACATCTCGCTATTGCGCACAAAAATGTGTGTAGATCCACGTTAGCTTTTCCCTCTTCTCCTTAATTTTATGTTGTATTTAAGGGGAATCAATGAATCACATCCTTCCTATTTTACAAAGTATCGATAAGTTTATTTGGGGGCCACCTCTTCTAATCTTACTTGTCGGAACCGGTATTTATTTCACTTTTAGGTTAGGCGCTTTGCAAATCAGGTACTTACCAAGCGCGTTAAAAATGGTCTTTAGCAAAGGTGATACTAATAAAGCCCAAGGCGACATTTCCAGCTTCTCCGCGTTATGTACTGCGCTATCAGCAACGATCGGCACAGGCAACATTGTCGGTGTTGCGACAGCAATTAAATTAGGTGGACCGGGTGCCCTATTCTGGATGTGGCTCGCCGCTTTATTTGGGATGGCGACAAAATATTCGGAATGCTTGCTCGCCGTCAAGTTTCGTCAAACAGATGAAAATGGCCAGATGGTTGGCGGCCCTATGTATTACTTGAAAAATGGGGTCAAATCCGAAGCCTTAGCCACAATGTTTGCCGTATTTGCTCTAGGTGTGGCTTGCTTTGGTATCGGCACATTTCCACAGGTTAACGCTATCGTTGAAGCCAGCGCCTTGTCGTTTGGCATTTCAAAATACGTCACGGCCACTGTACTTACTCTTCTCGTTGCCTTTGTGACCTTAGGGGGCATTCAGTCCATATCCAAAGTAGCTGAGAAAGTGGTTCCTGCTATGGCTATCTTTTATGTCGCAACGTGCTTTAGCTTAATCTTGGTCAACTATGACAAGCTATCATCCGCGTTCCACTTGGTCATCACCTCAGCCTTTAGCTCCACTGCTGCGAGCGGCGGTTTTGTAGGCGCTACGATTATGTTGGCTATTCAGTCAGGAGTTGCTCGCGGCGTGTTTTCTAACGAATCTGGCCTTGGAAGCGCGCCAATGGCAGCAGCGGCAGCACAAACAGATTCCCCAGCGAAGCAGGGTTTAGTATCAATGACAGGCACATTTTTTGATACCATTATAATCTGCACGATGACAGGCTTAGCACTCATTTTAACTGGCGCTTGGAACAGCGATTTTGCCGGCGCAGCGATGACAACACATGCATTTTCTGTCGGCTTACCCAACCACACATTTGGCCCCATCCTAGTTTCTATCGGACTGATGTTTTTCGCCTTCACCACTATTTTGGGTTGGAATTATTATGGTGAGCGGTGCGTTGTTTATCTTTTTGGCACCCACGCAATTAAGAAATACAAGTACGTCTTCATTGCGCTCGTCGCATCCGGAGCCTTTTTACACCTTGATGTGATATGGATAATTGCCGATATCGTAAATGGCTTAATGGCCATACCAAATTTAATCGGGCTAATAGCTCTGCGCCAAGTCGTAGCCGACGAAACCGCGATATATTTCAATAAAACGCGCTCTATAGCCCCGGCTGAGGATCTTCCTTCGACCTAAAACATAACTCTAAAACCAATAAGCAATTAAATTTATGCACAATGGAGAGCCTGCTAATTTTTATGAATTACCGGCTCTCATTTTTTATATATGTCCTATGCTTTTACAAAGAGTTGGCAAGGATGCGATAAAAATGAATAGCAGAAAATCAGACTATATTGCTTTAAGAATTTTACTACTGGTGCTCGCTGTCATTTTTATTTCTTGGCCCGTAATGATTGATGGCGTATTTAGCCTTGAGGAGCTTGTTGGCGGTGTGATAGTAAGCTGGGGGATTTTAATCTTGTTACTCTACTTACTCTCACGATAGGCAGAAATATGATGAGTCCCTATGCTCTAGTTGCAATCATTATTTGCTATGTGGGTATCCTCTACCTCATTGCCAATTGGGGGTCGTCAAACAGTAAATTAGCACATAAAGTCTCGTCCAGCGCTTTCGTTTATATTCTTTCTATCGCTGTATACTGCACAAGCTGGACCTTCTATGGAAGTGTCGGACTCGCCTCCCGAGCAGGCATACTCGTCTACTGTGTTTATATTGGGCCTACCATACTCATCTTTATGATGTGGCCGATGCTAAAACGTATATTACATGTCAAACAGGCTTATCACGTAAATAGTATCGCCGATTTTATCTCTGCCCGCTTTAATCAAAGCTTCTCTTTGGCTGGCCTTGCTACGCTAGTAGCCATGGTTGGTATCGTCCCCTACCTCGCACTACAGTTAAAAGCAATTAACACTTCCTTTGACATTATGATTGCAGATAATCAGACCAATCCAGGGTTTACTTGGATTATCTGGCTTGGCGTTGCTTTGTTTACTATTGCGTTTGGTGTGCGTCATGTTGACCCAACTGAACGGCATCCGGGTATGATGTTAGCTTTAGCAACAGAGAGTCTAGTTAAGCTTATTGCTATGCTGCTCGTGGGAGTGTTTGTATGCTTCATTATGTTTGACGGCCCTGCCTCAATATTTAGTCAACTCGTGCAACTGAAACCAGAACAAGCTCAAGCTATCACCAAAATGCCCAATCCTGTCACTTGGTTCAGTTTTCTTGTTTTATCCGCTTCAGCCTTTTTCATGCTACCTCGCCAATTCCACGTAATGGTAGTAGAAAACTCCGAGCCGAGTTATATCAAGAAAGCCCAATGGCTGTTACCTGTTTACCTATTTTTAATTACCATATTCGTTATCCCTATTGCCTCTGCAGGTGCGTTAGTGATCGGCCCTGACAAACCTGACATGTATATGCTCACCTTACCTCAAAGTGAAAAACAACTTGCGCTTTCGGTCATCGTATTCGTTGGAGGGTTTTCAGCCTCTATGGCCATGCTCATGGTTTCTGGAATGACACTCTCTAATATGTTTAGTAACCACTTAGCTCTGCCCGCATTGCGTAAACTGTGTCCAAGCAAAAATTTTGGTCAATACTTATTACAAATTCGCTGGCTAGGCGTTTTTCTTGTTTTAGCTGCGGGCCAGTTGTTCTATTTATTTCTCGGTGAAACCTATTTATTAGTAAATATAGGACTGATCTCTTTTTGTGCAGTTTTGCAATTCTTCCCGATCATCATCGCAGGGCTATATTGGGAGAAAGTAAATTCAAAAGGGGCACTAATGGGCCTTTCTGCTGGCTTTATTATGTGGGCCTATACCATGCTACTGCCGGCAATAACTAAGAGTGGTTGGGTCGATAGTGATATATTGCAGACTGGTCTTTTTGGTATCGAACTACTCAGACCAGAACATTTGTTCGGCTCTAATATCGATAGGGTCAGTCACGGTGCATTCTGGTCGACGTTGTTTAATATATCAGGACTTATTCTTGGTAGCATGTTGACTAAAGAGTCGGATAAAGAAGCCAAATACAATGCAGAATTTGTAGATATCATGCACCAAAGGCAGCAAGACGTGGATGAAGCCGTTCTCGATCTGCCAAGACAAATAATCCTAAAAGAAAAAGTATCGATATTGCTCAACCTGTTTGAGCGTTATTTCCCTGGCGAAAGTGCACGCGATAAAGTTGATATTATTCTTGAGCTACACAAACTCGATCGAGATTCAAAAATTACGACTCAAGAGCTTGCCAATATAGAAAAAACCGCAGAGCGATTGCTTAGTGGTGCCACCGGGGCTGCAATGGCTCATGTGTTAATCAAAGAATCTAAACTATTCACGGATACTGAGATTCGGGAACTTGAAAAAAGCTACGCTTCCCTGCTTAGCCAATTGAAAATAAGCCCTTTACAACTGAGAATGCAACTAAATTATGCTAAAGAAAAAGAAAAACTGGCTGCACAATATACAAAGCAACTTGAAGGCTTAGTAGACAGTCGGACTAAAGAGTTACAAGGTGTAATTGAACAGTTGAATAGTGCTCAAGCTCAGCTCATTGAAAATGAAAAACAAGCTTCATTAGGCAAACTTGTTGCAGGTATTGCCCACGAAATTAATACTCCTGTTGGAATTTGCGTGACAGCGTCTTCAAATTTAAAACAAGAAACCAATGCAGTGCGGAAAGCTTATAAAGAAGAAAAGCTGACTGAACAAGCTCTAATCGAATACTTCGACCTAAGCTCTGAGTCTCTCAACATTATTATCAAAAATAACGAACGAGCGTCAAACCTTATTCGTAGCTTTAAACAAGTCGCCGTTGATCAGTCCGCTGACGAACTCAGAAACATCAACCTTTCTCGTTACTTAGATGAAATCTTGCTGTCTCTTAAGCCCATCCTAAAAAAAGAGAGACACAATATTACTGTTAATTGCGACAAAGACATTAGCTTTACGAGCTATGCTGGAGCAATTTCTCAGTTATTTACAAACTTGATCATGAACAGCATCATTCACGCATTCAAACCTCATCAAGTAGGAAATATAGATATACACGTGGACGTAAGCGATAAAAAGCTGAATGTTATCTTCAAAGATGATGGTAAAGGCTTAAATAAAGAAGATGCTAAAAGTCTATTCGACCCCTTTTTTACAACCAAGCGTGACGAAGGTGGCAGCGGTCTAGGCGCCCACCTTATTCATACTTTAGTGACACAAAAACTACGTGGCAGTATTAGTTTTGAGACAGCTCTAGGAGAAGGACTCACCTACAATATAACCTTCCCGTTAAAGCGTTCCAATGCTCACGAAACCCCTGATAATCAATGGTAAATAAATATTTGAACGCCTGCTGTTAACGGCTACTATTTTTATTGTGCAGCAAATATCACTTTTACATATGCTAAACAATATTGTGCCAGGCTAACTTGTAGATATGGCAATTTTTATCTATACCAATAAGAAGAAACACTATTAGAAAACGACCATTTACTGCATCTTGGCTTGGATGCTTACTAGTGATTTAGGGACTAATTTATGCCTTTGAAACTGCTTCGAGAACTTGAAGAGCCTTCAGCTCTTCCTTGGAAAGTCTTGATTGTAGATGATGAACCTGACGTCCACCAAGTATCAGTTATGGTACTGAAACGTTTCAGACTGGACGAACGACCACTGGAGTTTATCCACGCCTATTCTGGTGCGGAAGCGAAAGAAAAGATGTCAACAACACCAGACATTGCACTGGTATTCCTTGATGTCGTTATGGAAACGGACAACGCTGGTTTGGAGGTTGCCCGTTGGATTCGTGAAGATCTTGGCAATCATTTCACACGTATCGTGCTACGTACCGGACAACCAGGGCAAGCTCCCGAACAAGAAGTCATAACCAATTACGATATAAACGACTACAAAGAGAAAACCGAGCTTAGTAGCCAAAAATTATTTACCACCGTTTACGCGGCTATTCGCTCTTATCGAGATATTGTAAAAGTTGAGCAAGCTAGAGAACTCGAAGAAAGTTATCGACAAGGACTGGAAAGAGTTATCCAATCCACTGCGGTTATCTTCCAACAGCATACTCTTAAAGCATTTTCAGATGGTATCCTACGTCAAGTTTTATCCTTGCTGAGAATGAATGATCAAAGCATGCTTGTTAGCGTACGAGGTCTCACCACTTTGTGCGAACCACATAGCGACTATCAGGTATTAGCCCGTATTGGCGAGCATGAAGACCAAGGAGTTGGTGATGATGTTAGCCAGTACCTTGAAAAAGCCATAGAAGCTAAAAATAGCATCATCGAAAACGATGTATTTGTCGGGTACTTTTCCACCAGCTCTGGAGCTATTAGCCTTTTGTACCTCAAAGGAGCAAGAAAAATTACCGAGCTAGAAAGTCAGCTTCTCACTATTTTCTCATACAGCGTCAGCTTAGCTTTTGAGAACTTATTCTTAGGCCAAGAGATTATTGATACACAAGGCGAACTCATCTACCGACTAGGTGATGTCGTCGAGTCGCGCTCTGAAGAAACCGCCAACCACGTTCGCCGACTTTCTGAACTCTCTTATCAGCTATGTAAACTGCTGGGATACCCAGAAGAAAGAGCCAATCTTCTACGTCAAGCTGCTCCTATGCATGACGTAGGTAAAATTGCTATTCCTGATTCGGTGTTACTCAAGCCAGGCAAGCTCGACGCTGATGAGTGGGAAGTGATGAAAACTCATGCTGAAATTGGTTACAAGATATTGGCAGGTTCAAAGCGTAGTATTCTCCAAACGGCAGCAACTATCGCCCATCAACACCATGAAAAAGTTGATGGCTCAGGCTACCCTCAGGGTTTAAAAGGGGATGAAATTAGCATTGAGGCCCGTATTATCGCAGTCGCAGATGTGTTTGATGCCTTAACCCATGAACGAGTATACAAACCAGCTTGGCCAATTGAAGATGTCATTGATCAAATGAAAGAGGCTCGCGGCTCACATTTAGATGCGCACATTGTTGATACTTTATTGGAAAATATTGACGTCGCATTGGATATAAATGAGAAGTATAGCCCTAAGCCACATTAGACAAAATTGCTTAATTGTATAAAAATGCCCAAGTCATTCGAAAACTTGGGCATTTTTGTATTATCACTTAAAGCGACTTAGGTGGTTCTTCGAGTAAAAGTGCAAGCCCCAATGAAACTAGAATGGCTCCCGTTGTTCCTTCCATCCAACGCATAAAATTAGCGCTTTTCAAGAGTTGCGTCGCGTAACCTAGTGCTGCCGCTAAGCTACACTGCCAAATCATTGCTAAAACAAAGTGAATGCTCGCCATAAATAACGATTGAATGACAACTGAACCTTGCGGATCAATAAATTGTGGCAGAAATGCTAGATAAAAAACCGCTGTTTTAGGATTGAGTACATTAGATAAAAAACCTTCTCTAAAAGCACGCTTTACCCCTACACCGCCAGAAGAAGTGTTTTCCATCTTTGGACCTTGGCTATTTGATAAGGTAGCCCGCAAGCTATTAATGCCCAGCCAAATTAAATATATCGCTCCTATCCATTTCACAGCATGAAATAGTTCTGCAGATTGCATCAATATGGCCGAAATACCGATAGCAGAAAATGTCGCATGAACAAATAAGCCACAGCAAATACCTAAGCTAGAAACAAATCCATCTTTAAATCCACCACGTGTGGTATTTCGGATAACTAATGCAGTATCCAACCCAGGAGTTAATGTTAAAATTGTAATCGCGACGAGAAAGGCGCCAAAGTGTTCAATAAACATTTACAGTCATCGATGTTAGGTGAAACAAGAACATTACACTACAGGACGGGGTTAACAAAATCTATCAAATGGTTACATTTATTCTTTACCTTCTTGAGCCGCGTTATAGTAGATTTCGCAAATATTAGTAACTGCATACCATATCAAAACATTACCAATTAAACTTAACTAGACTATTTACTTTCGCTATATCTAAGTAACTGAGCTGATTCTTATTCGGTTCAAGTAAATTATTCTCACATGTTGAAATTTATGGAAGAATTCTATGGGTAAAACCGTCGCTTTACTCTCAATAGTGATATTGTTTGCAGGATGTAAGCAAGAACCGCAGTCCAAATTAGAGCCTGAATCTAGGCCCGCTAAAATGCTCTCCGTTTCTGTAGGAGACAGTGAATTTAGTCGAAGCTTTCCAGCTATCTCCGAAGCAGGAGATAAAGCGGCTTTAGCTTTTCGAGTCTCGGGTCAGATTCAATCAATCGATGTTAAGTCTGGGCAACAAGTAAGCAAAGGCCAACTGTTAGCAACTCTTAATCCAGATGAATATTCGTTGCTTGAAAAGAAGGCAAATGCCAGCTTTAAACTTGCAGATGTCCAATATCAAAGATACAAGAAACTTCATGATGACAGAATTGTCTCGGACCAAGACTTTGATCAAGCAACTGCCAACTTAAAAACGGCAAGAGCCGACCTCGACCAAGCAAAAGCCAACCGTAGTTACACAAAATTGCTCGCGCCGTATAATGGCACCATTTCTTATATCGGAGCCGATGACTATCAATATATAGCGGCAAAAGAAGGATTGATGAACATCCAAACTGACCAACTACTTAAGGTTGTTTTTCAGTTACCGGACTATCTACTGCAGAAGTTTAATGCCGATGACAATCCTGAAATTAGCATAACGTTTGATGCTTTCCCATCAGAATCTTACCCATTAACCTTTCAAGAAATTAGCACTCAAGCCGACCCAAAAACTGGTGCCTATAAAGTGACACTAGTAATGGATAGACCAAAAGACGTCGGAATTCTTCCCGGCATGTCAGGTATTGTCAATGTTGTTGTTCATTCGAAAACGGCCACCCCAATTCCCCAACCAGCCCTTATGAATGAAGATGGCGTAATCAGTGTTTGGAAAGTCTTGGAAGATGGCAGCGTCGAGAAGTCAGTTATCGAATTAAACGCCAATAATGAAATTATCTCCGGACTAGAAGACGGTGACCGCATCATTGTCTCCGGCGTTGGCTCCGTTACTCCAAACATCAAGGTTAGAGAATGGGTTAAGGAAAGAGGGTTATAATATGAAGCAATGGATACTGCTTTTTTGCACTGTTTTGCTTGTGGCAGCATGTGGTGACAAAAGCCAAACTCACAAACCTCAAGAGCCTAGAGTCAAAGTCGCGTCACTTAGCGAAAATTCAAGCAAAGGTACTATCTACTTTCCAGCAATAGCAAACGCATCAACTAAGTCACAGCTAAGTTTTCGTGCTTCTGGTGAAGTGATTAGAGTCAATGTAAAAGGTGGAGATGAAGTAAAAAAAGGGGACGTTCTCGCCCTACTCGATCCAACAGATTATAAACTCAACGTTGATAACGCTTCCGCACGCTACAAAGTGATTAACAACCAATTTCAACGCTCAAAGCCACTGGTTAAAAAAGGGTTACTCGCCCAATCTCAATTCGATGAATTAGCGGCTGAGAGAGGCATTGCATTAGCGGATCTCCAACTCGCCCAGTTAAGACTTTCTTTCACAGAGTTAACTGCCCCTTACGATGGCATCATTTCCGTTGTTGACGTGGAGCAATTTGAAAATATCCAGCTCGGTCAACCTATCATAAACATCCAAAACTTATCCAACTTAGATGTCCTAGTACAAATTCCCGATCGCGTGTATACCAATAGGCCTTCTTTGGAGAGGCTCGCTCAATTCAAAGCTTTTGTAAAAACACCAAGCGGACAGGAATATCCCGTTTCAATAAAAGAGTTCACTACAGAGCCAAACCCCACAACAGAAACTTTTACCGTTACATTTAATATGCCCATGCCAAAAGATGAACTGATTTTGGATGGCATGGGGGTACAAGTTCGAGCTTCACAAGACAACGCTCATTTAGACTTAAATGCTCGCGTTCTGGTTCCGATAGAAGCCATTTTTAATGCTGATGGCGACACTCTAGATAGAAATTCTAAATTCGTCTGGCTACTCAACGAAGATAGCACGGTTTCGAAACAACTCATTAAAGTGGGTAAAGCAACCAACAATCATATCCAAGTACTTGAGGGGTTAACACCCGAAAATAAAGTCGTTACTGCGGGAATCACGAGGCTTCGTGAAGGAATGAAAGTTCAAGTCGTACCAGGAAGGGACAGCAATGAGTGAAAATAATAATTCGCCTCAATCTGATAACGAGATAACAGGCATCGCAGCCTATTTTATCCGAAACAAGGTTATCAGTTGGATGATTTCTCTCATCTTTCTGATTGGTGGCTTAATGGCATTCTTTGGTTTAGGGCGGCTGGAAGACCCAGCTTTTACCATTAAAGATGCGATGGTCGTGACCTCATACCCGGGGGCTACCCCCCAACAAGTGGAAGAAGAAGTCACGTACCCATTAGAAAAAGCGGTACAGCAACTTCCTTATGTTGATGAGGTGAACTCCATATCAAGCCGTGGGTTATCTCAAATCACCGTCACCATGAAAAACAATTATGGGCCCGATGCTCTACCGCAAATTTGGGATGAATTACGTCGGAAAGTTAACGACCAAAAGCGATACCTGCCTCCGGGAGTTGAAGAGCCGAAAGTCTTGGATGATTTTGGTGACGTTTATGGAGTCCTATTCGCCGTGACTGGCGAGGGCTACAGTTATAAAGAACTTTTAGACTACGTCGATTATTTGCGCCGAGAACTAGAGTTGATTGATGGCGTTGGCAAGGTCACCGTGAGTGGAACGCAACAAGAGCAAGTCTTCATTGAAACATCGATGAAAAGACTGAGCAGCCTTGGTATTTCTCCCGATACCGTTTTTAATTTACTATCCACTCAAAACGTTGTTGGTGATGCTGGCGCAACCAGAATAGGTAACGAATACATTCGCATTCAGCCAACGGGCGAATTCCAAGATGTTTCGCAGCTTGGCAACCTCATTGTCACTGACAGTGGCACAGATGGTCTTATCTATTTACGTGACGTAGCGGATATCAAACAAGGCTACATCGAAGTACCCAGTAATATCATCAACTACAACGGAGAGCTTGCCGTCAATGTGGGTATCTCCTTCGCTACGGGTGTGAATGTGGTCGATGTGGGCAAAAAAGTTGAACAACGATTAACTGAACTCAAAACTCAGCAGCCCCTAGGAATTGATATTTCGACAATCTACAGCCAACCAACTGAGGTAGAAAAGTCTGTTAGTGGATTTGTCGTTAGTTTAGGGCAAGCAGTAGCCATCGTAATTATTGTCTTGCTCTTGTTCATGGGGTTAAGATCTGGACTACTCATCGGCTTGATTCTGCTGCTCACAGTACTTGGCACATTTATATTTATGAAATTCTTTGCCATTGATCTACAAAGAATTTCACTCGGTGCCCTCGTTATCGCTCTAGGAATGTTAGTCGACAATGCCATCGTCATTGTTGAAGGTATTCTTATTGGCACCCAAAAGGGACGAACCCGCCTCCAAGCTGCTACAGATATCGTGACCCAAACCAAGTGGCCGTTATTAGGTGCAACAGTCATCGCTATCACTGCTTTCGCGCCAATAGGCCTCTCTGACGATTCAACGGGAGAATACTGTGGGACTCTATTCGTTGTACTTCTCATATCGCTGATGCTGAGCTGGTTCACTGCCATCTCTTTAACGCCATTCTTTGCCGACTTATTTTTTAAAGGCATGAAAAATCAGAATACTGAAGAGCAAACTGATCCCTACAATGGATTTGTGTTCACAACTTATAGAACATTTTTAGAATTTTGTATGCGCCGAGCATGGTTCACAGTAGCAGTGCTAATAGGCGGTCTATTCGCAAGCTTATACGGATTTACATTTATCAAGCAGTCCTTTTTTCCGTCTTCCACTACACCTATGTTCCTTGTCGATGTTTGGATGCCCGAAGGTACAGATATTCGAGCCACTGATCATAAGCTAAAAGAACTGCAATCTTGGCTCAGCAAGCAAAAATCAGTTGAGCACGTCACCACAACTGCAGGTAAGGGTTTACCACGGTTTATGCTCACCTACTCTTCCGAAAAGAGTTATCCGGCATATGGTGAAATTATTACGCGAGTGGATAGTTACGAGTCACTGCCGAAACTCATGGCCGATTTTCGTCATTATGTTGAACAGAACTATCCTGAGCTTGACTACAAACTCAAACAGATTCAGCTAGGCCCTTCAAGTGGTTCTAAAATTGAAGCCAGAATTATTGGCTCTGATCCGACAATCTTGAGAACGATTGCCGCTCAGGTGAGTGAAATTATGCATAACGACCCTGGGGCAACTAACATTCGTCATGACTGGCGCGAACGAACCAAAGTGTTAGAGCCACAGTTTAACGAAAGCCAAGCAAGGCGTTACGGCATCACAAAGTCTGACGTCGATGATTTCTTGTCCATGTCTTTCTCAGGGAAAACCGTTGGTATTTATCGTGATGGGACAACATTAATGCCAATCGTTGCTCGCCTCCCTGACGATGAAAGGGTTGATATCAGAAATATCGACGGTATCAACATCTGGAGTCCAGCGATTAGTGATTACATCCCACTTCAGCAAGTAGCACTTGGCTACGAACTGTTTTGGGAAGATCCACTTATCATACGCAAAGATAGAAAACGTATGTTAACCGTAATGGCAGACCCAGATATACTAGGTGATGAAACCGCCGCGACATTGCAAGCGCGCCTTACTCCTCTCGTGGACGCTATTAAACTTCCGCCCGGCTACACACTTGAATGGGGAGGAGAATATGAGTCATCAAGAGATGCACAAGCAAGCTTGTTCACTACAATGCCGATGGGCTACTTGTTCATGTTTATCATCACGGTGTTGTTGTTTAAAACCGTTAAAGAGCCTGTGATTGTTTGGCTGACTGTACCGTTAGCAATCATTGGTGTCACAGTTGGTCTACTCGCACTCAATACTCCATTTGGCTTTATGGCCCTACTCGGTTTCTTGAGTTTGTCGGGAATGCTGCTGAAAAACGGCATTGTGTTACTCGATCAAATTGAAATAGAAATCAAATCAGGAAAACAAGCTTATGATGCTATTGTTGAAGCTTCCCTCAGCAGAGTCCGTCCTGTGTGCATGGCGGCAATAACTACAATATTGGGTATGATTCCACTTTTACCGGATATCTTCTTTAAACCAATGGCAGTGACCATTATGTTTGGGTTAGGTTTTGCAACGGTATTAACGTTAATTGTGGTGCCTGTTTTGTATAAGATGTTTCATAAAATAGCTACACCAATCTAAATCACCCATTATCATTCGGATTTACTCTAGAGAATATTTTCATCTAGAGTAAATTCTATTTTAGGAAGTGGGTAACTTTTTACTTAACTTAAAAAGTTTTCCAAAAGTGTAAAACACTGTGGCCGTATAACTTCAATGGCGTGATTAACTTTTTCTTTAAAAGTAGAAGATTTACTTTTGTATTCAGCGATAACATCAAATCGACCAAGCTTTTCTCTTGCTTTTTGAAATTTCACTAGATTACCATTGTTCGACCAACCAAAATCATTACCGATACCAACTAAATCGACAAGGGCTTCATATTGCTCTTTCGGAGAGTCTGCTCTTTCGAATTTATTCAGTGACTTTCTTGTACTAACTTTTTCACTAATCTTGCTCATAAACAGCATATAGATTAACGAATCAGCCTCTTGTTTTTCAGATGAAGTTTCACTGTAGAGTTTATTTACTAATGTATACATTGAAAACTTGCCACTCATAGCTATCAACTTCTGTTCAGCTAGTAACATTTCTTCATAGCAAGCCCTTTCACTTACTGATCTACGTTTGGCTAGTTTGTACTTTTGTTCAACAATTACGTATTCCTTTGCTAATTTGGTCTTCTCGGAATCATTTTGAGCTCTATAAAGGTACATCTTCTTCAATCTAGCCAATTCTGTTTTGTATTTTTTTTCCTTTTTGAACTCCTCCCCAGTCGGATCCAGAATATACTCTAGGTATTTATTTTTCTTAATGTTGTGTAATCTGCTACTGTCAACTTTAACCATTAGTGCTGATGTCTGATAAAGCGTAAGCCCCGCCGCAATGGCCCAACCTAATGGAGTACATGCTGCGATCCCCGCAAAACCTAAACAAAAAATCAAAGCTGTAATTAAAGTTGCGGAGCCACCTACAGCCAAGTCAATCATTAAGTTCTCTTGGTTGTGCTTTGTCGCTTTATACAATCCTTTATGAATTTGTTTTATATCATTTCCTTTAACAGATTTATATAGGCCTTGATTTTCATTAGATTCGATATCTTTATTGGGGTTATTGGGGTCTATTTTTGGATATATATCACCAGGTTTTGGCAACTCATTTAAATCAATATACAGTCTAATATTTTGACTGTCTTCTTTTACTTTTTTTGACAGTTTTTGAACTAATCTCTTGTTCTGACTATATTTATAATAATTCAGCGCAAAACCAACCGATCCCCCAGCTAAACTTAACGGCCCCACCAATACAGTATTAACTTTATTTATAATTGATTGGCCTATTGCGCCAGGTGAAGCTCTATGAATAATATCCAGTACTTCACTTGACAATACTGCACCTTCATATTCTAACTGTAGAACTGAGTTTAAAACATCTAAAACACCTACTTGGTCGTTCAGTTTATCGATAGCCTCTCTTCTTTTTTTATTATACTTAATTCCATAACTAACTTTATTTGACTTGCCTTGATATGAATCATCCCTGCTAACATAACCTAGGCTTATTACTTTATCAGGCATTACTTCTCCCAAAATTTAATAACCTAAAATTTATCTTCGGTGTTAACATTTATCCATTTCGAGCAATATTAAAAACATACTAATTAATAACCATTCTTTAAAATCGAAAAAAATGATCATTTACAATCGAACTAACTTAAAATCACACACTAGTTATTCATCAAAGTGAAATATAAAGTCGACTTAATTCTTTTACTACTCGGCTTACTCAGTCGACAATACATGACCACTTTCGATGCTGATTCATTGCTCTTCGAAACTTATTTAAATTATCTTCACTTCCCCAGAAATCTCGTTTTATACCAAGCAAATCACGCAGCGACTTATATCTCGCAGCATGAGCAACTTTATGGTTAGTATGGCTAGATATAGAAGCAAATCTTTTATACGTCATCGCTTTTTTCTCGTAGACGAACATTTGCTTAATAATACGGGCTGCATACTCATGCTTTTCTATATCATTACTACTATACATTGTAACTAGAGCATCAAGTGTGTATTTTGCGCTGCATGCAAGGAGTTGTTGTTCTATAGAGCGATAAAAGTCGGCTACGGTAATATCTTCTATATCTTTTTTTAAGTATTCACTTCCGAGCATATATTGTTCACGTTGTGCAATTTTTTTATTCCACTTCCTAATCATGTAGTCTTCACGAACAGACATTTTTTTATGCTGGTATTCATATAACCTCTGTTTACAACGTAGTAATCCTTGTTTGGGGTTTTCTAAATCCTTAAGTAGTTTTCTCTTCAGTCGATCATGTGTATAACTCTTACCTAAACGATAGCTAGTTGTTACACCGCCTACGAGAGCACCAACTCCCCCTACCACTCCAGCAGCAATCGCGAGTCCAAAAGGTCCTCCAGCACATACACCCGCTAATATTAAGGCACCACCAACAGTACTCACGAAATCAGATGTCAAGTTGGCACATTCCAAATTTTTTTCGTAACTCACCGTACCTATCAATTTTCCCACAGCTTTAGCACCACGCGGTGATGTTGTATTGATCGCACGAAGCATTTCCTCTCTACTGTTATATTCACTCACATTTATGAGATCATTTGGCAATTTAATAAGGCCTGTAACCGTACCGACTCCGCCCACGGCAGCCCCTGCAATACCTATAACTTGAGCCGTACCTACAAAGTAATCGACTCCTTGTTTTACTCCTGATCCAGTCAAAGATGTAACCGTGGAAGTAATCGCTGCTTTGCCAAGACCACTTTTAAACGTTTCTGTACCAAGCTCTTCATTATCCGTTAGGATATACTCTTTGAGATTGTTAATTTCTTTTTTAACTTGAGCATCAAATACAGCTTTTTGAACAGCTTTTTGAACAGCTTTTTGCTTCATAAGAAGATTGTAAATTCATGTACAATTATTCCTAAACTTATAAGATGGTTTTAAAATATAAAAAACTAAGCTTTTCAGAGTTAATGTAAAACTACTTTCATAAACAACTGGAGTAATGTTAGATTTAATCCTATTAACCGATTGATTAATTATTTTATTCAATAAACTTAAAACAAATCATTAACTATTGTTTATTGTCGTAATTTATTAATTGACCAAACTATACTTCATGATCAATTATTTCCGCTGGAATAATTAATATATATATGAGAATAATTGTTTTTATTTACTGGTATATTTAATTAATCAAACAATTAATTTTAAATAATTATCCATTTGATTAATTCTTCGATTTAGGCCCTATAAAAAGAAATATAATCAATTTGCAAGCATCAATTATTAACTTATGATTCATTGATGTAGTTTTAATAAACCCCCTCTCCAGTTTGGCCTCCTTCCAACTCCCTGATAGACTGGTTGTTCAACCTCATCATCAATGGAAGGACGCCGATGCAAGCATTTCAAAATCTCATTGAACACTTTCAAAAAATATCTCGTTTTAGTCACCTATCTGCCATTTGTGGCTGGGATGCGGCATCCATGATGCCAAGTGGTGGCAATCAAGCCCGCTCTGAAGCAATGGCTGAGCTTTCCGTTCATATTCATTCGCTCATGACTCAAGCTCAATTATCAGATTGGTTTGAACAAGCTAGTGAAGAAGTAAACTCTAGTACTGATCAAGCAACACTACGTGAAATGAAACGTCAATGGCTGCAATCAAATGTGCTTCCTGAAGATTTAGTACAAGCAAAATCACTCGCAGGATCTAAATGTGAACATGCGTGGCGCTCCCAAAGAAACGACAATGATTGGCAAGGATTTGAAAAAAATTGGGCTGAAGTGGTCAAACTTTCTCAAGAGGAAGCGCAAATACGTTCCCAAGCAACAGGGTTAAATCCATACGACTCAATGCTTGATATATATGAACCGGGAACACTCTCACAGTCACTGGATGCTACATTTAATGATGTGAAAAGCTGGTTGCCTGACTTGATTGATCAAGCAATAGATAAGCAGAAATCAGAGACTTATATAAAACCGGAGGGCAACTTTAGCAGTCGGAAACAGAAATCACTTGGCTTAGAAGTAATGAAACTACTTCAATTTGATTTCAACCATGGACGGCTTGACGAAAGTGTCCATCCTTTCTGTGGCGGGGTTAACACAGACGTTCGAATTACCACACGCTATGATGAAAGCGAATTTGTACAATCGCTAATGGGAATTGTGCATGAAACTGGCCATGCGCGCTATGAACAGGGAAGGCCAAGCGAATTAAACGGCTTACCAAGCGGAGAAGCTCGTTCAATGGGGATTCATGAATCTCAATCCCTATTTTTCGAGATGCAAATCGGTCGTAGCAATGAATTTATCACTCTCCTTTCTAAGCTTGCGAAAAAACACTTTTCTGGAGCGAGCGACTCTCTACTATCTCAAGAGAACCTGTACAAGCTCTATACCCGAGTCAAAAAAGACTTTATCCGCGTCGACGCAGACGAGCTTACCTACCCCGCTCACGTTATTCTTCGCTACGAAATTGAACGTGATCTAATTAACGGCAATATTTCGCACTCTGACGTACCAGAGCTCTGGGATCAGAAAATGCAACATTATCTAGGTCTCTCTACAAAAGGGAACTATAAAAATGGCTGTATGCAAGATATCCACTGGACAGATGGCGCTTTCGGCTATTTTCCTTCCTATACACTAGGTGCGATGTATGCTGCTCAGTTTATGGCGTCAATGAAGCAAGATATTGACGTAAACAATACGATAAGTAGTGGTGATCTCACTCAAATTTTCGCATGGCTAAAAGACAACATATGGAGCAAAGGGAGCCTATACACCACCGATGAACTCGTTAAGCAAGCAACTGGAGAAACGTTGAATACAGAATACTTTAAACGCCACTTAACTCAGCGTTATTTAGGCTAATTCTGAAAAAGAATACAACATGATATGCCAGTACTTACCATTGAAGATATTGTGCAATATAGATTATCTGCCAACTTAAAACTCGCTTAAAGAGACTAGGCCTCCAGTAGATAACATAACGTACTGGAGGCCCTTACAATTAAGGCTTACGCTTCTAATTTAAAGCTGCTAACTAAATCAAACACCCTTCTAGATAGGTTTTGTACTTCTTTGCTAGAAGAGAGTGAGTCGTTAGCACTTTTTAGAGTTTGAGTTGACGATTCACGCATAGATTCAACGCTACGATTAATCTCTTCCACAACAGAGCCCTGTTGCTCGACAGAAGTCGCTATTTGGGTGTTAATATCGTTCATCGTTTGCACGCTACCAACAACACCATTCAATATATCTATTGTTTCGGAAGATTGCTCAACACTGCTACCAGCAAACTCAGAGCCCCGCTGCATCACGTCAACGGCACTTTTCGATCCTTGCTGTAACTTAGTTAGCATTTCTTGAATTTCAATCGTGGAATCTTGAGTTCTTTTAGCAAGCGTCCTTACTTCATCAGCGACTACCGCAAATCCTCTACCTTGCTCACCTGCCCTCGCCGCTTCTATAGCCGCATTTAATGCCAGCAAATTGGTCTGATCAGCAATATCTCTAATCACATCTAAGATGGTGTTGATACCATGACTATCTTGCTCTAACTTTTCGATTACTCCGTTTGCCGACTCAACTTCATTGGCCAAGCTACTAATTGATTGAGACATTTCATTAATTGAGCCCATACCAGTTTGAACCGATTCCTGCGCCTCAGATGAAGAGGTCGCGGCTGACTGACTGTTTTGTGCGATGTCAGCAATACTGGCGGTCATCTCATTAATTGCAGTTGCCGTCATTTCGATTTGTTTCGTTTGTTCTTCCGTCTCTTTAGTCGCAATAGAGTTAATGTCATTCATCTCTTTACAGAGAAAATCAAGGTCCTGAGTCGCCTCTCGGATCTGTAAGGTAGTTCTTCTAAAGTCTTGAGCAATTTTGTTCACTGCTGTGAATATCATCGCCACTTCATCTTTACCCTTCGACTCCATGTTTAATGTGAGATCTCCTTCTGCCAACTGATTTGCCCCAGCCATTAATTCTTGAATTGAATCCGTTATAGTGAAATACATAGCCATAAAAATCAGGACAGATACAGCAATTACTAACACCAATATTGTTATCAACGAATTCAGCTTGAACTGATCGCTGCTTTCTCTATCAGCGAGCATGTTGTCTAATTCAGGTACCAACGTATCAAACGCTTTTATAGCTGAAGCAATAGCACTTGACCCTGCTGAAAAATACTCACCTGGGCTGACTGTAGGGGACGTATTTTGCAGCAACTGTTGCTTCGACAAAGAAAAAAAGTCAGAAGCATTTTGTTCTACTGCCTGAGTAACACTATCAAGCTGTTTGAAGTGAGCGTTTTTTGATTCGACCGTTTCAATAGCATAGCTGTACTTTTTTAACTCCTGACTTATAGAATCGGTAAGAATAGTGATGTTGAGTACTGTGTTTTCAGATTGATCTTTTCTGGCTATTGCACCGGTTCCTTTACCACGCAGTTTTCCCATACTTTCTATTAAACTAGGAAGTACTGTCGTAACAACAGACATAACATAATAACTGTCTATTTGCGGATCTAATGTGAGATTTGATTTATCAGCTACAGCTATGATTAAGTTTAATACTGAACCAATGACTTTAGTGTGCTCCTCAAAGTTTTCGGCAGCACCCCAACTGGTATTATTTGCTACCGTTTGCCAATTTCGCTCTATAGATTGAATTGATGAGGATAAGTCAAATTCATTATTATGCTGTTTATTGAGACTTTCCAAATTGCTAAGCGCTTGAGCAACCACTTTCTTCTTATCCGCAACTTTGGCAATGAGTGAGTTATCTCCACCCATCACTCCCTGTGTCATCCCTCGGTGCTGTGCCATATTGGTAAACACATTTTTTAAAATCGGAAGATAAGCAACGCCAACCCGCTCTCTTTCGGTAAATTCAAGTCGATGTCTGAGCTCTGCTTGGAAGAAATAACTAATACTCAGAAGTGGAATGACAAACAAACAACCCACTAAAAGAAACTTATATTTAAAACTAATTTGACTCAAAATATGGCTAAGTGGAGAAAGTAATCGCTTCATTATGAGACCTTCCTAGTCAATAGAGTGCTATCCATCGCACCCATTATTAATAGTTATAATTATAAACAATGAATATCAATTATCTGCTCTATTCGCACTTTGGAATGATAATTACTACTAAATGGTTACAAGGTGGATATTTCTATAAACCTTTCCGGAGTAGATCCTTACGATATTGCTCCTTGTCGACATCGTTAACTTCCTAACCTGGTCTAAATCACAAAACACTTTAGAGGATACAATAGTCCAGTAAATGCTTCTTTGCTCTAGTTTTTATTTTGTTTCTAGCTGTCAATAATATGCCCAACTATTCTAATACGTGGGTGAAACATGGAAATCCAATCTCTAATTAATACAGATTTAGTCTGCTTGGATCTAAAAGCCAAAAGTAAAAAAGAAGTCCTCAATGAAATGGCAGAGATACTAAGCCAAGCAGGAAAACTCTCTAATAAAGACCAATACCTGTCTGACGTCTGGGCGAGAGAAGAAATCGGCAATACGGGTTTTGAAGACGGCATTGCGATACCACATGCGAAGAGTAAATATGTAGCACAACCCGCTGTTGCAGTTGGAATTAGTCGCCATGGTATAGACTATGGTGCAGAAGATGGTGAACCATCCTGTGTCTTTTTCATGCTTGCTTCACCTGACGGTGAGGACAATCATCATATTGAAGTACTGGCACAAATATCCAGTAAGCTTGTCGAAGACGGTTTTATAGATAGGCTAAAGTCTGCGAAAACTAATGAGGAAGCGGTAAATCTATTAACGTCAAATAAAACTGAAGCTAAGCCGATACCTCAAGAGTCTATTGATAATTCTTTAGATAAAAATGACACAAAAACCAGCGACTTTAAAGCGAGAATGAGTCGTGTTAAAGAACACCTTCTATATGGAACTTCACACATGATTCCATTTATTGTTGCAGGTGGTGTTTTGCTGTCGCTATCCGTCATGATTTCTGGGAAAGGTGCCGTACCCGATAGCGGCGTATTGAAAGACATTGCAACGATGGGTATTGCAGGCTTAACCTTATTTACCGCAGTACTCGGTGGTTATATCTCCTACTCAATTGCAGATAAGCCTGGCCTAGCCCCGGGTATGATTGGCTCATGGATTGCCGTACAAAACTATCATACTGGATTTTTAGGCGCGATAATTGTTGGCTTCTTTGCGGGCTTCGTTGTCTCTCAGCTAAAACGCATTAAACTCCCTGATACGATGACGTCACTTGGATCAATTTTTATCTATCCACTTGTCGGTACGTTTATCGTTTGTGCCGCTGTAATGTGGATATTTGGTCAGCCTATCGCTCTCATGATGTCTGGCTTGAACCATTGGTTGGCAAGTATGGCAGGCGCAGGTAAGGTGTTACTTGGGACTATACTTGGTGCTATGACGGCATTCGACATGGGCGGGCCAATCAATAAAGTGGCGACTTTATTCGCTCAAACTCAAGTAAGCACTCAGCCATGGTTAATGGGTGGTGTAGGTATCGCTATTTGTACTCCGCCACTTGGGATGTTCCTAGCGACAATTCTATTCCCGAAAAAGTTTAAGAAATTTGAAAAGGAAGCAGGCAAAGCGGCAGGAATCATGGGATTAATCGGCATTACTGAAGGCGCAATTCCTTTCGCTGCTGCCGATCCTATCCGTGTCATTCCTTCAATTGTTGCGGGTGGTATCGTCGGTAACGTCATAGGGTTTATGTTCAACGTGATTAACCATGCACCTTGGGGTGGGTGGATTGTTCTACCCGTTGTAGAAGGTAAGATGGGTTATATCATTGGTACCATTGCTGGCTCTCTTACCACTGCCATTATTGTCGCTTTGCTCAAGAAAAACGTCGAAGAAGATGAAGAGTCAGTGGTAGAAGAAGCTGAGTACAATAGTTTTGTTGGAGAAGGTGAAGCACAAGTACTCGCTATCACTGCATGTCCTTCGGGTGTAGCCCATACATTTTTAGCAGCAAAATGTTTGGAAAAAGCCGCTCATCAGTTAGGCGTGAAAATAAAAGTGGAAACACAGGGCGCAAATGGGACAAATAACAAAATAAGCAAAGCGGATGTAGCAGGTGCGCAGTTTGTCATCTTTGCTCATGACGTAGCGATTAAAGACAAAGAACGTTTCGCTCACTTACCGAGTATTGATGTTGGAACCAAAGAAGCGATGCATAACGCCGAACATCTGATTTTATCCAAACTTGAAAAGCCTGAGTCAACTCCCGTACTAGCAACTACCTAAAAATAGGAGAGAGAAGTTTTATCCTCTATCCAACCTAGGTCTATATAATAAGCCGTACTTCGATGTAAATCGAAGTGCGGCTAAAACGCTATGACTTAACTATGAAAATTATAAGAAATGAAAGTCCAAGCTAATATTAAAGGACTTCATATCATCATTCTTAAAATTGAAGTTATTGTAGCTTGCGCCAATAGTTAGCGGTCCCATAATTGAATATTTGGCACCAACACCATAGAAGCCATCAATTTCGCTTTGGTTGTAGCTGCCGCTGGTCGATTCAATTTCGTAATCGTGCAAACCCGCTTTCGCATACACTTGCAAAGGCCCTAGCTCAATGCTTGGTCGAAGTGCAATGTATTTTGTGTTTGCCTTCAGCTCACCTGAAGTGTTGTCATAGTTGGAACTATCAAACTTACCAAAATCTTGATAACCCGCTTCTAACCCTAAAAATGGAATCATGCTTAAGCTGGTACCGACATGCACACCATATGATGTGGAAGAGTCACCGCCTAGATCGGAAGAGCCAACATCTACCCCACCATAAATTAATGACTCTGCTGACGCTGTCGCTGAACACCCTAGCAACGCTAATGCAAGAAGTGTTTTTTTCATAATTAACCCTCTAGTAATTTTGTAGGCAATACGCTGTGTTGCGAAGTTTTGCCGTCTTCCGTCAAAATTTAATGCTACTAATCAAGTAAGCAAATATCATACCTTTAGGTGGTTTCTAGTCGGTTAACACTGTTCAATTGAGATTTTGATCCGCTTATCTGAGATTGGATAAGGTGTCCCTAGCTGCTGAGCAAAATAACTGACTCTCAACTCTTCTATCATCCATCGAATAGCCTTTACATTTTCTGGAATGGCTAATCCTTTCGGTATTTTATTCAGTAACTCATGATAATCGTTGGTTACTGCCTCTATTTTAAGCATGTGTAAGCGATCTTTGTTGGGATCAATAGGCAGTTTTTCCATTCTTCTTTCAACTGCTTTTAAATAGCGCAAAATATCTGGCAGTTTCTGCCAACCCGACTCAGTTGCAAACCCTTTGAATATCAACCCCTCGATCTGAGCCTTGATGTCAGACAGCGCAAATGCCATGGTAAAGTCGATTTTACCTTTCAGCTTCTTATTTATCTGAAATGCCGTGGTTAGGATTGTTTCAACCTGCTTGGCGATATCAACAACCGTTTCATTAAGCTCAGCCCTAACGTACTCTTTCAATTGCTCAAATTCTTCAGGTAGCCACACTATCCCACCTTTTTCTTCAATCAACTTATCAATGCCACATGCAATGCAGTCATCAATAAGATCTAACACCTTGCCATAAGGATTAAAATAAAGCCCCAACTTCGACTTATTCGGTAAATTGGCGTGCAGATATTTAATAGGTGAAGGCACATTGAGCAAAATGAGCCGCCTTTGTCCTGCTGTCATTTCTGTCAGCTGTTCTTGTTCAGTCTCAAACAGTTTGACTTCCACACTATCTTTGCCATCTACGATAGCTGGGTAGGCTTTAACATCATAGCCACCGCGTTTTTGGGTATAGACTTTCGGCAATTCGCCAAAGCTCCACGTGCTTATCCCTTTTTGCTCAATATCATCATCGGCAACTTTTGACAGAGTTTCCTGAACCTTATCCTTCAAGCTTTCCTTGAGTTCAAATAAGTCTTTGTTCTCTTTAAGTTTTCGGTTGCGGTGATCAACCGCTCTGAATGTCACTTTTAGATGCTCTGGAACTTGTTCTAAGTTCCAATCTTCTCGCAGCACTTCAACCCCTGTCATGCGGCGTAACTCTTTTTCCAAACTATCTAGCAACGGAGCTTCAAGCGGCGTGACTTTCGCGATAAATGCATCGGCGTAATTCGGGGCAGGCACAAAATTTTTGCGAACAGGCTTTGGCAAAGATTTAATCAAGCAAACTATGAGTTCATGACGTAAGCCGGGGATCTGCCAGTCAAACCCTGCAGGCTCAACTTGATTTAATATAGGCAGAGGAATATGAATAGTGACACCGTCACTATCATCACCGGGTTCGAATTGATAACTTAGCTTAAGTTTAAGGCCATTTTGATACCAAAAGTTTGGATAATCTAACTCAGTGACATGGCTCGCATCGCCTTTAAATAGCATCTCTTTTTCAAAATTCAGCAGCTCTTTGTTTTCTTTACTGGCTTTTTTCCACCAAGTATCAAAATGGCGACCAGATACCACCTCTGTACCCACCCGTTGATCATAGAATTGGTACAACTCTTCATCATCAACCAATATATCTCTGCGACGAGACTTATGTTCTAGCTCTTCAACTTCTTGGAGCAGTTTTCGGTTTTGTTTAAAGAAAGAATGTTTGGTGTCCCACTCTCCTTCAACTAGTGCGCTACGCAAGAATATCTCGCGGCTTATTGTCGCGTTAATATTGCCATAATTAACGAGTCTCTTAGCGACAATTGGAATTCCATAAATCATCACTTTCTCGTAGGCCATGACTGCAGCGCGCTTTTTAGACCAGTGAGGTTCGCTATGACTTCTCTTTATTAAATGCTTGGCCAATGGCTCAACCCACTCTGGTTGAATCTTGGCGATGATTCTCCCCCACAACTTCGATGTTTCGACAAGTTCGGCAGACATCACCCATTTAGGCTGCTTCTTGAATAAACCTGAGGCAGGGAAAATGTGAAAACGCGCATTTCTTGCCCCTAAATAATGATTCTTTTCCTGATCTTTAAGGCCAATATGAGACAGCAAACCAACGAGCAAGGAGCAGTGAACACCATCATAGCTGCCCGGCTCATCATTCATTTTAAAGTTCAGTTCACGAACAACTTGATGGATTTGAAAATATACATCTTGCCATTCACGCACACGTAAGTAGTTGAGGTATTCCTGCTTGCACTGTTTTCGGAACTGATTGCCAGATAAAGACTTTTGCTGCTTTTGCAAATAGTTCCACAAATTTACAAACGTCATGAAATCGGAATCTTCATGGAAAAAACGTCTGTGCTTATCATCGGATTGTTGCTGCTTATCTGATGGTCTTTCTCGAGGATCTTGGATGGAAAGCGCCGACGTAATCACCATGACTTCTTTTAAGCAGCCGTACTTTGGTGCTTCAATTACCATTCTGGCGAGTCGTGGGTCGATAGGTAGACGAGCTAGTTGGCGTCCAATTGGCGTTAATTTATGCTCAGATTTGCGTCTTTTTTCTGACTCTTTTGCTGAAGAAATGGCACCAAGCTCTTCCAAAAGCCGAACACCATCTTGGATATTTTTATTGTCAGGAGCCTCGACAAAGGGGAAGGCTTGAATATCCCCAAGGCCAATCGACGTCATTTGCAGGATAACGGATGCCAAATTGGTTCTGAGTATTTCTGGATCGGTAAATTCTGGCCTAGATTCAAAATCTTCTTCCGAATATAAACGAACGCATATTCCTGATTCGACACGTCCACAGCGCCCTTTTCGTTGATTTGCACTGGCTTGAGAAATGGGCTCAATCGGCAGTCGCTGAACTTTGGTTCGGTAGCTATAGCGGCTAATTCGTGCCGTCCCCGGATCAATCACGTATTTAATACCCGGAACCGTCAGTGACGTTTCGGCGACGTTCGTCGCAAGAACGATTCGGCGCCCGGAATGAGGCTGAAATATTTTGTTCTGCTCACCAGCAGATAACCGAGCATACAGCGGTACAATCTCGGTATCTCTTAGGTTTCTTTTTGACAGTGCATCTGCGGTATCACGTATTTCACGCTCGCCGTTCATGAAAATCAAAATATCGCCTAGACCTTCATCGCATAGCTCGTCAACCGCTTCGAAAATGCCTTCCAGCTGATCTCGGTCAGAATCATCTTCACCCTTTAAAGGAGAATATCTTGTTTCAACAGGGTAAGTACGACCAGAAACTTCAATAATTGGTGCGTTATTAAAGTGCTTTGAAAAACGCTCAGGATCAATCGTCGCAGAGGTAATGATAATCTTTAGATCAGGCCTTCTAGGCAGTAGCTCTTTTAAATAGCCTAGAATAAAATCGATATTGAGGCTGCGCTCGTGTGCTTCATCGATGATTATCGTATCGTATTGATTCAAAAATTTATCGTGTTGGATCTCAGCTAACAGAATGCCGTCTGTCATTAATTTGACTTGAGTCGATTCTGAGATTTGGTCATTAAAACGAACCTTGTAACCCACTGAGCTACCAAGTGAACATTTCATTTCTTCCGCAATACGATTTGCCACCGATCTCGCAGCTAAGCGTCTAGGTTGTGTGTGACCAATAAGGCCGTATTTACCTCGCCCTAACTCTACACAAATTTTGGGGATTTGAGTCGTTTTCCCTGATCCCGTTTCCCCCGCAATAATCACCACTTGGTTATTGCTGATTGCATCTGCAATATCCTGCTTCTTTTGGCTAACTGGTAATATTTCAGGGTACTCAATAGTATGTTGAGCTGAACCTCTAAGCTCCGCTTCAGACATCGATTTCGCTATATCTAAAGCGATTTCATCAAATACGGCAGCTCTAGACTCTGGCTTTTTAATTTTGTTTGCGCCTTGGATTCGTTTGCTTAAACGAAAACGGTCACGCAGCATACATTCTTTCAGCGCATTGCGAAGCGAAGCCATGTCATTGTTTTTCTTAACAGGCTGTGAAGAAGACGGACGGTTATTATCTGAATGAGAGGATGTCACGCTATATCCAATTATTAACTACAAAAACTGCGCGGATTGTACCATAAGCAACGCAAATTATTTGCTTTCTGATTTAGTCGCAGAGACAAATATTCTTGGCATAGTTATAGAAATCTGATCGTGGTCTTTTGTGAAGCTCTCGACGTATTTTAGTAGACTTTCTCGATACCCATTTGGTAGCGGAACACCAAACCAATCTTGGTAGCTATACACTTTGTAAGCACCTGACTTAAACACTTTTATAAAGTCGGCTGGAGATAAGTGATAACAAAATTCTTTCAAGTAAATATCGTTAACTTTAAATCCATTTGATTCAAATAATTGACGGTACTCATCAGCACTTTCCAAATGCATACAAGGAAAGTGATGGTACTGCTTCAGTTCGGGATAACAATCGGAAAAAAAGCGCTCCATCAAACTGACTATTGTTGGGCACCAATTCTCCTTACAGGGTGTTTGAACGGCAAACGTGCCTCCAGCTGCTAAAACGTTGCGGATATTTGCGAGCGCTACCGTGTGATTTCGATACCACTGAAACGAAGAATTCGAAGTAACTAAATCAAAGCTATCACGTGCCTCACCGACACAATCGGTGACAAAATTTTCTATCGAACAATGTAAGAAATGTATCGAGTTATCAAAAAATGCTTTCCGAGCTTCGGCTATCATCTGCGCAGACTGATCAATAGCAACAACACTTGCTGCTCGCGTATGTGTTTTAAATCGACTTGTAACGCGACCAGAACCGCACCCAATATCGAGTATGCGATTTACTGATTTAGGGAGTAAGTTGAGAAGTTCAGTAGCGGCATCGTACTGGACAATGCCATTGACGTCGTATTCTTTATCGTAGTTCACTTTGTAGCCTTGGACCTTTCGGTACTTATTACTAGGGGTCGTTATATCAGCTACTTAATGAAAGTGTAAGCCTAATTATTCACTTTCTGAGTTTTGCATGACACCTATTTACGCATCCCAAGCGCACAGCTTCACTAACTAAACCAATGAGAAACACGTTATTCTGTAAAAAAGAAGGATTGATAACCATTCAGAAATACATGGCAAGCATCCCCTTGACCTTGAAATAGCACAGCTGCTGCTTCTGAGTTCTTAAGTTCTTGTTTTACTTTTTCTATTCGGTAATCTACAGCTGTTGTAATAAGGGAAAGTCGCTCATTTTTAAGTCCATCTAGTTGCTCGTTTATACATTGGACTTGAGCAGAAAGTATAGGTAGGTAACTATCAGGTAATTTCATTTGCCAACACACGTTTTTTTATATTTATATTGAAATACTAATACGTGAACAAGCTTATTCAACTTTGCTTAAACGCTTTTTAATCAAAACTGAGTAAATGTCACTAACCTTCTTCGATACAACGTATCAAGAATCTGCTATCGCTTTGTTACGTATGTAAAAGAATAACACGTATTCACGCTTTATAATCTTTCAATCTAGAGTATCGCCTAAAGTAATATAACTATCGCTCTCTAGCTTTCTGGTAGTGGCATTTCACAAATAACGATAAAATCGCATTGACTCAACCTTTAAGCTGCTTTAGTCCAATCACACTCTAAAATATCCTCTCAACAATATGTAAATATAAGTAAAAACCTTTAGGATTGAGTAAAGCTTGAAGAGAATTTGCATGTAATAGTATAGAATCAATTTTATTGGAAAATTAAGACTCTACATCTGCTTTCAGAGTGTCTAGAAGAAAGGAAGGTTTTTTGCGCAACAGTCAGGTTCACTCTCTACCACTCATCATTGCCGGGCCAATTCTACGCAAGACAACCCAAAGCGAGGTTGTTGTCTGGCTTACTACAAGCCAACCTCTAGTTGGTACATTTCAGGTATTCACTGATGACACTAACCAAGTAGTGTATCAATCGGAACTGAATCAACATACGCAAATTCAAATTGGCGACAATGCCTGGGTTAGCTTGATTCGTGCTTTGGGTGACTTCCCGCTAAACGATACCTTATGCTATGACATCACTACGGATGACGGAAATATAAAGTCGCTGGCTCCACAAGTTGTCTATGAAAGTGAAAACTCACCAAGTTTTCGTATTACCAACCGAGCTGAATACATCTTACACGGCTCGTGCAGAAACCCAAACCATCCAGCGAAAGATGCTCTCATCGCAGCAGATAATAAAGTCTCTAGCCTGCTTATAAAAGAGCGCCCTGATATGCTTATGATGAGTGGTGACCAAATCTACGCAGATCATGTCACTGGCCCCTTGCTAAGAGCTATTCATCTAGTGATTCAACTTTTAGGCCTGCCAAAAGAAGAGTTTGAAAACGCAGCTGTTAAGGATAGTTATGAGTTATACCGACATCCGGACACTATATATGGTCGCTACTCTATACTGCCAACTTCTCACAGTAACAAAGGGCTGTTGGATCGCTTGCTCTCGAGTAAACCTAGCCCAATATTTACGTCACAAAATTGCGTCAATCACCTGATTACTTTTTCAGAGTTTTTCGCAATGTATTTGCTGGTATGGTCTCCCACATTGTGGGAGTTTATCGACATAGACTCGCTGGAAATCGATACTAATAATGCATCAGATCAAGTAAAACAGGGACTAAAAAACTGGGCTTCGGAGTCACGACGTTTGAGCGCCTTTGTGAACGAGCTATCAAGCACTCAACGGCTAATGGCGCATATTCCAACGTACATGATATTTGATGACCATGATGTCACTGACGATTGGAATTTAACCATTGGTTGGGAAAAATCAGTCAATGAGAATGACCTATCCAAACGAGTGATCGGTAATGGGTTAATTAGCTATTGGTTGTGTCAGGGTTGGGGAAATGAGCCAAAAAACTTTGACGACCACTTTATCCAGCTTGCAACTGAATATTTTGCTGCTCCAATACCAACCACTCAGGATGCGTTTATACATTATCTAAACAAATTCGAGCAGTGGCATTACACCATCCCGACTTCACCAAAAGTCGTCGTACTGGATACTCGAACTCGACGCTGGCGTTCAGAGTCAAAAATGAATAAGCCTTCAGGTTTAATGGATTGGGAAGCGTTAATCGAGTTTCAACAAGAGCTACTCAATGAAAGCAAAGTCGTGATAGTTTCCGCAGCTCCAATGTTTGGTGTAAAGTTTATCGAAGCTTTACAACGAATCATGACATGGGTTGGGCAACCTCTTGTTATTGACGCTGAAAACTGGATGGCCCATCCAGGTTCGGCTAACACCTTACTTAGCATATTCACTCATACCAAAACCCCAACAAATTTTGTCATTTTATCTGGAGACGTTCATTACTCATTCGCCTATGACATTAAACTTCGCCATAGCAAGAGTAGCCCAAACATTTTCCAAATCACTTGCAGTGGGTTTAAAAATCAATTTCCAGAACCACTACTTAAATGCTGTGACACGCTAGACAGGCTACTTTACTCGCCATATTCTTTTCTCAATTTGTTTACAAAACGAAAGCGATTGTTGATTAAAAAGCGCGATCCAGATACTCCGGGATTCCGTAGACTAGTCAATCAAAGTGCAGTCGGAGAGTTAAAGCTAGACAGTAAAGGCAAACCCAAAAGTGTCGAACTACTTACTTCAGAAGGTAAAACCATCCAATTTCCTGAGCGCAAATAGCCACATGCTCTTGTAGTTATGAAACCGTAACTTCTCTTGACCCTTTAGGGATATAGAACCGAGAAAAGAACAAGCCTACTTCAAACAATAAACACATAGGCACAGCTAACAGTGTTTGGGAAAGCATATCTGGCGGCGTAAGGAACATACCAACTACAAAAGCACCGACAATAATGTACGGTCTCTTCTCGCTCAAGGCTTTTGGAGTTGTAATGCCCATCCAACAAATCAGAATGATTGCAACAGGTATTTCAAAAGCGACACCAAAGCCCATAAACACAGTCAAAACAAAATCGAGGTAGCTCGTAATATCTGTCGCATATTCAACCCCTCCTAAGGAGATCGCTGTAAAGAAATGAAATACTAGAGGTAGGACGGCATAATACGCAAAAGCAACACCGCAATAAAAAAGTACAGAACTTGAAATAAGCAGTGGTGTAATTAATCTTCGTTCGTGTTTGTATAAACCTGGCGCAATAAATGCCCAAATTTGATACAGAATATATGGCACAGCAATAAATATGGACACCACTAACGTTAACTTAACTGGTGTAAATAATGGAGAAACCACGCTCGTTGCTATCATTGTGGCCCCTTTTGGTAAACGTTGTACCAAAGGAGCAGACACAAAGTCATAAATATCATTAGCAAAATAAGCAAGGCTAGCAAACACCACCAGTACTGAAGCAATTGATTTAAGTAATCGGCTTCTTAACTCAAGTAAGTGTCGCATTAGAGGCTGAGAAGGTTGTTCTGACGGCATAGTTTGCTCTATTAATATTGGTAGACAACAAGTTCTATTTCTTTGAAGAACTTGAAAAGTCTGTTTCTATATCCTTTACTTCCGACTTAATGCTATTTAAAGAATCATTCATGCCGTCTGTTATATTTCTCAAGCCATCTGTTGAAGCATTGATACTGCTAGAAAGCTTGTTCATCTCGCTTTGCTCAATAGATTTCATTTCTTCTTTAAGTTCTGATAGCTGTAACTCCTTAGAGACTTCTTCCTTTACACTGTTTGCCATAGCACGTGCGATTCCAATGAACTTAGCAACACTGCGGACAACCTGAGGCAGCCGTTCTGGCCCAAGAACAACGAGCGCAACCACAAAAATAAGCCCAAGTTCTCCGAAGCTGCTATCAAACACTGTTACGCCTTCTCGGATTGTTTATAAGAATCAGCAGAAGTTTGTTGCTGAACCTTTTCTGTAGAATCGAAATCAGCATCTTGATTATTTCCCACTACAGTGTCTTCCTTTAAAGATTTTTTAAAACCTTTGATTGCAGAGCCTAAATCGCTTCCAATACCACTGAGTTTTTTAGTCCCAAAAAGTAACACTACAATTAAAGCAATAATAAGAAGTTGCCATATACTAATATCAGCCATAATAAACCTACACCTACTCTATAAAACCAAAAATACTTTGAAAACAAAGTAATAAATAATCGACACTAACATACTTAGATATGCGTATGAAAGTTGACCATATAAATATTTTCACAACAACACTTAAGTTTAATATAACGCACAACATGCTAATAATTGAACGTTACTTAGCTGCGCATATATAATCTTAAAACCAAAACAATTGCAATATTAAATATATAACATTAATAACGATAAAATATACAACATATAAAACTGTATATCTAATTAGTTAAAAATCTATAATTTTTACCAAAATTTACATTATTAGAATTCTACTAATAATATGGGGTATTACTATTTCTGTTTTATTAATATTCGGTTAATATTGGATGCTCTATACTTATAGTCTGAGATAGCTTTAAGATAGTCGAACATCATCCAGTAGAGTAATGTCCTAATCGACAAAGTGGCTTAACGTATGATGTGACCTAAGCCGAAAGTTTGGTTATACTGAGTAAATAGTTTCTGATAGGTATTAAGATTTATGTTCAACGCAATTTCTAACGTGTTCAAACAACTTATCGAAGGAACGAACTATCACCAGCAAGGAAATAACCCTAGCCTCGCGATGGCTTCACTGCTTTGCGAAGTTGCCGACGCCGATCACCATACGGTCGCTATTGAACCAAAAACAAAATCGGCACTACTCACTCGATTACTTGGTGTCAGCGACGAAGAAAGTCAAAACCTTATCACTGAAGCTGAAGAAAAAGTCAAAAATTCAGCCTCACTGTACGATTTTACTTCTCAACTCCGTGAACTTTCTCAAGATGCACGTTTCGAATTGATTAAAGCGATGTGGGAAGTAGCAAATGCCGATGGCAACATTGATCCAATGGAAGAAGCGGTGATTCGAAAAGTGGCCGAATTACTTTACGTCGACCACAGCGAATTTATCCGCGCCAAACTTTCTGTAATTGAGAAATAAGCCCGTTAAAGAATTTTCAATGCAAGTTTAGCTAAATTGTAGGCGTCAACATACCCAGAGTGTTGGCGACCTTCCCATTCTATTCCCTTACTTTCTTGCGCTTCGCGATGACCTACTCGTTTATCTTTTACGCGGTTTTGTACACGATACAAAGTGGCTAAGTTAATGTACTCCCTAAACGGCATTGGAATCCCTTTCTGCTCACACTCTTTGAGAAGAACTAAATCATCCCTACCCCACGAAGCGTATATTTTGTTAGCACCACCAAAGTTTTTGATCATTGACTGAATAACGGCTTCAAGTGGTCGACCTTGCTTCTCAATCTTTCTAGGTGAAATCCCTGTAAGTTCGCTACAAAACTTAGATACTTCATCGGTGTCGGGCTTAACATAATACTGCGCACGCTTGACAATCTCACCCTTAACAAGGTCGATTTCAGCCAACCCAACCTCAATGATCTCTCCAGTCGTACCGACACCATCTTGGTTCCAACAACACATTTCTAAATCCAAACAAACTATCCGGTTGTGATTCATTACTTACCTAAAATTTTAAAATCAGCTTATTGTTCGGCCGCAATTCTACCCTAGTTGCGAAGAAACACGAAGTGCTGAGTTTCTACCGAATCTCTCGTGTAATTCGCTACATTTGGCGGCATTTTTACTTTCTTTTGTATTAATAAAACAACCATTTGAGCATATTTTAATCAATCACCCATAGAAATGAACGAGTAATGTCATTTTTCATCAAGATCCTTGCTTTTTATATGGTAGTATCCGGCATTAGTAATCTATGGAAGTCTGTGGTGATAGCTCTTCTAAAACCCGACAAACAATCCCTTGAGAGAATTCAAAATGACTGTTGATTTAAATCTATTTCCAACCACATTCGACATGCTCCACGCTATCTTAGCTGTGTTAGTTGTTTTGCTTTTATTAGTAGTAATCTTCCGAAAAGCGAAGATCGTGGAAAAAGTAGTTGAGAAGCCAGTAGAAAAAATTGTCGAAGTTGAAAAGCCTGTCGAGAAATTGGTTGAAGTTGAAAAAGTTGTTGAAGTTGAAAAAGTGGTAGAGAAAATCGTTGAAGTCGAATCTAAACTAGCGACTAACCCGACAGATTCCGCTCTGCAGTTACTTTCTCTATTTCAAAATGAAGCACGGCTCATTGACTTCCTCAATGAAGACGTTTCTGCTTTCTCAGACGAAGAAGTTGGCGCTGCTGCACGAGTGATTCATAGCGGTGGACAAAAAGTGCTTCAAGAATACCTAACGCTATCACCAATTCGCGTAGAAGATGAAGAATCTCACATAGTTGTTGCTGAAGGTTTCAACCCGCAAGAAATTCGTTTAACGGGTAATGTTACTGGCAACGCTCCATTTAAAGGCGTGTTGATTCATAAAGGCTGGAAAGCCGATCAAGTCAAGCTGCCTAAAGTATCCGAAAACTACGACGCATCAGTAATTGCACCTGCGGAGGTAGAACTGTAATGGAAAACGAAAACACAGCAGAAACACTGCCAAGATTCAGTGTCGGCATTGATTTGGGCACAACACATTGTGTCATGTCGTACACAGACAATTCTCAAGAAGAACCGACCGTTGAGCTGATGGAAATCCCACAGCTAACAACTCCAGGAACGGTCGAAAATAAAACTCAGTTAGGTTCGTTTTTATATCAACCTCATGAACATGAAATGGATTCATCCGCTCGTGTTTTACCTTGGACCGATGAACCAAATGCTTTGGTAGGCGCGATCGCTCGAAACCTTGGCGCAAAAACGCCAATTCGCCTTGTAGCGAGCGCTAAATCTTGGCTATGCCACGGTGGTGTCAATCGCCGCGAAGCGTTTCTACCAAACGGTAGCCCAGAAGAAGTCGAAAAAGTCTCACCATTAAAAGCGTCTGAGCTGTACCTAGAGCACATGCGAGATGCATGGGATAAAGAGCATCCTGAAGACCCACTTTGCGAACAGGAAGTCATCGTTACTGTTCCTGCTTCTTTTGACCCAGCAGCCCGAGACTTAACCGTTGAAGCGGCAAGAAATCTTGGTCTTAGCCACTTAACCTTACTCGAAGAACCACAAGCAGCACTGTATAGCTGGATTGACAACAACAATGACTCTTGGCGTGATCAAGTATCGGCGGGTGATATTGTTTTAGTTGTTGATATCGGCGGTGGTACAACCGACTTATCTCTGGTTGAAGTAACAGAAGATGACGGCAATCTAGAACTGAATCGTATCGCGGTAGGAGAACATATTCTTCTTGGTGGCGATAACATGGACCTCGCCCTAGCCTATCGCTTAAAAATGAAGTTGGCTCAAGAAGGCAAAGACCTCGCACCTTGGCAAATTCAAGCGATTACCCAAGCGTGTCGCGATGCCAAAGAAGCGCTATTGAATGATTCAGAACTAGAATCAGTGCCAATCGTGGTACCAAGCCGCGGCTCCAAGCTTCTTGGCTCTACTCTCAAAACTGAGCTCACCCAACAAGAAGTGCAACAAACACTTGTCGATGGTTTCTTCCCGAGCGTGAGTGTCAATGAGCACCCCGTGCAGAAAAACCGTGGTGCCTTAACTCAAATGGGCTTACCTTATGCTCAAGATGCAGGTATCACGAGACACATCGCTGCGTTCCTAGCTAAACAAGCGAGTGCGAATAGTGACGCACCAGCAGAAGAGCATAACCCGTTTGCCAATATGCCCGGAATGTCTGCTCAAGAACAAGCTGTCGACTTCATAAAACCAACAGCAGTATTGTTCAATGGCGGTGTGTTAAAGTCTGATCTTTTGGCTAGCCGCTTATTCGAAACCATCAATACATGGCTTAATGACGCAGAAGCCGAGTTTGCGAAACGTCTTACTGGATTAGACCTAGACTTGGCCGTTTCACGCGGCGCTTCATACTATGGCTCGGTTCGCCGTGGCCAAGGTATCCGTATCCGCGGTGGTATTGCTTCCAGCTACTATGTTGGTATCGAAAGCGCGATGCCTGCAATACCAGGAATGGCCCCACCACTTGAAGCTATCTGTGTTGCTCCATTTGGTATGGAAGAAGGTTCAAGCGCAGACGTGCCTAGCCAAGAATTTGGCCTAGTTATCGGCCAGCCGGTACATTTTCAATTTTTCGGCTCTACTACTCGCCGTGAGGATGAAGCAGGTACACACCTAGATCATTGGCGCGAAGGCGAACTGGAAGAACTGCCTGAAATTCAACTTAGCCTTCCAGTTTCCGAAGGCCGTAGCACTGGAGAGATTGTGCCTGTGACGCTAGCGTCAAGAGTGACTGAATTAGGTACATTGCAACTTGAAGCTATCGCTACAGATAATGGTCAGAAGTGGCATGTCGAGTTTGATGTGCGTGACGACTCAACTGAACAACAAACTGCAGAGCACGCTTAACCCACCACACAAAGCCGTGTACATTTAAGTACACGGCTTTTTTGTTTCACCTGTTTACACAAGCTACAGACTTTAAGCCTAGCTATATTTAGAGGTTTGCATGACATCTCCCCGTTATCTGGTCGGTATCGACTTAGGCACGACCAATACTGTGGTTGCCTACAGTGAGATTCAAGATGATTTGAATAACTCCGTGACTGAAATATTTGAAATAGACCAATTAATTGGCCCCGGAGAAGTCGTTCGCAAACCCCTGCTCCCCTCTTTTCGCTACCATCCAGCCACAAATCAAGTTAGCCCATCAGATCTCACGCTACCTTGGGTTTCTCAAACCGTGGAAGGGGATCTAAATAATATCATTGTTGGTGAATGGGCTAGAGAGCTCGGCGCAAAAGTAGAAGGCAGACAAGTATCTAGTGCGAAAAGCTGGCTTTCACACCCTAACGCGGATAGACAGGCTGAAATACTACCTTGGACTGGCGGTGAAGAGGTCGAAAAAGTCTCACCAGTTATAGCCAGCGCCAGTTATTTACATCATGTTAAACAGTCTTGGAATTATCACTTTCCTAGCGATAAATTAGAGCAGCAACAAGTCGTCATTACCATCCCTGCATCGTTTGATGAAGCGGCAAGAAACCTCACTCTAGAAGCGGCGAAACTCGCTGGCTTACAAGATATTCTATTGCTTGAAGAGCCACAAGCAGTGTTTTACGACTGGTATGAAAGACACAAAGATAGCGCTACCGAGAAGCTAGCTGACATCCCATTGGTGCTGGTGTGTGATGTTGGTGGAGGAACAACTGACCTTAGCTTAATTCACGCGAATGTTGATAACGAAGAGCTACAGCTCAAACGTATTGGTGTAGGTGAGCACCTTATGCTTGGCGGTGACAACATTGACTTAGCACTTGCTCATCTATCCGAGCAGCGTCTAAGTGCAAGTAAAAAGCTAAGCGCCGCTAATTTATCCAAGCTTATTCAACAAACTCGACGTGCAAAAGAGACATTACTGTCACCTTCTGCTCCGAATGAAGCCAAAATCACCATGTTAGGGGGTGGCTCCAAACTAATCGGCGGCGCGAAAAGTGCCCTTCTTACCAAGCAAGAAGTCCACGAAATCGCACTTGAAGGATTTTTTCCACTAACAAAAATTGACGAACTCCCGAACAAGAAACGAAGCGCGATGGTTGAATTCGGACTACCTTACGTAGCAGATGCTGCCATTAGTAAACATATCGCTGAATTTCTCTTCAATCACCAATCAGTATGCCAAAACATTCTTGAAAACGGACAAAGTTCTGAGACAGCTTTGCCCGTTGGCGTTCTATTTAATGGTGGCGTGTTCAACAGCAGTTTAGTTACTCAGAGAATGACTGAACTTCTATCTAACTGGCGTGGTTCTGACATAAACGTCTTAAACAACCCTCACCCTGATTGGTCTGTGGCCTTAGGCGCTGTAGCCTACGGGAAAGCTAGGCTCGGCGCGTTGGTAAAAATAGGCGGCGGAGCGGCCCGTTCCTACTTCCTCCATTTGCAAGAGAAGAATAAGCAAAGTAAAGCATTATGCTTGTTAGCAAAAGGCACGGAAGAAAGTCAGGAGATCCGTCTAACTGGGCGGCGATTTTCTCTAACACTAGGCGAACCTGTGCGATTTAACTTGCTAACCTCTACCCATGATGAAATCCAAGATGCGAATGCCAGTCAAAGTTACTTTGTCAAAAATGGTTTGGTGGTCAATGTAAATACTGAACAATTTAACGCCCTTCCTCCATACATATCGACACTAGCAGGAGAAGAGAACTTAGATTTAGCCGCAAATGAAAAGCAGCGAGTCGAAGTTATTTTGGCTTCGCAGTTAACTGAAATTGGCACTCTCAAAGTCGAGTGTGTAGATGTGAACGATGAAACCAAACGATGGTTGCTTGAGTTCGAAGTTCGCCACCAAAATGCACAAGAAGATGAATCAGAAAACACCGAACATCCTCGACTTAAAGACTGTAAAGACATCATCCAGCACCTTTATAGCGGTAACAAAAAATCAGATGATAACAAGGCAATCAAAACTCTATCTCGTGACTTAGAAAAACGATTAGGTAAGAGAGAGACATGGGATTTTCATACTTTGCGACAACTGTTTGACACCTTAATTCAAGGTAAAAAACGCCGCCGCCGCTCCGAGTCACACGAAAAAAATTGGCTCAGACTTGCAGGGTATACCTTAAGGCCGGGTTTTGGTGATGCAACAGATTCATGGCGCATAGAACATATTTGGCCTCTATATCAGCAAGGTATACAGTTTCAAGATCATCAAAGTTGGACCGACTGGTGGGTATTTTGGCGTCGAGTTTCAGGAGGTTTATCTCAAGAACAGCAAGAAACCATTTTGGCTGATATCGCGAAATACTTGCACCCTGGCGCTATGAAAAGTGCCAAAAATGCAAAAGAAGTACTAAGCAAAGGTTACGAAGCCATGGTACGTCTAGCCGCTTCTTTAGAGCGACTTCATATGGATGACAAAGTACTACTTTCTTCATGGTTCCTATCAAAAGCGCTAAACCAGAAACAGTTTAATCAAGCACATTGGTGGGCTCTAGGCCGCGTGGCTGCCCGAACTCCGCTGTATGAGAGTCAACATAATGTTGTAAGCAAAAAGCAGATCCATCAGTGGTTACCCAAACTGTTGGAACAAAACTGGCAAAATGAACCTATTATTGGCTTTTCGGCGGTGATCATGTGTCGTAAAACTGGAGATAGAACCATCGATATCTCGGATGAACACCGTCAAGATCTTCTCGCTAAATTGCAGCAAAGTAAAATGCCAAGTTCTTGGTTGGAATTGGTGACAGAAGTAAAAGATCTTTCGGAATCTGAATCAAAGCGAGTGTTTGGTGAAGCACTGCCAAGTGGACTTAGGTTATTGCAATAATATTTGGAGAGAACCATGGAAAAGTTTGAGCAAATTTATCAACGAGCAGCAGAGCGAAAAGGTGGGCAAGACAAGCTTGAGTCGATGCTGTCAAAGCCGATCAGTAAACAAGAGCTGGTTGAAACTCCAGACGACCGATGGCTATCCGCTTTTTCTCAAAAAGTGTTTCAAAGTGGTATTTCGTGGCAAGTGGTTCGCAACAAATGGCCAAATTTTGAAGAGCTATTTTTCCAGTTTCGTATCGAACCCCTGTTGCTACTTCCACAAGAAAAGTGGGATGAAAAAGCCAGCGACGCCCGAATCATTCGCCACCATACTAAGGTCATGAGTATTGCGGAAAATGCACGCATGATTCACGAAGCTAGCCAGCAACACGGATCTTTCTCAAAGTTTGTCACAGATTGGCCAAATGAAAATATTACTGGCTTGTGGACGTATTTGAAAAAACACGGCGCTCGTTTAGGTGGGAATACTGGGCCCTATACACTACGCCAAATGGGCGTAGATACTTTTATCCTATCTGGCGACGTAGAAAGCTATTTGCGTAATCACAAAATTATCGAAGGTGGAAAAGCGACTCAGCGAGCTCTTAAAGCCGCTGAGCAAGCCTTCAATACATGGCAACAAGAATCATCCAGAAGCTTCACCGAAATTAGCCAAACTATCGCCTTTAGTGTCGGAGATAATCGGGTATAACTTATCGTATTTAATCTTCTATGATTTTCCACAGAGATTCTCTTCAAGCAGAGTATTGATAATATTCCGCTTGAAGAGAAATTGCTTATAACAAACGAAAACTATTTATAGATTGTAAATTTGTAATGATACATACCAACATTATTTGAGAAGCTATTTATCTCTTTTTCATAATTGTTGTCACTATCACCTCTATAAACTTCAGTTGTATCGATTGGCACTTCAGTAATACTGGTATATTTTGCGCCACTTTTTCGGTACATACCTTTGTTGGACATTTCTACATCGTTGTAGTCTGCAAGAGGATACATTGTTGCTGGAAATGCTACTACCCAAAACACGTATTGCTTCCCTTCACTACTGCCAAGGTTAGTCGTATCAAAGTCTACTTGAGCAATGTCCCAGTTTGGCTTTCCGTCTTCATTTTTTATGCCAGGTAACGGATCGACAAAGTCGTTACCAATAAAGTATGCTTCATAAGGAACTACGTCTGTAATATAAGTAGTACTTCCATCTTCGCCTGTTATTATCTTAGTACCAAGTTCTTGGTAATAGAACTGGACGCGGATGCCATAAGCTCCCATGTCACCTCGCCCATAGTTATAAACCCTTGCTTGCAACTTAAGATGATCACCATCTGTCGCATAGCCAACCATTTCTCCGGTAGACAATTTTACATTACTTCCGACAGAGTCCTGATCACTGAGCTGTCTTATAAAAAATCCCTTCATATTATAAAATCTGTTATCATAAACTGATTCTGTGTATGGGTCTGAAGTTGGTAGGTAAGGAATGATACATTCATTGTTGTAGATGTTATCTAGGCAATTGTAATAAGTTATCGTGCCATCTGCAGTGGCGGCGTCAGCAAAGCTGTTTCGAGACGTTCCTGCAGCTTTCTGCCATCGAGTAGGGTTATTAAAAGCAATATCGAACTGATCTAAATTATTTGAGTAATAAGATCCAGCATTATCGCTGGCTATAGACGTGGTATAGCCGTATATGATTGGACCTTCTATTTTGCTGTTAGAATCATCACTGGTTGGAGTCCAAACCGCTGCCCCCAGAGAATAACCAAATGCGGCATCATCAAACTTACTTAAGCCCACGTCTAAACTATATGTGGTTGAAGTCGTCACTACAGACTCTAGTGATGTCGAATTACCATTGACAGCTGTCGAGGTATGAGAACTAGCAGCTGCACCACCTATGCCCGCACCGACTTGGTTAGCAGGAGCGAACTCTTTATATGCGCCAGCTTGACCACCAATGGAAGCAGAAGATTGAGATGATGCACTTATTTCAGTCGAAGTTGTATTTTTACTGGAATAAGCTGCTGACCATTTAATTTGAAGAATACTGCCTGTAGCAATTGAAAAATATTCGTTATTCCCTTCATTGTAATCAGACAGGATGGATACTTTCTCCCCATTGTTCCACGTTTTGAGGTCATCAATTGTTGTTGGATAAGTGAGCATATTTCCATTTTCATGGATAGGTTGATACCAGGATAGGCCAGAACCAGGTTCTCCAGAATGATGTTCTACAGTAAACACCTTATCGGCGATGATATATTCCTGCTCTCGATCTGAATAATCACAATATCCCGTTTCATCTGGGCAAACAGTTACTCCAGTTACTGGATAGTAATATTGGTAAGAATCCACTATCGAGTATGAAACTAGGTCATCTGCAAATGTATTGAGTGACAGTTGGTATTCTGTCGAACTACTGTCACTATTTGTTTGTGATTCTGTCTCTTGTAGACTATCCGTAGTCGCTGAGCCATTTCCTGCAGAGAAATTGGTACCAGACAGCCAAGCTCCGCCGTTACTGCTAGTTGATTTTGCGTGAACATTGGATAGCGATGTAGATTCTGTCTCCACACTTGTCGTACTCACAGCGCTATCAGTTGCTAAGGATGCATAGTAGTATTTGCCTGAGCCATAACTTGCATTGTGTAAAGAGGTAGCTTTGACACTAGAGGAATAGCCATAGTCAATGAATGCAGGAGGAGCTTGTACAATAGTGTCGACGATATTCTTTCTCCCTGTTTTTACTACTACCGACGGTCGACCAATTTTCCGAGTTCTTCCCGCCCAATCCACTTTTTTTAACGCATTGTAGAACCTACCTCTAGATCTGAAATGCACATTCACCGAGCCGTGTTTTACGCTTTTATCAGGGTCTACAAAACTATAAAGCGGTGTTTTTTGAATAAGAATATACCGAGATTTGTCTATATCATCACCATGTTTTGGCACAGTAAAACCACTTCGCCCAGTTTTTTCTAGGCTATCTATATCGTATGAAGTAATTCGAATGTAATGTTGATCAGACAGGTCGTATTCTGCGTACATTATAGAAGGTACAGGATCAGCGTCGTTCTCATTACCAAAAAAGCCAGCAGCAAGGCCCAACATCTTAAACTTGCTGTCCTCACCGGATAGATTTCTGTCAATTTTGTGTTTATTAACCACAACTTCGACACCTTTGGCTTCTGATTTGATAGTTGCATCTAAAGTAAGGAGCCAACCAGTAGTTTGTGAATAGTAGTAATTACCTTCATCATCACTTTCCTTAGCATCTTTATGGTGTTTTTGAAACATAATGGCCACTTTTTCATGTATGTTCCAAGGGTTATCTTTATAGGTATCAGATAGAAACGTCAAATCTCCGTTAGATCCTATATCGCTTGCAAAAGTGAGTGTTTCCGTTTTAGCAGCTGTGAGAGTTAAGGATTCATCACTAGACAATTTAGCATCGTAGTAAGTTACCTCCGCGACCGCATTTCCTGAATTACTACGATAAGTGCGAATAAGAGCAATTTCGTCGCCGACAAAATGAGTATTATTTAGTGAATCGGTACTTTCGTTAATAAAATCGCCAACTTCTATATCAAAAGTGTAAAAGCGGCTAGTTTTTAAGTCTGCATCATCATAGGCATGTATAGTCACTCCATCTTCGTTTTTTGGCTCTCCATGATCAATGAGAGCAAATTGTTGGCCCGGATTACTGGTGAATTGCTTCTGGCAATCTGTTTTATCAGCTTCATCAATCGGCTCTGCGCCATCAATGACAGCTTCTTCAGAACAAACTGTCATGATTCTTAATTTACCATCATACATGGTTCCAAAAATGACCTCGAAATTACCATCGCGATCAATATCTATGACTCTCGGCTCATTAGTAGTCAAATCTCCGGAGAACGCGCCTAGATGTGTCAATTTAATACCAGAACTGGAGTCAGAAGGATCGTTTGCTGAAGCTATATTCAGGTCAAAAAAACTACCGCTAGGAGAAACACTCTGTGTAAGCAACAGAACAGATTCTGCACTGCTGGTTTTGTCAAATGGAGCGACTATTGGATAAGCTTCGGTGACGCCTGTATAACTCGACGTGGTTTCTAATGTGTAAGGCCCAAAAGTTTTGTCTGGAGAACTTGGGAAATGACTTACCAAATCAAGGTAAACTTCGGTTTTAGTGTTACTACCACCATTATAATTACCGATAACAGTCAGTATGGAGTCACTTAGAACATCTTCGAAAAACCTAGCACCAACTTGTGAAGCACCAAGATTGTAAGTTTGTGCTGCTTCTATATCTAAACCATTTACTGGCTTTTCATCAGAAGATCTTTTTGAAACGTATTCGGTAATATTATCTGCATCAGTATCGACACCAATTATTCTTGGATCACGATAAAAATAAAAATTCCCACTCATACCGTTTCGTTCTTTTGTAGAGATTCGATTTATATCTAACAGTAAATCATCATGCTGTTTAACTCTGTATCTTTCATTTAGAGGTCCTTTATAAAGTAACGAATTCAAATCTGTATTTAGCCCTGTTGCATTTAACGAGCTACAAAAAGCTAAATTTATTAGCGCTATTTTGGTTGTTAGTTTCCGTACATTCATATTGCATTTCTTCCTGTTATAAAATAGGAGTAATACCTAATGACTTCAATCAATTAAAATCAACCGTTTTAGGTGCATGCTCCACTTAATCCAAAGGCACGGCTCTTTTACTCTAGGACGAGAGACTGAAGAGCACTATGCTCTAGGCGGCTCGCTACCATTAAGTTGATTTCGAACATGAGGTCTAGTTTTAATTCGGGAACGTTCTCGGAATTAATTGGCAGTATATTATTTATATCAATAAAAACTTTGATGAATGTATGATTTTTAAAGTACGAGATTGGCAGAGTGCATTTTATAGATATTTATCAAGAGTAAAAAGTATTATTTAATAACATTAATTAACCATTTTCTAATTTTGTTTAATTAATGATTATTAGTTAATTTAAACATATATTAAAATTTAACAATAATATTAAATAAGTTTTTAAACATAAAGTAATACATGCTGTTATTGGTTATTCCACATGGCGAAGGTACGCCTTAATTAGCTATTTCAGCGTTAAAGTTCGTGTCATCGTCATTAACTACATGAAGCTCATGATTTATTACAAAATATGAAAACTATACCGGAGTTCTTGCGTGTACTCTTGAGGTGCCTATTCTTTTTTTCTTTCTCTCGTCCTTAGTAATATTCAACTATAAGCGTATAGTAAAATAAGTTTTAATCCTGAGGGATCCTCTCGAAGTTCATCAGAGTTTAGCCACAGAGTCAGTTAGAGAGCGCTTCCTTCTTAAATCTTTCGAAGGAAACTTATTTAGCTTTAGTAATCTAGGGAGATTTCACCCATTTTCTATCTGTTTGATAACTCTACAAGGGTTTCCAACCGCAAGGACATTCGCTGGAATATCTTTTGTGACTACACTACCAGCACCAATAACGGCATTTTCTCCAATGGTGATACCGGGGCAGACAATCACACCGCCACCTAACCAAACATTGTCACCGATATAAATGGGAGAACCAAACTCTACACCCTCTTCCACTCTGCTCTTTACATCTAGTGGATGCGCCGCTGTGTATATCTGAACATTGGGCCCAAACAATACATTATTTCCTATGTGTACTTCCGCAACATCTAAAATCACGCAGTTAAAGTTAGCGTAGAAATTTCTGCCAAGCTTAACGTTGCTTCCGTAATCACAACGAAAAGGAGGCTCTAGAAATGCTCCCTCTGAGTCTGGTATCAATAAATCAATGGCTCTGCGCCATTCTGCTGTATCAGGAATAGCATTATTTAGTATCTGCAATAGCTTTCGACATTCAATACGCTCACGATACAGTTCCTTGTCCCATGCATCATAGGCTTCTCCCGCTAACATTTTCTGTTTTTCGTTTTTCAATTGAGTCACCACATTTATTTTTATGCTATTTCACCAACTTCGAGATATAGGGAACATTTCTTAACTTATCTTGCCATGGAAGTCCGTACCCAACTAATAAGTCATCAGTGGTCATTTCGTAGGCGTAATACTGAGGAGCAGGGATATCGACACGACTTGGTTTGACAAATAATGTAGCGATTGAAAGCGATTTAACCTCGTAGCGCTCTTGAATATGAGCAACTAATCGTTTCATTGTGCCTCCTGATTCAATTGCATCGTCAATCAAAATGACGTCTTTGCCAAACAATGAAATGTTTTCATAAAACACAATTTTAGATTGGTTGTTACTATCACCTGGAGTATGTGGACATGATATATAGTCCATTTTAATGTCAAATTTTAACTGACGAACTAAGTCAGCAGTGAACAAAATACCACCCGGTACAACGGTAATGACTACAGCATCACGGAACTGGGTGTTAAGTTGTTCAGCAACAATTTCAACTCCGTCTTGAATTTGTTGTGCATTCAAGACTGTTTCACCAACATGTTGAGATTCCATCTCTCATTCCTATTTTATTTGTTGGGCAACCAACGCTTTATCTGTACTATGCCGTTTTATTTATATCAGTTCATTTTACAATCAATAGCTTAAATTAAAATATAGAAAAGCGCTCACGAAGATATGAACGCTTTCTATTTCACTTTTTGATTAACTTTTTAGTTCTGGGTAGTAGGCAACACCTCAGGGCTTTGCTCGTCTTCCTCTTTCACCGGTTTCTTAAACCGCTGGGCCATTAGGTATATGCATGGCACTACGAATAATGGATCGACTATACCTATCGCCATCCCTGAGATTATGATGATGCCTAAAGACCCCATCGAGTTAGCTCCCGGCCCTGTTTCCATCACAAGTGGAATGGTACCTAGTATCATCGTTAAAGAGGTCATCAATATTGGCCTCAAACGAGTTTTGGTGGCCCGTAAAATGGCTTCCTTCGCTTCTAAACCTTCTTCACGAAGCTGGTTAGCAAACTCGGTAATTAAAATACCATGCTTACATATCAAACCGATAAGCGTGACCAGACCAATTTCCGAGTAAACATTTAAGCTATAGTCACTGAAATAAAGAACCCACAGAGCAGCTGACAGGGTAATTGGCAGTGACAACATCACGATAAAAGCATCGATAAAGCTCTCAAATTGCGCACTGAGTACCAAGTATATGAACACCAATGCGGCGGCGAAAACAAACAACATCTGATTACTAGCTTGCAAATACTGCTCTGCATCGTCGATATATTGGTACGAAGTACTGGCAGGCATTATCTCAGGTAAAATATTGTTCAGCTCTTTGATGCCTTCGCCCATACTCACACCATCTGCCAGTTGGATAGACAATGTCGCAGCAGTTGTACGATTGTATTGCTCTATCGAGCGCGATGTTGTTTCTGGTGTCATCGTGACTAGTTGGCCCAAAGGAACCAATGTTCCGTCACTATTTGCTACCTTCAGCGATTTTATCGACTCTGGCGTTAAGATGTGGCTTTTTAACATCTGCACATAGACTGAATAATTAGTGCCGTTATAACTCATATCGTTATCAAAGCTCTTGCCACTTAATGCCACTTTCAGCACATCGTTAATGTCCGACAATGACACACCATATTGCGCTGCGGCAGTACGGTTTATTTTGACTTTAAATTGGCTTTGGTCAAACGTGAGCTCGTTACGAACTTGAGCGAAGATTGGAAGTGTCTTCAGTTTTTGTTCCACTTTGCTCATCTGTTCAGACAACGATTTGTATGTTCCAGAGCTACTTACATTAATTTCAATATTGTTGTTCCCTTTGCCACCAGAACCCGTGTCGACAGCTGGGATGACACCTGTAATGACAAAGTTACCACCTTGCTTTAGCGATTTACTTATCATTTGGCTGATTTGTTCGGCGCTCTGGCTGCGATCATCCCAAGGCTTCAGCGTGATAAACCCTTGAATAAAGTCTGTACTCGCCATTACAGCAACATGGGCAATTCCCGGAATATCCTTAAGCTTTTTACTCATGTTGGCCACCATTTTCTGCTCTGCAGCCTCGTCACTGCTTCCTGTTAATGGTTGGAACATAAATATTTGTCCTGAATCTTCATTCGGAATCATGACCGATGGGCTTTGAGTTAAAGGCCAATAAGCGGTAGCCAACACAGCGAGCAAAATAATGACGACCGTTTTCTTGTAATCAATGGTCTTACTCAATACTCGATGATACATATCGGCTAATTGATCGAGCTTATTGTTAATCCATACTTCAAACTTACCCGCACTTCGATGATCCATCATCTTACTGCACATCATCGGTGACAAAGTTAATGCGACCAATCCAGAAACAACGACAGTGCCAGCTAGAGTAAAGGCAAACTGTTTAAATAACTGGCCAGTAATTCCGCTGACTAAACCAACCGGAATATAAACGGCAGCTAGGGTTAATGTGGTCGCGATAATCGCAAATCCGATTTGTCGACAAGCAATTACCGTTGCTTTTCTTACAGAAGATTCGGACTTTAGTTTTCTGTGTACGTTTTCGGTGACCACAATGGCATCGTCAACCACTAACCCCACGGCTAGCAACATCGCAAGCAGCGTCAGCGAGTTAATGCTAAAACCTGCAAGCTTCATTATAATAAAAGAGCACGCTAAACAAACTGGAATTGTCACAACCGGTATTAAAGCAATTCTTAGGTTACCTAAGAACAACCAGATAACACCCGCAACCAACACAACAGCGAGGCCAATTGCGAAATATACTTCATGTAAAGAACTGTTAATAAATGTGGCTTTATCCAATAGTACCGTTGCTTTCATACCACTTGGTAAGTTGATGGTATCAAGCAAAGAGTGAACCTGCTGAGACAAAACCAGTGCATTTGCAGTTGCGCTATATTGTGGTTTGAGAACAAACAGCATCGCGCTTTTACTCGAAAAGTCGATTAAAGGTGTTACGTCTGGCGTATTACCAGGAGTACCAATCGTAACCGTTGCAATTTGTGATAAGTGTATTGTTTGAGAATTATAGGTCGCAACAACCATATCTTTAATACTGTCTAAACTATCGATTTCACCAGATGTAATCAGTTGGTATTGGCTTTTTGTTCCGCCTGTATAGCCACTTATCGACGTAATATCATCGGCGTCACTTACGGTATTAATGACAGAGTTAATGTCTAAACCATAATAATCAATTTTGTCAGGGTTTAGCTTAATAATGACCGACTGTGAACTGCTCGGAGCCACTTCCACTGAACCTGCAGCAGGTAACTGCTCAAATCGAGGCAATAGCGTGTTGACTCCGTACTGACGAAATTCATATTGTTGCTGATTTGGTCCTGGAGATAACCCAATCAACATAGCTGGCATGCTTTTGTCGTTCGACTTAGTGACTGTTGGTGAAATATCGTCTGGCAGATCGCTTTGTATTTTAGATATATCGTTGTAAACCTCGACCATTAAGGTATCGACACCTGTAGTGCTCACACCATCTGCCACATCTATTGTAATTGTTCCCTGTCCCTGCCTTGCCGTGGCCGTTACATTTCCGATACCCTCGGTACCTGCGATGGCATCTTGGATAGGTATAAGCACCTCGGTCATCATGTTTTGCGCTGCGAGAGAACTATCTGTAGCAGTAATTTCTACAGAAGATTGCGCGATCTGCGGGGTATATCTTAGGGACAACTGTTGGCTAACGATGACACCAATCAGTACCGGGATTAGCCAAAGCACAGTACACAAGACTGGTCGGCGAACGCATAATTCAGTCAATTTCATTGAGTAGCTCCAGAGCTAGTAGTGCTGTTTGTCAGTTCCTTACCAGTATTATTTACAATGACTTTCTCATCAGAATGGAGGAAGTGTTGTCCATTGGTGACTAATTGTTCTCCTGCTTTTAAGCCAGATGTAATTTGGACATAACCATCGTAGTAGTTCCCTACGGTGACACTGCGTAGCACCGCTTTGCCATTTTCTACAATAAACGCCTGATTCCCTTCTAAACTCGAGAGTAAACTTCCAGTCGGTATCGTGACTTGATTGGTCAGTACAGAAGTTTGCTGAACCACTTTAATTCTCTGACCCGGTTTAAAGCTTGATCCTTGAGCAAGTTGAGCTTTGACTGTAACAAGGCCGGTGTCCACATTTGGAGAAATGTAAACCACTTTACCTTCTGCTGAGATACTTGAATCAAGCTCTGATTGCACACTGACTGTTTGTCCGAGTTTATATGCTGAACTCTTTGAAGCTGGAAGCTGGTAGGTCACTTTGAGATTGGTAGGGTCATATAAGGTTGCAATAGTGCTACCCGAGTCAAGTAAATCACCAACATGATAATCCGTCGCTCCTATCACACCAGAAAAAGGAGCAATCGTAGTCAATTCAGAAAGCGTGACTTTATCTTGCTCCAATGCGGCTTTATCTTGCTTATAGGTGCTTAAAGCATCGTCATAATCGCTTTTAGAATTCAAACCTTTTTTTTGCAGGTTTGACTGTCGTAGCCATTCACTTTTTGCCTGAGTCAGTGAAGCTTGATCCTGCTCCACTTGGGCTTTGGCTGATCGCGAATCTTGTGTTAGTAGTACCTGCCCTTTAGAAACAGTTTCACCATCAGAAAAGTTGATACTGGTAATGCGATTGGTTTGTAAGCTTTTCAAAGTCACATAATTTTCTGAATATACTGTTCCATAGCCAGAAACATATGCCGTTAGTGTTTTAGTCCCTATCGTCGTCGTTTCAACTTGAGATGACGGCATTATTGGTTTCTCTACACTCCTAAAGGAGTAATAGTAAACGGCAATGGACACACCTACGACTAATATAGCTAACACAAAGATATTTCGTTTATTTATCATATTAGTTACTTAAAGTTTGTTAAGTGGGAAAACACAAATATTTAAATAATTATTTGGCTCTGAACTCTAATTAATGTTTAAGTTGGAATAAAGATTTAAATACAGGTTCTATCAACGACATTGCATTAATAAAATATTATTCTCTTGAGATAACAAGCAATTGAATATAAATAGTTCGTTATTTTAGTCGTAAGGCTAAAATCACTAGTTCTCGGTTAAAATGCCAAATGAATCCAATAGTCGTCACCCATATCACTCAATACACATAGAATATCGATAGATTGTGAGTCAAATATGGAGAAAATGTGGAGATTCAACTCCACTAGCGTATGAGCATAAGAGGCGTAAAATCCGGAATTAAGTTCACTTATTTGATAATCGGAGTGTTCGAGTTTAATCTCGACATTATTTCCTTAGGAACTTTCATACTACAAATAATATAGCGTTTCTCTCCTTCAGGCATACCTGAAAAGTGAGCTGGGCGATAACACCTGTTACGTTAAAGCCCTTGAATATCAAGCTCATTATTAATTAACGTAATACACTGAGAAGCAAATAACATCTTGGGGCCTAAGCTAATTTTTTCAGTATTTAAACGCTTTAAACTATTCCAAGATTTTTTTGGCATTGGAATATGATCAGTAAGCAAAAAACATACATCGTTAGGAAACTCGACTTCTCTGGCTTCTGCTCCCTTCTTATCTAGTAGGTAAAGCTGATAGTGTTCTGACAACCTCTGTACGAGTTTCTCAAAGCTGGTTGTTTCAACAGTAATCCCTGATTCAACTTGCCTTAATTGCTCCTTGCTCATTCCAACAGACTTACCTAGTGCTAAAGCAATTTTGTCTATTAACGCTTGCTCATGGAAACCACCGATATTAACTAATTGACTAGATTGAAAACGAACGGTACGTGAAAAGTCCTGCGTACTTTCAAGCACTAAATAAACATCCACATCATCGCGATGAGACTGAGCCGTAAAAATAGCGTTCATCAAAACGTGAGCCAATATTTCTACGTGCGCTTCATTTCCAACAGAAGACAAAAAGGTATCTTTACAAGTCGATGCTGCGCGAGCCCTTACGACAAATGCTCTCATGGTTAAACCTACTAACATTAATATTTGCCGCACATGTTACACCGCTTTGCATGATCTTTAAAAGATAACGCTACATAGAACAATATAAGGATTACATTGTATGAAAGGTCCATATTTGCACAATAAATGAATTTGAAAGTCGTTACGCCATGCGATAAGTTTCATAAAATTGTTCTCTAATTAGATCAAATAGCAAGGGGACTGTCCCATTACAGTCTCTCGATATATAAAAACAAAACCTAGTTGGCAAATATGACATATTCATTTTTTAAGGCGAGTAAACCGAGGCTCCTGTCGGGCATCCTTTTACTTAGTGGTGTAGTTTTGTTAGGCGGATGCAATGACAATTCGGCTTCACTTAAAACTCTTTCAAGGCCAGGAGCATTTCAGCTTAAATCGTTAACCGCTATCTCAACCAGAGATCGGTCTTTTAACATCAGCTGGAACACTAGCTCTGACGCAAGTCGTTATCAAGTTTGCTTATTCGACCCTTCCCTAGAAAACCACTGTTTAAAGCTAACAGAAAGTACAACAAACACTCGCCAGATAGTGGGGTTAGGAAACTACCAGACAAGCGCCCCACTAAAATTTTTCGTCATAGCGCAAAACTCTAACGGAGCTACGTTAAGCGAAAATATTGCTAATTTTGACAAAGCCACTCAAACAGCATCAATAAAGCCAATACAGTCTATTGATACCTAAACGATTCAAAGTAAGTAAAACTATCATGCGCGAAGAGTGCACTGAATAGATTCAATAGGCACTTTTGAATGAGTAAAGCAAACATAAGCTTTTGCAGGATTTTGAGGCCCAATATCAATGTAACCAGTCTGTACCTGATCACCCGGGAATGAGATCTTATGGGCGGTAACTTCTCTGCCGTTCATATAAGTAGCAATGAAGTTGTCACGCATTGCATGTGCGACTCTAGGTTGGTAATAATGAGTGCGAAATTTTACCATCGCACACCTCAAAGGCAGTTTTTGCACAACGACCACTTTCTCGTTAGGCTTTCCTTTATTTTTAACCACAGTTTTGCTTTCAGATTGTTGATCAACTATACGATAACTGGTCACGATACAGTTACTATTAGCCAAAGCATATTGAGAGAAAAACACCGCCGTTAGCAATAACACATACTTAAACATCTACCGATCCATATTACGCTCTACTCAAAGTTCTGTCATATTAACTACCCACTACTATTTGTTGACAGAACAAAGTTAAACTCAAACTAAATCAATGCCTTTCTCCAGTTGGATCGAGTTCGAAATGAGCATTTTGGTAGGCATTAGCAAATGCTTTTCGTCTGCGTTCTTTCTTATCCCTATAGTATTCGTTGCAGATTTTGTTTACTTGTTCGATAACCGCAGATTCATGATTTTTTGCCGACTCTAAAAAGTCAGGATCCTTCACTGCTTGCTTTCTCAATTTATTGACCCGCTCCAACGTATCCCACAACATAGAAAACCTCCCGCGATATACTGTATATATAAACAGTATATCGGAGAGGTCATATTGTCAATCAATAGATTGTTTTATGCTCTATTTGCTATGACATGTTAGTGTTTGTGGTGACTAAACTTTACATCCACAATCACAGGGTCATGATCTGACGCAGCATAAGCATCAGGATACTTAGGCAATGAGCCTGTGTATTTACTTCCGTATTCGAAGAAATTACTTTCATACGAATTTATATGCCAATCAGCCACTTGCAGAATATGCTTATCCATTTCCTTATTTGCCAACGCGTAATCGAGCGTACCTAACTCGCCGTTATAACTGTATGAAATCGCTTTTTTGCCATTTCTCTCAGCATTCGCATCAACAAAACCATAACTATGCGTCACAGCTGTTCCCTGCTTCTGATAGAGCTTATCACCAATATATGTATCAGACGCTGTCATTATTGGACGTTGCCCTTTACGCACCGTGTAATCAGTTAGAACTCGAATTGGATCTTCTTGCGCGTATGAATTGAAGTCTCCAACCATCAAAACCATCCCAGGAATTTTGCTCACAGCATTACCAAGAACTGTAGCTGCGGTTACTCTGAAATCATTACAATGACCTTGGACATTTTCCGTCGTACTGTTTTCATCTTCTAAGCAACCTGAACCCTTAGATTTTAAATGATTAGCCACCAGCGTAAATGTTTGATCCGATCCCTTAACCTTAAAGGCTTGTACCAAAGAATTACGTTGATAAGCTGACTCAGCTTCGCCCTGACTATTAGTATATTGCTGGTTCGGCATTACAATAACTTTGGCGTGCCCTTCCGGTTTGAGCACAGCTGGTCGATAAATCATACCAACCGTAATAGCATCTCCACCAAAATATTTTCCGTCAGTTCGTTCGCTCTTTGGCAAAACAATATATTTATAACGTTTATCGCGAGGCTCGTCCTTGTTTAGTGCATCTACGAGATTAGCGATAGACGAATCTTTGCCGAATCCGTTATTCTCTAATTCCATCAAACCTAATACATCAGCGTTTAGCTGAGTAATAGCTGAAACAATTTTCTCGCGCTGCATGATAAAGTCCGGCTCGTCTTTCGCTCCTCGATTACAGCTGTCGCTATACACACCATTACATGTGATATTTAGTGCTCCACCGATTGATGGATAGCTGTTAAAGAAGTTCAACACGTTAAAACTACCAATAAGCAGATCCGTACCTTTAGCTCGCTCGGGGGCTTCATGGCGATCGTTAGCTTTTTTGCGAACCAAGTCTCCAAGAGAAATCGTGTCTGTTTGTGGCACAATTAATCGATACTGATCGTAACTGTACGAGACCATACCCTTAAGATTAACGGGCTCGTCACCAATTCGGATATAGCCTTCAAGCGCATCCCAATCTGGTAACCATGGTAATACACCATCTGCCGCTTTGTAGTCAGATTCAACCACTAGACGGTTCGATGCATTCGCTTTTTCCAATTTATCCGCCTTTTTGGAGCCAGCAGGATATAACTGTGTCGGCTTAATTAACGGCTTTCCATAAGAAAGCACTAGATTATTTCGATACCTATCATAGTCATAACTGAAGTTCCTAGTGACTTTCAAGTCACTATCACGGTCTAAAATAATCGGCATGCCTTCGTAACGACGAAGCGCATGCGCCAGTGTCTCACCGTGTCGAACCCTAAAGCGATACGGTTTCGGGGCTTCTCCCTGCCCTAACACGGTTAATTTTGGTGTCGGGTAATCCAGCGCAAGCTGAGTACTACCATAATAATCTTCCACTTTAGCTTCTAAACAAACCGTAGAGCCCGGTTTCAGTGTTGGGTATTTAGAAGCGACGTCTTTTAAATAAACAAATATTCCATCAGATGTATTTCGATTCCCATCTCCATTTGTGTCTAATAAATAAAAACCTTTACTAAGACTTTCACCAATCTGGCTCACCGTTGCTTTAACGTAAACATCATTTGGGCTGATATAGCCATAGCTTGTGGGAATAGTCGCAAACGGACTTTTATCACCACTACCTTGGATTGCCGGAATTGAAGTAAACGCACTACTATCAGTTGGACAAGTAAAATCTGATTGAGTGTCAGCGTATGAAAAAGAAGGTAAAAGAATAAAGCCTGCAGCTATAGGAAATAGCATACGAAAACCTATCATAATCAATCCTTTAGTGTGATATGGGTTCGGGTGCGAAGTATTGCATGGCAAGAAAATAGTTACTAGAAACTATTTATTAAATTTTGATTATAGAACCAATACAATCGATAAATTTTCTCTCTGAATGCCGTCTGATTACTCAAGCCACGTTAACCTCAGCCTGAGTAAGTTATTGACAATGTTCAAAAGATAACGGCCACAAATAGTGGCCATATTCGATATATTTGAAAACTCAGCTATTGCATTGATATTTAGCCATAAGCTGTAGAATAGTGGGGCCTAGTTTCGATGATTTTTTTGCCGAAATATACGACTCAGCGTAAAGAGTTTGATCTTCATCTTGTGGGTTAATCAAAAATGGAGTGATCGTATACTGCCTCATATCTCCGAAAATATTGTACTGATCCGCAGATGCAAATTGGTGAGTGTTGCCCCAATTGCTATTCATTAACGTCGCATACGATGGTTGTATCTTTGTTGTCGCAGAAACTGTAAATTGAGAAAGTAGTGATTTGCTGGCATATACTGTCACTTTGTTATTTGGAAACATATCGACCAACGCTTGAACTCTCTGGCTTTTCTCTTTATACGTCATGGCTTTGGTGAATATCCTAGGCATTATAAACAAACCTACAGAACTACCGGGCTTAATCTCACCTTGAATTTGTTTCAACGAGTTTGCAAATTGGGCTGTAGTGAAAGTCTCTCTAACTCCTTTCGAGTTAGTGTAGTTCCCGCCAAACCAAATGGCATTGTCTAGTTTTGGCGCTGAAATTTGGGTGCTGCTTGGCACTATAGAAGATGCTGCCATTGGTGACGTGTAAACATGGGTGTTCGACTGACTAGATTCCAGCTTCGTGTATAAGGAAGGAAAGTGTAACTTTAATTTATACAATTGAGAGCTTGTGACAAACAAATTGACATGCTTGTTACCATTTGTTTGTTCCCTAATAAAATCAATTAGGCTTTCATCTATTAAGTGTGAGTAAATAGCAACAGATTCCCGCTTCAGTATGTTCTGAAATTGAGCCGAAGACAGTAGCTTATCTGATGCACCTTGGCCGAATACAAGTGGGCAGTTCGACTTCCCTAACCCTTCGCTATCGAATTCTTTTACATCAATGTGCCGACTGTTTGGAATTTCACTTTGTAATACTTGACCAGCGTAAAAGTCACCGCCCTTGCCCTTTGTAATTATGACACTACCTAATGTTTGGGCCCATGCTGAAAAACCTACGATAGAAAGTGCATAGATTGTTAACGCTGTTAACTTCTTCATATGATTATACTCGTTTATTAATTTGCTGATTACATTAATAAACCTCGCAAAAACATGCACTACGACAAAAGTCAAATTGACTCGAGCTTTGGCCGACATCGAAATTTGAAGAGCAATGTTTTCTTCGCAAACGACTACCTATTAAGAGATATATTGCATATAAACAGTTTATTGTCGATAAAGATAATAAACTGCCAAATTTGAACTAGACTTTTTAACTATAACGATAAAAACGCTAGGTGGCCTTAGTGATGAAAGGTAAGTCAATTTACAAATTTCAATACCTTCCCATTGTTGCTTTTATTATCTCCATGCTCATCGGAGGATACCTTTACAACAACACTCTTAATCAATGGCTAACCAAAGTGGTCAGTGGCTATATGCTTGGCCTAGTTGATGACGTTGCGCATGAAATACAACAAAAAAAGCTTGATCTGAACGAGATGAGCGACACCCAAATAGATGCATTTCTGGATACACTTTCTCAAGTGAATTCTCAGAGAAGATTCACAATAGTAGACAGCCGCGGCAAAGTGCTTGGCGACTCACAAATCAACATTCTTGAGCTAAGAAAACTTGATGATCATAGCAGCCGGCCAGAAGTTATGTCAGCCCTGAAGGGTGAAGAAGGCATTTCACAACACTACAGTACGACCTTAAACCAAAATATGTTGTATGTAGCGAAGAAAATTGAACTGCCTTTTTCGGATCATCATCACGACAATACCTATGTTTTACGTCTTGCTACTCCGACTACAGCAATAACATCTTTGGCCAAAGGTCTACAAGTCATTGTTCTCGCAATGATGGGTTGTTCTTTGTTCATCCTTATTTTCTTTTCCTGGTATAGCAACCGCAAGATGATGAGCTTTATAAATGAAGAGAAAAGTCATCAGGACGATCGAATTCGTCAACGCACCAAGGAAATCGAACTGCTTCATCGTTTGGCTAATATGCTAGCAGCATGCAACAATATCAACGAAGCACAACATGTAGTAGCCGATATCATCCCTAGAATCCTCGGCAATATAAACGGCTGTGTTTCGATTATTAGAGAATCTCGCAATCAACTTGAGGTGCAACTGGATTGGGGGGGCGAATGGCCTGCTAACAAGCTATATTCGCCAAATGACTGCTGGGCCTTAAGAAAAGGTAAACACCATTTGTCTCATGACGAATACCATCACCTACCTTGCGGACATATGAAAGGATGTGAAGAAGAAGGCCAAACGCTATGCATTCCTCTGACCGCACATGGCAATACCGTTGGTATGTTCCACTTATTCTTTGGCAACAACGTCGAACTTGCTTCCTATGAGACAAAACAATTAGCTTTTACTATTGCCGAGCACTTAGGATTAGCACTAGCCAACTTAAGCTTGCAGGAAAAACTACGTTCTCAAGCACTTAGCGACCCACTCACTGGCCTTTATAACCGACGTTATTTTGAAGAAGCATTTGAAAATGAGTGGGTAAAAGCAGACAAAGGTATTCAGCCCCTTTCGCTATTAATGCTTGATTTGGACCATTTTAAGCGGTTCAACGATAACTACGGTCACGATGCGGGAGATTATGTACTCAAAGAAGTCTCTAACCTATTACAAAACGCCATAGGTGAAAACCACGTCGCATGTCGATTAGGGGGAGAAGAGCTGGCAGTAATTTCTCCAAATTGCTCAGTGGAAGAGTCTTTAGAACTAGCAAATAAGCTCGTCCGAGAAGTAAGAGAATTACACCTAGATATGAATGGATTATCCCTCGGTCAACTGGGTGTATCTATTGGGGTTACCACTTACCCAGATCTTCATGGCCAGCCGCAAGCGTTAATAAAGGCAGCAGATACAGCTTTATACCAAGCGAAAGCAAAAGGTCGAAATCGCGCCATTCATACACTTTTAGATGAAGAAAGCTCTCCGAGCAAACCAATGAGCTCTGATAATTCTTCAAGCCATATCCCTGAGATTTATAGTCCAGAAAATGTAGAACCCCTACATGCTCCAAACTCAAAATAGGCTGTTACCGTTGTTTAGTAGTAATCAACGGTAACAAACGATTATTTCGCTTTAATTGATAGATAATATAAATAAAATTATGGGAAATAAATTTATATTGTATATTGTTCAATTTTTTTCATTATAAGCTTATTAAATAAATGAGAACCAAAACAGTGCAATATGCATGTACGATCTCTTTTTATTTATTTTATACATTTCTCATTTACAAATTGCACAATAAGATTTCACATAAACAACACATTTATCATAAACATTTTTAATGTTATTTTTTGATTAAATATCAATATCTTACAAAAATAATCATTTCCACTTTATTTCAAAACCATTGTCTAGCATTGATAAATAACCATATCAATCTCACTATTTTGGAACATTATTGTTGCAGAATAGTGCCCCGTATAAACATGAGCAATGTATATTGAACGATTTATTAATTTAATATAGTTTTCTTGTAGCGGACGACAAAGAAACACAGCTTCTTGTTGAATACTTTCAAATGGATTTGAACTAAATTGCCAAACAACTTAAGAGTGTTAGTTGTATTTTACGTAATAACTTGGAGGCGACTGCCGTTTCAGCGTTCTAAACATCGTAAATTTAGGCCTAAATAAATGATAACAATATTAAAACTAATCGTTTATTCCGCAAATTGTAGGGAGCGAATATATAACGCTTGGCAAACATTACACAAATACAAGTTGCCTTTTCGCGTTAGATTTTGATTAACTTGGGAAGTTTTATGTCAACTCTATCTGCAAACACAGTGGAAACCTCGGTTTCCAATACAACATCAGCAACGTCACCCAAACGAATGGTTGGACTAACAAGTTTGACCATGATTTCAGTCGGTTCAATGGTAGGATCAGGATGGTTATTTGGTGCATACCGAGCCAGTGAAATTGCGGGGCCAGCCGCTATTTTCGCTTGGATAATTGGCGCATTTGCCGTCCTACTCACAGCGCTCACCTTTATGGAAGTGGCAACCGCATTACCTGTATCTGGAGGCCCTGTAAAATACCTAGAAAAAACACACGGCTCTGTTGTAGGTTTTATCGCTTCATGGGCAATTTGGCTTTCATTCGTTAGTGTTATACCTATCGAAGCGGAAGCTTCCGTGCAATATATGGCCTCTTGGCCTTGGGAGTGGGTGAAGCCATTAACCTCACACCTTTTTAACCCAGCAACAGGCGCGTTAACTTGGGCAGGTTTAAGCATAGCGGTAGTTTTAATGCTCGTTTATTTTTTCCTCAACTTCTGGAGTATCAACCTATTTACCAAGAGCGTTAATGCCATTACAACATACAAATTAGTAGTGCCTGTACTAACTGTTGCGCTCATTATCTACGCTGGCTTTCACCCTGGTAACTTTGAAGCAGTTAACCACACAATTGCACCCTTTGGCTGGGCAAGCGTGTTTACTGCCGTGGCTATTTCTGGAATCGTTTTTGCCTACAATGGTTTCCAAGCCGCACTATTTTTCTCAGGGGAAGCAAAAAATCCTGCGAAAAGCATACCTCGAGCCCTTATCTACTCTATCGGGTTCTGTGCAGTACTCTACGTTGGCCTGCAAATAGCGTTTATCGGCGGTGTCGACCCTTCAAAGCTTGCAGTAAACGGATGGCATTTAAATTTCAGTTCTCCTTTTGCAGAACTGGCGCTAATTTTAGGGCTTCACTTCTTAACGCTACTTTTATTTATCGATGCATTTATTTCCCCATCGGGTACTGGTATTGGTTATATGGGGACAGTTTCTCGTCAACTGTTTGGTATGAGTGAAAACGGATACATGCCTAAAAGCTGCAAGAAGTTAGACAAAAAATATGGTGTTCCTCGTACGGCAATGGTGATTAACTTCATTGTTGGCTTAATATTTTTAGATATGTTTCGTGGCTGGGGACAACTAGCAGCGGTGATATCTGTTGCGACGGTAATATCCTTTATGGTGGGCCCACTTACGTTTGGCTCGCTTCGTAAAATAGCACCGGATCTAAAACGTCCTGTTTATCTAAAGTGGGGGCACATAATTTCTCCATTAAGCTTCGTGATCTCTTCAGAGCTATTCTATTGGTCCACTTGGCCACTAACAGGAAAGGTCGTATTCGTCATTTTGATTGGCTTCTTATTGTTCAGTTACTTCCAAGTTAAAAAAGGCTTCGGCGGATTAGGACAACACTTACGCTCTTCTATTTGGATTATCGCGATGTTCGCCACCATGACTTTTATTTCCTATATAGGCAGCAGTAAGTTTGGTGGTCTCAACATACTGCATTACGGTTGGGATATGGTCGCTGTCGCCGTTGCCGCTTTGGTGTTTTACTACTGGGGAATCAACAGCGCTTGGGTAACGCCGATGCTACAAGAGACATTAGAAAAAGACCTACAGGCGAATCTTCATTAAATATACCAATCAGTTCAGTACTATAAAACAACGATATGGCTCAATACGGTTATTTATTCGACGCTTATTTTGTAGAGAAATTGAAAAGAGGGCCCTGCCCTCTTTCTTCCGTACAAGACGTTACTAACTCTCGTTTGATCAGATGATCTCCATTCTGAATTACTTTAATCCCCCTTGAGTCGTCAACACCTTGGTTCCCTCCCATACTGACAAATTCACCAACTTCGTATTTACGTCCATCAAATTCAAATATCTTCTTTTTAAGTGTTGCTTGAAACAAATACAGAATGGTAGATTTTAGAGTGATAATTATCGCTATGAAAACAATCTGTCCTATAGTTAATGTGCTGTCAAAGCAAACAAATCACCGACAAGGTAACTAATTCTTTCTAAAACCCAAAATATCAGTAAGGACGACGCAAATAATGTCAATAAATGAAGATATTGAAGAATGGAAACAGCAGATTGATTGGGGCCTAAAAGAGCGGCCGCTGGGTGGAGATATCATTCGACACAATATTGCCATACCAATCGGAACTGATTCTCCCGAAGACATGTCTAGCACCAAATCAGAGCTCCAAAAATATTTTGAGCAAAAGGGCTATGCTGTTGACTTCAAAGATGAAGAGCAGGAAACATTTAGTATTGTCATTTCAAAAAAACCCGCATAAGCGGGTTTTCTTAAATTAAGTCATTGCGTTTGAGTTTAATAGTAAACTCTGTGGTGGCGGGGAATAACTACTACTGCCCTCGGTCTGCGCTCTACAACCACAACGTGCCTTGGACGATAAGGGTGTACTGGCTTAACTACTACCAATGGAGCCGGACGTACCACAACTACCGGGGCTGGCTTCACTACCACAACAGCAGCATTTGCATATGCGGAACCGAAAATCATACTCATTGCCAATGCCACTACACTTAAAATTGTTTTCTTCATAATCGTTATCTTGCCTTACCAGTTGAAGAGCTCATAGTCTATTCCTTGGCATTAAAAAAAGGAATGGTTAAGAAGTAATCTTGACCAAAACCTGAAGAAATGAACACTGTTTTTTTACTTAAAACTGAAGTTGGTAACCTCGAATAACAATGAGAAAGTAGAATTTTTTACTGCACTTCAAACAATTATAATGTCTCTCCGTACGATCAAATCGTCAAAAAAATGCAGAGCTCCGAAAAGAGTTCTGCATTTTAAAACTTCGAAATTATGTACTAGATACTTAGCGTATCCGCCAAAACATAGTTTTTCTACTACTTGACTACGACAACCTTTGGCTCTCTTTTAACAACGACAACTTTTGGTTCTCTTTTGACAACCACGACCTTTGGCTCTTTCTTAACGACAACAACCTCTGGCTGTTTCTTAACTACGACGACTGCTGCATTTGCATAGGCAGAGCCCAAAATCATACTTAAAGCGAGTACAGCAGTACTTAGTATTGTTTTTTTCATAATCATTTTTTTCTTTAATAGTTCGAGAAGCCTGAGTCTATTCACTCGGGTCTAAGAAAGGAATGGCAATTCATTAATCTTGACTAAAAATTAATAAAACAACACTACTTAGACTCCCTATATCCAAGAAAAATTGCTAACAAGATGCCAAATTTAAGAAGAGTATACTGCACAACATAACGTTAAAATCTTCACACCGAACTGACCTATAGTAAACCCTACGAAAATAGAACAGCACCACGAAGGTATTAAAAGAGCCTGATAGATCAATTATCAGGCTCTTTACAACTATCGGTGATGCTTAGCTTCCGTTAAATGTCACCCGAGTTGAACTTTCTAAAGCTGGGCTTTTCGAGCTGCTAAATGACTTCTTCTCACCTTGAATAAAGAACACTTCTAAATGCTGTTTCTGTGCGACTTCTTTACCCTCTTTCGGCCCTAGACAAAGCATCGTTGTCGCCCAAGCATCACTGACGATTGGGTTGTGACCAAACACGGATGCTGACACCAAATCATGAGTCACTGGGGCTCCTGTTCTTGGGTCTAATATGTGAGAGTACTCTTTTCCTTTGTCGTCAAAGTAGTGATGATAAGTGCCAGATGTATTCAACGATACACCTGTTTCATCATTGATTGTCACTATACGATATGGTTTTACACCATCTTTTAGTGGTATAGGATCTTCAATAGCGATACGCCATTTTCCACCTTCCGGTTTGTGGCCTTGAATTTTCATATCACCACCAAACTCAACTAAGTAGTTTTTCACACCATCGGACTCTAATACTTGGCTTAACTTAGTAATTGCATACCCTTCACCCATAGATGATAAATCAAGCTGTAGCTTAGGTATCGTTTTTCGAATGCGCATGTGCTCTTGGTCGATTTCTATTTTATCGATACCCATGTCCGCTTTGGCTGCGGCAATTTGCTTTGCTGTTGGCACGTGTAAAATGTCTTTCTGGAATCCCCATAGCGCAAAAAGTGGTTCAATCGTTGGGTCATAGCAACCGTTGCTCTCACGATGCACTTTCTTGGCAATTAACAACATATCGATAAGGTCTTTCGAAGCTGGTTGCCAATCAGTCGACGTACTACGATTAAACTTGGAAATATAAGAGTCATCTCGATAGGTAGAAAATTCGAGGTCAATTTTGGCTAACGTCTGATTAAATTGCTGCTGCACTTTTTCAGTTGGCACCGCTTGCTTCGACCACCAGCTAACGTGGTAGCTAGTTCCTTCTGCAAAACCAGATAATTTTTCTATTTGTGGTGGCTTGCTACAACTCGTGAGCAATAAAGAAGTAGAAGCGATAAATGCTATGGCAACACCGCTTTTAAAAATTCTACCGAATGTTTTTGAAGGCATGTTCTTCATCTAATGTAACAAAAATTTGCGGCAGTTTATCAGTAGAATTTGCACAATACTATAGAGCTACTGAACTTTAAATCTTACTAGTACACGCAGCTAGGCTATGTCCTGCCAGCCATTGATGAGACTGATATTAACGGCATATTAAGCTCTACTATGAGATGATATTTTGCACCCTATCCTCAATTGCCTTAGCTGCCATTTTAACGGTTAACGGCAGGTGCGTTCGGTATGGATGAAGCAAATATATTGAGTTGGCTAACGTTGGTTTCACTTCTTCAATTGCTTCTATCCTCTCACAGTCCTTTAGTATAAAGTCTGGGACCAAGCCTACACCAAGATCCATTTCTAACATGGTAACCACATCAGAAACGGTATTGGCTTTGTGTTTTGCCACAAAAGTGAATGATTCTTCTAAATCCCCACGCACTATTTGGTGAACAATTGGATCAGCCTGCCAGTGCTGAGCAATATATGTACAGGATTCTAGCTTTGTAGATAGGTGTTTCGAACGGCACAACACGTCGTGAAATTGACCAATTTTTCGTTGTTTCAAATTTGAGTCTTTCGATGCACCTACACGGATAGCCAAATCGATATCTTGGTGCATAATATCGACATGTTGATCATCACTAATAAAGTTCAAGCTAACTTCAGAGTATGGGGAAAACAACTCAACTACAGCAGGTAATACAATACTTTTCATCAGAAGATGTGGAGCAGTGACGGTGATCTTTCCTGCAGGTTTTAAATTTGTATCAGCAGCAGTGAGCCAAGCCTCTTCCGCTTGCTTTGTCATTTGAGCACATTGCAAATAAAAACCTTCACCGACTGACGTTAATGACTGCTTTCTTGTCGTCCGTTTTAGTAAACACGTACCAAGTTCTCTTTCCAACTGTTTTAGTGCAGAGCTAATGACTGACTTCGACACGTCAAGTTTATCCGCTGCTTTGGAAATGGACCCACTTTCTACGATCTCAACAAACAAGGACATTAGGCGTAGCTTATTCATCTTACTCTCCGCAACATTTCTTTGTTCTATTATAGCGAACACTCTTTTCTTATTTGTTTGTTTTTCTCTGCTAATTGTCACTCTATGATGAATTTGTAAACTAATAAATAAGCAAAGGAAATCGAGATGACTCAATCAACTCTTAAAAGTGCTCAACAAGGTATTTCTGCTTGGCAAAACTCATTTAACAATCAAGATGCGGCCAGTTGCGCAGCTCAATATGCTGAGGATGCAGTGATGATTGCAAAGCCATTTGGCAAATTTGAAGGCAGAGAAGCAATCCAAGCTTTTTGGCAAAATATCATCGATCAAGGCTTTAACAATGTAGATTATACCGATGTTGAATGGCAGCAAGATAGTGAGAAAGGCTACATCCTATCTTCGAAGTGGACGATGAATAAAGCATTTGGTGTAGTGCACAAAGAGCTATGGGAGATGCAAAGCGATGGACTTGCTCGCTTAACTTACGACGAGTTTGAAGTGCTGGGTGAAAAATAGTTCCGGCTAATTTGGCAACGAAATAGCGAGAGAACAAGTTCATGTCTAAAAATGATTATGACCGTCAGTTTAATTTAAGGAAGCGGCATCCGTTTGCTCAGGTGCACCTTCTATCGAATGCAATACAAAGTAAAATTGCGAGGTTTAAACTAAAAAGCTCAATCGATATAAGCTACGGAGAGAGTCAAGGTGAGAAAATGGATATCTTCCCTGCCGATAAGCCAAACGCTCCTGTGTTTGTTTTTATTCACGGTGGCTATTTTCGCTCTCTTGATAAAAAACAGTACAGTTATATTGCAAAACCGTTGGTGAAACTTGGCTTTACCGTCGCAATCATCAACTATGATCTGGCGCCATCCGTTTCAGTGGAAACGATTACGAACCAATGTATCAACGCTTATTCATGGATACAGAATCACATTGGCGCTTGGAATGGAGACGCTCACAATATGATCTTATGTGGGCATTCGGTCGGGGCATTTTTAGTAGCTAAAGTCGTTGAATTTTCATGTAGTCGTGACAAGATTGATTCAATCACCAAAATCGTACTACTCAGTGGCTTATATGATTTAAGCAATATGAAAAAATCCTACCTTAACCAAGACTTAAACCTGTCAGATCATGAGGTGAGAACATTGAGTCCTCTACTTTCTAAATCCTATCAATTTCCAAATACCCTTGTCGCTGTAGGAGACAATGAAACAGAAGAGTTTTTACAACAGTCAGAGCACTATGTGAAAAAGTTAAAAAAGGCTGGAACACCCTGCGAGCATTTAATCTTAAAAAATAAAAACCATTATACGGTTTCTCGAATGCTTGCTACTCATAACAACTGTTTAATATCTAAGATACCGTCGATATACTCGGTTATCTAAAGCTGTTAGCGCAGACTTGGAAGATAAAATAATTACTAAAAACACCGCCCCGTTTATAGGGCGGTGTGGAATAGATAATTATTCAAAAGTGTAGCGGGCACCTACAAGGAAGCTGTCACCTACTGGGGCTTCATGGCTGCTGTTAGCATCAGCTGAAGTGGTACCAAAGTAATGCGTATAAGTTGTTTGAAGGCTCAGATCTTCATTTACTTTATAGTCCACACCAGCGCCTAGCAACGGCTTATATGCTGTTTCGGTTACTCCATTTGCCTCTGAGTGCATGTATGCCATACCGCCTTTACCAAACACCGCCCACTTTTCTGTAATGTGGTAAGTCCCCACACCTGCAAGATCAATAGTTTGGGTTTTTATTTTAAGCCCATCGATATCTGGGTTGCCTAAATAATTATAGCTAAGTTCGCCGCCAGCATCCCAATCAGAATTGATCGCTTGGGTATACCCAACACCAATATTTGCTGCTGCGTCAGTTTTACCTGATGAATTTGGCATCTTCTGTTGTGCAACACCCACGCCACCATTCACATAGATATTTCCAGCAAATGCAGACGCTGTTCCTGCAATAGATAATACTGAAGCTAATGCAACAAGTTTGGCAATATTTGTCTTTTTCATAAAATACTCCTGCTAAATACTTTTTAATTCAATTTATTAGTGAAATTTTTTATTCATTCACTTCACTGGTTACGAATAATAAAAGTGAAATATTACACTTTGATTTCACTTTTATTAAAAATAAAACAGTGTTCAATTGCAAGTGTTTTTTTAAGTTCTTTATTATTCGCCTCTACACCAATGAGTATTTGGACCAAAAACGACGTTTTTCTTGAACTAAAGAAGTCTTTTTATTTCACATGCAAGTAGTCTGTATGGCAATTAAATAAAGGCTTGAAGCTGAACGTACACTCAAAGAAAATACTGTATTTTAATAGCGTGTATTATGTATGAAATTTCTATATTTAATAGTAGTAAAACGATCTTTTATCTATCTAAAAACGCAAAATGTAAATCTAATGTTTCATTTATACCTTATCAATGTGAGAGTTGTTTGTTAATTAACTACCAATCTATAGACATCTAGAAGTTTGGATATGAAACATGACCCTGCTACTGTCAAAATATTAATAGCAATCATTTCTTTTTAGATAGGGATAAATGAAAATATGACTCTAGTGTTTAATTTTAAAATATTCACCAAGCGGTTGATTTGTAAGTTGAAACATAACAACTGATTATTTAATGATAAAAAATACTGCAAAATAAATTTATAAAACATTCATATATTGATAAGCCTCTGAAAATAAAAAGCCCGTCTAGACTCCATACTGATTATAAGGATAATCAGGCAAGCAATTGGAATAAAAATAAAAGGATTTTTCAATGACGCCATACAAGCTAAAACGTTGCTTCATATTATTGGCGTTTTTGAGCTTTAGTAGTCTTGCTCAAAGTAGCCTAATGCTTACTAGTCCCATAGCAAAAGATAACGGTATTTTACCAGATACATATACTTGTAAAGGTGATGGTATCTCTCCACCAATAGAATGGTCAGGTGTACCTAATAATGCCAAGTCAATAGTTGTGATTATGGATCACATCCCCTCACCCAATGCCTTAAAATGGTATTGGATAATGTACAACGCTCCAGCAAAAGATACCGTACTCCTCGCTGGAAAATCAGTCGGACAACTTGGAAGTAATGGAGAAAACCCAAATTTAAGCTATGCCCCTCCGTGTTCTAAAGGCCCTGGATATAAAAAATATACCATCCATGTCTACGCTCTAGATCAAAGGCTAAAGATTAACAATCCTCGACAGCTCACCCCCAAAAAGCTAAGAGATCAGATGAACGGAAAAGTTCTAGACCAAGCTTCACTGACTTTTTATTTTGAAAGAACCAAAGGACCGACAGACCAAAGAGACTTGCCACCTACTGTGACTAATAATACTGATTCTCGCCCTTCAAGACCGGATGACGGACATCGCCCCCCAAGACCTGGAGATGGAAATCGTCCACCAAGGCCCAGTGATACCTTTTGGGCTCATGGTAATCCTAATCAGGGGCCTCCTCCTCATGACGATGTCAAATTAACATTACCGACCCCTAGTGTTGATAGCCAAAGGTGTCTTGATATTAAAAGTTCGTTCTACGATGCTGGCTTTAAGAATATTCTTATATCTTGTGACCATGAGTATGCATACGTTCAATCCAACACTTACCCGAACCATGTTCTGATGGACGGTATTACTAGCACCAACGAGCAAGTCCCAGTGCCAACGTTTAATTATGTCGTACCTATTAAACTTCAACCAAAGCTTGCACAGAAGAAGACCACACGAGATGCAGCATTGGGTGTCGCCATCAATGGTGTACCAATCTATGATTATTCGTCTCAGGGTGAATTGAACATCAATCATTACGACCCGAAAAAAGATACAGTTCTATTAGGCCAACTCGATGAATGTGGTGGTCACGCAGGACGCGGGGATGATTATCATTACCACGCTAAACCGACCTGTATGATCAACGCCATGAAAAACAAGTCAGATGCGAGCATCATTGGTTGGGGCTTTGATGGCTTTCCTTTGTATGGGGACAACAACCCGAATGGAACAGAAATAGCAAAAGGTGAATTAGATGTGTGCAATGGTATAAAAGACCGCAACTTTGGCTATCGATACCACACGTCTAACTACGAGCCATATATTTTTCAGTGTCTCGTAGGTGAAGTGAATACATCAATATTACCTCGGGTCCCACCACTTAAAGGCAGCAAGATACGATCTGATTTGAGACCTCCGAGAGGCCATGTGCAAGACTTGAAATTTACAGAATCGAACGATGGCACTCGAACTCTTAGCTACCAATATAAAGGTAAAGCTTACTACACAAAATATACACCAACTGATGGCAAGTGCTTCCATTTCGAGCAGAAAACAATCAGCAATGGCGGGGCAATACAATCGGGTACATTTTGTCGATAAAGCCGATTTAATCTACAAACAAAATCATGCAGCAACTTCTCATAAAGCATTGGAGCCATACTTTGAAAACTTTTATAATCATCATCGTCAGCTTTTTTTGGACAGCTTTTGCTTGGTCACATGAGTTGCATGAAGCCAAGTCCAATATAATTCTTAGAGATGGCCAAGTAGAAATGAAGCTATATGTACCACTTGAACATTGGTTAGAAGTGGTACAAAACCCCGAATCTTGGTTGCTTCATAAATCTGATATCGTGATTACCAATGAAGATTTAGTTAACCCAAATAAATTAAAGATTTTTTCAGATAAAATAGCTAACCATATAATAGTTAAGCTAAATCACAATCAATCAACATTAATCTTTCACACTTATCGAATCAACGAATTAAGTGGCGGCATGGTTGAGTTTATATACTCTGCAAAAGACACCGTTGCCGACATAAGTTCCATAGAAGTGGCTTTTCCAAAGTCACTTGGCAACGTTCATCTATCATTAGTAAAGCCTGTATATCGGTATATTCGCTCAGGAGAGACCCAAAATATTCGTCTCAACTAATTACTGAATGCATTAACTCGTGGACGAGTAAAAACTTCAGCATACACGTTAATAACACTTCAACGACATTCATGTTCTAAGCCTGACATATCATGAGTTTGAATTTGCTATTAAATAGAGCGCAAATTATCTAGTTAAAAATATAGGAAGTAAAAATGAAACTTAGATTTGTGTTAACTGTAGCTCTCGCATCTCTCTCAGCAACCGCTATGGCAGCAACGGAAACAACTACACACTCCTCAGGAACACAAGCAATTCAGTTATCATTACCCAACAAAAACTTACCTGAAGGCAACGTAAACGGTGGACGACTAGCACTACTCTACGGCAAAACTGATAAAGTCACGGGCGTAAACTTAACTATCTTGGGTCTATCGGATGTAAATGAGTTTAAAGGTGCTCAGTTTGCCTTCTTGGGTGCGAACAGAAACCGAACAGATATGCAAGGTGCTCAGTTCGGTCTGGTCAACTGGAATGACAACAATGCATTAGGCGCAAGTTTTGGTTTATTAAACTATACCGGAGGCAAGTATACTGGTGCTCAATTTGGTTTAGTTAACTTCAATAAAGGACCGATGGAAGGTGCTCAGTTTGGCTTTGTTAACTTTGCCAATAACCTGACAGGTCTTCAGTTTGGTTTTGTCAACGCAACAAACCACATTGATGAAGGCGTACAAATTGGCCTAATCAACTACGATAAATCTGGTACTTTTGTAAGTAAAGACTTACCTGTATTCCCTATCATCAACGCTCGTTTCTAAATTTTAATATTACCATTCTTAGTAATATGGCAGCCAATTGGCTGCCATATTTTTTTATCATTCTTGATTTGGGTATAAACTAAACAGATAACCCTGTGTAAGAGGTTTAAGTGTTAATGGCCACGTTCAAGATGAATACGCTACAACTTTCAAATCACCACTTCCATATAAGTTCTTCGAAAAGTAAGCTTATTGTGGCTGTTTCCATATTGGCTGCGATAACTCTTATCCTTATGTCTCCAAGCCCGCAAACGGCTGTAATATCAGTGATTATCATCCTTGCCTTGGGCTGTTATGGCTACTATGTTGCCCTAAAGAGTAAAGTTTCTTACACCCTAACGGCTACCCATTTCCAACAACATTTATTCAAGGGTGGCTGGGTCGTTAAGTGGAACAACATTAGTAAAATCGGCTTATGCACCTACAATCAAGATGGCTGGCTTCAACCTTTACCTTGGGTCGGCATCAAACTAAAACACTACTCACCTTATATTGATAGCATTTGCCCACGTATCATATCTGAAATACTCATGAGTCAACGCTCACTGTTATACCTAGGTGCAAAACAACTTGGACGTGAGAACATTTTTGAAGACATAGTCTTAGACTCCGATCCTTACAAAACCGAGGATGGTACAAAATATCGTGGGCTACTGGCGATGCTTGCTAATAGAATGCAGCACCAAAGAGAGTTTCACGAGTACGATATATTTATTGCTGTGTCGGACTTAGATAGAAGCGGAGAAGAGTTTGTTGGACTGGCTCGACGCTATTTAGCCGCTGCCGAACCAGAACCGTGTCTAGATGAAGACTAACCCTTAGTACAAAGGCATTTCATCAGCAACAAATGGGTTTGATGCCCGTTCACGGCCAAATGTTGATTCTGGACCATGACCCGGAACAAAGCGTACTTCATTTCCTAAAGGCCATAACTTTGTTTTGATTGACGTAATTAGCGTATCAAAATCGCCCTTCGGAAAATCAGTGCGGCCAATACCACCGCTGAACAGGACATCTCCTACAAACGCCAATTCTGCTGATGAACTGTATAGAACAACATGCCCAGGTGTGTGACCAGGTGTGTGAATTACCTCTAACGTCTCATTACCAAATATTACTTTGTCACCCTCATTCAGCCATTTGCTAGGCTCGAATGCTTGAGTTGGAGGAAAACCAAACATCTGACTCTGACCATTGAGACTTTGTAACCAGAATCCATCATCTTCGTGAGGTCCTACGATTTCGATGCCGCCTAGAAGCTCAGCTAAAGGTTCAGTGCCACCCACGTGATCAAGATGACCATGCGTTAACACTAGTTTCTCAATTTGAATACCGTTGCTATCAATAGCCTTTTTCAAGGTTTCGATATCGCCGCCCGGATCAATCACTATGCCTTTAAGGGTTTCATCACACCACACAATGGAGCAATTTTGAGCAAAGGAAGTGACCGGAATAACTTGATATTTAAGGGACATATAAAACTCGTTAGCTTCTCAACAATTGGATGAACTATGACACTACTAATACGAATTTACAACTTCAGGCTAGGAAATCAAAGCTTCTGAGACCAGCTTCGAACAGGCCCAGTATCGATATGCACAAAGTTGCTTCTTGGATAGTACCCGACGCCACCTTGCTCTAACGCCAGCGCAGCCTCATGCACGTCAGCTAATGGCACTCCTTTGAGCCTGAAATCTATTGCTTGCCCTCGAGTATGATAGCTATGTTTTGCTACTCCACGAGAGTGAGCCCTAAGCGTATTATTGGTCACAAGAGAGCGATAACCTGATATCAGCTCAACTTCCGCGTCAGTCGCTAACAAAAGCTTTATTTGGTATATCAGGTCAAACAACTTTCTATCCATCACATAAACTTCATTACGCCGAAAATCGCGACAGAAATGGTTTAAATTGGTCAATACACTTTCAACATAGTTATTACCATCAAAGTAACAACAATCAATTCTTTCCTTGGTATGAAGGTTATAAAAAGCGATTGAACGAGGGTCAGTAGGACATTTGGCTACAGATAGTGTCTGAGCCTGAACTAAACGCGGCAATCCCGTCGCAAGAAGTAATCCACCAGCCGATAACTTTAAAAATTGACGACGAGAAAAAACCAATACTTTACCTATACTACATCATGGAACTAGGCGAGAAGATACAGAAGCAAAAACAGCTGGTCAATTAACCATGTTGCATATCAATTCGAACAAAAAAAACACTTTTATCGGTTAATATTTGAACAGTATAAGGAATTTAAATTTTGTGACATTAAAGCTTTTTGTTTAATTCTCAAAATTATCCTTTGGTATAGCTGTAACTATCGTGGTTATACACATCATCTCTGTACTGCACTTGTCCAGACTCAAACCAAACTGTTTGATAAATAATATGTACAGGAATAGCTTCCTTAAGAGGGATTGATTGATTTTCCATTTCTAAGTCACTTTTAGGCGTAGAAAGCACTTCTTCAACTTGAGTTTTGAGAAGCAAGTCAGCAAATAAGCTCGCTTTCTCTATGCGGACACATCCCGAGCTAAATGCTCGAATTTCTTTATCGAAAAGCTTTTTGCTTGGTGTGTCATGTAAAAAAATAGCCCTTGGGTTTGGAGTGTTAAATTTATATAAACCAAGAGCATTTACGTTTCCGGGCCTCTGACGCATTTTATATGGAAATTTATAAGGGTTAACTGTTGCCCATTGTATTTCTTCGGGACTAATGGTTTTTTCATCGGCCCACTCTTCTACGATTTCGATGCCATTTTCTATCAAGTAGTTGGTGTCTTTTTTAACTTTTGGAATAATATCAGCGACCATGATTTTCCAAGGAACATTCCACACAGGATTTAAAACCAATGAGTCCAAATTCGTTTCCATCACTGGCGTTTTGCGGCTTTTTCTTCCGACCACCACTCTCGATTCAAAAACCTCAACACCAGACCTCCAATACTTCATCGCAAAATTTGGCACATTGACAATAATTACACTGTCTTTTTGCTCAGGCCATATTCTCAATCTTTCAGCATTTAAGGCCAACATTGATAGCCTCTCTCTTACTGGAACGTTCAGCCATTTAACAGTGACAGGATCAATTTTACCGTCATCTTTTAAGCCATGAGCTTTTTGAAACTGGCGTACAGATTTGACTAAGTGGCGATCATAAATGTTATTGCTAACGCTCCTCTTGTCTATTTTGATATCAAGAAGCTTGAGCCGTTCTATAAGAATTGGTTTATTCGGTAAATTGTCGCCAGCTTTTTTTATGCCAACTTGCTTGTACTCATCAACCTCTTTGTCTTCAAATTGCTCTAGGTGTGCATAAGATCTTAGTAGTTCCTTGTATCCACCACTCGTGGGTGTATACATATTAATAATATCGTCTAGTTGATTGAGGTTTACAGCTATATAGAGAGAAAGAACCGCACTTTCACTTGGTCGTGGCAAAAAGCTTGCAAACTGTTTTTCAAAAAACCATCGAGAGCCATTAAGAGGAGCTTGCTCCGCATAACTCATGTATAACAACATAGTATCGGTAGCAAGCAAGTCATATTCGAACCAACGATTCGCTTTACGATAGAACTGCAAATAACTGAGCTGGCTAGAAAATAATGGACTTATTCTCGCTCTCTTTATCATTTCGAGCTGAAATTCAAAGCGCATAGCTTGGTTTAAATCGTACCAGATTAGGTTGTCGTTATTTTCTCGATAAACACGCTCAACTAGCTTGGGAAACTGAATTAAACTTATCACTGAAGAATCAGCGCTAATCCATTTCAGCTTCTCAAATCTATCCATAGCGATACTAGGCATAGATGTGACTAGTAGGCAAAGTGCCATGAGTAATAGCTTTTTAACCATAACCAAAGTTCATATGCAAACAATTAAATTAATTATGGCAGAGAAATGAATAATTAGTGATGAATTGAGACGTGAAGCGTATTGTGGCTGGAGAAAAGAAACACAAATAATATAGTTATCAACAATATATTTTAACTGTTGTAAATCTAAATATTTTTATGGCTTACCCAAGCACGATTGTGTTGCTTGGGTAATATCAAAGAACGTCAATTAGAATGCAAAAAATTAAAGCTTAAGATTGTGCTTACCGTGAGATATCTTAGCTTGCAAGTATTTTTCATTACCCGACTTTAGATAAGCGGAAGTATTGATTACTTCAATAATTTCAATTCCCTTGCCTTCTAGGTCATTTATCTTTTTGGGATTGTTTGTGATTAATCTGATTTTGTTGATATTCAATGCTTGCAGCATTTGAGCAGCTTCGCAGAAATCACGTAAGTCATCGCCAAAACCCAAGTGATTATTCGCTTCATAAGTATTCAAACCTTCGCTTTGAAGCTTATATGCATCTATTTTATTATAAAGCCCTATCCCTCTTCCTTCTTGGCGCAAATAAAGCAATACACCACCTTTTTCGGCCATCGTTTTTATTGTTTCTTCAAGCTGCTCACCACAGTCACAGCGTGAAGAGTGAAATACATCACCTGTTAAACACTCCGAATGCATTCTAACTAAGGGAGGCTCGTTTACTTTGTCTGCACTTTTAAAAATGACGGCTACGTGTTCTTTATCTGTTTTTAAACCATTAAATGAGAGTAGCTCTGCATCGATATTACTTTTCGGACCCACTTTGAAGTCCACTCTGGCTCGTACTTCCGCCATAATATTACTCACTTGGATATTACTTATGCTGAAAGGCACATCTGCTTTCTTTACTTTTGATTCGATCTTGGGGCAAATATTCGATTTTCAATGTGTAAGTGCAAATGGTTTGAATTGTTACATTATAACAATATTTAAAAGAATGAAAACCGACAAATAACCACAAATTATTATGGGTTTATAACAATTGACAGTACTTATCAGTCCCAATGTGAGCACACTCCTAGCAGTATGCTGTTCGACATTCTAGCACACTAAACTACGATTGATTTTGCTTCCATATACATAGCTCAATCCACACTGCTTCAAGCTCCTTTAGCTCCTCTTTGGTTAACAAAGTAAGAGTAGGAAGAGATTCACCGTTATGAACTTGCAAGGAATCAATCTGTGCGTAAAAGTCTTTCCTTAATTGCAATTCTAGGGTTTCCACTGCTTTGTCCCGAAAGCTAATCCTATTATTTATTACTTATTATGGTATGAATATTAACATATGACATATTCATACAACCACTAGTATAGGTGATAAAATAATATTCACAATATAATTACTAGCACACGCAATCATAAATAGATTCTAGCTCTAAAAAATTGGGTAATATATAAAATTACCATGTGAATGAAAGCTCTAGCATACTAGAAAGATCACTTAGCGACTGCTCGGTTATAATCATGTTTATCGATTATAGTCATCAAAAATACTGCCTAGGATCCTCAAAGATCATTCACGCAAGAATAAGCAGCCCTAATTAATACGGTTTTTCCTTAAATTAAATCCGCGTTAATAGGATATAGATTCAAATTTACCATTTTTTATGCTGATGGCTAAGAATGCCAAAAAATGGTTTAACGGTTCCCTAATTTCACAAAGCCACTCGAATCAAACCAGAGAGATTGCTTTCTCCGTCTAGCGACCAAAATTGGCCCATCATCGTAAAATAAAAAATTCTTCCAATGCTTCTTAAAAATCAGCCACTTAGTCTCTACGATGTTGTATTTTTCATAACAAAAGTAAACCGTGACATCATCTTGCCAGTCGATATGATCGAGCACTTCTTCTGGCAGACCCAAATTATCATCTTCCCAAGACTGCATCCAATCGACTTCTTGCAACCAGCTAGACGTCTTTTTTGGCCAATCCTGAGAACTCAAACGTTCGGCGTCTGGGCTTTGGGGGCTGATATTCTCTTTCCAGAATTGAGCCGCTCGTTGCGCCGTCATCGGTTTAATACAGACCAGATCCTTCTCTGGTATTGGCATTGACTGGTGGGTAAAAATCCACTTTCTTGGGTAATCTTCCAAAGATAGGTACGACATATCTGTTCTTAACTCTTTAGCCAACCTTTCTCGGTGGCGTCATCAATAACTTGTTTTGCTTTTTGCCACAAAGTTAACGAGCCGTGCTCAATTTTACTATTGATCTTCAAAGCTTTTTCTCGCTCCACACCGTTTTCAACCCACGATTGGCCATCATTGTGACTATTGAGAAGCATAGGTAACAGTCTGTCGAGGGCTTTGGCAAACTGTGCTTCAGCGCTTTGAGACTGCTCAAATTCCAACCAAGTAGCCATTAACTGCTCGCCTTGCTCTTTTGGCAACAGACCAAACAACCTTTCTGCAGCTTCCAGCTCTTTTTGATATTGCGTCTCTGCGGCCTGCACATCATAGACAAATGTATCTCCCGCATCAATTTCTACAATATCGTGTAGCAAAAGCATCTTTATGACTTTTGCTAAATTGACAGGCTGATTCGCATGTTCTTCCAGTAGAATTGCCATCATGCAGACATGCCAGCTATGCTCCGCGCTATTCTCATAACGCCCATTTGCCGACTTTATCTTTGTTCTTCTCAGAACCGATTTGAGTTTATCCAGTTCGATAAGCAATTCGAGTTGCTGGCTCAGTCTATCCGTCATCTTCTCTCATTTTTCCAGTTTGGGTTGGTTAGTGCAGTAAGAACATGATCTTGCCATTTTCCATCTATCAACAAGTATTCTTCGGCATACCCTTCTTTCTTAAAGCCCAGCTTTTTCAGCACAGCAGCACTACGTTCGTTAAACGGTAAATAACCAGCATTAATCCGGTGCATATTCTGAATAGAAAACATATACTCGACCGCCATGGCTAACGCGCGACTCATGATCCCTTTCCCTTGTTGACTTTCTGCAATCGAGTACCCAACAGAGCACGAGTACATAGGAAATCGGGACAGGTTGCTAAATGAAATCGTTCCTAACATTTCATCGTTATTTTTATCGATGATAAGCATGTAGTAGCCAAGCCCCAATTTGTGCAGCTCATTGAGTTTAACTAATTTTTTTTGCCAACCAACGCTAGTATAAAACGCGTCTTCTCTCTTGGGCTCCCATGGTTTCAAAAACGCTTTGTTGTTATAAAAGTACTGAGCGATTTTCTCAGCATCATACACTTGGGCGGTACGCAACAATACATCGCCATCAATTTCATAAACTTGGGTAGGCGTACTGACTTTATTCATCAATTTTTTCTAATTCCGTAATCACGTAGTTTATTAGCAATAGAGGTATGGGAAACATTAAGGCGCTTCGCTAACTTACGACTTGAAGGGAAAGATTGGTAAAGATGTTCAAGTATTTGAGATTCATACCCTTTCATAATCTCATCAAGCGAGCCGTCTAAATTAATATTCAACCCTCCAGTTGATACATTTTCATATTGAGGTAAATGGAATTGTTCAACAGATAACTCACCATCTTGCAGTTCAGTTAGTGCTCTCAACACCATATTATCTAACTGACGCATATTTCCTGGCCATTGATATTCTGCAAGTTGTTCCAGTAATTTGCTGCCGATTGTCGGTTTCGCGATACCAAGTTGCTTGGCATATTTATTTATAAATAGGTCTAGCAGCGGACCTATATCGTTTGCTCGGTCCCTTAAAGGCGGGATACGAAGAGTTAAAACATTGAGGCGATAAAATAGATCTTCTCTAAATGTTCCTGACTCAGCGAGCGAAGCAAGTTTATATCGAGTTGAGGCGATAACACGCACATCGACATGCACTTCATGTTCTTCACCTACTCGACGAAAAGTCCCATCTTGCAAAAATCTCAGCAGCTTGATCTGCAAATGTGGACTCATTTCACCAATTTCGTCTAGAAATACAGTTCCGCCGTTGGCTTGCTCAAATATTCCAGTATAACCAGCTTCATGGTTGAATGATCCGGGAGCATGACCAAATAGCTCAGTCTCTGCGACATCATCAGGCATAGAGGCGCAACTCAATATCAAGAATGGTGAAGCGGCTCGATGGGAACGGTTATGGCAAGCTCGTGCGAGCATTTCCTTACCAGTTCCCGTCTCGCCCTCTATTAACAATGGCTGATCGAGCATGGCTAGTTTTTTTGACTGACTAATCAAAGCTTTGTGACGGTTTGACACTCCAACAAAGTGTTCAAAACCTAATTTATGCTGTAATGGTAATGAGTCCTGAAATTCACCTTTGCCTTGAAGAGAGCGAATGATCATCACCATGCTGGCTAGAGTAGGCTCGTTTGATTCCCCAGGAATGTATACGGGTGTCACTTCAACAGAGTAATCGAGGCCATCGATAACCAAATCTTCGCGGTGACGAGTCACTTTACCCTCTGCCCACTTAGACAAGTTTGATGCAGGTAAAATCGCTGAAATTTGCTCACCAATGATGTCTTGCTCAGTTGTATTAAATAAGCTCAATGCAGCATGGTTAGCCATATCAATCGCACCTTTTAGGTCGATAGCTAATACAGGCTCAGGCAAGTTATTCAGCAATGAGATTAGCTCAGTATTATGACGCTCCATCGGCATAAATTGAATTTTGCGTACATCTTTGACGCCGGGAATCAAGCGAATACCAGCCATCAGATCGCTAAAAGTGTCAAAATCTATATCTGGACAGTTGAGGTAAATAATCCCCGTGACATCAATTTCAATCCCCCTGAGATCGATGTTGCGAGAGACAAGGATATCCAATAGCTCACGAGTTAAACCCAACCTATCTTCACATAAGACTTCTAAACGCACGGCTCAATCCTAATCAAAGTGTCACGAAAAGTTGACAGTAGTTTCGCCCAAGCTTTGTTATGCGTCAAGGTGCTTGATAACACAATGATTAAGACTTTATGCTAATTGACGCAATTTTCTGCGCAATTTGCTTGCGAATTGTACTGAGCTTAACTGCTTTTTCTTTTCTCCAAGGGATTGGCCTCAGAAGAGACATCGCTTTAATGCCGAGTCGTGCAGTCAAAATACCAATACCAATACCCTGTCCTGCTCTGGCAGAAACTCGTTTAGCTAAATCCATAGACATTAAATCCATACTCGCATCAATCACTAAATCTGTAGCACCTATCGCTGCCATGTTGATTAAGACTGACTTGAACAGTTTGAGTCTCGACCAATAACCAAGCTCGACTCCATAAATTTCGGCCAACGCATCAATCATTTTAAAGTTACGCCAAGCCACCAACAGCATATCCGCAATCGCCAACGGACTTACGGCAACTAAGGTGGCGGCTTCGGTTGCGTATTTGGATACCAGTTTTGAGGCTATTTTATCTTGCTCACAGACCACCATGGAATCGAACATGTCAACAACTTCTGCATCACTATGGTTCGCATTGACACACTCTTGCCAACGTTGGTAACTTGCCGATTGCTTGTTGATGCGACTGTATTTAACCACCGATTCGCAAAACTCGACGCCTTTACCAATACTATCGCTATTGAGTAGCTTCTCTCCCTGCTCCTGAATGTCAAAATGATCTCGCAGCGATCTTAACTTCCATAACTCTTTAAATATCGCCCCTATGCCAAGTGAAGCAACCCCAGCAATAAACGCAGCCCACCCAAGCGCGAGCCAATCTCCAGCTTGAATAGCCGTTACAAATGAATCAATTGCTTGCCAGCCCACTAAACCTGCAAAAGTAACAACGGCTCCAGTAAACAACCATTTCTTTCCTTTCTTCGGCCTGATTACCAGCTCGACATCTTGCTCTACTTTGCTTGGCTCCTGATTCTCCTCGCTCTCTTGAACTACAAAAGATTCAGAGCCGTCAAAGACTTTCTGCACCGTCAATTCTTCTTGTTCGGTTTTTGATTCATTGAGCGGAACATCGAACACTTTTTTACTTTTCAAATCGCTCATTTCAATTTGTCTCCGATGAGATACTCCAAAGCTTTATCAACGCGAATATGATCAATTGGGCTGTCTGGATCGTGTAGCTGGGGTCGAAAAGAAGTAAATTCAAACCCTTGCTGCTGCCAGTAGGATTCACTGGGTAACTTTTCGGGTACTTCTCCAGGAAAAACCGTCAATGGCTCGCCACCAATATTGATACCTTGGATTGCAGGGCAAGCTTCACCATTCGATTCGATAAAGCCAGATTGGGTCGCTTTAATAGAAGCGAGGCTGATACAATTCATATCGATATTTTCATAAGACGTCGCTTGCCATGCCGGATGAACGAGCTGACGGAGTAATGAAGTTAAATTAGGGTGTTGCTCCGGCGTAACGTGATCGGCCTTGGTAACAGCAAATAACACCTTGTCGATCTTTGGCGAAAAAAGCCGTTTGAGTACATTGCTATGTCCGTACTTAAAGCTTTTCATCACTTGCTCTAACGCCACTCTCATATCATGAAAAGCTTCAAACCCTGCATTTAAAGGTTGTAGACAGTCCACCAGCACAATCTGTCTGTCAAACGTAGCAAAGTGATGTTTATAAAATACTTTAACGACTTTTTGTTGGTACTCTTCGTAGCGTTTAGCAAGCATCGCTAAATTACTACCATTTTCAATTTTTCCACCACTTGAAAACTGGCACGGAAAAAACTGTAAAACAGGTGCACCTTCAAGCTCTCCCGGTAACACGAATCGTCCAGGTTGCACATAATGCAATCCAGAATCCTTACATTTGTGCAGATACTCTGTATACAGATCTGATACATTCTTAAGATGGTTTTCGTTGAGTTCAGCTGTCAATTCTAGGCTTTCGAGCGCTGTCAGCCAATTTTTAGCTAGTTCTAAACGCTTACCCTTTAAGCTTTTAAATTGCTCTTCTGACCACTGCTGGAACGACATGTTGAGTAAAGGTAGGTCTAGCAGCCACTCACCAGGATAATCAATGATATCAATATCCATCACAGATGATTTGCTGACGAGTTTTTTGTACCGCTTGGTCGGTTTATATTTGAGAGAAAGCCGTACTTCACTCACATCACGTGTTGGTTCCGGCCACTGAGCTGGATCACTGTTTAAGTATTCCATTGCTTCATCATAGCCAAAGCTAGGAACAAGCATATTCGTTTGAGGGACACGCCTAGCACCAATTAGCCTACCGTCTCTCGACGCGATAAATAGGGGTAAATTGTCATGAGTAGATGCATGAAGAAGCTGATTCACTAACGAAGTAATAAAGGCCGTTTTTCCTGCTCTAGAAAGCCCAGTCACAGCAATACGGACGTTAGAATCTAGGCCTCGACTAATAAAATCATTGAATTCCTGTTTTATTTTTCTCATTGATGCTTCTCGTTATTAAGATTCTATAGCTTGCCAAAATCAACATTAATCGTGGATGAATAATTGTTAAAAGTGATATACGAGATACAAATAAGCCCCTGAATGTTAGTCAGGGGCTTAGAATTTTTACAGTTAAAGAAACGTTACTTAGCGGCTTCCGCTATTTTCACTTTCCATACATCAGGACCTGTTTGGTGCGCATTTACACCATCAGAATCAACCGCGACGGTCACTGGCATATCCTCGACTTCAAACTCATAAATCGCTTCCATACCTAAGTCTTCAAATGCAACCACGCGAGCTTTTTTGATGGCTTTGGATACGAGATACGCCGCTCCACCAACCGCCATTAAGTAAACGGCTTTATGCTTCTTGATTGAGTCCACTGTTGCTGGCCCACGTTCCGCTTTACCAATCATACCCATGATGCCTGTTTTTTCTAGCATCATGTCGGTAAATTTATCCATACGTGTAGAAGTCGTCGGTCCCGCAGGCCCAACGACTTCGTCGCGAACTGCATCAACCGGGCCTACATAGTAAATAAACTTACCATTTAGGTCGACACCATCTGGCAAGCCTTCCCCACTTTCTAGCATGCCTTGAATCCGCTTATGAGCAGCATCACGGCCAGTTAAAATTTTGCCGTTAAGCAGGATTGTCTCACCCGTTTTCCACTCCTGTACGTCTTCTTTAGTAATAGTATCTAAATTGACTCGGCGCGTATTTTCATCTGCTTCCCAAGTGATATTCGGCCAGTCTTCAAGTTTTGGTGGAGTCAGCTCTGCAGGGCCTGAACCATCAAGCGTAAAATGAACATGACGCGTCGCCGCGCAGTTTGGTATTAAACACACTGGTTTTGAGGCCGCATGTGTTGGTGCTGTTTTAATTTTCACATCAACCACAGTGGTTAAACCACCTAAGCCTTGTGCACCGATACCTAAGCGATTAACACGATTAAAGATATCTAAACGAAGCTCTTCTTCTGCGTTTGATGGGCCGCGATCGATAAGCTCTTGAATATCAATATGCTCCATTAGAGACTCTTTCGCCAGAACAGCAGCCTTTTCTGCTGTACCACCAATCCCTATACCTAACATACCTGGAGGACACCAGCCTGCGCCCATCGTTGGCAGGGTTTTCTCAACCCATTCAGCCACATCATCAGAGGGGTTTAGCATCACCATCTTAGTCTTGTTCTCAGAGCCGCCACCTTTAGCCGCAATTTGGAACTCAACCTTATTACCCGGCACCATGTTAATATGAACCACAGCAGGTGTATTATCTTTTGTATTAATGCGCTTACCGGCTGGATCGAGCAAAATCGAAGCGCGGAGTGGGTTATCTGGGTTGGTGTAGGCTTGGCGAACACCTTCATCAATCATTTCTTGAACAGTTTGATCGGTATCCCACTTAACATCCATACCTATATTAACAAAACAAGTCACGATCCCTGTATCTTGGCAGAGTGGCCTACGCCCTTGAGCAGACATTCGAGAGTTAATGAGTATTTGAGCAATGGCGTCTTTTGCCGCTTTACTTTCTTCCTTGTGGTAAGCCTTTTCCAAAGCTTGTACAAAATCTAAAGGATGATAATAAGAAATATATTGAAGCGCATCAGCGACACTACTGATGACATCCTGTTTACGAATTGCGGTCATTACTTGCCTCGGTGTGTTGTTAGTGCGAATACGTTTAATAAGTATACAGTCTTTAAAGTAAACGCTTTTTAATAGTCAAATTATGATACTCTTGCTTTCCTTAACGCGCTATGCGGCTAATGAACTCTTTGTCACAAATTAAAAATGAACTACGACCAAATCAACGCAATTAGTCATCACTCTCTTGACTACCAACCTGACCTTTCCATTTCACTGTTCAATCGAATAGAGCACTTAAACTGGTCAATGTTGCTTCGCTCAGCATCGCAGGATCATATTGATAGCCGCTTTGATATTCTAGTCGCTCAGCCCATAGTGACAATAACGACCCACGGAAATACGTCTCATGTCGTAACCGACTCTTCAAGCTATGAAACTGAGCAAAATCCATTTGAGCTGATCGAAAATCTTCAACAAAAGCACCTCCCTAACCTTGATGTTGAATGTGAGCTTCCGTTTGTAGGCGGCGCTTTAGGATACTTTTCCTATGATTTAGGCCGTCGCATTGAAACGATGCCCACGATATCCAAAAACGAGCTTGTCACGCCAGATATGGCCATTGGCCTCTATGAATGGGCCGTCATCGTCGATCACAAACTGAAATCAGCCTGTATTGTTGGCCAAAATATAGAGAAGCACTGGCAATGGCTTCAAAAGCAGCATCCTTCATCCACTCAGCAATCGTTTACTCTAAAAAGTCCGTGGCAATCGAATATGGACAAGCAGAGTTATAAGGAAAAGTTTGACTCAGTGCAGAAATACATTCTTGAGGGTGATTGCTATCAAATCAATCTAGCGCAACGATTCCACGCTCACTATCAAGGCAGTGAGTGGCAAGCATATAAAAAGCTTGAAAAGTATAATTTGGCTCCCTTCTCTGCATTTATCCGTACGGACGATAGTGCCATCTTAAGTGTTTCGCCAGAAAGGTTTTTACAACTCGATAATCGGACCATCGAAACCAAACCAATCAAAGGTACCATGCCGCGCTCAAGCGAAGCGAATATCGATGAAGCGAATAAACAAAAACTTCAGAATTCAGAAAAAGACCAAGCTGAAAACCTAATGATTGTTGATTTGCTCAGAAATGATATTGGTCGGGTTGCTCAAGTTGGGTCGGTTCACGTACCAAAACTATTTGATATTGAAAGTTTTCCAGCAGTTCATCACCTAGTCAGCACCGTAAAAGCGGTACTTGACGATAAATACACGGCTACCGATTTACTTCGAGCGAGTTTCCCTGGGGGTTCGATCACTGGAGCCCCCAAAATTCGTGCAATGGAAATCATCGAAGAATTAGAACCGCACAGGCGCAACGTATACTGTGGCAGCATAGGCTACATTAGTCGCCATGGAAAAATGGATACAAGCATTACCATCCGAACACTGATAGCGGAAGATAATACTCTGTATACATGGGCTGGGGGCGGGCTTGTCTCGGATAGTCAGTGTGACGCTGAGTACCAAGAAACACTGGATAAACTGAGTAAGATACTGCCTATCTTGTAAGCAGAATGCTCATATAGATTATCCTTAAATCAAAGCGCGATTAAATAAATATGACTAATGAAAAAAGGAAATTATATTAGTTTTTTATAGCAACAAAGGACGTCTGCTGAGTATTGAACTAACATTATTGTGTAATGTGATGAAAATTTTGACATGATTTTAGGGTCTGTCTTGCCCCTGATATCTAACCTCTGATGTATGATAAGCCAAGTTGATTAGGTATCGCCTGTTTTCATAATTGTCTCGGAGGTGTCATGCTATCACACGTTAGTAAAAATTTAATTATTCGTAATTTCCAGTTTAATCAGCCTGTTGATTATGATGCCGTATCCATTCGTCGCGTCTCTCACCTAAAAAATAAGCCTCTTCGTAAAGCGTCGGTTCTAATCGGTTTCGTCGAAAGGCCACATGGCTTAAATATTGTTCTCACACGCCGTGCCAAACACTTGAAGCACCACCCCGGACAGGTGAGTTTTCCTGGCGGTAAATTTGAAGAATCTGATTCTTCACTGTTAGAAACAGCAATTCGCGAAGCGAATGAAGAGATTGGATTAAAACCAAACCTTGTAAAAGTACTAGGTCAAATGCCAGAGCTAATCACGATCAGCCATTTTTCTGTCACGCCAGTCATCGCAATTGTCGACCCTAGCTACTCAGTTATGATGGACAGAAATGAAGTAGACGAAGTATTCGAGGTTCCCGCCGAGCATATCTTGGACAGAGAAAAACTTATTAGTCATAACTTTACCGTGAACAAACAAAGCCATAGAGTGTTTGCAATCCCCTATAAAAGACATTTTATTTGGGGGATGACTGCACAAATTATTGAGGCCATGCAAAAACACCTCATGCATTAGTCTGTACAATTATTTAACTTAAAAATACTAATCTGAGCAACTCTTGAACAATACGTTTTTTTATAGTGGTTCGATTGCTAGACGGACTTTTTGCTAATTTTCGTGCAATACCCCTTATTCTTTACACAGTCGCGTAATCACTGCGTGAGAAATGCCAAATAATCCCCAATATGGGTATTGACAACCCACCTCAAATTGAAATCTGTTTAATAATCAAGAGTAATTAGAATTTCTAATCATCATCATTACTAATAATCATTTATTCTATCGCTATTTCGTGATAAAAAGCCGAGTTTTTAAAGTTCGTATTGTCAATTACGAAGATACAAGGTTTTGATCAATTTTTTTTGCAAATTATATTGCAAGAATCTGCCGTCAATTAATCACAAACAATATTACGGGTATCAAACTATGACCACAGCAAATGCTTCAGTCGCCAGTAGCCGAGCTTCTTCAAAATGGACTTATCACGATTTCACTTGGTGTTTATCTCTATTCGGTACGGCGGTTGGAGCGGGAGTTCTCTTCCTGCCTATTAAAGCAGGCGCAGGTGGCTTTTGGCCTCTAGTCGTTTTAGCACTTATTGCAGCACCGATGACTTGGCTTGCTCACAAAGGCTTAGCACGGTTTGTGCTCTCAGCAAAAAACTCAGAAGCGGACATTACTGATGCGGTAGAAGAACATTTTGGTAAAACTGGTGCGAATATCATTACGCTTGCATATTTTTTTGCAATTTATCCGATTGTACTTATCTACGGTGTGGGGATCACTAATACCGTAGATTCATTTCTGGTACACCAAATGGGAATAACCTCAATTCCTCGCTGGCTACTGTCTGGAGTTCTTATCGCTACAATGACTGGCTGTGTTGTGTATGGTAAAGAGTTAATGCTAAAAGTAACATCGGCTATGGTATATCCACTAGTATTTATATTACTGGCACTATCAATATATTTAATACCAGATTGGAATACTTCAATGGTAGAAGTCACACCAGATTGGTCTACGTTCCCTTCTGTCATCTGGCTAGCCATTCCTCTTATTGTGTTCTCATTTAACCACAGCCCAATTATTAGCCAATTCTCTAAAGAACAACACAGAATATACGGAGACAAAGCGGTAGAAAAAACAGATATGATCACTGGTGGCGCGTCACTGATGTTGATGGCGTTTGTCATGTTCTTTGTCTTCTCAGTCGTGCTTTCACTGTCACCAGCCCAACTTGATATTGCGAGTAGCGAAAATATTTCAATTTTGTCTTACTTAGCGAATACGCATTCCGCTCCGATCATCTCTTACTGTGGGCCACTGGTTGCATTTGCCGCGATTACGTCTAGTTACTTTGGGCACTTTTTAGGTGCACATGAAGGCCTATCTGGATTAATCAAATCACAATTAAAAGCTTCAAAGTCAAAAGTAGAAAAGATCTCTTTGGCGTTTATTGTGATCACCACATGGATTGTTGCTATCGCCAACCCAAGTATCCTAGGAATGATCGAAAGTATGGGTGCGCCAATGATTGCAGCAATACTTTTCCTAATGCCTATTTTTGCAATGCGCAAGGTTCCGGCTATGCAAAAATACAAAACTTCCACTAAAGCTCAAATATTTACAGCTATTTGTGGCATTGCAGCAATGACCTCTGTTATATATGGTGCGCTCTAAATTCATCTGCCTTTGGCGACTCAACCTGAAGATGTGATTCAAACAACTCCTAACGCATCTTCAGGTGAAATAAGGTAATACAATTAAAACTATAAAAAATCACCTCCTACCCTACTCTGGAGGCGAACTATTGAGGAATTCAATATGATCAGCGTTTTCGACATCTATAAGATTGGTGTTGGCCCTTCTAGTTCACATACCGTCGGACCAATGAAAGCTGGTAAACAATTTGTGGACGATCTCGTTGCCCAAGATAAGTTAAAACAAACAACGAAGGTCACAGTAGACGTATATGGCTCACTCTCTCTGACAGGTAAAGGCCACCATACGGATATCGCCATAATTATGGGACTTGCAGGAAACGAACCGGAAACGATAGAAATAGATTCCATCCCAAATTTCGTTAAGCGAGTAGAAGAAACCGAAATCCTTCCTATTGGTAGCACTCAGCATGAAGTGAGCTTTCCGAAAAATGACGGTATGACATTTCATCAACACAACTTAGAACTGCATGAAAATGGAATGCAGGTTCATGCATGGAGCGGTGAAGAGTTGCTCTACTCAAAAACTTATTACTCCATTGGCGGTGGGTTTATTGTTGATGAGGAAAGCTTTGGCCAAGAGTCTAAACTCAAAACTGAAGTCCCGTTTGAATTCACCAGTGCAGAGCAACTTGTCACGTTATGTAACGAAAATGGATTATCTGTCAGTGCCTTAGTGATGGAAAACCAAAAAGTACTTTCCTCAGAGCAAGAGTCTAAAGACGCTTTCGCTAAGATTTGGCAAACCATGCAAGAGTGCATGGAAAGAGGCATGAACACTGAAGGACTTCTTCCTGGGCCGTTACGAGTACCAAGAAGAGCGTTTGCACTTCGTCGCCAGCTCATTACCTCTGAGAAGACCAGCAATGACCCTATGTCTGTGGTTGATTGGGTTAATATGTTTGCATTTGCAGTCAACGAAGAGAATGCTGCCGGAGGGCGAGTTGTCACCGCTCCAACCAACGGTGCTTGTGGAATCATTCCAGCGGTTTTAGCTTACTATGATAAGTTTATCCATCCAGTCACAGAGAAAGACTACATCCGTTACTTTGCTGCTTCTGGGGCAATTGGGGGCTTGTACAAGAGAAATGCTTCCATATCTGGCGCCGAAGTGGGTTGCCAAGGAGAAGTTGGTGTGGCCTGCTCAATGGCTGCTGCCGGTTTAGCCGAACTTATGGGCGCAAACCCTGAGCAAGTTTGTATGGCTGCAGAGATTGCGATGGAACACAACCTTGGATTAACTTGCGACCCTGTCGCAGGCTTGGTTCAAGTTCCTTGTATTGAACGCAATGGCATTGCCGCCGTGAAAGCGATTAATTCGACGCGTATGGCAATGCGCCGCTCTTCAACGCCAACCGTTTCATTAGATAAAGTCATTGAGACGATGTTGGAGACAGGTAAAGATATGAATGCTAAATACCGGGAAACTTCGCAAGGTGGTTTAGCAGTTAAAATTGTCTGTTAGATAGATTTCACTTCAATGCCCGATAGCAACATCGGGCATATTTATTATTTAATATCAGATAATTAGTTTACATCTACTCCATCGTCAAAATATTTTAATACTTTATAACTCAGCGATGAATGAGTAAATTTAGTCACTTCGATCTTAGCGCCTTTGTAGTTAACAATATGAGATTTATTCATATCAAACTTCATACTATCAACGACAGGCTTTGCTCCATTTAACTCAAAGTAGGAAAGGAAAATAGTGTTTCCTTGAGAGCCGTTATATTTCAGCGTCTTTGTTACACTAGGGTTAGCGTTGTGCACTTTCGTGACTAACTTGTAGCTTGCGTCGTTGTAACAATAAGCCTCTAAACCCATTGACACCATAAACTGCAAGTCTTGGTGTCGAACAATACAGATACCTTTGTGCTTGCTTCGAACTTTCAATGCTACAGAATCATTAATGAGTCCACTAACGTAACCACCATCATTAGAAGTGGTAGAAAAGTAGCGACTACCTTGTTTGTCTTGCCCCAACATGGGGTAGCTTCCTTTACGAATTTGGTAATAAAATCCATCTACATACTTTTCTACCAAAAGATAACGCTCTTCAGCTTGAGAATGCTCAGTCAATATCGCCCCACCAAAGACAACTTGTGTGGCTTGATTTAGGTTTGGTGTATCAACACTTTTTACTTTGGTCTCTGCATTTCTTGGTATGCTAGCACATCCATATAATAAGAATGCTAACATTATTATTGTCACTCGTTTTATCATAAATCATTAAGCCTACAAATCTTTAAGCTAATAAGTAAACGGTTAATCGCTATAATTACCTTTATTTATTCCGAAAAAATAAAAGGTACGGATACCGTAAACACTATACGTATCGAGTGGCAAATTGTTAGTTATATATTTATTCCTATCATTGATAAAGCCAGACAAGAACTACCTTATCTGGCTTTAAAATTACATTTAGTTGACGAAATTAGTTTAAATTGTTTTATATAAAATTGTATCCACTACAGCATTTCGAGCCTACTAAGCTTTAGCGATTTGTTTTATTTCTTTTATACGCCAAGTAGATTGAATCAGTAACAGTGCTAATAACGCGGCACCTGCAGTGATATAAAATGGAACATTTAGGCTTATTGCCATTAAAGCTCCACCAACCATCGAAGACATTCCTGCTGCCAACGTAAAGCCTGCTGTGGTCACTCCCATAACCCAGCCCTGCTCATCATCATTCACACTACCGGAGAATAAATTTAGAATGGCTGGATATGCGACACCAAAGCTTAGATAGAACAAAGCTATAAAGACGTAACAATACATAGGATCAGGACTGGCAATAAAGCCTAAAGTGCTGAGCGCCATGATGAAGGTGACAACAGATACCACTTTTATTTTTTCATAACGTTTTAAAACAGGCCCAACTAAGAAAATACTTGATCCCGCCAGCGCCAGTCCAAGTATCACCATTTCCAAGTTAGTTCCGAAAAGACCAACATGAAAACGACTTGTCATATAGTTGGTCATAAAGACAAAGAAAGCGTTGTTCGCGACCATGAAAGCGAAATAAGCAACAAACAACCTCGCGACGACTGGCTTGTGGCGAATGTGTAGCAGCTGAGTAAACACATCAGAAATTCGGATTTTCACGCTATGAGTCGGCGTTTTAGTATCAAAATAGAAACGTTGTATAAGCAAAATAGTGGCAACAACTAATAAAGTGGCAATATAGAACGGTAACTTAAGGCTTGCGTAGTGACCCAATATTGTTGAGTCAGAGAACAGCGCACCAATTATCGGCCCAGCGACCATACCTGCACTAATTCCAGCGACAACCAAACCCATATTCTTTGCTTTCTCTTGCTCGCTTTTACTTGCGTCAATCATTGCAGCTTGAGCGATCGGTTGGTTTCCTGCAGTAAATCCACTAATTGCGCGCCCTAAGACAAGGAGCCATAGGCTATTCATAAATAGCGATAAGATCGTAAGTAAATACCCAATGAGCGCACCAAACAAGCAAATGATAATACCCTTTTTACGGCCAATACTATCGGAGAGCTTAGCTATGTATATCGCACCAAAAAACCAAGCAAGAAAGAAAATTCCTATACATAGACCATAATAGAAATGGCGTTCTGCTTGCGAAGTTGCAGCAGGTAAAAAGTCAAGGTGAGTAGACATAATCAATTCATTAATGATAGGAAATACTAAGCCTTGACCTATTAAATCAATAAATACAACCGCAAGAAGGGCTATACGAGAAAATATAGACATGTATATCTCAGTGAGTGTCGAAATTAAATTTCGGCTATTCGAACAGAATATTAAACCTATGACAACTAATTATTTAACAATTAAACACTACCAATACAAATATTTAAATATTACAACGAGATATGACGTAATAAAGATTTAGAATATAAAGCCGAAACTTATATTCTTTTAATGAAAGGTTAATACCTTATAAAGTCATCGTTATATTTCATCAAGTGTCATACAGGAATTATGATATAGATGAAGTTTCCAATAACTACAACCCAAGCCAGTAGAGTAACCACAACGTTCCCATACCCGCAATTAAGGTAATAAATACATTTCGCCAGCGCCACGCTGCGATTGACGCAGCAACACCCGCAAGTAATTGAGGGTTGCTCCAATTACCAGAAACCATTGCTGGATGAATAATTGCAGGTGCAACCAAGGCGGCAAGTACTGCAGGTGGTACGTACTTTAAGACTTCCAGCAATCGTTCAGGCATAGCATAACGATTAGACAACCAAAAAAAAGAATAACGAAAAACGAATGTGCCCAAAGCACCGAATGCAATGATGAGCAATATTTCTGTTTGACTCACTTTCTACTTCCTACTGCTTTTCGGAGCGAAATCGACTACAAGCATAACCTGCTCCTACCCCACCAATAGCCGCAATAAATAGCCCGATATTATAAGGCAGTGAATAACATGCAACCGATAATAGAGCTCCGGTAAGGGCAGCAACTATGGTTGGCCAATTCTTTAGTGCCGGGATCAATAGTGCAAGAAAGCACAGTGGTACTGCAAAATCTAATCGCCAAGCAGCTGGTACAACTTGACCAAAATAAATCCCTAATCCTGTTGATATTTGCCAACAAAGCCAGGCTGTAAAGCCTGCTCCTAGATAAAACAGCGCTTTTTCTCGCCCATTTAACCGAACACTATCAAAATGAATATGTGCTAATGCGTATGATTGATCGACCAATAGACATGCTCCGCAAACTCTCTGCCACGGAGACAACTCCATTTTGTGCTGGGAAAGTGAAGCACTATACATGACAAAACGAAAGTTAATGATCAATATTGTGAAGACCACAATAATCGCTGGTGTATGCTTGGCAATAAGTGCAGCAGCGGCAATTTGAGAGGCGCCCGCAAACATTAATAACGAAGATGTCTGGGCAACAACAGGTGACATTCCTGCTTGAATGTTTGCCATGCCTGTAACAAGGCCAAAAGGTATCATCCCAGTTAATAGAGGAATAGTAGCGAAAACTCCAGTTTGGAATGGGGAACGATTCAAAAGGAAACCTTGAAGTCTGAAAAATAAGTAGAGCGAATTAAATCACAGTTGGTTGGAGGATAACAATAATAACTGGACCAAGCCTAGTCGAGTGCTAGGCCTAGTAAGTAAAGGGGATCAACTATGTTTATTCGCCACGATAAACACATCCAGCAGTACAAGTTTCCTTGATCTCAATTTTACTTAGCAGTGGCAAACCTGGCTTAAGACGCTTCCAAATCCACTTTGCAATAACTTCACTGGTCGGGTTTTCCAGCCCTTCGATTTCATTTAGATAGTAGTGATCTAATTGGCTATAAATTGGCTTAAACGCTTCTTTGATTTCAGCAAAATCGATAACCCAGCCTGTATGCGGGTCTACTTCACCTTCTACGTAAACTCGAACCAGAAAAGAATGTCCATGCAAGCGCCCACACTTATGCCCTTCCGGTACGTTTGGAAGATGGTGCGCTGCTTCAAACATAAAGTCTTTATACAATTCTGTTTTCATCATTTTACTCAGGCTCAAAAAAAGACACGCAATACTAAGGAATATCGCCCTTGGTGACAAGTTTAGGCGAAAGTTTTCTAACAATTAATTTTATTCATTATCAACCAAGATTCATATAGTTAGTGCAGTCAAGCTTTCAAAACGCAATTTTCTCCTCGCTTCACAATCACTTTATGCTAAATAGCGCTTATGTTTTCGCTGAAAATAGCCTCATTCAACTCAAGAAAAAGGCACAATGATGTCTATTTCAGCATTTAAGCGTAATTAAAGGTTGAAGCTAGCAATATGACAGGTAATATGTGCTTTGATCGAAAGATTTCGACCTACTAACGGCTCATTTTGCTTGAGACGTTATGTCATTTATCCCTCTTAATGGAGAAAATAATAAATTATGACTTACGCGCCTGTAACTGACGTACTAAGCGGTAAGCTCGCAGTAGACAGTGAAGTAACTGTCCGCGGCTGGATCCGTTCACGTCGTGATTCCAAAGCTGGAATCTCTTTCCTTGCCATTTACGACGGCTCTTGTTTCGACCCGATTCAGGCCGTGGTCCCTAATAATTTAAATAATTACAACGATGAAGTCCTAAAGCTAACGACGGGCTGCTCTGTTGAGGTAACTGGCACTATCGTCGAATCTCCAGCGAAAGGCCAAGACTATGAGCTAGCTGCTACAAATGTAAAAGTAGTTGGTTGGGTTGAAGATGCCGATACTTACCCAATGGCAAAAACACGCCACTCTATCGAATACCTTCGTGAAGTAGCGCACCTACGCCCACGCACAAATGTCATTGGTGCCGTGGCCCGTGTTCGTAACTGTTTGTCGCAAGCCATCCACCGCTTCTATCATGAACAAGGGTACTATTGGATGTCAGCTCCGCTTATTACCGCTGCTGACGCTGAGGGGGCAGGTGAAATGTTCCGCGTCTCTACGCTAGACATGGCCAACCTACCACTCGACGATAAAGGCAATGTTGATTTCAACGAGGACTTCTTCGGCAAAGAAACATTCTTGACGGTATCAGGGCAGTTGAACGCTGAAGCTTACGCTTGTGCGCTGAGCAAAGTCTACACATTTGGCCCAACGTTCCGTGCAGAGAACTCAAATACAAGCCGCCACCTAGCCGAGTTTTGGATGGTTGAGCCTGAAGTTGCCTTCGCTGACTTAGACGATGTAGCCAAACTTTCTGAAGATATGCTGAAGTATGTTTTCAAAGCGGTGTTGGAAGAGCGTCGTGACGACTTAGAGTTCTTCGCGCAGCGAATCAACAAAGAAGCCATCACTCGTTTAGAGAAATTTGTAGATTCCGACTTTGCTCAGGTCGACTACACTGACGCTATCGAAATCCTTCTTGCTTCTGGTCGCGAGTTTGAATTCCCAGTTGAATGGGGTATCGACCTGTCATCCGAGCATGAGCGCTACTTAGCTGAAGAGCATTTCCAAGCTCCTGTTATCGTTAAAAACTATCCAAAAGATATTAAAGCGTTCTATATGCGTCTGAATGACGATGGTAAAACTGTCGCTGCAATGGACGTTCTGGCACCGGGTATCGGCGAAATCATCGGTGGCTCACAACGTGAAGAGCGCCTAGATATATTAGATGCACGTATGCGTGAAATTGGTATCGACCCGGAGCACATGGACTGGTACCGCGACTTACGTCGCTACGGCACTGTTCCACACGCAGGTTTCGGTTTAGGTTTTGAGCGTTTAGTGTCTTATGTGACAGGCATGGCAAACGTACGTGATGTGATTCCATTCCCACGTGTACCAAGAAGCGCTAATTTCTAAGCACTTTTGCAAACGCATGTGAAGACTTCAGTTCTGGAAGTCTCCATTGACAATAATCCCTCGCAACCGCGAGGGATTTTTTCAGTTAATAAATGCACCTTAAAGAATCGCACCAATGCTGAGCGCAATAATATTAAAGACAACCAAAATGCCAATTAATGGCATTACCCATTTAATCCATCGCACATAAGGAACGTGAGCAATGGCAAGCCCACCCATAACAACCGCAGAGGTTGGAGTAATAAGGTTAACTATCCCTGAAGCCGATTGATAAGCCGTCACTACTAACTCTCTACCTACTCCAGCAAAGTCGGCAAGAGGCGCTAAAATGGGCATAGTCAATACAGCAAGCCCTGAAGTAGAAGGTACTAAGAAAGACAATAAAATTTCTAGAAAGTACATTACGTTGATAAATATAACGGAAGACAAGCCGCTGATTGTGGTTTCTGCTGAATGTAGGATAGTGTCTGTAATCATGCCATGATCCATTACGACGACGATTCCCCTAGCGATGCCAATGATGAGTGCGACACCTAACAAGTCTCTAGAGCCCTCAATAAAACTATCGATAAACTCTTCTTCACTCATTCTCGCAACGAAGCCCACAACGATAGCAGCCGCAAGAAACAGAGCAGATATTTTAGCCATCCACCACCCTGCAACCGCCACTCCGTAAATCATCACCGCGAAAGATCCACCGAAGATATAAAGGATCAGTTTGCGTGTTGTTGTAAACTCCAGCGATTCATCTCCGTTTTTACCTAGGAAATGAGCTTTATTCTCTTCATATTTGTCATAGACTATGGATTTGCTTTGATCTTGCCTGACCATTTTGGCGTAGCGCATAACGTAAGTTACACATATCACCCAACCTATGATCAATATAGCTAACCTTAGCCAAATACCGTTGGTAAAAGGTATAGACGCAGCGTTTGCAGCTATCACGGTCGCAAATGGATTGATGGTGGAGCCTAAACATCCAATGCCTGCCCCCAGCAAAACTGTTGCTGCAGCAACAAGAGGATCAAACCGAGCAGCAATCATGACTGGCACCAGCAGCGAATAGAATGGTAAAGATTCTTCCGCCATACCATATATCGTTCCACCTGCAGCAAAAAGTGCCATTAAGATGGGTATCATGAGCTCTTCTCTGCCTTTCAAACGTGCGGTTACTCGTTCAATTCCAGCGTCAATAGCACCCGTTTTTCCTACAGTACCTAAAAACCCACCGATAATTAAAACAAACAGTGATACATCAATTGCACCAGCTTTATATGTAGTATGGTCATAAAAACCATCAATAGGAGCAAGGAAAACATCGATAATCCCTTGAGGATGGCTAGCTACTTGTTTGTAAGTTCCAGAAACAGGGACTTCCTGCCCCAAGGTACTATTCATCACCCTATCGTATTGCCCCGCAGGTACAACCCAAGTAAGGGCTGCGACCACTGCGATAAGGATAAACAAAATTGTATAAGCGGACGGAAATTTCAGGTTCGCAAAGAACCGTTTCTTCTTGTGCTCATTGGGTAAAGTTTGGCTTGTCATGATGATATCCTTGGGCTTTACTAATTCTAAAATTTTAAAAAGTCTGAAATAGCAAATTCTAGATTTATAATATTAATTTAAAAATCACGAATATTGGTATCTTATTCGCTATATTCTATTTTCTATATTTGATGGTAACATAGTTCCAAATCACAAATTCAAACCTGCCACAGATAAAAGACTAACACCATAAAAATAATTAAATCAGTTTGTATGGATAAATATTCTTATTCACGTATTTTTTAATTATAAACTATACCATCGATCAATAGCTAACCGACCTAAAGTTAAGATTTCAGAAGAATAATATTCAACAAACAAGAATAAAAATAAATGAACTTTTATTGACAAAAATCAATTTAATTAGGGTGTAATAGATCACCACCATACCCAATACTTACTTAAGTTAAATGAAATAACCAATAAAATTCAATAATTTAAATAACAACAAAACCTAATAAGCTTCCATTCTTCTATGGTAGCACCTATTTACCTACAACTAGTTAGGCCAGGTTTCATTCAGCGTATTATTCTCACTCTAGAGCTAATATGAATACTATCTCACTATATTCCATATTATCTATTATCTCTAATAATTTACGATATAAAATCCCGTAAAAATTGAATAAATTGTCAAAGACTAAAATACAACCAGTATTAAAACCGATTACCAATATTCAAATAAGATTAATTTTGTGACTAACATTCAAGAAATAAGCAGCTCTCAGCGTATTATGACTTTCAAATCAGAAGTCACTAACGCTTATTATTTATAAGCCCAACATTATTCATTCCAAATTATTAAATAAAATTTAACGAATAAGAGAGATTTAAAAATGAGTAAGTTCTATGTTGGTTCCGAAATAGGTCAATTGCGTCGAGTATTAGTTCATCGACCAAGGCGAGCCCTCACTCACTTAACGCCTTCAAATTGCCGCGATTTGCTGTTCGATGATGTGCTTGCTGTCGATCGCGCTGGCCAAGAACATGATGCATTTACCCAAACACTCAGAGAGCAAGGTGTTGAAGTACTATTACTAACGAACCTTTTAACAGAAACTCTTGCCATCCCTGAAGCGAAGAATTGGCTTCTTAACACGCAAATCTCGGACTACCGGTTTGGCGCTACTTTTGCGAACGATGTGCGCTGCTATTTGGGAGACCTACCTAATGAGACTGTTGCGAAAATCCTAACTGGTGGCTTGGCATACTGTGAAATGCCATTTAAATCTTCCGCCATGATACAGGCAATGCATAAGCCGACAGATTTCATTATAGAGCCGCTACCTAACCACCTATTTACCCGAGACACCTCTTGCTGGGTTTACGGCGGTGTTTCAATTAACCCAATGGCGAAGGTAGCGAGACAAAGAGAAACCAATCATCTACGAGCAATTTATCGTTGGCACCCGGCTTTTTCTGAACAAGACTTCGTCAAATATTACGGCGATGAGAATTATACGTATGACCGCTCCACCATTGAAGGTGGCGACGTACTTGTTATCGGCAATGGAGCCGTATTGATTGGTATGTCAGAGCGCACGACACCGCAAGGAGTCGAACATCTCGCTTCCAATCTATTTAAGCACGACCAAGCTAAGCAAGTCATCGCTTTAGAGCTACCAAAAGATCGGTCATGCATGCATTTAGACACTGTAATGACACACATGAGAAAAGATACCTTCTCCATCTATCCAAACGTCATTCCAGATGACGTGAAGTGTTGGCGTCTAGTCAGCAACGGCAGCGGTGGAGTCAAAGCAGCTGAACAAAGAAGCTATATCCACACAATTGAGAAAGCACTTCACGTCGATAAGCTCAACTTAATCACCACAGGTGGCGACAGCTTTGAAGCTGAACGCGAACAATGGAATGACGCCAATAACGTGTTGACCGTCAAACCTGGTGTCGTAGTGGGATACGAGCGAAATAGTTGTACAAACGAAAAATATGACAAAGCCGGAATCACTGTACTACCCATCCCCGGTGACGAATTAGGCCGTGGACGTGGCGGTGCTCGATGCATGAGCTGTCCTATCGAACGAGATGATATTTAACGTAACTTGACAAAAAAGTTGAGGATTTGTCCTCAACCACCAATGAGAGAAACAGATATGACTAAGAAAACTGTTGTTGTTGCGCTCGGTGGAAATGCGCTTTTACGTCGAGGTGAGCCACTAGAAGCAGACGTTCAACGTCGTAATATAGAATTAGCGGTAAAAACCGTATCTGAGATCGCTCAGGAATACAATGTTGTTCTTGTGCATGGCAATGGGCCTCAAGTTGGCTTACTTGCATTACAGGGCCTTGAATACAAAAAAGTGACACCGTACCCTCTAGACGTGCTTGGTAGTGAAACCCAAGGCATGATTGGATACATGCTAATGCAGGAGTTCAAAAACCAAATGCCTGAGCGTCAAATCTCTTGCATGCTCACTCAAATGAACGTAGACCCAACCGATCCCGCATTTGACAACCCAACTAAACCTATCGGCCCGATATACACTGAAGCCGAAGCTCGACAATTGGCCGAAAAATATCACTGGACGGTCAAGCCAGATGGCAAGCATTTTCGACGCGTTGTTCCTAGCCCTCAACCAACTGGCATCATTGAGCATGAGGCCATCACTAAACTGATCAAAGAAGATCATTTAGTCATTTGTGCAGGTGGTGGTGGCATTCCCGTCATAAAAGAAAACAGTAAGTTGATTGGCATAGAAGCCGTTATTGACAAAGACATGTCTGCGGCTTATTTGGCGAAACAACTCAAGGCAGACGCGCTACTTATCCTGACAGATGCCGATGCCGTTTATCAAGATTGGGGTGAACCAACCCAACACGCGTTGAGACACACGACACCAGACAAGCTGTCTCAAATGAAGTTTGATGAAGGTTCTATGGGCCCGAAAATTAGCGCTTCATGTGAGTTTATTAAACAAGGTGGGGAGTTAGTGGGTATTGGCGCACTAAAAGATGGCCTACAAATTCTACGCGGTGAAGCGGGAACCAATATTACTAAAGACTCACACACTCACTGATTTGTTCAGATAACCAAACGAATAACAATTTATCTGAAGACTTTTACTCTTTTATGGTGCAACAAAAAGCACGAAAACAAAAAGAAGGATTACACAATGGCTTTCAATCTACGTAACCGCAACTTCTTAAAACTATTAGATTTTACCCCACGTGAAATTCAACACCTGTTAGAACTTTCAGCGGAGCTGAAAAAAGCAAAATACAACGGATACGAACAACCACGCTTAGTGGGCAAAAATATCGCATTAATTTTTGAGAAATCTTCAACCCGTACACGTTGTGCATTTGAGGTAGCAGCGTATGACCAAGGGGCGAAAGTCTCATACTTAGGCCCATCAGGCTCTCAAATCGGTCACAAGGAATCAATGAAGGATACGGCTCGAGTGCTTGGACGTATGTATGATGGTATTGAATATCGCGGATTCGGCCAAAACATCGTTGAAGAGTTAGGTGCTCACGCTGGCGTCCCTGTTTGGAACGGATTAACCGACGAGTTTCATCCAACACAGATTTTGGCAGACTTCCTGACCATAATGGAGCACAGTGAAGGCAAACAATTAAGTGAGATAAAGTTTGCATATCTCGGTGATGCTCGTAACAACATGGGCAACTCATTAATGGTTGGCGCCGCTAAAATGGGCATGGAGATCCGACTAGTATCACCAAAACAATTTTGGCCAGACGATAATTTATTAGCCCAATGTCGTAACATCGCAGAGAAAACCGGAGCGAAAATAACACTAACCGAAGATGTTTCCGAAGGGGTTCAAGGGTGTGATTTCCTATATACCGATGTATGGGTATCAATGGGGGAATCAAAAGAAGCTTGGGATGAACGAGTTAAGTTGATGACGCCATATCAGGTTAACTTAGACATGATTAAAGCGACAGGTAACCCTAATGTAAAATTCATGCACTGCCTTCCTGCCTTCCACAATGACGAAACCAGTGTGGGTAAAGAAGTAGCAGAAAAATACGGCATGGCTGGTCTTGAAGTGACAGAAGAGGTCTTTGAATCCGATCACTCCATTGTTTTTGACGAAGCTGAAAACAGAATGCACACAATTAAGGCGGTGATGGTTGCCACTTTAGGTAGCTAAGTTGACTTAAATATTTTTGCCTGCCGCTTTTTAACACCGACAGACGTGTAAAGAGCGGCTTAGCTTATCCGAAAGTAAGGTTATTCACCCTTACCTAGAAGGCTTTTTTGAAGTATCTAAGGAAAGACCATTATGGCGCATTCACTATATAACAAGCACATCATTTCTATCCCTGAGCTCAGTCGACCAGAACTTGAGCAGATAATCTATACCGCTACACGACTAAAGTCAGAACCTAATCCAACCTTGCTGAAAGATAAAGTGGTAGCAAGTTGCTTCTTTGAACCCTCTACTCGAACCCGATTATCATTCGAAACCGCGATCCAACGTTTAGGTGGCACTGTGATTGGTTTCGACAATGGAGGCAATACGTCACTTGCAAAAAAAGGTGAAACACTCGCCGACTCTGTGCAAGTGATTTCCTCGTATATTGATGCATTTGTTATGCGTCACCCAAAGGAAGGAGCGGCACGTTTAGCCTCCGAGTTTTCTAACGGTGTTCCGATTATAAATGGCGGTGATGGTGCCAATCAGCATCCGACCCAAACGTTACTCGACTTATTTTCTATCTACGAAACCCAAGGAACACTCGACAATCTCAACATCGCACTGGTTGGCGACTTAAAATACGGCCGAACAGTACACTCTCTGACGCAAGCTCTGGCAAAGTTTGATAACAATCGCTTTTTCTTTATCGCGCCTGAAGCTTTGGCAATGCCTAACTATATCTGCGAAGAGTTGAACGAAGCCGATATTCAATACAGTTTGCACTCTTCTATCGAAGATGTCGTCCCTGAGCTCGATATTCTGTACATGACGCGTGTTCAACGAGAACGTTTTGACGAATCAGAGTATGCCCACTTGAAGTCAGCATTCATTCTTTCCGCCGATATTCTAAAAAATGCCCGAAACAACTTGAAGGTATTGCACCCTTTACCTCGCATAGATGAAATCACAACTGATGTAGACAACACACCTTTCGCCTATTACTTCGAACAAGCAGAAAATGGCGTGTATGCACGTGAAGCACTTTTAGCCTTGGTTTTAAATGACAACCTATAAATATAAGGATCGACCATGATTAAGGAAACAAAGCTCCAAGTTGAAGCGATTCGAAATGGTAGCGTTATTGACCATATCCCAGCGAATGTCGGCATCAAGATATTAAAGCTGTTTGACATGCACAATGCGGATGAACGCATCACGATTGGTTTGAACTTACCTTCTATGGCTTTAGGACATAAAGATATCATTAAGATAGAAAACATTTACCTTAGTACAGAGCAAGCGAATCAACTTGCTCTCTATGCCCCGCAAGCAACCGTCAACCAAATCGAAGAGTATGCTGTCGTCAATAAACTTACTGTCACTCTTCCCGACAGTATTAAGAGCGTATTTGAATGCCCGAACAGTAATTGTATTTCTCATGGAGAACCAGTTGAAAGCCAATTTAGTGTGAAACTAAAACAAGAGAAAGCCGTACTGAAGTGCCATTACTGTGAAAAAGTCTTCTCGAGAGATGTTGTTACCGAGCATAAGTAACCATCCACTTCCAATGCTGAACGTCATATAGGTATAAGCTCGGTTCGATTTCTAAAGCTTTTAAAAAGCCTTGAAATCGAACCTTAAATATAACGCCTAGTTCTCACCTCTACACAACTCAATGGCCAAAAACTAATCGCCCTAATGCACTCTAAGCAGCGCTCCTTCAGCAAAAAATCCAGTATGGTACCAGCAATTTTTGAAAGTGATGATCTCTCTCATCGTTGGAATATTTGCCTAATGATATCCTTGGATATAGAGCAAAACGCTAATGCAGCCTACAAGCGCAATGCGATCATTCCACTACGTGAATTTTGATAGTGGTCAAACTTTAAGGATATATGTTCAATGACGTCAAATAAAAATAGCTTACCCTCGCAAAATAATATTACTGACAGCAACCAAGTAACAATTGAAGATAAAACTTTGTCTAGTGCATGTAAGAGGTTGCTCCAGCAGCAAAGCTTTTCGACACAAAAAGAGTTGCGTGAAAAACTGGTTGAGATTGGTTTTAAAGGGTTAAGCCAATCAACGGTATCTCGTCTATTGTGTCAGCTAGGCATTAACAAAGTACACAATTCGAGCGGCAAAAAAGTGTATTGCATGACGGTTGAAAGTACCTCTGTACGAACCAGTTCATCTATTTCTTCTCAAATCGAGTTTATTACTCATAACCAGTCCACAGTTATTGTTAAAACGCACCCAGGTAGTGCGCAATTGATTGCCAGACTAATTGATACTGATCCTCACAGCGAAATATTAGGCACTGTGGGTGGCAACGACACTGTTCTCATTGTGCCAAAAGACATCAAAAATATAGATATTTGCGAACAGGTCGTTAAACAGCGCCTTGGAAGTTAAAAAGAGAGTATATATTTAACTAAAACGATATTAACACGCTAAAAAGCAAGAAAATCACACGAAAAGCCGACAAAGCAGGACTATATTTTCAACATAGCAAAAGGATTTGCTGATCATTATAAAAACGGTAAAAGCGTCAGTGTCTTTTGGAAGTATGTTCATGCCATCGAACGAGAGGCACGCTAGATAAAATCTTTCAGTCTCACCTATTTAAGGTAACGAATCTTGTCAAGATTAAGATATTGGCTTGATGAGTTGCACAATCTAAGTACTGCATATGAAATAGAATCTCAATTTAAGCGGTCTTTGTCTAAACTACACTTAACCATTAAATACTGTTGCATAGCAACTAATATCACTAAGTGATAAAGAGGGAGCAGAGACAGCATATGGATATCAATCATTACAACGCGAAACTGACGTTTCAACTTTATCTTGTTGCTGGTTTATTATTCGGTTATTACGGAAGTACAGTATGTCCAATGCTCGATACTTTGTCTGCTAACCAAATACTGTTTCATGTCGCGGTCACCTTTGGCTGTCTGTTTTTATTTCGTCACTTTCTACTCAACAACCACTCTTTACTAAAAGAGCAAAAAATTGCCCAACTCGATACCACCCTATTTTTTATCGCGAGTATCCCTCTTGCGCTATTTTATAACCTTCACTTTAGCTTCCCTTTAGATAGCAACCTCAAAGTTATATTTGGTATGACCTTGTTTGGTTTTTTTACAGGAACCATCTTGCAACTGACCTCCAAGTTGACAAGCTTTGACTCAAAATCAGCTTCTATTCAGAACAGATACTATATTGAAGAGCAAAGGAGCTCAATGGTGAAACAACTCATTGTTCTCATCGTGATGTTAATCACCACACTGACGCTCATTCTTATCATGGTCTCTATTAAAGATCTAATGTGGTTAGAAATGAATCCAGAGCGAATTGCCGATGGGTCTGGCAAAATCAGCATCATCAAAGAGTTTATTTATATATCAGCCATCCTCTCAAGTTACGCCCTAACCATCATGTATTTGTGGAGTCGCTTGATGAAAAAAGTATTACATTCTCACGAGTCTACATTGGTGAAAATTACTCAAGGCGACATGAGTCAGCGATTGCATGTCCACAATCATGATGAGCTTGGTTCAGTCGCCGCCCTGACTAACAAAATGTTAAACAGCCTCGAGTCAGCGCACAATGAACTACAAACAACCCGCGATGTGGCGATTGTAAGCCTCTCAGCGTTGGCAGAATCGCGAGATAATGAGACGGGAGCCCATATTTTAAGGACTCAAGAATACGTTAAAGCGCTTGCACTCCACCTAAGTCAATTTGATAAGTACAGCGCCCTGCTTACTCCACAGTATATTGAGTTGTTGCACAAGTCCGCTCCATTACATGACATCGGTAAAGTTGGTATTCCGGATAACGTGTTACTAAAACCCGCAAAATTAACCAATGACGAATTTGAAATAATGAAACGTCATCCGCAAATTGGTGCCGAAGCCTTATCTACTGCAGAAAAACAGTTAGGCAGCAGCTCATTTTTACGCGTTGCAAAAGAGATATCTCTTACCCACCATGAAAAGTGGGATGGAAGCGGTTACCCCAACCAACTCTCTGGAGAAGACATTCCGCTTTCTGGACGACTGATGGCGCTTGCAGATGTGTATGATGCACTCATTTCCAAACGCGTTTATAAGCCTGCATTTAGTCATGAGAAAGCCAAATCAATCATCTTAGAAGGATCGGGGAGTCACTTCGATCCTAAAGTCGTTGACGCTTTCTTATCCATTGAACATACGTTCGTCGAAATCGCAGCAAAACATCAAGATGAAGAAGCTCACGAAGAAATAGCGTAAGTTTACTCAACTCATGTGCCAACTTACATTTTGATAGAATGAAGCTTTCTGAGTTGCTAAACATAACATGAGTTACTTTCCACACCTCACTTATTATTAAGTGGTTGTCACACCTCTCTTTGAGAGGTATAAATACTCGTTGCAAATACAACTACTACCTTCAATCTAAATGGACCCAGACTATGTTTGAAAAAATCCTTGCCGCTCCTGCTGATCCAATTCTTGGCCTAAATGAAGAGTTTAAGAAAGACTCTCGCGACAACAAAATCAACCTAGGTGTTGGCGTTTTCAAGAACGAGGACGGTGTAACTCCTGTTCTTAAAACAGTAAAAAAAGCAGAAGAAGCGATTCTAGCCACCGAAAAAACTAAGTCTTATTTGACCATTGAAGGCACTCCAGAGTACGGCTTAGCAGTACAAAAACTACTGTTTGGTGCAGATTCAGACGTAGTTGCTCAAAAGCGAGCAAAAACTGCTCAAGCACCTGGTGGAACAGGTGCACTTCGTGTTGCTGGAGAGTTCATAAAAAGACAAATTGGTGACGTTAAGGTTTGGATAAGCAACCCTACTTGGGCGAACCATGTCAGTGTATTTACTTCTGCAGGGCTCGAAACAAAGCAATACACCTATTACAACGCTGAAACGAAAGCGAAAGACTTCGACGCAATGGTTGCTGATCTTAACAATGCTTCGGCTGGCGACATTGTGTTGCTGCACGGTTGCTGTCATAACCCAACAGGGATTGACCCAACAGAACAAGAATGGGAAACATTAGCTAAGCTTGCTGCTGAGAAAGGCTTATTACCTCTGTTTGATTTTGCATACCAAGGCTTTGCGCAAGGTGTTGAAGAAGATGCAGTTGGCCTGCGTATTTTTGCCAAATATAACGAAGAGCTGCTAGTTGCTAGCTCATTTTCGAAAAACTTTGGCTTATACAATGAGCGCGTAGGTGCATTTACGCTTGTCTCTAAATCAGAAGATATTTCAGCGACCGCGTTCTCACAAGTCAAAACGATTATCCGCTCTATTTACTCCAACCCACCAGCTCACGGCAGTGCTATCGTGACTCATATTCTAAACGACGCAACACTTCGCGCAGAATGGGAAGCGGAAGTTGCGGAAATGAGAAGCCGTATCCATGACATGCGTAAGCTGTTTGTTGCCACTCTGAAAGAAAGAGGCGTAACCGCAGACTTTAGTTTCATCGAACATCAAAACGGCATGTTCTCTTTCTCAGGACTATCTAAGGAACAAGTCCAACGCCTGAAAGAAGAGTTTGCGATATATATCGTTGGCTCAGGTCGTATAAGTGTAGCGGGCATGACACGCGAGAATATGGAACCACTTTGCGCAGGCATCGCTGGCGTTCTCTAAAGTTCGAAAATTAAAGATTAAAAGCGCTCAAATAATACTGAGCGCTTTTTTGTTTTTAGATTAAGACCACTCGATAGGACTACTCCCCTCTGAGGCAACTGTATACCGAGCGGATCAGTGGGAACGTGTGGTCGCTATATGTTCCTTGGTGATCATCGTTAGTAATAGACCAGAGCATTCCACCCGCTAGATCTCTTTCTTTCACCATTTGACATTTAACATCCAATGACTCCTCATTATCATAACCAACCCAATGTTGTTTATCGATGTGGTATAAATACGGCGTTAGCGTATCTTCGTCATAAGTGGATGTGTAGCCAGAGTTAAGCAACGACTGAATCTCAAAATAGGTGGATAGTCCATATTCTCCCGTCGATTCACCAGCGAAACCTGTGCCCGGAGCACTGAGCCCTGAGCCTGTCCCGTCGTTTGTCCCAGTCCCATTGAAAATAACACCACTCATGTTGCGACCGTAAGTCGCCATTCCCAATATTAGCTTACTCGGATCGATACCGGCGCTAATGTAACGATTAATCGTAGCTTCAACGTTAAAACCTTGGTTAATTTCTTGGTTAGTATTCGGATTGATTACGGCATATGGGGGAGTGTTTGGCCCAGTAACACCGGTCCAATTTCCATAGAAGTCATAAGTCATCATGCCAATCCAATCAACATAAGTTTGTAGCTGGGCATAAGCTTTAAATAGGCTTTCTTCATCCGCGTAGTCCGCACACATATTGCTTGGGACGGCAGCACCTGTTGCAATAGTGAGAAGCAGAGGATTTTGCCCAGTTTGAGTCGCTTCTAAATCAATGGCAGCACGGAACTCCATAAGGAAGTCATGATAGTTATCAAAATCTTCACAAGTTCCGCCACGAGTTAACACTCCAGGATACTCCCAATCCAAGTCAATACCATCTAACTCATGCTCTCGAAGGAACTGGATAGCAGAGTCAATAAATTGAGCTCGTGACGTGGTCGGGTTACCTTCATCATCCGTTAAAGCAATACAATCATTGCCTGACACTTGTAAGCCAGTACAAGAAACAGCCGTGAAGTTCTCATCACCTTGATAGTGGGCAACGCCAACGTCTGCAATCATATCGCTAAATAGGTAATTGGTTTTATCGCTATAAATATATTCTGAAGTTGCTGCATCCGCCGCTGGCAAGTTAAAGTTCCAACCTCCTAGAGCAATGATAATTTTCAGGTTTGGATTCTGTTGCTTAAGCGCTTTCATCTCATCTATGCGGGCAATGTCATTGTCTTCCCAAACTTTAATTCTGTAATCACCTGTATTGTGAGGGTTCTTCCGAAGAGCGACCCCATTTTCGTCGAAGTCAAATATTTCGAAGCCAAAGGACAAGAATGCGAAGTTAATATGGGTCAGTATGGTTGGGTCGATATCTGCAGGCACCATCATACTTCGATATCCGTCGGCTAAGTTTGTGCGCCATTGGGCCCAGCTTTCATAATACCCAATCACCTTTTTGCCAGTGTCTGCCGTTGGACAACCCGTTTCATCGACGAGACGTCCGTATGCTGTATCTGGGCACTGATCGACACTATTTAATACACCATCACCGTCACTATCATTCACAGGACATCCGTTAACATCAACATCCGTTCCTGCAACAGTATCTGGACATTGATCTATCGAATCCAAAATACCATCACTGTCGCTATCAGGATCTTCGACTTCAACGCACACCGCTTCGGAATAACTTAATATCTCAATAGTGATAGCGTTAGAAATCACTTTACACTGTTCTCTACCTGTTCTTTGCCAATCTTCCAAATTTACAAAGCCATCGGTAACCGTCACATTATTCACGGTAGTAGGTAGCCCGTTCGTATTGGCTACAGCTTTTTCGTCAATTAAAGCTGAAGCGTATGCTGAAGCCTCATTAAAGTTAACTGTTAGCTGGGAAATAACCTCAGTGGTTTCACTAGCAGAAGAATTATTTTCATCGGTTGTACCCCCACCTTCTCCAGAAGATGAGCCGGAGCATGTATCTGTTGTTGGCTGGTAAATACTCCACACGATACTTGGATACCAGTTATAAACTGAAACATGATCGCTAAGGAGTTTATAGTTAGTGCCTTCGTAACTGACGATATCGCCAGCTTGATACCTGATACCACTTCCATCCCAATCAGCGACTTCGCAACTATTGCCATTCGTTTCTTCTCCGCCTTCGCCAGGCGAGTTATCTGTCGAGCCATCACCTTCAACACAAACTACCTGACTAAAACTTAAAATCTCAATATCGACTCTATTATCGTCATCGATTGAACATGCAACACTAGAGGTTCGATCCCAAGACTCAACCGTGACGGACCCATTGTTAGTCGTAACATTGGAAATCGTCACTTGATTGCCTTGATTTAATGCCACAGGTTTAACGTCAACCAAAGCCGCTAAGTTATTGGATGGGCCAGTTATATTTACGGTTAGTTCGGGAATGACTTCAGCGCTAGCATGCTGCATAGCAAACGCGAAGGGAATAGCGAGTATTCCGCACTTAAGCGAGTGTTTCATTATTTGCTCCATCGATAAATATCGCGATAATCCATATCGCTCGTTAATTTCTCCTCAATCTAGTGAATGAATAAATGGTACTTCGTACGTAAATAAACAATTTTGATATTGTGGGAAATAATATTTGCCACACTAATAGAACAGACAATTATTCTGCCGGGTATAGTAATATATTCCACCCAGTCTTAAGTTATATTAATCAATAAGTTATTTAAAATTCGAATGGAGGATCAGCGAAAAAATACGGTATTCATTTTGACTAAGTTCATGATTACGCTAGCCAGACAAAAAAGCAGCAACATTTAAAATAGAACAAAACTGTACCCAGCTAGAGCGAGAAAAACGCGCCTTTGATGGTAACGCTTTGCTAGGTATTGATGGTTGTTAGATCTACTTGCCAATGTACTTGCACAAAGCGTACACCGACTAGCATCATTCAGCTTATATTCATGTTCAACTGCCATAATGACACATAATTTAGAATTGATTCTTTTAAATATCGGGGGTGGTTTTATATTAGATAGTTAAAAATAATTAACTAATTTATACGTTTAATTTAAATTGATGTTGTTTGATAGGCTGAAAAATATTAAATTCATAACTAGGAAAACAACCAAATACACAGTTGCATACTTACAGTGAATAATTCCATTTTACCTTACTAAAAGCATGGTTTTCTTTGCTAGCCTAAATTTAAACCAATTCCAAAGTACTAAAATTATAGGAATTTTCATGTCATTACAGTCTTATACTCTTTTCTTGCGTGCTTTCGCTACCAACCCCAAGTCGGTTGGCGCCTTATTTCCGAGTGCTCCATCTCTCTCACGCAGCATGACTGGGCATCTGAACTTCACACCAAACGATAGCGTTGTCGAGTTAGGCCCCGGAACAGGAAGCTTCACCCGTTATATTCTTGCTAAATTAGCTTCCCCACACCAATATCTTGGCGTAGAACTCAATGCGGATTTCACAAAAGAGCTACAGAAGCAATTCCCATACGCTTCATTTAGCTGTGGTCGTGCAGAAGAAATACAAACATTCTTAAAATACCACGGTCATCAATCCATCGATCATCTTGTTTCTGGATTGCCATTTGCTTCATTAGATGCAGAAGCGACATCAAAAATTATCGAATCTGTTACCGCGTGTTGTAGTCATGGAGCCACTTTCACCACGTTCCAATATTTGCATGCTTTTAAGTTTGAGAAAGCAAAGCAGTTCCGAGCACAAATGAAACAAATATTTGGCCCTTGTGTTCGAGCAAGAGTTGTCATGCTCAACTTGTTTCCCGCCGTTGTTTTAACGTGGAAAAAAGCGGAAAGATAAAGAGAGTCAAAGGCGTGGGCTTGGACCCCGCCTTTGACAATTAATCTTACATTGCTACGTTACGCTTCGATTAATATAGAATATTTACCCCCCATACTTTTAAGTAGTTCTCTGAAGATCAAATCTTCATCCATAACACATCCATTCAAGATTTATTTGCCACTAACTCTCAAGCACCAAGCTCCCATATACGGTTATTGCTAAAGCTCTGTTTGGTTACTATTGTTTTTATACATCCATAGATAGCCATCTCAACGATAGAAGAGACCTGTATATGAGAATAAAAAAGCAACCATCGATTATTAACCTTACGTATCTCAGTCTATCAATGTTATTTGTTAACACTGATAGCATCGCTCACTCAATGAATCCGCCACAAGGTCAAGGCCCGGGTGGACCACCGCCGGAAGGAAGCGAAGAAATACAAGCTCGACTAGGGGATACTAGTACCTTAATGGGGTCAATTGCGATTCCTTCTTCCGTCGACAGTTGTAATACCAACACCGGACATTCGCGCTTATTGTGCATCATCGACCTACTGAAAGCAGATATCTCCGAAGATCAATCAAAACTGATCCAATTAGACTACTCTCTTGCTGAAGCAAAAAATTGGAGCAACTTACCTGCTGGTGCATTTCCAGCAAGGCCAGGAATTTTCTTAGGTGAACTTAACGTAAAGCAACGTGGAATAGTCAAAGCAATACTAATGCAAGCAGCAAGCCTAAACGAAAATGAAGGTTTTGACGAAATGCTGCAGACGCTGAATGCCGATGATTACATTGAGACAGTCAGTACCGATTATAAAGCTGGCTACTCCTCCTTCAATTCTAAGATCGCGTTTTTAGGAAAGCCGTCAAAGCAAGGAACATGGCAACTCTATTATGGTGGACATCATTTTGCATTCTCTAATACCTACACTGATGGTCAGCTCGTAGGAGCCACTCCTTCATTTAGAGGAATCGAACCTTTCCCTTCTTTCGAAATGAATGGACGTGTCAACATCCCACTACTACAAGAAAGGGATGCTTTTGCCGCTTTGCTCAACTCACTTACAAAAAACCAAAGAACTGCCGCCACTCTCAAGGGAAAATACAGAGATATTCTTGCTGGACCGCAAGCTGATGATGCTATTCCAAAAGTGCAAGAAGGTTTGCAAGTCTCAGAGTTAAACGATAAGCAAAAAGCACTACTACTGGCTGCTATTGAAACGTATGTTGGAGACATCGATAAAGCGAATGCCAAAAAGTATATGGCAAAATATACGGCTGAACTCCCAAATACGGTGATTGGTTTTTCAGGCACTACGGATTTAAATAGTGAAGACGATTACATTAGAGTACACGGCCCTTCGCTATGGATTGAGTTTTCGCTGCAGTCCAATAAATCAACCAATAAAGTAGGTAATCACCCCCACTCTGTTTGGCGTGATCAAACGGATGATTATGGAGGACAAAAGAAATGATAACGGATAATTAAACATTATGTAATGTTAAATAGTTATTAGAAATTATCACTATATAGATTTATAATAATTTTTTGTTATGTAAATTTATTATAGAACCATGCTTAATCCTCTATGGCTAAATACATTTAAGACGCTAGTAGACGTCGGTCACTTTACAAAAACTGCAGAAAAACTGTATATGACACAGCCGGGAGTTTCTCAACATTTACAAAAGTTGGAAAAGGCTTGTGGCCATACATTAATAAAAAAACAGGGGAAAAGCTTTGAGCTGACCGAACAAGGTAGGCTCGTCTACCAGTACGCGATTAAGCTGGAAAAAAACGAGTCGAAACTATTAGAAGAATTAAGTTTCGATGACCCATATTCTGGACAGTGCATGCTGTCTTGCTCTGGCTCCTTGGCGCTGAAACTTTACCCTAAAATGCTAGAGCTACAACAGTGCCATACAAACTTAAGTATTCAATTAGAGGTCGCTCCGAATCAGAAAATTTTAGCTGATATCCAATCTGGAGAAACTTCGCTTGGTATTGTTACTGAACAACCAAGCAGTAGCTTATATAAAATCCAACAACTTGGTAGTGAACAACTCTGCTTAGTACTTCCCAAAACATACGGTTGTGAGCCAGTGAACAGAGATCTATTGTTGGATATTGGGCTCATTGCCCATCCAGACGCAGCACATTACCTATCACTTTATTTAGACTTGTGTGGAAACTCAGAGCTTGAGAACATAAATATCAATGAGATGCCAAGATCGGGGTATATTAATCAAATCAACCAAATACTATCGCCTGTCGCGAAAGGATTAGGATTTACTGTGTTACCCAAAAGCGCGATAGATAAATTTGATGACATTCAAAGCCTACATATTGTAGAGACAGAATCTACCGTCGAAGAAACTCTTTTCTTAGTTCAAAAACGGCATCGAATATTGCCACAACGTTATAGCGTCATCCATCAACTACTTATGGATAATCTGGCATAACTTTAAAGTGTTACCGTACACAAACTACAGTTGTATAGTGATAGATAAATCGAAATATCCTAATATGCAAAAAGGGTTAGCTCTATCGCTAACCCTTTCAAATTGCACTTAATCGTTATTCGTAGTCAGAAGAATAAGTTTCTTCATAAGTGTGAGAATAAAGTTCGAATAGGTTACCAAACGGGTCTTCTAGATAAACCATTTTGTAAGGTCTATTGTCATCTTCTGGATGGTAGCGCATGATGTCCATACGCGCTTTACCACCAAACTTTTCAACTTTTTCAATCACACCTTCAAAGTCATCAGTTTGTAAGCAGAAGTGGAAGATACCAAGTCGAGAGAAGTCAACTTCGTGACGATCTTGACGATCTTTCATCTCAAAAAGCTCAACACCGATACCATCTGTAGTCACTAAGTGCGCGATGTTAAAACCTTTGAAGCCTTCACCAAATACCGCGATACACATTCTTCCTATCGCTGATTCGCGCTCTTCGATGACTTTAGTGTTGTTCATAATTACTCGTAAGCCTAGAGCTTCTTTGTAAAACTCTACTGCTTGGTCCATATCACCGACCATAATACCGACATGATTCATTTTCATAATACGTTTCCTAAGTTAGTTGTTAGTTGGGGGCGTTTTGTTTCGATGAGTGCAGTATATGTTTATGGCAACATTATATGAAATTATTATATTTTATATTTTTAATAATGAATAATTATCATTTTCTTTAGTTAATCTGAAGTCAAGGGCTATTACAATCTATTATCTAGTCACTTATCTTATTCGGACGTACTTATGCTCTTGTCACTGCTTCCAATGACAAGAGGGTATGACTAAAACTTGGGGAAACTACACCTGTTTTCTCTCGCTATAAGTCCGAAGAGAAACGTAAGCTTTAAGCCAAACGTATTCGACTCTCTGGCTAACAACCAAGCTGACTAGTAATCAACTGTGCTGTTTCTTGTAGCTTGTTGATGAGCTCTTCTGAGTCCACACTATTAGACAAAGGTGAAGGGAGCGTTGAAATTGAAAGGGAAGCGATAACCAGCCCTTCTGAGTGACCAATCAATGTCGAGTAATCCTCGACACCAGCAACAAACGGACTTGGAGCGACCAAATACCCCTTATCTCGAATCATCTCAAGTTCCGCAAATAGCATATCACGCTTTGCTTGAGACATTTTGCGAAAAGCGTCATCCCGTTCAAGAATCATTTCTTTCACTTCTTGTTTGCTGTTTGCCAGTAAAATTTTTCCTGGGCAAGTAGACATCGTCGGAATTAATGTCCCTTCAGCAATTGTCATAGAAACAGGCTCATGGCTAGATGCGTGGACAATTACCATAGTTTGGCTTTGATACAGCATAGTAAGATAGCAAGAACAGCCAGAAGTGAATGCCATATCTTCCATATGAGGGATAGCACACTGGCGGATCTTATCTACTGGGTTTATACGCCTTGACAAATTATACAGCTTCAACGAGACACGATATTTGCCTGAGACTTCCTCTCGATGTAAGTAACCTCTCGCTTCTAAGCCGACTAATACTCGATAGATTTCGTTGGCACTTCGATCCAGTGCTAGCGAGATTTCCGCTTGTGAGCGAGGAGCATCTTGGGATGCTAAATATTCAAGTATATCTAGACCCTTATCGAGAGCTGGCACTGCGTATTTGTTGGTGGGGGATTTTGTTGTCATTGACTTCCTATAGGAGCATAAAAGCTGAGAGATGGCTCCCTCAGCTTTTCAATCATTTGGGGCTAAAATAATTTAAATCTCAACACTATATGTCATTTACATGACCTAGCTTGATTTCGCCACACTCTGATTGTTTGGTCAAGTACTTCTAATCTAGCAATACTCTACCATTATCTCCTTGCTCATAGATACACAAGCTCACTCTCGATAACGCTTCTATCTCTTCTAATGAAACCACCAATGAAGGATTGCCATTCGCCATATTATGTTTCATGCGATCAACTAGAGCCATGATGATTGGTAAGTCTTGTTTCGCTTTAGGTACTCGATTACGAATGAAGTTAAACCATTTTTCACTCATGTTGCGATTAACTTTCGCAAGAACTTCATGATTGGTAATGGTGAAAGGCTGATCTAGAGAACCGCCATCACGTAATATATCGTAAATAATATGGCCGTTCTTTTTTGCGACAATCATGTTACGTGTATTCAGTTGAAGCTCACCAATATGACCATTACTCATCTTCAAAAAGAATTTTATATCTTTGTATCCCGCATCCGTTGCACCGCAATTAAACTTTGCGTCGTCGCCGGTACTCGTCCCATAGCGATCTTTCATTGCAGATTGGTGGTGTTGTAATTGGGTAAATTCCTCTGTCAGACGTATCAAGGCTTTAGCGGCGACCATATCATCAAGTGTCTCGAAAATAATGGTCATACGTGCTGCGTCTTTAAGATCACCAATATCATAATGGCGCTTCCTGTTTGTTATTTTGTCTAACGCACCGTGAAAGTCCTTTACACCAAAATACGCACCTGGAGGCTGCTTAACAGTACCGTTTGTTGTTGATGCAACAGTGACTGAAAACTCCTTCAATTCTTCTTGAGCCTCGGTAATTTCCATAAACATTAGAAATAGTTGCTTCTTTTTTAGCTGTGCATTTGCTAATTGGTTTTTTGAGTGGAAGTCTGCTGTTCCTGATTTTAGCTTTTGAGAGGTTTCCTGCTCTAGGTAGTTATTTATCTTTCCGGTATTCGTCATGATGTCTAGAATGACTTCATCTTGGTGTTTATTCGCCTCATTCACATAGTCATAAGACTCCAACTTTCTCTTTAATTCCAATAACTTTTTTTGATACTGTTTCACATTCACCAAGCGAAAACCTTGAGACATATTCCGTTGCTGATTTATCTTTGCTAATACCTTAGCTTTGTTTTTCCTAACCTGTGCTTCTGTAACTGGTATATCTTCATGAGTCGGCATTGATTCTCTCCATGCATGGCAATCTTTGATTAATATAATTAATTGTACCGACATTAATCTTAGGACAAATTTCAACTAGGGGTTAACAAAAAGAAACTAATAAGAATTGATGGAACGAAAATCCCAATCGCCTATCTGGGCAATTAGCTAAATGTTTATGTCGCAATAAGGCTTGGACTTCAGGCGTTGAGATACGAGCTTTGCAGTTGTTGTTGACGACGTTCAACAAGTTTTCTAGCTACATGGCAGAAACCGAATATCAATACTACTCGGAGTAAAAACGTTTCAGCAGGTTAGAGCATGTTAATCTATGTCATGAAGCCAGCCGGGGACACACCATATGGTCTGGGATCAGGTGATACATTTCGACATCTGGATGATTAAAAAACGCTGTTTCATAAGGATTTTTTGTAATAAAAACTTGTTGTAAATGACCAAAAAGTTGAGACTGTTTATCTATCTGAAACACTTCTCCTCTAATAATGTTGTAGTTCCATTCCATCGTAATATCTAATGATGTGGACGTCCTTCCATCGATGACAAAGTAACAGTGATTATTTTTCTTCAATACGTTGGATTTAAATGTGCTAGGAAAAGTGATGAAAAAAATGTCGTCATCATAAGTTGATAAATACGCAAGTACGGTAGTATGAGGTTGTTTCTCTGCGTAAGTTAATAAGACACCAGCTTTGTTGTCATGACACAAAACATCTGGAACGGGCACTTTTTTTAAGGGGCTCGTTTTAATTTCTTGGATTTGCCTATTATCATCTGGATATTGATAGATTGGAGAATGATATTCTTTTTCACAATGATTGCCGTGAAACACTTGATACTCTTCCGCGTCGACAATTACTTCATATTCAGATTTATGGGTCACAACACCTTTGTACGATACCCTGTAAACACTGAGCTCTTCATCGTAGGTTGTATTGTTTGATCGGTTATCTAGATGAACAGTAACAAGCTGATTTTCTCGTAACTGATGACCATGTGGGAGCTGAACACTTAGTCTCGTATCCTCAATCACATCCACACCACATACATATACATCCATGCCATTTTTTCCTGGAGGATATGTACCTAACACGCCTAAAATCCGCTCACCGACCAACTCACAAAGCAGCCTATTGCCCATTTCCATGTCTCTCCTTTAGACCTATTTACAAAATTATAATCCATACTTCGGCTAGCTCAAGGAACGGATGTCGCATGCTTGAATATTGATATATCTGGCATAAATAGGCTCTAAGACCAAAGTAATATCATCGAAAAAATGGGGTGACGTACTCAAGAAACTAGATTTTTAAGTACGTCCACTATAAATGACACCACTCTATTACTGCCTTAATATAATCAATTTTTATTCCACTACTTTCTACCATTTAATATATATTTCGATTTAATTTATCAGTTATTAATATTCGCACTTATAAATCACCAATTAAAGAAAAATCATCTTTGACAATATAAAAATAAATATTTATAGTGCACACGAACACAATATCCCAACGAAAACCCCTTGGGTAAAAAATAATACAAACCATAAACCACTGATTAAATGGTTATTCAAATAGTGTAAATTTAAATTCAACAAATTTTCTTTACGCATCAATGGATGTGAACTATTAAACTTTTTGATTTTATATTCTCAATATGAATATCAACTTGCTAAATTAAATGGATTGACTGAATAAGCATTGCAATCAGATCTTATTTATTAGGAAATGAAGTATGCAAACAGTTAATGACTTTCAAAAGAAAAAACAAGCAAATCAAAAAATTACCATGGTGGCTTGTTTTGACTATGCGCTATCTAAAATTGTATCGGATACAGACATCGATTGTGTATTAGTCGGGGATTCAGGCAGCGTCGTTATGCTAGGCCACCCAGATATGACCCACGCAACACTTGATGAAGTCACGCTTTTTACTCGCGCTGTAGCAAGAGGCACAGACAAATTCATCATCGCCGACATGCCATTCATGAGCTACCGAAAGTCGCTACATTCAACAATGGAAGCCGTGACTCAGCTTATTCAGGCTGGGGCGCAAGCTGTTAAGCTCGAAGGTACTCGTGGAAACTTAGAAACGATAAAACATATTGTAGAGTCAGGTGTTCCAGTCATGGGCCATATAGGCTTAACACCACAGCATATTCACGCCTTGGGCGGATTTAAATCTCAAGGTAATACAAAGTCTGCACAAGACCTTATTTTAGAAGAGGCAAAACAGCTTGAAGAAGCTGGATGTTTCTCCATTATTTTAGAATATATCCCATCTCAACTTGGTAAAAGAATCAGTGAAGAACTGAGCATTCCAACTATTGGTGTTGGTGCAGGCCCACACACAGATGGACAGTCACTAATCTTGCACGAACTAGTCGGCTTAAAGCCACCATTTGAATCTAAGTTTGTAAAACAATATATGGATGGAACAAAGCTTGTTCGAGAAAGTATTGAACAATATGTAAAAGAAGTGTCATCGGGTGATTTCCCGACTCAAGCTCATTGCTACGATGATATAGAGCACTCGGCTTAATAAGTTGAAATAAAATTCATTACACTAGTAAAGCAAATTTAAATATTCGATGAAGGTTAAATATGGCTAATTTCGTTTTAATTCCCGGAGCATGGCTGGGCGGATGGTGTTGGACAAGAGCAGCAAAATCATTACGTGAACAAGGGCATAATGTTTTTACTCCCTCTCTGACTGGATTAGGAGATCGCTCGCACCTAATTGACAGCAACATCGATCTAGAGACCCACATACAAGATGTGATTAATGTCATCGAAAGTGAGGAGCTCACTGACATAGTCCTGTGCGGTCACAGCTATGGTGGAATGGTCATTACTGGTATTGCCGACAGATTATCCGAACGAGTGACATCTCTGGTTTACCTAGATGCACTGGTACCTGCAAATAAACAATGCGTTTTAGATTTACTACCAACTGAAGCTGCGTCTGAATTTAAGAACAACGCGGTAACTAAAGGCAACAACGCTTGGATTACGCCAGCTCCATCCGCAGCTTTTGGGGTTAACGTTGAAGACCAAGCATGGGTAGACCGCCAGTGTAAAGCTCACCCACTAAGCACTTTCGAACAAGCGGTCGAGTTAGAAGGCAAATGGGAAGATATCTCTAGGCATATTTACATTTATGCGACCGAATGGGGTTACCCTGGTGTGGGTAAGCCTTTTTATGAAAACGCTCAAAAGCTAGCAAACTGGGAGACAATTTCATTACCTTGTAGCCACAACGTAATGGTTGATGATCCCGACACGTTAGTAAAAATCCTAATCGAATCAATTTAATCGGTTAGCAATTCAATAACCTGCAAAAGTTTGACGCTCTTGCAGGCTATTTTTCACCGCATCTTCTTTTCACCAAGATCCCACGGGCAAGCTCACCTTTCGCTTTTCAATGGTTCAAACATCAATACCGCTTCTGTATTAACTTTAACTTGATCTGTTGTTTTTAGGATCTTGCGATACTTATTGTGTAAAAACATATCAGTCTGGTCAGAATAGTGTTTACTCATCACGTTGCCAGAGTTGCCAGTGGGCAAAATACTCCAAGAGGGCTCGTTTGCAGCAAAACTGACCAACCTTCTGGTCGATGGGATAGATATTGCACGATAATCATGGTTGCCCTTCCTTGACTTAAATTTATTGATTGCCGGGTATCCCGAAGGTGCTGAATAAGGGCCTAAATTGAAGAATAGGTTGAGCGGTTTTACTTTGCCCAGAGGATGAGAAAACTCGACCCAATGAACCTCTCCCCAGCGCCATTTTGTTGCATCACTACCCTGCTTTTCAACTATCTCTGCTACAGCTTGTTTAAAGGCTTGCATGATGACTTTACTTTTAGGAATGGTGAAAAAATCCACATTGGTTTCATCGCTTAACTCACCGGGCTTCAAATACGCTTTTAGGAAATTCCAGTGATCAGACAAATTCATATAGCGTCGAAATTCTTCTTCATCCAGTTTTTTTGCTAGCAAATCTTTAAGCAGATGGTAAGTTGTGAATTCAAATACGGTCGGCCCAACAGAATCTACCGAATAAAGGCCGTGCCAATTTTGCAGCGCTTCTAACGCCCTATTTTCAGTAGCAGATAACGAGCCTTTCTGCTTTTGCAAAACTTCAACCATGAAACGAGACATTTTATCGGCTTCTGCCACTGTCATATCTGTCTGTGCTGTTTTGAGTTGCTCTAAACTCCACTTGTTTCTTGTGTTCAACAGTTGATTTATTCTCGCCGCTCTATCCGAAGGTGCGTAATATCCCGGTATAAGACCAATGGGTGGAATAGGCTCCGCTGTCGGTAAATTATTCGCCGTGACGATCACCCCTGATTTCGGGTTCACTAGGTGAGGGTTACTAGAAAAAGGCAAATATCCTTTTATTTCGTCTTCACCCGAGGCTCCATCCAGTATTTTTTTGCCCGTCACATGGGGAGAGCGAACAACCAGTTTTGCTGCCGCCCACCAAGCAATATTGCCATGATTATCAATATAAGAAATGTTTAACCCTGGAGCGGCCAGCTGAGAAACTGCCTGTCTAAACTCAGCTAAATTTTTTGAATAGCTCATTCCGTACAAAACGTCTAATACCGGGTTATCAACGTCTAAGTAGGTCCAGTAGAGTGAGACAGGCTTTCCGGAGTACCCCTTGATGAAATCACTAATAACAGGGCCATGAGGGGTTACCCGAATCGTCAAAGGCTGTGGCTCTTCTCCTTTTACTCGAACAACTTCATGGTAGGTTTTCACTTTCACCCAATTGCCTTTGTACTTAACCAGCTCTGGATTGCTCGGATCGAAGGTTTCGGCATATAAGTCCATATCGTCATTTTCAAACATGGTCAGTGACCAACTTTTGCTTTTCGTTTGTCCTAGTAGAGGAAATGGCATTAAAGGTATATGATAACCATAGTTGTCGTATCCTGGATAAGTTACTTGGGCTTCATACCATGTTCCCGGATTCGACACTCCAACATGTGGATCATTCGCTAGCAACGCACTACCACTTTCACTTCGAGATGGTGCAATAACCCATGAGTTACTGCCTGTGATGGCTGGCACTACTTGATTCGCTTGGTCAAAAATTTGCTGCCACGAGTCGTGCAAGATTGCCAAGTTGGCGTCCATTTGTTTTGAATTAGCGCTGGTACTTAGGCTTGCTTGGCCGTTAACACTCGGCTGCAATATGGTGGTGTGATTTTCATCGAGGTAATTTGGGTAAAGCACCTTCATATCTGCTTCACCAAGTCTCGGTAATAGCTTGCTATATAGCGAATCTCGCTTTATTCCTTGGGCAAAGGTGTAGGCGACATAACCCATTGACGCTATTGCATCCACACGAGTAAAAGGCTTAGGTTTTACGTTTAAAATCGTATATTCGATAGGAAACTTGCCCTGCGCGATAAACTCATTAATCCCCGCTAAGAAAGCATCTAAAATTGAAAGGGCTTTGGAATCAGAAGCTGAATGTTGCTTTAGGTATTTCTCTGCTTGCTGCCTAATAAGAAGAGTGCGAAACATCTTATCAACTTTGACTGTTGAAGCGCCTAATACTTCTGACAATTCGCCTTGCGCAACTCTACGTTGCAAGTCCATTTGAAACAGGCGATCTTGGGCCATGACAAAACCCAATGCAAAATAAGCATCATGGGCATTTTGTGCCTCGATATGAGGAATTCCCCACTTGTCCGTCAACACTTTTGTCGTCTTATCGACAGCGTTTGTTTTAATCGAGCCGCTTTTGTTTGGGAGTAAATAATGGAGATAACCCCAACCAACCAAAACTATTAGGGCCAAAAGTAACAAGCCAATAACGGCAACGCGTGTCAGTTTTTTCATTCCACTTCCTTGAATCCGAGACGAGCAATCACATCCTAAGCGAGAATCGTATTTTGATACAGAGTTAACGTACCTACTCAAACAGATATCAAACCTAGCTCAAGGTAACATTAAAATATCATGAAATTTCAATAATCTATATACGACCTGGCCGTACAGCATGTTCTTTATCACCAACTAAAGTACTCGCCGACACCCATTCGCTTCAATCTGTGGTACAAAGCACATATATTCATCTCCGTTTCTATTGACTACGAGCAAATCAAACCTAGATCTCAATTTCACGCCGCGAAAAAACTTATCTTCACCCCAAATGAGAGCGCTCACATTTGTGATATAAAACTAATCAAACCATTGTTGAGGACAAAACATGAACAAGATTCTTCTATGCTGTGCTGCAGGAATGTCAACTAGCATTCTGGTGAAAAAAATGCTCGATTCAGCAAGCAGGCGCCAACTAGACGTCGAAATCAATGCCGTTTCTGTTTCAGAAATTGAGGCGCACATAGGTAACTATGATGTTGTCCTGCTTGGTCCTCAAGTTAAATACGAACAAGCTAGAATCACAGAACTCGCCGAGCCTCTCAATAAGAAAGTGTCAGTTATCAATATGCTCGACTATGGAACCATGCGCGGGGACAAAGTCTTGGATAGTGCGCTAGAGCTTGTCAACTAACACAGTAGGAGATTCAGATGGGTCTTTATTCTTCAATGATGCGTGTGGTTGAAAATCGTATTGCTCCTATTGCAACAAAAGTGGGCACCCAACCGCACATCATTGCTATTCGAGATGGTTTCATTTCAGCGATGCCATTTTTAATCGTCGGGAGTATGATGCTTATCGTGGCCAACCCACCATTTAGCGCCGATACGACCTCAACTTTTGGCCACTTTTGGGTTCAACTTGCCAAACACCATTGGGGCACGATTACTATGCCCTATTTCATGACAATGGGGCTCATGAGTGTCTTTGTCAGCATCGGTACTGCCTACAGCTTAGCTAAGCACTATAAACTCGATGGCCTCACTGCAGCAATGCTGTCCCTGATGGCATTTTTGCTTGCTTCCGCTCCACAAATCAATAACCACATGTCTATGGAGTTCTTAGGTGGAAAAGGCGTATTCACAGCTATCATTTGTGCGATTTGGTCAGTGGAACTCATTCGTCTGTTGCAGAAGTACAACGTGACGATAAAAATGCCGGAACAAGTGCCACCAGCAATAGCTCGTTCTTTTGAGCTTTTGTATCCCGTCATTGGCATCATGTTGACCGTCTACCCTCTGAGTCTGTTTTTGCAAAGTGAATACAGCATGTTATTGCCTGCTGCTGTGATGAAAGCTTTTCAACCTTTGGTCGCGCTCGGAGGCAGTCTCCCTGCGATTTTGATCGCGGTAACAGTAGCTAACTTGCTTTGGTTTGCCGGGATTCACGGTGACAACATCGTGACAGGTTTGCTCAACCCCATTTTCATGGCAAATATTGCAGCGAATGCCGCGCTCATTACTCATGGAGCTCAAGCAACCCACATTTTAACCGCTCCTTACTGGTCATTTTATTTGTGTATCGGTGGATCTGGCTCCACTTTGGTTCTGGCTTTTATGTATTTACGAAGTCGCTCTATTCACCTGAAAACAATAGGCAGACTCAGCGTTGTACCGGCCATATTTAACATCAACGAGCCACTGATTTTTGGCTCACCTGTTGTCATGAACCCAATCATGTTTATTCCACTATTGTTGGTTCCTATCGTAAACGTGCTGATCAGCTATGCTGCTCTCAATATGCATGTTGTCGAAACTATGATTGCAATGGCACCTTGGACAACTCCCGCTCCGATTGGCGCAATGATCTCCGCTTCTTGGGATTACCGAGCGTTTGTTCTTGTCATCGCCCTGATTGTTGTCGATAGCCTGATTTGGTATCCGTTCTTTAAAGCCTACGAAAGACAACTTTGCAAAGAAGAAAAAATAACCGAAGACACTCAAGCAAATGCAAGCGTCACTTCATCAGCGAACGCCTAATAGGAAAATAACATGGACACAATAACAGCCTCAGACCTAGACGCTAATAAACTAGAAAACATCGATTTAGAGTCCACCATCATGGAATTGCTTGTGACATCGGGTAGTGCTCGCAGCTGCGCTTTGATGGCTATTCAAAGTGCAAGAAATGATGATTTCGAACAAGCAAAACAACGGCTAAATGAGTCAAAGGAAGCAGTCAATCAAGCGCATAAAGTGCAAACCCAGCTGATTGGGTTAGATGAAGGTAGTGGCAAGCTACCCACAACGTTGATACTTGTCCACGCTCAAGATCATTTAATGAACGCGATGGTTATTCAAGACTTAGCCACAGATATGATTGAGTTGTACCGCCGAACTTCAACCAAGCAAGGAGAAAGCAAATGAAAACAGCAAAAATAACCATTATTGGTGGCGGTAGCAGCTACACTCCTGAACTTATTGAAGGATTGATTGAACGCTGGAAACTCATCCCTCTGCATGAGTTAGCACTTGTTGATGTTGAAGCAGGTAAGAACAAGCTTGAAACCATTGCTGCTTTAACCCGCAGAATGTTGGATAAGTCGGGTTTAGAACACGTTGAGATCACGACTCATTGCAGCCCAGAAGACGCCATTTTGGGCTCAGACTATGTGTTAACTCAACTTCGGGTAGGTCAGTTGCCTGCTCGCGCTGCCGACGAACGTTTAGGCTTAAAATATAACTTGCTAGGACAAGAAACCACTGGCGTCGGTGGGTTTGCAAAAGCGCTTCGTACTATCCCTGTAATGCTTAACATTGCCAAGTTGGTTGAAAAGCTGGCGCCAGATGCTTGGATTATCAACTTTACCAACCCTGCTGGCATTGTGACAGAAGCCGTCTCGCGCTATAGCAATGCAAAAATTATTGGCCTATGTAACGTGCCGATTACCATGCATCATATGATTGCCAATATGCTTGAAGCAAAATATGAAGACATACAGTTGCGATTTGCTGGCCTCAATCATATGGTCTGGGCGCACGAGGTGACGCACAAAGGTGAAAACATCACCAATAAAGTGATCGATCTTCTTTGTAACGGCGCAGAACTAACAATGAACAATATCAAAGAAGATCCTTGGGAACCGAATTTCTTGCGGGCGTTAAATGCGATTCCTTGCCCCTACCACCACTACTTTTATCAAACAAGAACCATGTTAGGTGACGAGCTTGAACAGGCGCAAAATGAAGGCACACGAGCCGAACAGGTGATGAAGGTAGAAGCAGAATTGTTCGACATTTATTCAAACCCAAACCTTTGTGAGAAGCCAGAACAGCTGAGCTTTCGAGGGGGTTCATTTTATTCTCAGGTCGCAATTGAACTTATCTGCGCCATTCATAACAATTTAGGTACTCGCCTCACGGTAAATACCAGAAATAATGGCACAATATCTGGGCTTCCTGATGATGCTATCATTGAAACAGATTGTATTGTTGATGGCCAAGGAGCACACCCACTCGCCTTTGGTCAATTGCCCGAGGCTATGCATGGATTAACGGCGCATGTTAAAAGCTTTGAACGTTTAACGATAGAAGCGGCTGTGCATGGTAATAAAGAAGCAGCACTACTTGCGCTAATCACGAACCCTCTCATCGGTGATGCAGAAATCGCAGCACCACTACTTGAAGAGGTATTGGAAATCAATAATGCTTACTTGCCACAGTTTGCTTAGATACTTACAGGAGTTCAACACCACATGGCAACTTTAGAAGATGTCGCCGCTTTAGCCGGAGTTTCACGAGCCACAGTTTCAAGAGTTGTCAATGGTGAGAACAAAGTTAGAAGCAAAACCAAACTCGTTGTAGAAAAGGCCATAGCCGAGCTCGGCTATGCGCCCAACCTCGCAGCAAAATCTTTAGCATCAAACAAAAGCCACACGCTTGGATTAGTGACAACCTCTTATCTGGGCGCATTCTTTGGTAGCTTAATGGACAATGTTCAGAGTGAGGCTGACTCTCACCAAAAACAACTTTTAGTCATGAAAGGTCGAGGGAGTGTCGAAAATGAGCTAGATGCTATCAACAAGCTATACAATATGAACTGTGACGGTCTAGTTTTACATGTTCGCGCACTCACTGATGCTCAGCTACGTAATTTAGCCTCTCAAGAAAAACAATTTGTACTGTTAGATAGGTTGGTACAAGGTTTAGAAAATCGATGCGTGTCATTCGATCATCGTTTAGCCAGTCAATTGGCAACAGAGTTTTGCATTAGCAAAGGACACCGCCAAATCGCCTGTATTAGCGGCCCTGAGTCCCGCGGCTCTAGCCAATTAAGAAAACAAGGTTTTCTCGATGCAATGAGTCAGGCTGGCCTGTCTCCGACTCAATGCTTAGCTGGCGAATATGATCTACCTAGTGGCTACGAAAACACTTGCAAGATATTGCAAAAAAACAGTAGTACAGCGATATATTGCTGTAATGAGGAAATGGCCGTGGGCGCACTTCTCGCAATTTCTGAGCATGGATTACGAGTCCCCGATGATATTTCTCTCATTTGTTACGACAGCGGTATGCGCGCCAATTACATAATTCCAAAATTAACGAGCTTACATTTCCCAATCACCCTAATGGCTAAAGACGCCACTCGAAAGTTAATTGAGCCAAATACTAACTTGGAGTTTCACACACCAAAGATTATCGATCGCGGCTCGGTTTGCGCAGTGTAAGCCTCCTGTGATGCTGTTCAGTTCACGTCTGTCTTAGCCTGTGTTGACAGATATTTATCAACAATTTTTTTGTAGGTCCCGTCTTGGAGAATAGAAAATAAAACTTCATCAAATTTCGGAACGAGATGTGCCAGGTCTTTTTTCTTGGAAAAGACAAAATATGCGGGTTTAGATTGAATTGAAGGGAGTATTGGAACAATTTGCGATGCGCCAATATTTCTAATGTTGTACAAGCCTACATGATAATTAGTTAACATTGCATCGATTCTGTTTAACTGAATCATTTTTAAGCTCTGCTCTTCATTTTTGACATCGTGCCTTTTTATAAGCCCGCTTGTTACCGCATCCTCAAAGTCTGGTGTTGTTTTGAAACCTCTGTTTACTCCAATCGTCCAGCCTTTCAGGTCTTGAAAAGAATTAAAAGCTTTATTGCTATTTTTTGTACTGGTAAAGAGTGTATAAGAAGTAATATGCAGAGGTACGTTTGTGAAGTCCATATACTCCATGCGCGGCTCAGTTTTAAAGTAAGCTGCAGCACACGTTATAGAACCTTCTTTAATATTTTTCTCAAGCCTCTTCCAAGGTCTGAGTGAAAAGGTAATATCAATGCCCAATCTATCTCCAACTTCTGTAATAACATCAACATCTATTCCACTTATTTCACCATCGTTATCAATAACATAAGGAGAGAACACGGTACTATAACAATCAAGTGTATTTTTTTCGTTGGCAAAACCCGTGAAAGGGAATAATAAAACGACCGATATGAAAACAGTAAGTTGAATAAAACTAGATTCAAGTAGAGAAGCTTTTGCCTTGAGTGGTCCTATAATCATGTGATCCCTCTATAAAAGGCATTGTCATATTAGAATTTAAGCCTCCTACAAAATAGTGTAGTCCGCCGTCTCAATTAGGCAAAAAGGTGGTTCAGAGTGAAACTTTGAGGGCGTCTGCATTTCGCTTCCCGAAAGCATGAGCCACAATGCGTTTAAATCATGTTTCCCGAGTATACCAAAGTCAGCGTTGATTCATTTTGTTTCCCCCAAACGGCCACTGTTTGTCGACAAAAACGGCAAGGGACTTCGATAATGGCAATGGCTACTTCTTAAAAATTGGATTGCGCGATATATCAACGAGTTGGAGTCATGACCTAACATCGGTAAAAGAGCTTTTGCTCTTGATATAAATCTAACAAGGTAAATGTGTTAGTACAAGTGCTGTAAAAGTACTTCTTAGTTATCCATGGGGTATTTACGTTTACTTGCCTCCACTAATGGTTGATTGCTATGTTATTGTTTTACATAGCAGTATAAGAGAAAACCTAATGGAATCTAATAGTAACTTTAAAAAAATATTAATGGTAAATATAGGTGGTATGCTCGATGTGTATGATTTCATCGTTTATGCCGTTATGTCGAGTTATATTGCCGAAGTATTTTTTCCTCATACAGATAGTATGACAGCTCTTATTGCCACATTTTCAATTTTTGCTATTGGCTATGTAGCAAGGCCACTTGGTGGAATTATTTTTGGCCACCTAGGTGATAAATATGGACGAGCCAAACTTTTTTCATACTCTATTTTTATAATGGCTTTCTCTACACTTATGATTGGTTTCACCCCAGAATACAATTCAATCGGCATATACTCTTCAATACTAATCACGGTATTCCGTTTACTTCAAGGTATGTCTTTAGGAGGAGAGTTTCCCGGCGCCATTACGTATATTACAGAATCCAATTCTGCTCAATCAGGAAAAAATGGTGGTTATATGTTTAGTTCGATGTGGTTGGGGGCCGTGTTAGGTTCATTGACTCTTTCATTGCTTTTGATAATGATGAATCATGCACAGATGCTAGATTATGGTTGGCGAATACCGTTTTTCATTAGTGGGGTAATTGGTCTAATGGGGTTCTTTGTTCGAAGCCAACTAACAGAATCAGCAGATTTTGAAAAGCTAAAACAAAAAGAAAAGATACCGGTGCTTGCTATTTTTCGCCGTAAAAAAACAAGCGTTTTACTTGGTATTTTTATTGTGTCGATCAATGCCGCTACGTTTTATTCTCTCTGGTTTTTCTTACCAGACTATTTAGTTAAAATTGTTGACCATACAATCCCGAACTTGCATTGGTTTATCACACTAGGACTGCTCCTTTCATGTATTTTCTGTATACCGTTTGGGCATTTAGTTGACAAAATCTCAACGTATTCTTTTATTCTTTTTGGGTGCGTCTTAGCGTTTGTCTTACCATATCCTATTTATTTACTCTATACTCTAACCGGTCATTTCTTTATAGTTTCTGTCGTTCTCAGCGCTATTTTAAGTGCTACTTCGGCCGTCATCATACCTAAAACCTTGTTTAGTCTATTTGAAACCAATATACGATTTAGTGGAATATCTATATGCTATAACTTTGCCAATGCTATTTTTGGTGGTTTTGCACCTGTCATTTCTTTACTTATGATTAAACAATCGGGTTTTAAGATGGCACCACCATTTTACATTATGTCATTGGCAATAGTCGCACTTATATTCGCAACCGTGTTTTATGGCCGAAAAGTAAGAAAACTAGCTACTGAATAAGGAAGTTGTTGAATCTCTGAATTATTTGTACTTGATATTGTGCTGCCTCACTTCGAGAGTATTAGGTGAGGCATACCATAAACTTTGTCCAAAACCGCGCAAAAATTGACGATGACTTTCACTGCAACTATCTACATTGCCTCACGCCTCACCCTAGACTATCGAAGGTCTTAGATGAGACGAGGCTACTGCAGTGAACTTGTAGGCAAGCTCTGCAGGCATCTCAAACCCGCTATGCTCCTTTAGCCAGTTTGACCGTTTGAACGTTGTTGCCATGAGCTGACGAAGTCTTGAATGTGCCCATTAGTTTCGTTAGCCTTTTGGCTAAATCTTCCATGGATTGACTCGCTGCAGACGTTTCTTCCACTAGCGCCGCATTTTGCTGCGTCATCTTATCCATTTCAGCGATAGCTTTATTCACCTCACTAATACCGACAGACTGCTCTTCACTGGCTTTAGTTATATCTCCAATGACCGAACCCACTTGTTTTACCGAAGTCACAATCTCCGTTAACGTCGTACCGGACTCATTAACAAGACGGCCTCCTTCGTCAACTTTAACAACACTGTCTTTAATTAACTCAGCAATGTCTCTGGCTGCCACTCCAGTTCGTTGCGCTAGGTTGCGAACTTCTGCGGCAACCACCGCAAAACCTCGGCCATCCTCTCCGGCCCTCGCCGCTTCCACTGCAGCGTTAAGTGCAAGCAAGTTTGTTTGAAAAGCAATTTCTTCAATGACAGCAATGATATCCGCAATCTTTTTACTACTTGCGCTAATTTCTTCCATAGCCGATACCGCTTGATTGACGACATCGCCACCGGCTTCAGCTTGAGTACTCGTCTCTGTCGAAAGCTCGTTCACATACTGCGTGTTCTCGGTATTTTTTGTTACGGTCCCTGTTAGCTGTTCGATACTTGCTGAAGTTTGTTCTAACGAAGCGGCTTGAGCTTCAGTCCGTTTACTTAAATCAATATTTCCGTTGCGAATTTCCTGAGAAGCGGTACGAATGCTACTCGATGAAACGAGTATTTCATTCACCAAATTGGATAAGTTTCCGACACTCGTATTCACTGCCTGTTGTAAAACCGCAAACTCTCCTTGGAAATCACCATTCATTGATTCCGTTAGATCGCCTTGAGCAAGCGCACTTAAAACACTTTTACATTCAGCGATAGGAGGCACAATCGCATCTAGAGCAGAGTTCACACCTGCAATGATATCTCTGAAATCGCCTTGATGTTGTGTCTCATCTGCTCGAGCAGAGAGCTCGCCTTGCACCGCAGCATTTGCTAGTTTATTAGCGTCGGTAATTAGTAAATTAATTGCGGCAATACACGTGTTCAGGTTGTTTTTTATATGATTGAAATCTCCTTGATACTCCTCGGTGATTGGCTCAGGTATATCACCTTTCGAGATCCGATTGACGTAATCTGCAGCGGTATTAAGAGGAGTAACTACTGCGTCTAACGTTGCATTCACGCCTTCAATAATCTTACGGAAATCACCTTGATGCTTGCTGGCATCTGCCCGTGCTTTTAGCTCTCCTTGCAGTGCCTCTTCCACTAGCGTATTGGCGTCACCTACCATACGATTGACAGCGGTGATGCAGGTGTTCAGGTTATTTTTAATTTTATTAAAGTCACCCTGATAATCTGCCGTAATAGGCTCTGGGATGTCACCTTTGGCTATTCGATTCACATAGTCAGCAGCCATATTGAGAGGATTGACGACGGCATCTAACGTCGCGTTAACACCCTCGATAATCTTGCGGAAATCACCTTGATGTTGAGTTTCATCTGCGCGAGCTTTCAACTCACCGCGCAATGCCTCTCCAACCAAAGTGTCCGCGTCAGTGACCATACGATTGATTGCCGAAATACATGTATTTAGATTATTTTTAATTTTATTAAAGTCACCCTGATATTCTTCGGAAATTGGCTCTGGGATATCACCTTTAGAAATTCGCTCAACGTATTCAGCCGCTACGTTTAATGGGCTAACGATGGCATCCAACATCTCGTTAATACCTTCCGCCAACGTGCGCATAAAACCTTGGTAGCGTGAGCTATCTAATCGCTTGCTCAGCTCGCCAGTAACTGCCGCCTTTATCACACTTGCGACTTGATCTTCTGCATCTCGTTGCTCGGTCAAATCAGCCCATTCAACTACAGTACCCAATCGCTCTCCGTTATCACCTAAAACCGGATTGGCAACGATATTATAAATGCGCCCGCCAATGGTGACTTCTTCTTGATGAGTATTCCTTATAGTGCTCAATTGACTAAACAGTGGCTTTGATGGTTTATCAAATACATTGATATTGGCGCCACGCAATGCTCGAACATCGAGGTTTGGTAGCTCTTTTTGCAACTCTCTTGTTTTACTACTTAGGAGCTGTTCGAAGGCACTATTAATGTAAATGACTGTATTACTTGCATCTGCAACAATAACGTTTGCTGAGACATTATCCAAAGCTTGACGTATGCGGTTGCTCGAAGCCGCTTGTTTCCGTTCTTTTTCAATTTGAGCACTTAGTTTACTTTGCATCGTACCCAATGCACTCAAAAGCTTACCTATTTCATCATTAGATTTCGCATCAATGGTGTTATCAAGTTTTCCATTGGCTATCGCGTTAGCAATTTGAACAGAGCTATCTAATGGACGAGTGATAAGCCGTTGAACAAAAATCAAGAAAGCGATAGTCAAAGCTAAGGCTAGTACAGTGGTAATAATCGAAGCATTGAGCGCCTGCCCCGCGTTCACTTCAAGTTCATGAACAAAATCAACTAAATCAATAGAAAGCCTGTCTTCCACTTTTTTTAACGCATTAATTTTGGTTGTTTGCATTTGGAACCAATACGCTGGATCGACACCAAACTGACCCGTACTAGCCTTTGCAATCGCAATATTGCGCATTTTTTCCGTTTCATCGATAAAATTGCCGTTCATCGTACTGGCAAAAAATGCTAGGTGCTGAGGTGTGGCAAGTGACTTGAATACGTCCATATAGACGTTCTGGGTGGTTATCAGAGATTGCAGCCGATTAAAAACACCTTCGCCAAACTTATCTTGAGCAAATACCCCTGCCAATACCGCTCGTTCCACTCCCGCTCGTTCTTTACTTTGCAAAAAATTAAAATACGCCACACCCATATTACTGACACGTCCATCCGAACTCAGTATCGGCAGCAAGCCTACAATATCTAAATACGTTGCATTCATTGAGGTAAAATAACCGATGGCTTGTTTTAGCGGTAAACGCAGTTCAGAAATTGCTTTTCGCTGGTCACTAAGCTGCGCGCTCATATCCAACGCTGCTTTAAGTTGCTGAGTGAACTTGTCACCAAATTGGGCCACGTCAAAGGTTTTAAGGTATTTAAGTAAGGTCTCTAGCCTTTTGTCCACCTCTATACGTTGTTGCTGCATTTCACTGGCAAACTTTTTACCTCCACTACCTAAATAACCTGCCGTGACCCCTCTTTCTTTTTGCATTTCATGGACAAGAGAGCTGGCTTTCACTGACAACTTAGCAAGCTCTTGTATTTGCTGGTTTTCATGTTGTGTTTTCCAGTCCAGCTGTATTTCTAATTGAGCAAACAACAGCATACAAATGATTGGAAGGAGCACGAGAGCGGCGAGTTTCCACTTGAAGCTCAAATCATTGAAGAATTTCATAGCCAATTCCTGATGAGTCAGAGTTTATGTAAGGTCCATCTTTTTTTGGTGCGCCTGACTCTGCCTATACTGCGGGATTTAGATTCATTGCCTTTTACACCTTGTTTTTAGAGTCCGTCAACTTCAATAATAACTGGCTCTTTTGCTTTAACATTTCTAGAGCATACTCTAGTAAAACGCTAGCACTAGTTAGGTGATGTTCAAGTCTGGCATTAGCACAATCCAGCATACATCTCGCTAAAATTAAATATAAAAACCTGGCTAGTCCACCTCGAACAAAATACCTTGCTCCAATAACACTCCCTTTCAGTACTGTTTCAATAATAAGAGATGTCGTTCTAACTAATTGTTAACAAAAAAAACAATCGTGTACATAACCACAATATGCTCATAGGTTAATATCTTCACCGCAAAACACTAGGGGCAGCTTCAGAGTTGTTACCTAAACATGGCCAGATGAACATATAGAGTCTCAGGGCCTAACCATTCAACTTAAAAAGAACTTAAATATATTTCCCCACATGATATAGGAGATTATATGATCAGCTCACTTGGCCTTATAGGCGCACTCGCTTTACTCATATACTTTACCATCAGAGGAATGAACCTACTTATCGCGGCCCCATTAACCGCAATGATCATTGCGTTAACAGGCGGCTTATCTCTATTACCTAACGAAGCAACAAACAGTGATTTTATACATAGTTACATGAGTGGCTTTACAGGGTTTATCGCCTCTTGGTTTTTCATGTTTTTGCTGGGTGCTTTATTCGGTAAATTAATGGAAGACAGCGGTTGTGCAGATAGCTTAGCGCGATGGATTGTGAAAAAATTAGGCATGCACAATGCCGCTCTAGCCGTCATCGTCGTATGCGCTATATTGACCTATGGAGGAGTCAGTGTTTTTGTCGTGGCTTTTTCAGCCTATTCAATTGCTTTAAGCCTATTTAAACAAGCCAATCTACCTAGAAGATTTATTCCCGCTGTTATGGCCTTCGGCTCCGTGACGTTTACGATGACATCTGCTGGCTCTCCCGAAATACAAAATTGGATACCAATAAAGTATCTTGGCACATCCCCTTACGCTGGTTGGCAAGTTAGCATGGTGGTCGCGGTATTTATGGCATTGTTTGGGTATTTTTGGCTTCAGAAAATGCTGCAAAAAGCCGTCGCAAATGGTGAATATTTCCAATCTCGAGATAACGACCCTGTCTTAGAAAATAAAGTGTTGCCTAAGCCTATCGTTGCCTTTATTCCGATATTATCTGTATTGATCGTTACCTTGCTAGGTCACAAAACGTTTGCTCAATATGCGTTGATTTTAGCTTTACTCTCTGGTTGCTTAACTGCTTGGCTGTTAAATACTCGATACCTTGAAAATATAAGTACAACGATAGGGAACGGAACCACCGGCGCTTTATTGGCGATAGGCAACACTGCTGCAGTGGTCGGCTTTGGCTCTGTTGCGAAAATGTCACCCGCCTTCTCTGCCGCTGTAGATTATTTAATAGCCATACCCGGCAACGAGCTAATTGGGGCAGCCGTCGCAGTATCAGCAATTGCCGCGATGACAGGTTCAGCATCTGGAGGACAGTCCATCGCTCTACCTCTGCTTGCCCCTCATTACGTTGACTCGGGAATAAATCTGGATGCGCTGCATCGAGTTGTGGCCATTTCATCGGGTGCACTTGATTCGCTGCCACAAAACGGATATGTGGTGACCACTATAAGGTCAATTTGTGGCGAAACCCACCACGATGCTTATGGCCCCATGGCTGCGTTAACCGTCATCATTCCATTGATTGGTACGGTCATTGCCATTGTTCTATTTCAATTATTTGGCTAGTTTAGCCCTAACTTTAAAACTAGCTAGCGCCAAACAGCTTGAATAACTCAAGCTGTTTGGCCGCACTTCATACTAAGGTTGTTGCTTAGTCGGAGCCAAGGCAATTTCGCGGATACACACATCTTGCGGTTGTTGATAGGCATAGATAACCGCTCTGGCTATATCGTCCGCAGCGAGAACTCCACCCATATCTTCTTTCCAAGAATTGTATCCATCTTTAATTTGTTCTGAAGTCGTGTGCGACAGTAATTCTGTTTCAACAGCTCCAGGGGCAATTGTAGTAACACGAACATTCGAGCTTGCTACTTCTTCACGTACATTTTCAGAAATAGCATGTACGGCGAACTTAGTTCCACAATAAGCGGCGTGATCGGGAAAAGTCTTCTTACCCGCTATCGAGCTTATATTAATTATGGTACCAGTGTTACGCTGTTTCATTGGCGAAAGTACCGTCTGCATGCCATTCAGCAAACCTAATACGTTTACATCAAACATGCGTTTCCACTCTAACGGATCTTGGCTATCAATTTGTCCAAGCAGCATCACGCCAGCATTATTAACCAGACCTCCAACAAGCCCATAAGCTTCTTCTGCTTTAGCAATGGCTACTTCAAAACTAGCTTTGTCTGTGACATCTACTCTCTCGCACAAAGTATTCGGTAAATCAAGAGCCTGAAGACGTTCTATACGGCGTGCAATAAGCAATAACGGATGGCCTAACTCGCTAAATCTTTTCGCAATCGCTTCACCAATACCAGAGCTTGCACCTGTAACAACAATAAGTTCTTTCATTTTTTAATCCTCAATTCGTTCTTTCGAACAAATCACCATGATTTGTCGAGATGCAGATATATTAGAGAAATGGTCATTGTTGATATATAGTCATCTAGTTAATACACTGTTGCCACACTGCAACAATAATAAGCAATTTTGGATTGTTGGGGGCAGCAATGAAAAGACTAAATCAGGTTCAACTATCAGATATTCGGACATTTGTTTTGATATCAAAGCTTGGAAATTTCACCAAAGCCTCCGAAGCCTTAAACGTATCTCGATCGCACGTGTCTAGACAGTTAAGCCAGTTGGAAGCACAAATGGGGGTCACATTACTCATTCGTACAACGAGAACGTTAAAGCTGACAGAGGCAGGCAAAAGGTTTTACCACCAGTGCGAATCTGCTTTAGACCAATTAGACCAAGCCGTAATGGCAACAATAGATGATATTAGCGATATAAGGGGGGAGATAAAGGTCAACAGCGTGGGCGGTCCCATCGGCGAGCAAATTGTCGCACAGATTGCTTTTGAATTTACTCAACAACACCCAGAAATCACCATAGACTTGGAATTTAGCAGCCACAGAGTGGATCTGATTAGTGACGATTTTGATATCGCATTTCGAATGGGGAAGTTGGAAGATGCTAGCTTTGTCGCTAGAAAACTAATGAGTATAAAAATGGGTACGTGGGCAAGTCGTCAGTATTTGGATAAAAATGGCTATCCTACTCATCCAAAAGATCTCGCTCACCACAACTGCTTAACTGGCTCCGTCACTAAGTGGAGTTTCCAGCATAGCGACACTCAAGAAAACATTGATATACAGATCGATGGCCAGCTTAAGTGCAAAAATGGGCATGTACTTATTCGAGGTGCCGTCAACGGAAATGGCATCATACGCACCCCTCAACTTTATTGTGAAAATGAAATTCAAACTGGTCAATTACAGCCTGTTTTTTCAGACTGGGTAATTCCCAGTGTTGATTTTTCAGCCATTTATCACAAGGATAGATATCAACCGCTTCGGTTAAGGGCGTTTGTTGATTTTACTAAAGCATGGATTGAAAATTTCTCAACCTAACTTATTAAAACTAAGCGACTTAACATCATTTCGAAAGTCATAGCGCTAAATGGATGAGAGGAAATCCTCCTTGAAAAAACTCATAGTAATTGCTGAACACAAGTCTAACTACCCTAACCCAATACAATTCACAAAAGGTGAGAAAGTCGAGTTGGGGCAACTTGATACTGAATATGAAGGCTGGATACCAGCAGAAAAGGCTACTTCAACATCATCTAATAAACTGATAATGAAAGGAAATGCTTTATGAGATTACCAGTTACCAAACTCAGCCATGTTGCCATTAGCTGCCGCTGTATTGAAAACTCATTACGCTTTTATAAAGATACTCTTGGCATGAGAGTAAACGAATCTCTAGGAAGCGTAAAAGGGAATATCAAACTGGATATTGGCAACGGCTCTTATTTGGAGTTGTTTCCTTTCAATGCCTATGAATCTCGCGGGCAAGGTACGCTAGCTCATTTAGCGATTGAGGTTGACTCCATCGAACAGACTATCTTGTTTCTGCAAAAACAAGAAATCCCCCTACTGAGGGGACCATTTACTGTCAAAGATCGTAGCGGCGAAACAATCAGTAAGGTGGTGTTTATCGAAGGGCCGGATGGAGAGGAAATAGAATTCATAGAAAAGTGTCGTGTTTAAACCCCCCCCTCTTCTAATTCGTACTAATTCTTATACCTGTCCAGTTATTGAACACATAGTTTTAAGTTCGTATTCAACTCTTCCATAAATCCTTTGTTTCTCGAAAGGTAGTCATTCGAATAGTAGATTCCCCAAGACTTTTCACTTTCGACTACCACATCAAACACATCCATTTTGTTGCTCTTTTCTATTGCTTCATCGAAAATAACACTGCTGCCGAAAATGGCATCAACTCGTTTCAGCTCTGCTAACCTGAGTAATTTATCTATTTTATCTAGGTCATGCGCAATGACGTTATAGCCTTTTTTCTCCAACCATTTACTCGCGTTGGCGCCATGAATGCCAGCGACCTTAGCTTGGGTTTTAAAATCTGCTGAACTCGGCAATAACTTGGACCCTTTAGGTAAATACCAATTCCAGCTTTGTATAACAAATGGCTCCGATAACGTCGCATACTCATCCCTAGAGTCACTTTGAGAAGCGGAGAAAAATGCACTTGCTCTACCACTTTTAACCTCTGATTGCGTTCTAAGCCATGGCATCACTTTAATAACATATTGGACACCCACTTTGTCGAGCGCACAAGTTAAAGACTCTGTCGCTGTCCCCGTTACTTTCTCCTTGGTTTTGAAATGGAACGGTGGGCGATCTTCTGTAGCGAGGATTTGTGGCTCGTAAGCAAATGAATTCATGCAAACAAAACAGCTAACAAACATCCCAAGTAAATAGGCAATCTTCATATGTTCCCTCAAAGACAAGTTTTCAGCCAACTGGGTGTGTTTTTTATTATTTGATTACAGCAAGTTTGAGTATAGCACTTGGAAATAGTGTTCTAGCTCAAAGCCATAGTTGATAAATTGAATTCGCAATGAAATATTTTCATTTCCTACGAAAGTTAAAGTACATTGACTTGTTAGATAACGTGACAAACTTGTTGGATAATATCGATTCCCGATACCACACAAATTGTATAAAGTATTCTTGCTATTCATTCATTTATCACACAACGCAATATTAATTAGGATTATTCATCAACTGAAAAAATTTACATCCAATAAAATAACGTTGATGTCTAATTGCAATATTTAGGAGATATATCAATGAGCCGTCAGTCAAAAAAAGTAACCGCATTTAAAGAAGCACTAGCAAGTGATAGATTCATTACTATGCCATCTTGTTTTGATGCACTAAGCGCTAAACTTGTCGAAAATGCTGGGTTTGAAGTAGGCTTCATGGGAGGTTTTTGTGCGACGGGTAGTCGATTAGGTATGCCCGATACTGGGCTCATGACATACACCGAGTTTACTGATCAAGGACGCAATATCTGCAACGCCGTCAGCTATCCAATTATTGGTGATGGCGACACTGGTTTTGGCAACACCATTAGCGTTAAGCGCACTTTAAAAGGTTATATCGATGCTGGCTTTGCTGGCATCATGATTGAAGACCAAGTCAGCCCCAAACGCTGCGGTCATACGAAGGGTAAAAGTGTCGTAAGCCGAGAAAAAGCGATGCAACGGATGGCTGCTGCTATTGAAGCAAGAAATGAAGCTCGCCAAGATGGAGAAGATATACTTATCGTAGCTCGCACCGATGCTCGAGAAAGTCTAGGGCTTGAGGAAGCGATTTCAAGAGCGTTAGCATTTCAAGAAATGGGCGCAGATATCTTATTTATTGAAGCTCCTCAATCAGTTGAAGAACTCGAAGTAATTGGCAAGCGAGTCCAAGGCAACAATATGGCCAATGTACTTGAAAATGGACTGACACCTATTTTATCGCCTGATCAGCTTCAAGAGATCGGTTTTAAACTAGCAGCTTACCCATTGACCCTCATGTCTTCCGCCGCTTATGCAATGCAAAAAGCCTTGCTCGACTTGAAAAACGGTCGTACCCCTGCTGACTTATTGAGCTTTAAAGACATCCAAAAACTCGTAGGCTTTCCAGAATACGATGAGGCATTGGAACGACTAGAACCTGTTGTGCGCGATTAACATCTTTAAGAAGGCTAGTTTCTATAATAATCCTCACCGATAGACGCTAGCCTTAACTCCATATTTGTCGAAGAGCCTGAATCACTATACATAAAATTCAAACTGGTTAGGATTACCGTCATACATTCGGACGTAGCTCGTCTTTATTGGCTTTGTTGATGCGCATCAATATTCAGTAATGACTGGTGAAGCAATGTTGAAATATACCACATAAACATACAAATCAATTGCACTTCTCTACCATAACTATCTCATAATATTCAAATAAAGACTAAATCATGGATGAACATGAAAAACATAAAAATCTTCTGTTTAATTAGCGGACTGATATTGTCAGCACAGGTATTTGCAAAGCAGTCGTTGATTCTACAAGGGGGAGTATCCAAACAACTGGGTCAGGATCACAGCAGTTATACATTTGAAATCAGCTATCAAAATACCCTGAGTGAGCATACCTATTTTGATTTGTCTCATATCAACGAAGGACATCATCCCAATCACAAACGTGATGGTTATGTGCTGAGCTATGGTGTGAATAGTAGCACTTGGAAAGGCTGGTCTTTGTATGCACAAGCTGGGGCCTATCTTTACTTTGATACGCAAACACTGGTGGGGCGCGATTACCAGGACAGCCATGGGGTCATACCGCTCTGGCAGGGAGGCATTCGTTATCAGTTTGCCAATTCTCCGTTCATCGCACTGGCCTCGGTAGCCCAATCGCAAACTCGGGATGGTTACGGCACTCGGATGTATATGTTTGGAATAGGCGGACAGTTCTCTGAACCTGAGCACTGGTTTGCACCAATTAATTCCGATTCGGCCAATCAGATTAATATTCTGGCGGGTCAAAGCGTGAAGAATAGCCTCGATAATGAATCTGGCGTTACTGGTCAAGTCGAGTACCAGCGTACTTTTAATTCGAACCTATTCGTCACACTGGGGGCTGGTCGGGAGGTTGATCATCTCTACTCTCGTACTAGCCTGTTTGCCCAAGCGTGGCTAAACACCGCATTAACACCAAAATGGTCTATTGCTGTCGGAGCCGGACCGGCAAGAGATATCAGCAACTCTCGCTGGAACGGGTTAATTTCGGCAGAATCTCGCTGGGCAATGACCAAAACGGTGGTTATGATACTCAGATTCGATCGGACACTGACGTCCAACGATATGGACAGTGACCACTTTTTGGTCGGAGCGGGTTTTAAATTCTGAGCTGGCTCAGCCTTTCTCTGGTTCTGTCGTAAAGTCTATTGCAAGGGCTTTGTTGATGCGCTCATTTAATCATCAACTTTGATTTGAGCGTGTCTTCCTTTATCCTTGGGGACTTTGTTGTCCTCCAACAACATTATAACTTCATACCAACTCGAATTGAGGCTGCAATATTGCGTGCAGTACGCTTCAGATTCACTCGCGCTTCCGTCAAAACTTGTTTTAACCCTTGAGGCGATCGCACCGTACCAAAGCTGGCGTCAATCACACCATAGAGTTCATCAATTTCCTTTCCTAATGAGCCCGCGATACCAATCACTGGTATGTGTTTCTTTTTGGCTCTTTGAGCGATGCCAAACGGTGTTTTTCCTTGTAAGGTTTGGTTATCCATCTGTCCTTCACCAGTGATAACGAGATCAGCGCCTTCTAGAATTGAATCAGCTTGCAATACATCGAGAACCATTTCAATACCTTGCTTGATTTCTATATCAAACAGCAATGATAACCCTAACGGCGTACCTCCGGCTGCACCGAAACTTTTTGATTCACAATGATCAATGGATGTTTTCTCAGCCGATACTTTGGCAAAATGACGAATTGCACTATCGAGCTTAGTCACCACTTTTGGAGACGCACCTTTTTGTGGGCCAAATATATGGCTTGCCCCCGTTTCACCAACTAGAGGATTAGCAACATCACATGCCAAAATTAACTCTACTTCTTGGCAACGTGGATGCAAAGAGGTTAAGTCGATTCTAGATAAAAGAGAAAGTGGCTTGCCGCCTCTCGCTAGTTCGTCGCCATTAACATCTAACAATTTCCCGCCCAGTGCTTGAACAATACCGGCCCCCGCATCGTTGGTTGCACTGCCACCTAAACCAAGCAGTATTTTACTTACACCTAAATCTAACGCGTGCTGGATTAATTCTCCTGTTCCATGAGTTGTTGCTCTGGCTGGATCAAGCTGACTAGGGTCTAGCAAATCAATTCCAGATGCCGCCGCCAATTCAATGAGCGCCGTTTTTCCACCCTCTAATAAAGCCCAATTTGCAGTGACTGGCTCACCTAATGGGCCACTTACCCTTGATTGTTTTATCACCCCATCTAAGCCTTGCAATAGTACGTCAACCGTCCCTTCCCCGCCGTCAGCGAGAGGAAGGTGAACGAACTCAGCTTCAGGAAAAACTTGGCTAAAGCCTAACTCAATACATTCGCAGACTTGCTGTGCTGTTAACGATCCTTTGAACGAATCTGGAGCAATTACAATTTTCATACTTATAAATCCAAAGCCGCCCAAAATGGGCGGCGACACTGTTCATCTAAAACTTAACTTGGAACGTTTTCGCTTGGCATGGTTTGATTGTGCCAAAGTGCTCTGTCTCATATATCGTGTCTGACACTTGTTCGTCGAGGCTAGCTTCACGCCAAGACGAAACTACAGGGTTAAAGTTAATTCGGTCATCTACAGTTTCAGACTGTGACGGGTTGTAAATACGCATGATGAGCGCTTCTTCATCTTCTGCCTTTTTCAACACACTTAACACAGCACCGCTTTGTTCTTTGCTCAATAAAGAGTATGTAAGCGGTTTGTCTTGCTCGCCAACATTTAGCTTCATCGCGTTAAAAGGGATTTTGTTGTAGCACTGAATCGGTGTGACATTGTCACGGGCTTCGGCCATGATGTTTGCTTCAATGTGGTTGCCAGAATAGCCGTATAACGAAAACTCGCAGACTAATTTGCCACGTGTTTGCGAATCTGGCGTTGGAATTTTTATCCCTGACGGACGCCCCGGGCGCAGCAGAAGGTTCTCTTTACCAAGAACACCCACTCCACGCAGAAGAGTCAAAGCAAAAGTATCGCGCTGATCGTTACCCTGACTTGAGATAACTTCAAACTCTCGTAAGCCATTGGTCATTAAGGCCATGCCACCTTGCTTTTCTTTGGATTCTAGCGCAGCAAAATTCATCAGTTGGTACACAGGTACTGGCGCTTCTTTCCAACCTTCGTCCTGCCAAACCTGCATCGCAGGGTCGTTAGTTGGTCGAGTGATGAGGCCAAATTGATTGTCAGCCACCACTTCATTCGAAACATAAGGTGTCGGAATGAGTACTCGTACACGATGATCGTCAGCTTGGTTATCTAACTCCATGCGAACTTCAATTCGTCTTGAGCCTTGCTGTAATACCACACTGCAATGAACATCAACATAGCCATTCCTACCTGAGCGCTGCTCTCGCTCAGTTAAGTTTTCCGGTACATCCATTCGAAGATTTATCGTCGCAACAGACTGGAAACCCTCATACTTTATGTTGGTCTTCGCTTCAAATTCGTCGGAATACAACAACCACTCTTTACGCGATGGCGAGTAGTCATATTCGTCACCATCATCGGAGCCTTCCTCTATGCGAAGCGCCTGTTCAAATCGCATTCCTGTTTCTTTATCAAGAATATTCAGTGTGCCATTGTCATTGACCTTGATTTGATAAAACTCGTTCTCAAGCAAGTCTTTATTTTGTTCTGCCGGTTTTTGCTTGCCTTGTTTGTTTCCTTCAATATGCAATGTCGTAAAGCCCATCGCAGGCACTTTGCGGTGGATCTGGATATCGTATTCGATAAACGGATCGTAATTACCATAATGAACAATCTGGCGGTCAATTTTCCCGGGGTCAATTTCACGCTGATCTTGGATAAAGTATTCGACTGAATCACCATTTTCATCAAAAATATCAAATTGGTTTGCTCGGATGGTAATCGTTGTATTGATAACTTCTTCACGAGAATATGGCGATAGGTTAAACAGAGCTAACTTATCGCATCCTTCACGATCTGGCATATGATCGACAATCTTGCGCTTATAGAACTGAATCAAGTTAGTCGCCATATCATCGGCTAGGATGTAGCGGTTTAAAATTTCAGCATGAACTTTATCTGAGCAGCAGCAACCAATCGAGTCATGGGCATGGTTCTTCATGCTTTCTTTCCACATTTTCTCAATGAGACCGTGGTGATACTCAAAACCTAGTGACCATGCGATAGAAGCTAATGGTTCAAGGATATTGACGATCTTATTTTCAACCTGCGCGTGGATCAACTTAATGTCCATGCGAGTTGACGAAATTGTCCGGTGAACACGCATGTATTTGCCGTCATTGAACTCACCTTTCACGGTATCCAATTGAGCGCGCTCTTGCTCTATTCGCTCAAACACTTCTTCAAATCGGCTCATCATAAACTCGCGATCTGGATAAACTTCGCGCAGTTTATCCATCACATCAAAAATATCTTTTTGAATCGGCATTTGGTCATGCCCATTGGGCAACAAAATATCTTTCGTGACCGAGGCATCTTCAAGGACTGGGAAATACTTATCCAAACGAGCTCTTAAGCCGTCTTCATCTTGTGGAAGGTATTTACCAATGGCATAACCAAGGGGTAAAACTTGCGCCATCACTTCTGAGCCATCATTTGACTGCCACAAGAATTCTGTTTTGTCAGTACCGTGACGCTCAGAACAACCACGCCAAAACATGGTTTTGTCAATACCAAAGCCGTTGTAAATCATGGGTAACTGTGAGCTCATAGAGAACGAATCTGGTAGATAGCCAATTTTCATTGGCTCTCCTAATTCTAGGCAGTCGCGCAATCCGTAAAGCATATTACGTACAATGGACTCACCTGAAACTTGCATCGTATCAGTTTGAGAATACCAAGGTCCGACAATTAACTTTCCCGCTTCAACTAATGCTTTGACTCGTGGTTTATTTTCCGCCTTGATGGCGAAATAATCTTCCAAAACAGCTGTTTGACCGTCGAGTACGTAGTATTTGTACTCAGGATCGTTTTCCAGACGCTGGATGATTTCTTCCATGTTGTTCACGAGCAAAATTCGAGATTCTTCGGTCGTGAAGTACCATTCGCGATCCCAATGCATGTGAGGAGTAATATGAACGCGTGATGTAGTCATTAACTTTTACCTTTAAAGCCGATTTTTCAGCTTGAATGAATGCTTTGTAGTGTGATTAAGTAGGGCATCGCTGATATTCTCCGCAATGCCGTCTCTAAAATGTGTTTAGTTTTGAGTCGCGACTTGAGCTTCAAACTTCCCTTTTTTTACTGCATGTGCTCGCCATGCAATGAGAGTAATAGTCGAAATTATCGTGCCGATAGCGGCTGCGCCAAACCAGACAGCAGCTGCCATAAAACCACCTAACCCCGCGTCATGTAATAGGAATAGTGAGAAGATGCCCGCACCCGGCGTAGAGAGCCCAATACCAGCAGCGCCAACCATTGCACCTGTTACCGCAGATCCAAGTAAGAATGAGCCGATAACGCGAATAGGATCTTCAATCGCCATAGGAATTGCACCTTCAGTGATACCCGCAAGCCCTAGCAGCCAAGTGGATTTACCGATTTCTACTTCGAAGTCTTTGAACAATCTAGGGGCAATTAAAGTGGAGGCGGTCACGGTAAACGCCGATACCATTTTAACTGAACCAAATATCGCGTACGGAGCGTACACACCATTAGCCATCGCTCCCAAACAAAATGCATAAGCTGCTTTGTTGATTGGCCCACCTAAGTCAAACGATACAAATAAACCGATAATTCCACCAAGCAATAGAGCATTGGTTCCAGACAAACTATTTAGCCAGTCCGTTAAGCCCTGATTAAGCCATGCTACAGGTTTACCTATCACAAATAGCATCAACGAACCCGCAACTAACGTGCCGATCACTGGATACAAATAGAACGTTAGGAAACCATTAAAGCTAGGACTAAGACGAATATTTTCCTTCACCCAACGCATAACATAGCCAGCGATTAAACCGCCGACAACGCCACCAAGGAAACCAGATCCTATTAAGTTGGCCGCGATACCCGCTGCAAAACCGGGGCCCAATGCTGGTTTGTCTGCTAACGAATAAGCAGTATAAGCAGCCAATACAGGTACCATAAGGGTACCAAGTAAGCCACCACCTAACTTGCGATACATCCAAAGCCAAGAATCTTTGGTCGCGTAAAGCTCCTGAAGATTGAACATTTGAGCAATCAGTACTGCGACAGCCAACACAGTACCACCAGCAACAATCAACGGGACCGCAAACGAAATCCCCGATAGTAACGCTTGCTTAAGCTCTGTTTTTAAGGGTAGTTTTTTGGGTTTATCTTGCGTAGCGGTTACCCGTTCGGTACTAACCCCTTCTTTGGCTGCCTCAATCGCTTGGTTTAAAATTCTTTCCGAGTGCTTTATAGGCTCTGCTACTGGAACTTCTACACGAGGTATACCGCTAAATCGCTCAATTTCTTTGATTGCCACCTCGGCAGCAAATACAACAGCTGCCGCGCAATTTAACTGTTCAGCGGTCAAACGATCTTCAATACCGTTCGCGCCTTGCTTTTCAACAAACACTTTATAGCCCAGCTTTTTACCTGTTTTTTCAAGGTACTCGGCCGCCATATAAGTATGAGCAATCCCCGCAGGGCAAGCGGTTACTGCGACAATAACAGGAGTATTTGTATCACATTTGTATTCTTCTTCCTGAGCTGAAGAATTGCTGAGCAAATTCATGACTTGCTCTACCGTTGTCGCATTTAGAACCGCTTCTCGCACATCGTCGTCAACTAAAGTCGTGGTTAACTCTGTAAGCAGGTGCATGTGCGTAGAGCCAGCCTCAGCATTTGGAATAGCGATTAAAAAGATAAGGTTTACATCCTCATCTTCATCCAGCCCTTTCCACTTAATATCCTGTTTTAGCGTCGCAACAGCAAACGCCGCTTCTTTTACGGCATCCGTTTTACCATGCGGTACTGCTAGGCCTTCGCCCAGAGCAGTTGGCCCCTGCTCTTCTCGAGCATAGACCGCTTGCAAATATTCTTCTTTGCTATGCAGTTTACCTTGTTGATTTAGCTTTTCTGCTAGTGCTTCAATCGCTTCTTCTCGACTATTAAACGTCGTTTGTAGGGTAATCAGCGATGAGTTTGTCAGAGAGGTCAAGTTCATAACTTTGTTCCATTGTCTCATTCGATAGTCATTCTTCTTCTGAAACAAATAATACCTTTATAATACATATTATCTGCGACAATGATCTCAATTTTGTGTCAACTCAAATTATATGTATTTATTTTGTATCAACAACAATTGTAATCATCTGTATTTACTGCTTGTTTTTGTTTCTACAATTCGTATTATTGTTGTAGCTAACGTACCAAACAACCTATTACAACGAGGCACGAATGGCTAGATTGCCAATGTACCGTAAAATTGCTGATGCAATTCGCGAGAAGATCAAGGTAGGTGAATATAAAATAGGCGAAGCATTGCCAACTGAAGCTCAATTACGCGAAGAGTTTTCCGTTAGTCGCGTCACTATCAGACAAGCCTTAAAGCTTCTAATTGCAAATGAAGAGCTAGAAAGCATTCAAGGCAGCGGAACTTACGTTAAAGAAAGCAAAGTCAATTACGATATCTACCAGCAAAGTAGTTTCGCGGAGAAATGGACTCACCTGCAAGGCGTGACTCATAGCGATGTCGTTGGCTTTGAAATACAGGCTGCCTCTCTTGCAATCGCTGATCTTCTACAACTAAGTGAAAATGATAAAGTCTATTACATTAAACGAGTTCGATATTTAAACAACAATCCAATTACTGTTGAAGAGACATGGATGCCAACAGAAATGTTTCCCGATCTCACCTATCAAGTGATGCAGGGCTCCAAATATGAGTTTATTGAAAAACAGAAAAAGATGGTGATTGATCGAAGCGAACAAGAACTCATACCTGTACTCCCTCCCAAAGAGGTCGCTCAACTGCTCGACATTGACCCAAGCTCCCCAATTATTGAGAAACGCACTCGGGGCTATTTAAACGGTGATGTCGTTTTTGAATACAGTCGCAATTACTTTAAGTCGAGCGACTATAAATTTACTTTGGTTGCAAAGCGTCATCGTTAGTAATTTTTGTCACTTAAAGCATCTAAGCAATAACCGCCTTTTGAGGCGGTTATTGCTTATTAACACTTAGACTAGAAACATCTCAATATTTAAAGCAACGCTCTACCATTATCGCCTTGCTCATATATAAGTTTACTCACCGTATTCAACGCTTTTATTTCTTCTGCGGACACTGCCAGTGAGTTTTTTCCATTTTTCAAATTCATATTCAAGCGACAAGCTAGTAACTTAATCGTACTCAAGCTTTGTCTTGCATTAGGAACACGTTTTTGTACAAATAAAAACCACTCTTTATTCATATTTCTATGTACCTTATCCAATACCGCTTGGTTAGTAATAGTAAAAGGCTTACCGTCAGCACTACCATCACGCAGAATATCATAAATGATATGTCCTTTCTTTTTAGCGACTAGCATATTGCGAGTGTTCAACTGAAGCTCAGAGATATGACCATTACTCATTTTAAGGAAGAATTTAATGTCCTTATATCCAGCATCAGTCGCCTCACAATTAAATCTGGCGTATTCACCTTCACTGGTTTTATACCTATCTTTCATGGCATTTTTATAGGTTTGTAACACTCTAAATTCATTTGAGTTACGTATAAGAGCGGCTGCGGATTTCATCCCTTCTTTGGTTTCAAAAAGTATTGTCATACGCGCAGCATCCTTCAAGTCACCAATATCATAGTGACGTTTACGATTGGTAATTTTATCTAATGCACCGTGAAAATCTTTAACGCCCAAATAAGCCCCAGGTGGAGCTTTAACGATCGCTCTGTAATTGTCACTATTACCAACACCCAGTTTAGAGACCTGTGCAACAATATTCTCCGAAAATGTACGCAGCTCAGCTTGAGCTTCTGTTATTTCCATAAACATAAGAAATAGCTGCTTTTTCTTTAGCTGAGCGTTTGCTAATTGCGTTCTGGAATGGAAATCATTCTGACCAATTGTTTCTTGCTCAAGATAGTTACTGATCCTGCTATTGTCGGTCATAATATCGTGTATGATTTGATCTTGAGCTCTATTGTTTTCGTCTTGATAGTCATAAACTCTCAGTTTTTGTTTCAACTGTAATAGCTTTGTTGCTAACTTTTGCTGATTAACCAACCGAAAGCCTTGCGACATATTGTTTTGCTGATTGATTTTCGCAAACACACGGGCATTAGTTGCGCTTTGAGCTTCAGACCTCATCTTGTTTCGTTGTATGGCGTCTTGTTGCGCCTGAGATATCACCACACTATCTTGGGTACCCATTGGTTTCTCCTAATTATTTAGTTGCTCATCTAATTAATTATTTAAACTCTATAAAGGGATGTTATTTATTAAATAACATCCCTTTATCAATATTCACCTAATACAAGAACGAAATTAAGATATAAGTTAGTAAAGTAGTTTTAAATAATATTCCTAGATTAATAATATTGTTTTTTTTGAACTTGGATAACTACCCAAAATAGTAGTTTTATTAACAGTAACGTAAAAATAATATTAGCTATTGTTTATATAAGGCCTATCCAAGCCATGAAAATTAACTGTGCAAGCCAAGTCAACGCCACACTTTTTCCTTGCCCTAAACGAATTTGACAACGCATTGAAGTTTTTAGGAAAAAAACTGTGTTACAAGCAGAGGAGCAAGGATACAACGCCATGATTGTCGGGCTATACCACATTATTCGAAATAATGGGCAGTCCGTTAAGGCCAAAGACATTATTACGTGGACTTCAGAAAATACGCCAATCCCGCCCTTTGGCTTCTGGTCTTTTGCTATCAGACAAGATAAAACGATAGGTGTCTTAGTCTTAGATGGCTATTACCAAGGAGAACTAGCCGCTCAACTTGCTCTGCAAGGGTTAGAAAATGGCAAGTTTATAAATTCGTTTCCCAAAACCGCAGAAAAAGGAAAATTACTATTTAGTGAAACCCAAATGAAAAAGTGGAAAATTACTCTACCAAAAATTTTGCAAGAAAAGACGATATTCGTTCACTAGGTCTATAATCCCCTGCTCCTGACGGTGAATAATCTGATTAATTAGAATTTTTACTCTTTCTGTTCTGGTTGATTAGCTTTCAAATTTTTCTTCCTACCCCTGAGCTTATTAGGTATCTTAATAGTCATATCACTTCTAAGTAACGGAATACTTATGACAGCGAAGAGTTGGCTGAAAATAATCACTTTTTTGAGTTTGGTATCCACCAATATTTTTCTAACGTATGCACATGCCTCCACAGCAAAGGTAAATGTTTGCGATGACATTTCCGAATGGCCTCCATATAACAACTGGGAAAGAGTTGATGGAAAGGTCAACAAAAACAAATTAACAGGCGCGATGATCGACGTGCTTGACGAAATCTCCAAGCTGACAGGAATCGAGTTTGAAATCTCGATGTATCCTTGGAAGCGCTGTCTAATTGAAGTTGATCAATTCTCTAAAAACCAGAAATTTGAAATGTTCATCAACGGTACTTTTAATCAAGATCGAGCGGACAAGTATTACTTAACTGCTCCTATTTACTTCAACCAAGCTGGTGTTTGGTACTCTACATCCCGATTTCCAAATGGGTTTACTATACAAGCTTTTGACGAGCTTAAAGATTACAACTTATGTGGCATCCTAGGATACAATTACGACCGTTATGAAATATCCGACCCTAACCAAGTTGATACGGGTGCGACAAACCTAAATCAAGCGATGAAAAAGGTATCAGCTGGCCGGTGTGAGTTGCTATTAGAATCTGCCGCTATCCCCTATGGATTTCAAGCCATAGGAAAAAGCGTTATTCCAGAAGGCGTTAAGTTTGCCGTGATATCGGACTCTCCTTCCTCAGGCTTTCATATTTTTATCGCTAAATCCTCACCTAGAGCGTATGAGTTACAAACTAGAATCAATCAAGCCATCATCATACTGGCTGCAAACGGCACTATCGATAAGATTATGAGAACCTATCTGCCCACTTGTGGTCGGTATTGCTAACCAGAGATGTTGGATAACAATAAAGAATGATCAACATCTACGGGAGTTTCGTATAGAAACTGGCTTAGATTAGTCGCTTGCTTTCGGAATATTCGAATTAATATAAGTATCGTGAATCCTGAGTTGTTTACGATATCCCTAGCAGCTCATTTGTGTACTTGGTAAGCCCCTTTGTCCCAAAACCTTGCTCTAGTTTTTCATAAACATAATAGGTTATCGACTGACTATTTCGATCAGCTTGCACTATGGTATTTCCGTGTTGGTCAATAACACTAGTGGGTGCAGTTTGCTCGAAGGTTGAGGAATTGACCGAAAGAATAGTAAATACATTTTCAATTGCGCGAGATAGGAGGTGAGACTTGATTATTGAAAATCGGCTGTCATCAGGTTCATTTTGAACATCGCACAGACTGACAATAGCGACATCCACTTGTTCTTTGTAGAGCTCTCGAAAATATTCTGGAAAACGAATTTCATAGCAAACTCGAACACCTACCCTTATACCTTGAATATCAACGACTCCGTTAAAACCACTATCTACAATGAAATTATCAGCGTCCCAACCCCATAATGCTCTTTTATCATAGTACTGCACTTCACCCGACGGTTTAATAATAGCAATAGAATTGGCTGCCTTTTCACCACACTTACGAATATAGCCTAGGAAGAGGTAAATCTGCTTTGCTTTTACAAGGTTAACAACTTCATTAAAAGCAATTTCTTGTGTTTCGAAATCGATATCGGAAATAGAGCTAATTTCTACAGGAGGATAACCTGAAAAAGCACACTCCTGTGTAACGAGAACCTGAGCATCATTTTCGCTAGCTTCACATATCGCCTTCTTAATCGTTTCATAATTTTGGGATGGTTTAGTGCTTATCGGAAACTGCAACAAAGCAAACTTCATTTCTTCATACTCCCATCTTGGTTGTCGTACAAACTAGTGTGAGCGTAATTGCGCCAAACGCCCCCTGAAGACTAACAAATCATCTGATCTATCATCAAAAAACACCTTAATCCAAAGCGTTACAATCACAGTTCGTTATCATAATTAGAGGGCTTAAGTACCATTACTTTTTCTTCTTTTAAAATGTCTGTCCGTTCAATTTATCCTTGTAGAAAAGAAAGGAAGCCCAGCGTAAACTAGGCTTAGTGTTCGACCTTTATTTTACGGTTTTTAAGATAAAAGGAGCGCTGCTTCCAGTTTTTGCATCGCCATAGATAGGCGAATAGGTTGCGGGTAGTTGTCCATCCCAGCCTTTACCCGCTTCGATTTGTTTTACTTCCAATTCTTTGAGTCGAAGAATGTTAGCTGTCAATGATTTGTTTAATGCTTTATTACCTTCAGCTCTTTGCTCTAACGCATAACGCTCTGCATCAGCAGCAACTTTTTGAGCATGTGCTTGACCATTCGCAAGAGACTCTAACCTAAATTGCTCAGCTTCAGCTTGTAGCTTTTTGGATTCCGTTTCACCTCTAGCTTGTTCAATCGCGCGATCCGCTTGCGTTTTCTGGATCCGAAGTTGAGAAGCCTCGGTTTCTTCTTTTTGTAACCTTACTTGTGTTTGATAAATTTGCTCTGCAATTTTCTTATCAAAAGTGATATCTTGTACAAGCACATCATTAATTTCAATCTTGCCATCCAACGCATCGGTTAAACGCTGTTTTAGTGAAAACTGCATGTTGGTGACATTTGTCGATTGAGCGAGTGCTCTTGAGTCTGGCAGCTTACGTCCCTCATCACGGACAAACGCCCTCAATTGCTGACGGATCGTCTTGTCTAGAAATTCGTTCATGGTACCGTAGTTAACCTTAATGGACGGGACACTGGTTGGCGGGACGCGGATTAAAGCGGTGACATTGGCTGTTGAGTTAAATCTGTCTTGGGTCGGCAGATTAATTGCGTTTATTTCGTATTTAATTTCTCTTGTGTCGTAAGTATCAAAAGAACACCAAGGTTTAACTGGAAAGTGTAGACCTTCTGTAAACGGTGTATCTGTCACTTCACCAAAACACGTTTGTACTTTCGTTTGTCCTGCTGGCGTAATGGTGTACATATTCAACGCTACCATGAATAGTAAAAACAAGATTATAATGGACAAACAATAGGTAATAATTCGATTATTAGAGATATTCAATTGCTAGATTCCTTATGCATTGAAATTAAGAATTTGATATAGGCAGCATCCAATACTGCGAAGAAAACAAATTTAATAAACAGAACTTAAAATGTCTATTTAATTCAATCATTTTAGAAAAAATGGTCACATCTTGAAAAAGAAAGGGGGACACACACTCTAACTAGTTAGCCCACTCTATTTCCTTCTCCCTAATGCTTTTGATGTCACGATAGCACTCTCTGTCCGTTTAATTCGTCTAAGCACCCAATGAGGCAAAAACTCCTTAGCAATAGAGTTTCTACCTTTGCAAAAAGATTCGATATGTAATGGCTTAGTTTAAAGCTTTATTATCGCTAAATAATTCAATCTCAGATTGATTGAGTATTGACGTTTTCGATGATGTAATCCAGCGCACCAATAATAGCGGCAGCTTGAGCATCATTACATTCTTCATCATTAACTCTTGGGCTATCTGGGTATACTTCCGTCGTCGTGCCGAAAGCACATTCTGTCATCCCACCACAGAGGCCAAGTTTTTTCATATCATAATTGATGACGCCCTCTTGCTTGACTTCAGAGCCGATAATTTTTCCATTTTCATCGGCAGGTGCTATGTGGGTGACTTTTTTTACCGACTCTATCACTGCTTTTTGAAACTCTGGAACTGGGTTTCCACTGTCCCCTACCGTATAGAAACCATCTGGAATAGTACCTTTGACGAACTCGATTCCATCTCGCGCTGCTAACGCTGGGCGGAATTCTGTTTCATCTGTATCTGTCGTCTCATGTAGGTCTATATGTGCGAGAATATTGATGCCGTGTACTCTGCGCATTATAAAGGCCGCTTCTTCCGAAGGCGTATCCTTATAGAATGAACGATTAGGATCAATGGCTAGTGGATTCCATCGGTTAATGGTTTCGTAACCCCAAGGGCTGATACAGGGACCAATCAGAAAATTAAAATCGTTTAAGTATTGGCCTGATTTATCTTTCGCGAACTTCAATGCCCCATGCACACCACTGGTTTCATAGCCATGCACACCACCAGTAATCAAAATAGTTGGCTTGTTATCGTCCCAATTTTTGGACTGTAAGCAATACAAGGGATATTGTTCAATGTTGTAGGAAAGCGCGCCGTAGTTATCAATATCAAACGTATTCTCAAGCGCTTTAATTTTACTCACAACTTCTTTTTGATAACTGCGCTGAATTTTTGTACTTTGCAGCCATTGTTGACGCTCCTTGTCTTCCCAAGATTTCCCTGGCGTTCCGATAGGGTAAAAAGTGTTAGTTTGCATAATAGTTATTCTTTGTGTAGGAGTTGGTTAGTCCGTATGTTCTACTATCATATTGTTTCCTGTCCAATAGTTTGTTAGCGACTTTGCTAAATAAGCAAAACTCCAATTATCAGAGATATTGGAAACCTACGTAGGCAAAAGCAGCATTCGACTCGATGCTTTTCTTTTCAAACCATCGCAGAATAACTATAGATATCTCTGCAATGTATACTTTGCTAAACTCCGTCCTTTAATGAGAAAGGTCCCTAGAATGATGACTGACGAAGAAAGAATCGAACTGCAACGAAACAACCCACTTCATGGGCTAAAGCTAGAAACTATGTTGCAAGAGTTAGTGGATTTTTATGGCTGGGACATTCTAGATACAGCGATGCGCTTTAATTGTTTTAACACCAAGCCTTCGATTGCAAGTAGCGTGAAGTATTTAAAGAAAACCAAATGGGCGAGAGAAAAGTTAGAAAACTTTTACCTTTATCGCTTTAAGCGCATGCCACGAGCAAGTGCAGAAGAATATGATTTACCGCCGAGAGCACGTACTTTCCCTCATGGTCTTGAACCTAAAGATCCTATGCCGTTAACCGTTGACTCTATTCTGAAGTCACAGGCGAAAGCAGCATCAGCATTTAAAAACCGCTCATCTCGTGGACGCTCGGCTCGTCGATAAAACAGCACCGTGGAGAGACAATAGAGCCTATCTTGACATACTAAGTGAGGCTCTATCGCGCTTGTTTACTGGTTGCGTTTTTTCTTCTTCTTTCCGGTACCTGCAGGTTTTGCTCGCGGTTTCATCGGCATAAAGTACGCTTCACTTTGGTCATCTTCCACTTCAAAGCCTTCTACCTGTTCACGTTCCAGCTTGAACTTATTTTTCTTTTCTATCACTTTAAAATGGTGATAATCATCATAATCGATAAGAGATAACCCTAGACCCACTTCACCTGCACGACCACTGCGCCCGATTCGATGCATATAATCAGCGGGGCTGCGCGGAAGATCAAAGTTTATTACCACTGGTAGTTTTTCTATATCAAGACCACGTGCTGCGATATCAGTTGCAATCAGAACTTGAATTTCACCAGACTTAAACTCTTCAAGGACGCGAGTACGAGCGCCCTGCCCTTTATCACCGTGGAAAACTTCGGCTGTGATACCGCGTTTTGACAGTTTTTGAGCTAGATGATTACAGGCATTCTTTGCATTCACAAATATCAAAGTCTGTCGCCATTGATGTTGTTTGATTAAGTGCGCAAGTACCGCAGTCTTCTCACCTTTGTTAACACTAAACACACGCTGTACCAAAGTACTGGTTTCTGTGCTCTGCAATTGAACTTCAACTGGATCGCGGAGCAAGTGCTGAGCCAACGTCGTGACTTTATCAGGGAAAGTAGCAGAAAATAGCAGCGTCTGTTTCTTTTCTGGTAGCAATGAAAGAATCTTATTGAGTTCATCGGTAAACCCGAGGCTCAACATACGGTCAGCTTCATCGAGGACAAGTGTTTTTACTTGATCCAACTTGATAGCGTTACTGGATACCAGATCGAGTAACCTACCCGGTGTTGCCGCAATAATGTCACTTCCACCACGAAGGGCCAACATTTGAGGGTTCACCGATACGCCACCAAATACTGCAACCGTTTTTATCTTATCTCTATGATGGTACGAGTAGGATTTAATGTTGTAAGCCACCTGTGATGCCAACTCACGTGTTGGAACTAGAATCAGGTGAGACACGAAATTACCACGACCGTTAGACGACGTATCCTGCTGAACTATCTTTTGCAGAATTGGCAACACAAAAGCGGCAGTTTTACCAGAGCCGGTATTCGCACCGCCAACAAGGTCTCTTCCATCAAGTACATAAGGAATGGTCTGAGACTGAATTGGCGTCGGTTGGCTATATTCCAACGCCTCAAGTCGCTCGACTAAGGTTGGAATCAGGCCTAAGTCGGAAAAAGTCGCTTGCTGTGTTTTATCTGTCATTACAATGAGTGGCTCAAACTAGGTAAAGGCCGTGTATCTTATGCTATTTAGCGCGAGGATGTTAGCTGTATTGAACGAAACAGCCTATTGGCTGGACTCCGAATTGGACTTCCAGTATTAGCAACATAGATCTTGACCTACTTTGGGGATATACATAGAATCCCACCAATCATTTAACCACTAGAAGACTCAAGATGTATTACTGCGCTAGACCATCGCATCATTGCAGCTATGAACTTCTAGTTGTGACGCCTGTTGCTTATCTTATAAAGCCATTCCTTTCTAAATAATCAATTCGTTTCTTAGGACAGATCTGTCCAGAATTTATCAGCTTCAATGACACTTTTTCGCCGTTGAAGTTTTCCAATTATCAGTAAGGTACGAGCAAAACTTAAGCTCGTGCTGGAAACGAATGTATGCCAACGTCTAAGTTAAATTTTGGGCTTATTGCCCTTTTAGCCGCTATTGCAGCTTTATCTCCTACAGCCATGGACATGTATATACCTGCATTCCCTTATCTAGTGAAAAGCTTCCACACCGACACGGCTTCGGTTCAAACGAGCTTTCAACTTTATCTAGTCGGCTTTACGCTAGGGCAACTTTTCTGGGGCCCTATTTCCGACACTATTGGCAGAAGACACTCCCTGCTCTCTGCCATAGCGCTTTTTTCTTTGGCTAGCGCTAGCTTTTTGTTCGTCACGTCTATCAACCAATTTAATCTTTTGCGGTTCATTCAGGGTATTGCTGGATCAGGCGCTGCTTTACTTGTTATAGCGATTGCTAGAGACAGCCAACGTCAAAACGAATTTGCTCGCACGCTATCTATTATTTCTTCTGTGATGTCTTTGGTTCCTTTAGCGTCACCGACTATAGGTGCACACTTAACCACATCTCTTAATTGGCAATCAATCTTTGTCTTAATGAGTGGCATGGCTTTGGTAACTTGTGGGCTAGCTGCTATCTTGTGCAAAGAAACTTTACCTAAACTTCAACGCCAACCACTTAGCCTTGCCAAAACAGTATCCAGCTACGCTGGTTCAATATCCAATCCAAGGTTTGTGTGTTTTACTTTGGCTGGCGCATTTGCATTCTCTGGGGTATTCGCGTTTTTAGAACAAGGCACCTTTATTTACCAAAACCTTTTTCATGTTCATACCGATACCACCGGATATTTATTTGCGCTGAACATCATTGGTATGATGGTTTTTAATACCATCAATACCAATTTTATCAGGCGCTATGGAGCACCTCGTATGTTGGCCTATGGGGTTGGAGTACAGGTGTTCGCCGTGACCATCATGCTAGTCAACGCTCATACCGATAATCGGGTATCAATATTGGTGTCAGGGATTGTCTTATATACTGGCGTCAATGCTTCCATATACGGCAACTCGCTAGCTTGTGCACTACAAAATAAAATGCATTCGACCGGGACATCCGCAGCACTTTATGGTGCGTCATGCTTTGGCATCGCCTCTATCGTGGGCTGGCTATTAGCTCACTTTTCTATCACTACATCCTTGCCGATGATAATGACGATGGCTATTTGTTCGCTCATTTCGACGATTTGTATCAGGGTAGCTAGGGCCTTCTGAGCTACTAAAGCCAACAGCCCCTAGTCGATATGAACTAGGGGCTGTGTTTCATTCTAGTTGGTGTCAGTATTTTCTGAAGATCTATCGTCAGTATCAGACTTCACAATACGACGATGTAGATTAACTGGCGTCTCAACTTGTTTAGTTTTGAAGTACTGACTGATTTCATCCTTTCGCGTATAACTATTACCTTGCATATCGACAGTGTGTTCATAGCCTTTCTTCACTAACTCCTGCCGAGGTAGTCTAGGGTGGATCCGCTTCAGTTGTGGAGAACCCTCATTTTCAAATAGATAGACATAACGTCCACCTCCGGTTTCAACAACCAGTTCCGAGCCATTAAACTCATAACTAGTGGTCATTAATCTAGAGTTTTTATAAATTCCTGATTCGTTTATCACATATTGATCCGTGTTGTATTTGGGCGCTCCAACCTCTATCCAAGAACCAAATAATTTTGTTTTTGTGGGTTTATTCTTAGCATTAAAACTAGTCACTATCGCAATTATCACCCCAAGCAAAATTGCTAGTAGCAAGGCTAATACTACTTTTAGCATTGCTACCGTTATCACACCCCTATCCTTCGCCGTACTGTTTATTCCGATGCCATTATTAGAAAGCATATTACTCCATTAATTACGCCAAATGTAATACGTCAACTCTATAAGAAACAACACGAAATGTTAAACAGTAGTAAATACTCTGATAGTATTTTTAGACCTTAATTATCAATAAATTAGTAACAAGATATATCAATATTTTTACTAGTAATGGATATAGAGGTGACAAATGAAAGGCAAGTTAAATTCCATAAGGACAACAGATAAACCAAGAAAATAAATTTACATTAAAATGCACTTTAGCGATCTGAATTATGAATATATTTAGCAATCACATACGAAATGACAATTACCAGCGACCTCAAACAAATCTATACCATCAGACCTTTTTGAGGTCGCTCTAAATGAAGTTACTTACTCATAAACCACGCTTTCTTTCCAGCTGTGTTCACCCAATAATTTTAACCCCAACTCTGATAATTCAGGCTTTGGATAGCGAGTCTGCTCCCAATTTCTTGGGTCACCGGGAAACGCAAAACCTTCCGGAGGTAAACGATTTAACCAAGATTGAATCCTCCATTGACGAATATCAATATTCTCTTCCTCCGCTGGCACCATTGATATATATTGTGCCATACGCACCCTATCAGAGTGATTCGGACGAATTCCATGAGGCAACAAGCTATTAAAAATGAGTAAATCTCCTGCTTGTAGTGGAATAAATTCAACATCAAATCCTGTTAAATCTGGCACAAATGGGTCTCTGTCTTTAGGCTGGGTTTCACGCCACTCTTCTAATTCTCGGTACAACCGAGGCACACACTGAAAGCCGCCCGTTTCTTTATCTGTATCTGTTAGAGCAAGCACACCTTGAACATTAACTGGCAACGGAGTGAGTGAAGAATCCGCATCCCAATGGATAAATCCATCAAACTCACGACTCTCTTTATTAGGTGGGTTGAGGTTCGCCCTATCAATAGTGACCCATAATTCTTCTTTGTCCCATATATCCACAAATGCATTGTAAACATCAGGATTTTGCCTGTTATCCCATAGAACCTGATTGTGGTAACACTCAACCATGCCAGAGTTATTTAATTCGACCATTTGATGGTCTTTCCTTTGCGCTTGGTACCATGTCGTTGGATGATACGGAGACATCTCCTGAAACTCCCACAGAAACTGTTTGGTACGTTCAACTGTTTCTGAAGGTATCATTCCTTTAATGACGACATACCCATTTTTCTTCCAAAACTCGAACTGCTCTTTAGTGAGCTTTTTAAGTGGTAGTTTTTTATTTATGTCTTTTAACTGGACATCATACAGGTTTGAGACACTGTTATTACCCGGTGCGTTGTCACCAAATCCATATTTATTTTTCATCTGACCTTTCTCCGCTTCTCGTTATGTATTCACATTTTGACAACATACACAGTAGAAAGGTGATGAATTCAGCGCAAATTTCGATACTATTCAGTCATATTAAACAGAAGAAATACAACTTTAGTATTGGAATAAGTTCTAGATGAAAGCCCAATTTGAAAAAATAATCTATGAAGAATCTTGTTCTTGGAGGCTACTGATCCGAGAGCTAGATGAAATCCCATTTGAGTGGCATTTTCATCCAGAGTTTGAGCTTACTCTGACCCTCAATAGTCTAGGTGAACGTTATATAGACACTCGCATTGATTCTTATTCTAATTGGGATCTAACTCTGCTTGGTCCTAACATTCCTCACACTTGGCATTCCAAATCGAAGATGAATCAAGATAGGCCGCATAAGGTTTACGTTTTGTGGTTTGATAGACAGTGGCTAGAGAATCTCTCGCAAGTTTTTCCAGAATACAAACACGTGAACACCCTCGCGCAACTTGCTCTTAAAGGTATTCAATACCCTTCAAAGCTAGCAAAAGAACTGTACCCACTTTTTGTCGAATTAGACCAAGCAACGCCTGCAAAACGCCTCACTCTTTTTTTACAGATTTTAGAGTGCTTGATGAACTACCAAGAATTTCGCTATTTAAATGTCAATCATTCTGAACTGCGAATAGGTTCTGAGAAGAGGCAACAATTGATGCTCAACAAGGTGTTAGATTTCATTCATATCAATTACGTTTCCTCGATCTCTTTGAGTCAAATAGCACAGCATATTGGAATGAGCGAAAGTACGTTGAACCGATTCTTCCAACGGTTAATGGGACAGAGTGTCAGTCAATATATAATTGATGTGAGATTGGCAAAAGCCTGTTCACTATTAATTCGCTCAGATCTGTCAGTCGCAATACTATCAACCAGAGTTGGTTTTCAAAACCTGTCGAATTTTAATCGCTTATTTAAGAAAAACAAGAATATGACACCGAAAGACTTTCGTAACAAGTATCAAAGAAAGAGCGCCTGAAAAGGCGCTCTAGAAATGCGATTAAGACTTGCTAGAAGTGCTCGTAGCAGGGGTCTTAGCGGTAGCTGGTGAAGCGGATGCTACGTCAGCCTTAACTTCAGCAATAGCCGCTTTTAAGCCAGCAGGATCGTAACCACGAATGATCTTAACGTTGTCTTTATTTGCACCTTCGCTAGGCATTACGATAAGTGCTGGAGTTCCACGGAAGGAAAGCTCACCAAACAACTGTAGGTTGTCCATGTAGCTATTGTCTGTCTTGAACTTGCTAACATCAACACCCGCTTCTTTCGCAGCTTTGTCAATTTCTTTCTTAGTTAGCTTGCCTTCAACCTGACCACTTTCGAATACTGCATTGTGGTAAGTGTTGTAAGCTTCGCTACCTTTTTGTGCATAGATCCAGTTACCCATATCCGCTGCGTAACGAGAGGCTTCCCAACGCATACCAAAGATTGGCGTCTCTTTGTAAACAAAGCGAACATCTGGATTATCTTTTTGCAGCTCTCTTACAACAGGAGAAACTTTCGAGCAGAAGATGCACTGGTAATCGAAGAATTCAATCACGTTCACTTTCGCGTCTTTTGGACCAACAAAAGGTGTCTTTGGATTGTCTAGAAGCTCTTTGGAGTGCTGAAGCACTGCTTGAACAGCTTGATTATTTTGCTCAGCAATCTGCTGCTGCTTGTATGTCTCAGAAGCTTTAATCAATACTTCTGGGTGCTGAATGATATATTGACTAGCAATTTTTTCAATTTGCGCTTTTTGCGCTGTCGAAAAGTCAGTGTTTTGTGCACTACAACCAGCTAGGGCGATAGCTGCTACTGCTGTAAATATGGCTGTTTTTTTCATAGCTCGTCTTACTAATTGGGTTCTACAAAGGTTCAACAAAAGTTTTGTTTCAGACACCTTCTACCATAAAAGTTCGTACTTTTTACCGCCATGACAATAAATTTACATAAACGAGTACGTTTTACCACTTATTGCACAACTATTACAAATAAAGTTAAGAAGTAAAATTCACACCCTGAATAAACCAAAGAACCAAACGTTTGGAGCATAGACCGAAACGCCACATCCATTTTCAATTTTAAAAAAGAGACTTTTACGCCTCTTTTACCAATTTAATTTTTCTTTTTACCGCGCCCTGCATGTATTTTTAGCTTGGCCTTCATTTTTTGCTTATCTCGATTGCGCCCTCTACGTTGGCGCGGTTGATCAGGCTTGTCATTTAATGGAGCTGGGCTGGGTTCAAATCCTGCCAACCACTCTTGTGGTAAACGTCTATCTAGCAGTGTTTCTATAGGGGCTAACAAGTACTCTTGGTCATGAGACATCAGTGAAACTGCTAGTCCATCTCTTCCTGCGCGCCCCGTTCGGCCAATACGATGAACGTAGTCTTCTGCCTTAAACGGCATATCAAAGTTTACAACCTGATCCAATTGGGGAATATCTAGGCCCCTAGCAGCCACATCGGTTGCAATCAAAGCTCGCACCTGACCAGTTTTGAAATCTTCTAGTGCTTTGCTTCTTGCACCTTGGCTTTTATCACCATTGATGGAAACAGCCTTTATTCCGTCCAGTTTCAGCTCCTTCGCTAATTTATTGCTACCCTTTTTGGTTCTGGTAAAGACCAACACCTGTTGCCAGTTTCGTGAGCCAATTAGGTAGGCGAGTAACGCGGCTTTTTTCTGTTTATCAACTGGATACAGGATCTCTTTTACTGTTGTTGCTGTGCTATTTTGCTCCGACACTTCCACTTCTTCTGGATCTTTTAGCAGCTTATAAGCCAGTGCTTTAATTTGAGAAGTAAAAGTGGCTGAAAACAGTAGAGTTTGACGTTGTTGGCTGAGATGACGAAGAATTCTCTGAATATCTGGCTTAAACCCCATATCCAGCATTCTATCTGCTTCATCCAGTACAAAGTGTTCGACATGCTTGAGACTAATATGGCCGCAGTGGTGATGATCAAGCAAGCGCCCCGGAGTCGCGACCACAATATCACATCCAAGTTTTAAGGCATCTCTTTGCGCTTTTATACTCGTACCACCATAAACAGCAACACATCGCAAGTTGGTATCTTTACTAAAACTAACCAACGCTTCAAACACCTGTTGAGCGAGTTCACGAGTAGGCACTAAAACTAGGCAACGCACTTGATTCTGCTTACTTTCCGCCACTGATTCTCTAAGCATTTGATCAATGATAGGAAGCGAAAAGGCTGCCGTTTTGCCCGTTCCAGTTTGCGCAGCCGCTAATAAATCCTTACCCGACAACACCAACGGAATCGCCTTAGATTGAATTGGAGTTGGCTCGGTATAACCCAGTTGGTCAACGGTTTCACATAAAGATGTGCAAAGACCTAGTTCACGAAATAGCATAGTTTTATAGATACGAAGTGGTAAAAACGCTTCACTCTACACCAGTCACTGCAATAGTGAAATTAGAATTCATTGGCTGAAGAAAAATTGCTCGCGTTGTTCGAATAACGCTAACGGCCCTAAAAGAAAACCCCGCAACCGAGTAGGTTACGGGGTTTGTTCCTTACCTGCAGCAATCCTGCTACATTAAAGTTGCTCCCTGCCTCTGTCCTTGACAGTACGCGAATCCTTTTGCGCTTTCCTTAACATCGCCTTCCTAGCGGTGTCCTTTCTCGTCATCCTGACGGGCTGTATCTTTCCGTGAAACCAGTCCTTTTGCCCTAAGTTTTCACCATCCTAGTGAAGTGCTTCCTGCACGATTCCTTAGCTATCCTTTCAGATTACTCTTCCTAACTGAATAATCTCTCCCTCTTCCTGAGGGCGACTGATCCTTAGTCTTTTCTATCCTTGTCTGCGTCCTGCTGACATGTTTAAGATTACGGAAATGAGCCGAAGACACAATGCAGCAATGAAAATAATACTTTCACTTATGTATCACAAAACTTTAATATCATTAAATATCATATAGTTAATATTATTATAAAAATAATCCTGCAATGCTAATCCTCAAATTCCTACCCATTTGTAAGAAATATCTCACAACAAAAATAGACAGACATCCGTTTAACTAGGCAAAACCAATCATCACTAGAACGAGCGATATCACATTTTTAGTCAAGGTTGTGGTGCGTATTTATTCAAATAAATAGCAATTACAGTGACGTTTATACTCATGCGCGTTAAAACGTTGGATTCCATAAGACTCAGCTAACGCTGTAATCTCACGAACTTGACTGGCATTGCTTGGAGCGAGGGTTCCAAAACGGTCGAAGAGGTTGTTTTCAAAACCTACCCTGACGTCACCTCCTAGTAGCATCGTTGCAGTCAAACAGTCGAACTCTTTATTCCCAAAGGCGCACGCTCCCCAACGTTCATTTGCGAAAAGCTCTTCACTGAGAAAAGGTACTAGCCTATTGGGAGTGGCAACTTGCCGATCATGATAATGACCAAGAACAAACAATGTGTGACGTCCCTGCTTAGGCAAAACGTTCTCTTGGCATAGCTGCAAATATCGCAATGCATCTTGTCTGTCGTATAGAATATATTGAGCAAGAATATTTTTCTCTGATACCCAATGAAAAAAATCTATCGTTTTAAAGTCATTGGTAGAGCTTGGTAAAAGCTCCCGCAATGCAAAAGATACAGCGGGAGGCTGAACTTCTTTTATGAGCCGCATCTGATGCTGTGGAGAATAACGTCCGACTGCTTCAGTAGTAAGCTGAATAATTACGCTATCACCAACTGCAGCTTGTAATGCATCATGCAATTTAAAATTAGCGTCAATATCCAAGGTGTGCTTGCCCGACTCATCTCTCGCATGGACATGAACCATAGTCGCACCAGCGTCGCGACATTCAACGACATCATTTACTATCTCACGCGTTGTGACAGGCAGTTTCCCATGGTCAGTTTTTTGTTTTCTCGCGCCGTTAGGTGCAACGATTAACGCAATTTTACTCGCCATTCTTTGCTAGCTCCCAATCTCTTGCCGCCATAGTTATCGCTTCCACCAACTTATCGACCAGCTCTTCTAGTTCAGAATCACAAATGATGTATGGAGGAGCCAGAAGGATATGATGACCGTTAATTCCATCAATTGTTCCTGCCATTGGGTAGCACATCAATCCCAATGACATTGCGATTGATTTAATTGATAAGTGTGCCTGTGTAGATGAATTTAGCGGAACCTTGCTCGTTTTATCAGATACCAGTTCAATACCAATAAATAGCCCTCGGCCTCTAATATCACCAATGTAAGGTCGTTCAGATAATTTAGAGCGAAGCATTTTCTTTAATTTCTGTCCGCATACTCGAACTCGGCTTAATAAATCTTCTTCAATTATGGTGGTCACTGTGGCTAAAGCCGCTGCACATGCGACTGGGTGTGCCATAAAAGTATGCCCGTGTTGAAAGAAGCCACTTCCCTGACTTATTGCGTCATATATTTTTCGACTTGTTAATACTGCTCCTATCGGCTGATAACCAGCAGCGAGTCCTTTGGCTAAAGTAACGATATCAGGAACAACGTCTTCTTGCTCAAAGGCATAAAAGCTACCCGTGCGCCCAACGCCACACATGACCTCATCCAGTATTAATAGCACTCCATATTTGTCGCATACCTTCCTTACATACCTAAAATAGGACTGGGTTGCCGTCAAAGCTCCAGAGGTAGCGCCAACAACAGGCTCTGCAATAAATGCCATGACTTTTTCTGATCCGATTCGCAAGATTTCCTGCTCTAACTCATCGGCTAATCGCTTTGAATACTCAAGTTCAGACTCATCGATTTGTTTCTCACGATATGGATAACAAGGAGAGACAAAGCGAATATCAGATAAAAGTGGTTCGAATGGCGCCCTTCTCCAGAAATTTCCACCCGCACTAAGTGCTCCCAAGGTATTTCCGTGATAGCTTTGCCTTCTTGCAATCAGCTTGCATCTCTGTTTTTGTCCAACTTCCATAAAATATTGCCTTGCCAGTTTGAGCGCAGACTCTACTGCTTCTGAACCACCACTGACAAAATAAACATGGCTTAATGGCTCCGGTGCAAGTGTACAAAGCAACTCAGCAAGCTTTTCGCTAGGTTCAGAGGTAAAAAAGCCTGTATGAGCATATGGAATAGCCTCAATTTGTGAGAATATCGCTTGCTTGATGGTCGAATGGCTATGACCAAGGTTAGAGACAGCTGCACCTCCACATGCGTCTAGGTAACGACTACCTTCACTGTCATACACATATACCCCTTCTCCTTTTTGGATTTGGGGAAATTTGACGTGGCAATGCCGATGAAAAACATAAGACATACTTAAGCCCTTTTTCACATAATTTATTGTGACTTAAGGTATTAATATCACTGAAATCCACCTGCAATAATCGAATAGTTTTCCTACCCCATGAGGAAATGGAATACCATAATACATAATAGCTATCAACATTAAACGATCTTCTTCGACCAACAACTCGCTATGCAATCAAGTCATTTTCCTACTATAAAATCGCTAAGAGCGTTTTTAGCTACTGCTTCAACATTGAATATTTCTAAAGCCGCCGAAAAATTATCGGTGACACAAGGCGCGGTCAGTAAACAAATATTGGCTTTAGAGACACAATTAGGCCAAGCTTTATTTATTCGGAAAATCAATGGACTAGAACTCACAGAGGCTGGAAGAAGATACCTACCAAAGGTCACAGAAGCGATACACATTATAGAGTCATCTACCGCAACGATGCTTCAATCTGCCCCTTCTCGGGACCAGCTCAATATTAGCGTCACTCCATCCTTTGCAAGCCTTTGGTTAATTGGCAAGTTAGAGCGATTTATAAATAGGTTCCCTGAGTTACAAGTGAACATTCATACCAGTGACAACTCTTTAGGCATTGTTAGCAGTGATTATGATATTTCCATCAAGTGTAAACCTTTGGCGCAGCATTACGAACAGTCCCAATTACTTTGTAAAGAAAACCTGATCCTCATTTGTTCAAATAAAGTGTTCGAGCTTAATCCAATACATTCGAAGGGCAACTTAGCCTCTCATCAACTCATCCCACATTTAACTCGCCCCCAACTGTGGCAACAATTTATGACTGAGCAAGGCATTAAACTCGATTTAAACTTCCACCCTATAGGCCATGAACATTATTATATGTCGCACTCTGCGGTGCTCAATCATCACGGGTTAGCTCTATTGCCAGACTTCATGGTAGCCGACTCACTGGAGAGAAAGCTTGTCACCAACCCGTTAAACGCGAAAATAGCGAGCCAGTATGGTTACTACTTAACGGTTCCACACTACAAAAAAGACATTCGAAAAATAATGGATTTTTGCTACTGGCTAAAACAAGAATTCCAACCTTTGGCAGGTCAATGAAAAGAGCTCTCTAAGGCTAATTCGAATTTTTGTTAAATAGAAACGGATACTTACGTCTCAAACGTATTTGTTCAGAAACCATATGCTTGAAACTTGGCCCTTGCTTTAATTTCAAAATGACCTCGTCCCCATCAAATCGTAAAATGGCTCCTTCTATCTCAATCAACTTGTCTCCATGCAACAGTAATACGCCTTTCATCGACATACCTCTATAAAGTACAGAAGCGTTTGCCATAACAACTCGGATCCCTTTCTCAGAGACTTCTGCCACCGAATATTTTCGGTCTTTTAATCGAACAACAGGGCGAGCCCGCTTAGGATAACGCAAGCGAAAGTACTTCCGTTTTTGTTCTACCGAGTCATCTGTCATATGTTACCTCAGGCTAAGTAGATGTTTATTGAACTACTAATCAGTTTAGATACCATCAAACATTTAGAGTAGAAATTTACGAAATCGAGTGCCAAGTATTTGAGGAAGGTTCACTATACTCTATTGGATAACTAATTTTTCACTATGCACTAAACAGCAACTACATCACACAGTTTGATACCGTCGTTCAATTAACTGCACGAGAGATTTACTTTTACAAACCAGAGAGATATACCAGATAGTCACGACATGCGAAAATGGTAATGTAAAATGACAAAGGAAACAGATCATATAGATATCATTTTGAATACGCACTCTAACTCTCCGTCATACTCCTCTGCCGACGAGAACGAGCTTTCAAGTGAAGAGTTTTTGACGATTCAAAGAGACTTTTTCGACGAAGAATCAAGCTGGTATGCTTCAAAGCAGTCGAGACCAGAATTTGTTGAACCAAGGCTGAGTAAAATCGCCTCCAGCCCACTTAATCATATCGACAATAATCGACACGAAACGAGCCATATTCTCGATGTTGGTACTGGTACCGGAGTGCTAATAAAGTACATAGAACAGTTATTCCCCAATGCATGTATACACGCTTTGGATTTATCGGTTAATCAGCTCGAACAAGTTAAATTACAATACCCACAGGTACAGGTTTATAACTGTGACGTATCTACCTTTAGCAATGACGTTAAACACGATTTAATCTATTGCAATGCTTGTTTTGGCAATTTGCAAGATCAAGCTTGTGCCTTAAAAAACATGGCTAAGCTATTAAATGAGGATGGCTTGATAGTCATCAGCCATCCTCTTGGATCCGCATTTGTAGAAAGCCTGAATCGGAGCAATTGTGTAATAGTCCCCAACTCTCTCCCAACTCAACGAAAAGAGATAAATAGCCTGATAGGTTCCACAAAACTTTCTTTGGTTGAGCTTGTCGACCTCGAAGGGCTGTATATCTGCATATTGAAGAAAATCGACTAGCCCAAATTTAACGTATACTCGAACGTATTCACAATTTTATGTCCGTTGAATGAGCGACTAGTAAGTCGCTCATTGCTATTCACCGCTTCGACTAAATTGAAACATGTTCCTCAATGACTTTCTTGCTATCGCGCTTTTTTGCCCACTGCTGGCGAACCGATTTGGCTGCAGCAACCAAATTCTTCAAGGCTGCTTCGGTTTCAGGCCAACTGCGAGTTTTAAGACCGCAATCAGGGTTCGCCCAAAGGCGCTGGTGTGGAATTTTTTCCGCCGCTTTATTGAGCAGGTTCTCTATCCACTCCTGACTCGGAATATTTGGTGAGTGGATATCATAAACACCGGGACCGATTTCATTTGGATAGTTAAACTCTTCAAACGCTTTAAGTAACTCCATATTTGAACGAGATGTTTCTATTGTAATCACGTCTGCGTCAAGAGCAGCGATAGACTCAATAATCTCATTGAACTCGCTGTAACACATGTGAGTGTGAATTTGTGTCTCAGGTTTAGCACTCGCCGCAGACAGCTTAAACGCATCGACAGCCCAGTCGAGGTACTCCTGATGTTGCGTTTTCTTAAGTGGTAAACCTTCACGAATCGCGGGTTCATCAATTTGAATAATATTGATACCCGCATCTTGCAAGTCGGCCACTTCATCTTGCAGAGCGAAGGCTAATTGCTCAGCTATCTGCTTGCGCGAGATATCTTCACGTGGGAATGTCCAACAAAGTATCGTCACTGGGCCAGTTAACATACCTTTCATCTGTTTGGAGGTTAGTGACTGAGCATACGCAGACCATTCAATGGTGATTGGCTTATTACGTTCAATATCAGCAACGACAATAGCGGGTTTCACGCATCGAGATCCGTAGCTTTGCACCCAGCCAAACTTGGTTGTTTGGAAACCTTGCAAGTTTTCGGCGAAGTACTCCACCATATCGTTCCGCTCTGCTTCTCCGTGTACAAGGACATCTAAATCCAATGCTTCTTGGCGTCTAACTGCATCTTCGATGTGGCTTTTAAGGATCGCTTCGTATTCTCTCTCATCGAGTTTGCCTTGCAAGAAGTCTCGACGTTGAACACGGATTTCAGATGTTTGTGGGAAAGAGCCAATCGTCGTTGTAGGCAGTATTGGCAACTTCAGCTTATCACGCTGTATCTTAGCTCTTTGATCATAAGGGAAGCTTCTGTCTACCGATTCCTTTGTAATGCTCGCTATCCTATTTTGGACTGCTGGTTTGTTAACCTCAGTAGATGTGCGTCTCGCAATGACTGGCTCACTATACGCTTGGCACTCTGCAATAGCGACTTCATCACCATCAAGCGCCGCAGCCAATATAGCAACCTCAGACACTTTTTGCTTAGCAAATGCAAACCAACTTTTTGTTTCATTGGACAAGTTAGTCTCCAAGTCCAGATCAACTGGGCTATGAAGCAATGAGCAGGAACTCGCTAACCAAAGTCTATCACCCAATTTATCCTTAGCGGATTGCAGTGTGGCTAACTGCTCCTGCAAATTAGCCTTCCAAACATTTCGACCGTTTATAACACCGGCAGATAAAACCCAATCGCTTGGTAGGTTTTCTACTATCGTATTGAGTTGTTCAGGTGCAGCAGATAAGTCAACGTGCAGTCCATTTACGGGCAAATCTGTAATCCGCTCGATGTTTTCTTCGATAGAGTCGAAGTAGCTGGTTAGCAACAGTTTTACCTTACCTTGCAGTACTTGATAACTGGTAGAGAACGCCTCAAGCCACTTATTTTCTAACTCTAGTGCTAGTATCGGCTCGTCAATTTGTAGCCACTCCACGTTTAACGCTTCAAGTCTCGCGAGGATGTCTTGGTAACAAGTCAGTAGTTTAGGTAGTAGAGACAAGCGGTCAAAGTCATTTTCCACTTCCTTACCTAGATACAAATAACTGACCGGGCCAAGTAGCACCGGTTTAACTTGATGGCCAGCTTGCTTTGCCTGTTCTATTTCGTTAAACAGTTGTGGCCAGCTTACTTCAAATGTTTGTGACTCGCTGAATTCCGGAACAATATAGTGATAGTTCGTGTTAAACCATTTGGTCATATCAGATGCAGCCCCACAACCACAATCAGATTGGGAGCGCCCTCTCGCCACTTTAAACAAGGTGTCTAAATCTACCGATTGAGATTGATGGCGCTTTGGCACATGACCAAGCAGTAACGACGTCGATAGAACATGGTCATACCATGCAAAGTCACCAGCTGTCACATATTTAAGTCCCGCATTTGCTTGAACTTGCCAGTGCTTAGAACGCAAGGAAGCCCCGACTTCTTCAAGCTCTTTCTTATCGATATCTCCACGCCAATAATTTTCTAACGCAAACTTAAGCTCTCGTTTATCACCAATTCTCGGATATCCCAATATATGAGTCGTTGTAGCCATTTATCTTTCCCTTCTTTTCTTAGCTCTTAGCTCTTAGCGAACTGCCAGTTATGGATGTCTAGATAGCTAAAATATCGCGTCAATCCTTGAATTCAGCAATATCCAATTCTTCAACCGTATGATGAAGAAAATTCATGTTTGTAGTGAAGCTCGACGTGCTAACGCTTCGAAAGGTATTGGCAAGAAAACTTTAGACGTCTAGACGTTTACAAAAGAGAAATTTCCGATTACTTTAGTAACATTCAATATTGGAAGTTGATTATTAGGATTATTCATGATCGAGCTTAAACATCTGAGAACACTGAGTTGCTTGAGAGATACAGGCTCACTGACAGCGACAGCAAGAGCTCTGCACCTCACTCAGTCTGCACTATCCCATCAAATCAAAGATATTGAAGCGCGCATTGGTGGCCAGCTATTCTTCCGTAAAACTCGCCCAGTAAAGTTCACAGCTGAAGGTCAAATAGTATTAAAGCTTGCCGATGAGGTGCTACCAAAATTTGCTCATGCGGAAAATGAGCTCGCTGGATTAAAAGAAGATGTCAATGGAAGGCTACATATGGCGATAGATTGCCACTCCTGCTTTCAATGGCTCATGCCAGCTATTAAGGAATATCAGATCAATTGGCCAAGTGTATCGCTCGATTTTTCTTCTGGGTTCGGCTTTGAACCCTTACCTGCATTATTGGCGGGTGACTTAGATTTAGTCATTACCTCTGACATTCACCCGAGATCAGAAGTGCACTACGAGCCATTGTTCGATTTCGAAATGCGCTTAGTAACGTCGATTAACCATCCATTGAACCAAAAAGATGTCATAGAGCCAGCCGATCTCGCAGATGAAACCATGCTCAGTTACCCAGTTCAGAAGCAACGACTCGATGTGGTTAAACACTTTTTACAGCCAGATGGTATTGAGCCAGCAAAATGGAAGCAGGCGGATAATACTCTCATGCTAGTCCAAATGGTTTCTGCTGGTCTAGGGGTAACTGCGCTACCCAACTGGGCTGTGAGTGAATTTTCACTTCAAGGGTTGGTTCAGAGCAAACCTCTGGGCAAAGGGCTTTGGCGACGTCTATTTTGCGCGACCCGCCACTCTGAAAAAGACAAACATTACCTACAAGCTTTTTTCAATACCGCTAGACAACAATGCAAAAACCATCTTGACGGTATCAAGATGGTTTAGGTGAGTAATCTGGATTTTATCTGTCGTACGCTTTGAACTGGTTAGTCACTCTATCGTATTGATAGCCCAGCATATCTAACTTCCCAATCACATTTTCTACATCCATTTCATACATGCTAACCAGTTCCTCAAAACTGTCACACTCTAAGCGTAGTTTTTCATTGACGATTCCCAGTAAAATCGTGCTATCAAGGCGGTGGACATTACTTAGATCCATACGTGAACTCCTTACCAATCAGGCTCACTGTAAAGCATACTCCTAACTTTTTGCTTAAAAGGTGACCGCAATCTAAACTACGAACAATCCTAAGCTATAGTAGGAAGACGCAAGCAACAAGACGGTACTAATTATCAATTGTGATCTTGCTGGAGGTTTCGAGAGGATGATATGTGTGCACCAAATAAGGACACCAAAGATTAACAGCAACAAACCAATAATAACCTGATTAATTAGTGGTGTGATGTTTTCTACCAATAACCCCCGAGTATGAATAAACACAACAACAACCAGCAAGATTGAAGATACTACACCGCAAACAGGTAAAATACGATGGAAGGCTTGCAAACGAGTTCTAGCGAAGGTTAACAATAAATGGGCAAGCGAGGTGCCTAATAGAATAACCAAAAGCACAACGGCCAAGCTGTAGCTAATTGTAGTTTGCTGATATACCTGGATTAGAACCACTAGCCCTGCGAATACAGAGGACAATTTCAATATCCACATTGGCCCTTTATCTTTTGTCTTCGATGTTTTCACTCTCGAGAAAAAGTAAAATAGAGGCAGCGCAACCAAAATAGCGGCAAACGAATACAAACAAGCGACCAACCACAGTACTCCAACAATAGGCAGTAGCTTATGTACTCTTCCCCTCTGCCCTGGGCAAATATCCCCTTTGATGAGGACAAGAAGAAGTAGAAGTTGAGCGCCTAATAGCATTGGTGGAACAAATGGTATAACGTGGAAAATCATGATCTACAAACTGGCAACAATATAGGGTTTGGATAATATCAAACTGATGTAATTTAGCTATTGGCGAAGTGGGATAAGAGATCTTGATCAGTAATCAAACCTAAATATTGTCCCAACTCATCTTCAACTACCCAAGGTGCTTTTATTCCACTAGAAATCAAATCAGGTATTTCAGAGACTTTGGTATTAAATGGAGCACGATAAATATCTGTGCGCATCACGGTATTCAAGGTTTTTTTCCAAATCACTAAGTCTTTCGTTGTTTCGAGTTTTGAACCTGCAGTAGGTGATAAATAAAGGTTTAGCGTTTCCCTATCAATCACTCCTACACATCGTTTGTCATACAAGACTGGAATCACGTTAATATTAAATGAGCGTGAATCAAAATATTCTTTGGCTTCTTTTACGGTATTGTCTGGCCTTAATGTCGGAATATGGCTGTGACAAATATTTAAAATCCCAATACTCAATACGCTGGATTTACGACTTAGAAAATCTTCTAGTTGCTCTTGGTAGTCCCAAGCGTGCTCTAACTCAGACAGGGGCAATGGTTTGGAAAAAAAGTACCCCTGTATATAATCCACTCCAATACCACATAAGACTTCTAGCTCCTGACGAGTTTCGACGCCTTCAGCGACCACCTTCACCGCCAACGTATGGGATAAATCGGTAATCGACTTAACGATATGATACTTATGCGTCCCAACCTTGATATCAGTGACAAACTCTCTGTCAATTTTTAACAAATCAAAGTTACAGTCGCTTAAATAAGTGAAGGAAGAGTATCCGGTGCCAAAATCATCAATCGCGACACTAACACCATGCTCACGAATACTTTTTATCAAAGATTCCTGACTCGACTCGCTATCGAAATAAGCACTTTCCGTGAGCTCCAAAGTAATTAATTCGGGTGTACTGGAGTACTCAGCAATCATTTTCTCCGCACTTCGCAATACTTGCTCCGCACCTAGTTTAGTATTCAATGAGCGATTAATCGTCATGCCTAAATTTTTGCCAAACCTTTTATGGATAATATTTAAATCATCAATAGACTTTCGACCAACACACCAATCCAGCTCAGCGACAAGCTCTAGATCTTCGGCAATCGCCACCATTTCCTGCGTGTTCAACATACGACCGTTGCTGTCTTTAAATCGACACAAGGCTTCAAACTTCACCACATCCCAGCTTTGAGTATCTACGATAGGTTGATAAAAAACCTCTATTCTTTTTTCCTTGATACTTTTAATCGTAATATCTTCTAGCTCTTTCCTTCTCAGAACTTCCCTATGAATCGTTCCATGATAGAAGGTAATCATGCCTTTTCGATCGCTTGTCTGCTCAAGCATTGCCTGTACCGCATGAGATACTAACTGTTTGGGATTATGAGTATCATGGTCCATAACCGACACGCCGACTTTTCCATTTACAATGGCTTCATGTACCGAACTGCCAGCTTGACGATTCAGAGACAAAAAAAATCGACGAATCGCTTGATGAATAAGCCGAGTTTGCCCCGGGCCAACCTTTTTATCGCACTCTAAACTCACGACAAAGTGGTTATTTCCCAAATATCCCGCAACTTTAGCTTGTTGATTTTTTCCTAACTCTTCAGACAACTTGGCTTTGACATCAAACTCTAAGTCCGACGGAAAATTAGGAAGGAAAGCGACAACCATACAAAGAACATCATCTTTAAAATCCAGCCAACGGTTAACCACTCGTTGGGTAAACTGCTCCTCCGTCGGTAATTGAGTCAATAATTCAACACCACCATGTTCGACATCTTCTACCCTATATAAGTGATCAGAGAGGTCGACATACCATCCCATGTAGAAAGTTCTGTCATGTACCGATAGGCGTTGAACCGTCAATTCTTGGGGGACAATTTGACCATTGGCTTTTCGAATCAATATTGTTCCTGTCCAGTAGCCTCGATTTTGTACCGCAGACCACATCGTATGATAAAACTCTGGACTGTGTTTGCCTGAATTGAGGATGCTTGCGGGCTGGCCAACTAGTTGCTTTTTCGCGTAGCCAGTATTAGACGCAAAGTAGTCATTGGATACCAGTATATGATGTTCACTATCTGTAATAACAATTCCATGATGTTGATTATCAAAGATTTGGTGAAATAACGATCCAATATCGTGACCGCTAGCAGGAAAGAAAAATAAAGGATAAATAACACCAGTTACTTTACGGTCATTGACAGGAGGTTTGACGATAAATTCAACATAACAAACCCGCTCACTTTCGAGTAGTAAAGAACAACAATAAGTAACTGGTTTATTCTGCTCTATGCAACGCTCCACGCTTTGGCTCAGCTCATTTTGTGATTCTAAGCTTAGAGCAGAAAGCATAAATTGTTCTTCAATATAAGGTAATCTAGACGAAAAGACTTTTGAAAATTGCGTTTTATCCAACTCAACAGCTCTCTTATCTGCGTCCCATTCCCAACTCAAACTAAACTGAGTTGCCTTCCGGGCTACGAGAGCTTTTTCATCCATGCGTTGTTGTATCATTATTGCGCCTTCGAACACTCATGGCATTCCTTGCCACCACTTAAAATTGCTATTGATACTAATAACATTAGGATATTTTCAAATAGATTACATTATTGCTATTGCTCTGACATCCACCGAAGTGCGTCGAATTGGGTTATAACTCCCTGATATTTATCAAACTCATCAACTAACACCCATGGAAACGGCTTTTCTTCTTTCACAAATTTTACAATGTGCTCCCGATTTGTTGTACACAACAATTTTGTCAAGTGCGTTTTCATAATCTGGTTAATTGGTCTCATCCAAATTGCAGCCTCTTTAGACGTCTCCAGATCGGTCCCCATGGTGGGCGTTAAATGGAAATTCAATTCAACTTCGGTAATCACTCCCACACACTTTTTCTCGTCTATTACCATAACAGGCTTATCTGGAAATGATTGCAAATATTGATAGACCAAAGACAGTGGTGCCCCAGGATCAACTTGAAAGACGTCATCCGATTTAACTACTGACATCATGGTTTGAGAGCATGCATACTGCTGTTGCTTCTTGAACAAATCATACAATTTGTCCTTGTAATCGCTCGCTCTTAATATCTCAGTTAACGGTAGAGGCTTGGAGAAAAAAAAGCCTTGCATGTAATCTATCCCTAAAGATTTTAAAGTTAGCATTTCCTCGGCAGTTTCCACTCCTTCAGCAACAACTTTAATACCTAATTTATGAGAAAGTTCGATCAACATTTTCACAATTAGATATTGATTACTGCCAGCATGAATGTCAGTAATCAGTTCACGATCAATCTTAAGAAGATCGAACTGGCAGGTGGTAAGATAGCTCATTGAAGCATAGCCAGTCCCAAAGTCGTCAATCGCTATCTTTATTCCCTTACTTCGCATTCTAGAAAGCAATTTAGATTGTTTGACATCACTATCGAAATACGCTGTTTCCGTTACTTCAATTGTGACTAAAGAGGGATCTTCAACGTACTGATCGATCAAATTATATGCGCTCTTCAATACCTCGACTGCACCAACTTTAGTGTTGAACGAGCGATTGATAGTCAGCCCGATGTGTTGGCCAAAGACTTGCTGAATAGCGTTTAGACCTTGCATAGAGACAATACTGACCGCATCATCCAGTCCGTAAACAAGATCCATATCTTCTGCCAGATTAATCATTTCCTGGGTAGTAAAAGGCTCTTCTTCATCCTTAGCAAATCGGCACAGAGCTTCAAACTTGGCAATCTCCCAATCTTTGACATCAACGATCGGCTGATAGTGCACCTCTAATGCTTTCTGATCAATAGAATTTAAAAGGATCGATTCTAAGCGTTTTCTTCGCTCTAACTCCTCGTGGATTTTACTGTGGTAAAAGCTAACGTTACTTTTGCCCGAATGGTTTTCTAGCATGGCCTGAGTCGCATGAACCACGGCCCTTTTGGGCAGCTGCGTATCTAACCCAAGTACAGATACCCCTATTTTTCCTTTAATAACTCGCTGGTGAATTGTGTTTCCTGATTCGTTTTTTATCTCTCTAAAAAACGCTTTCATGGCTTGCTGCATTGACTGAATCTGCGTCACCCCTTTGTTCTCATTGTATTCAATACAGACCGCGAAAATGCCCTCTTTTAAGTATCCACTGAGAGTCGCTATTTGGCTATTTGAAAGCATGCAAGCAAAGCTCATTTTTTGTTCGTTAAGCGTACTTTCTTCAAACTGTGGCTGCATTACAATCACAACTCTTCTTACTTCAAGTTCTTCAGCAGATTCGCACAATTCTTCTAGCATAGATTCAAATTTCGCACGCGTAGGTAACTGAGTCAAAAACTCAACGCCCCCGTCCGATTTTTCAGCAACACGATACAATTCACTGGTGACATCCAGTGTTAGCCCAAAGAAGTATTGCTCACCACTTTCTGTCGCGACTTTTTGTAGTGTTAACTCCTGCGGAAAAACGCTACCGTCTTTCCGCTTAGTTAAAATCGTCCCTGACCAAAACCCTTCCTTGCCAACCTGACGCCACATGTTTTTGTAAAAATCTGCAGACATTTTGTGAGCATTAAAGATATTTGTTTTTTGGCCAATTAGTTCTTCTAACTGATATCCTGTCTGCGACTCAAAAAAACGGTTACAGGATAAAATGCGGGTTTGATGATCAGTGACTAATATTCCATGGTGGGAGTTGTCAAATAATGACTGAAATATGTCAGAAAAATCCTTGCGAGTGGAAACCAAAAGTAGAGGCTTGATTGTGCCACTTATTACATTCGCGTCCTTGCGATTTATATGTAGCTGAGCTTGAAAAACAAGATGAAGCTTTGAAGCAATAGTGACACCAATCCGCTCACTCTCCCCAGAAGTGAGCACCTTTTTAATAACATCACGTAACGATCTACCCTGAGTGCTAGACATGAATGAAAACAAATTAATATTTCTTATTGTCCGGTCAATGCCCAGCAACACGTAAATACTGTCATCCTCAAAGTTAAACTCACCACTTTTTAGGTCCAGAGCCCAAGCCACCTGCGGATAACCTACAAGATTTTTAAGCTCGTCTGTTGAGCTATGTGCATCAGATATTAAGCCATTCACCTGCGCTTCCACCTTTTTCAATCCATTGTCATATAATCATCGCCTAATTTATCAAATTGTTTAATTGAGTAATTATTCTTATGTTGCGTTGTTTACAGAGTTAATGAAATGAAATGTAACGCTAGATCAACGCCAGCCGAGTCGCTATAATTCGGTCTCCCTAGCTCGAAGGTTAAATTATGTACAGCGAAGTCACTCCTATTCATCAACAAAAAAAATACTGGGCAGAATGTTTTGGCACTGCTCCGTTTTTACCCACCAGTAAAAAAGAGATGGATGAATTAGGCTGGGACAGCTGTGACATTATCATTGTGACTGGCGACGCGTATGTTGACCACCCTAGCTTTGGGATGGCTATTGTTGGTCGTCTCCTTGAAGCGCAAGGGTTCCGAGTTGGTATTATTGCCCAGCCGAAATGGCATGATAAAAATGCGTTTATGGCTTTAGGTAAACCAAACCTCTTTTTTGGTATTACCGCTGGTAACATGGATTCAATGATTAATCGCTACACCGCTGACAGAAAGCTGCGTCATGATGATGCTTACTCTCCGAATAATGAAGGGGGAAAAAGGCCAGACCGAGCAACCTTGGTATACTCTCAACGCTGCCGAGAAGCCTATAAAGAAACACCTATCATTCTAGGCGGAATCGAAGCAAGTTTAAGACGCATTGCCCATTACGATTACTGGTCAGATAAAGTCAGACGATCGATTTTATTCGACGCAAAAGCCGACTTATTGCTGTTTGGCAATGCAGAAAGAGCGCTTGTAGAGGTGGCTCATCGCCTTGCAAACGGAGAAGCAATTGAAACACTAAACCGAATTCGTGGTACAGCGGTTATCTTGCAGGCTGAACCAGAAGAATACAAAGTGATTGATTCTTCAAGAATTGAAAAACCGAGTAAAGCTTCATTCGTTGCGCCTAATCCCTATCAAGTAGAAGAGCAGTGCGATGTAAAAAAGCCTGAAAAGCAAGAAATCAAACCAGTCACTGTTCAACCTTCAAGACATGATGCAAAAACTACGGCTGTCAGACTTCCTCACTTTGATAAGCTCAATAACGACCGCATCCTATATGCTCACGCTAGCCGAATTATGCATCTCGAAACCAACCCGTATTCCGGTCGTGCATTAATACAAAAGCACGGTGACAGAGAGCTCTGGGTGAACCAAGCTCCCATTCCTCTTACTACAGAAGAAATGGATTATGTGTTTGGCCTGCCCTATGCGCGTGTACCTCACCCTAAATATGGTAAGGCTAAGATCCCAGCTTACGACATGATAAAAACGTCCGTTAATATCATGCGGGGGTGTTTTGGCGGTTGTTCATTTTGTTCAATTACTGAACATGAAGGTCGCATTATTCAAAATCGTTCAAAAGAATCAATCTTGGATGAGCTGGAAGAGATACGTGACAAAGTTCCGGGGTTCACCGGCACGATATCCGATTTAGGTGGTCCAACCGCCAATATGTATCGCCTAGGCTGTAGCGATCCAAAAGCAGAAGCAAACTGCCGACGTCCCTCTTGTGTGTTCCCGGGAATTTGCAACAAGCTTAATACCGATCACAAACATACTATTGATCTGTATCGCTCAGCGAGAAAAGTAGATGGCATTAAGAAGATTATGATTGCTTCAGGTGTCCGTTATGACTTAGCCATTGAATCTCCAGAATACGTTAAAGAGCTAGTGACTCATCATGTGGGCGGTTATTTAAAAATTGCACCTGAGCACACCGAGAAAGGCCCATTAAACCTGATGATGAAACCGGGTATGGGGACTTACGATCGCTTCAAAGAAATGTTTGAGAAATACAGCAAAGAAGCTGGCAAGAAACAATATCTGATTCCTTACTTCATATCAGCTCACCCGGGAACGGAAGATGAAGATATGCTGAATCTAGCCCTATGGCTTAAGCAGAACAATTTCGAGTGTGACCAAGTACAAAACTTCTATCCGTCACCGATGTGCAACGCTACATCAATGTACTACTCAGAAACCAACCCTTTGAAGCGAGTCAAGTACAAAAAACGCGAAGAAGTCCCTGTTGCCAAAGGCGACAAGCAGCGCCGATTACATAAAGCTCTGCTTAGATATCACGATCCTGATAACTGGCCAATGATACGACGAGCTCTCACCGAAATGGGGAAACAATATCTGATTGGAGATAAACCCAACTGCCTTATCCCAGCAGAGGACGACGACAAAAAAACACCCGCTCAAAGACGAAAGTCTGGCCGTCACGGTTCCAATCGTTTCGCAACTAAGCACACAAAGAACCAACCTGGATTTGATGCATTGAATAGTAAGCCAAAAGGCAAAGGTGGTCCGAGAAAGAAGCCCAAGCGTCGTTAACTACGCCGATTAAAGCATCGAAATGAATTTGTCCACGTATAATTAGGGCTAGCTAAATAGAGCTAGCCCTCTTTTGTAATACAAGATAAAAACAACCAACTATAATTAAGCCAAATTTACTCAATATGGACATTGATAAATGAAAATTTGGCTTTTGCTACTCTCTGCAATCATCACTTTAGGACATCAAAGTGCCGTATCAGCTAACTCTAAAGATGTCATTAAGTTGCCTAAACTTTTAGTGGAAGACGACAAAAGATTTGTTTTTCCAACTCATGTGCTTCGACTCGCATTGGAAGCAAGTCGTGATAAGTATGGCGACTACGAAATAGTGGTAACCAAATGGTCCGGAAAGCGTAATCGCATACTCAAAGAACTGGAAAAAGGTGAGCGATTAAATGTTCATGTTGCTGCTACTCGACCAGAGTGGGAAGAAAAAGCCATACCGGTCTATTTCCCTGTTTTGAAAGGCATATTGAGTTATCGAATTTTTTTAGTTCACAAAGACAACCTCGCACAGCTAGAGCAAGTTCAGTCACTCGACGACCTTAAGAAGCTTCGTGCAGGCGTTGGAGCGCAGTGGTCCACAACCAAGGCGCTTAGAAAGGCAGGAGGATTCAATATCGTTACCGGTTCTACCTACCTAGGTTTGTTTGCAATGCTTGAAGCAAAGCGATTTGACTATTTTGTTAGGGGGATAAACGAAGTCTTTGTTGAATATGATGATAGGGTCAATGAATATCCGAATATGGTTGTTGAACCCAACCTAGTATTGGATTTGCCACTTCCTTGGTTTTTCTTTGTTTCTCCCAATGAACCTAGAATTGCAGACCGAATTAATTATGGGCTGCATAAAATGAAAGATGACGGATCGTTTGATAAAGAGTTTTTCAAGTTTCATGCAGATAGCATTGAGCGAGCCAACTTATCTAACAGGACGTTGCTCAAAATGCAGAACCTCACCCTGCCTCCACATAAGATTTATGACGACCCAAGCTATTGGCTGAACCTAAAGGATATTCAAAATTAGTCTTTGAATATGTAGACATTGCTTTTTTGTCAATATCTTAGATAAGTTCATTCAAAAGGTTTCTATAAAGAACAGTTATCTAAAAAGCTAAAAGGTGTGCTCTATGTCACTTTATGACATAGAGTATTCATCAACACACTCACAACTGTTGCACCAATATTAAAATTGGTTTACCTTTCGGTTCTGTTAGGTATTGGAATTTTAACTTTACGCGCTGGCTGTTGCCAAATTTCATGTTCTCCTACACCAGCTATTCAGCCAGCTTTTGCCATTGTTTTAATTCTCCTTAAAACAATGGCTTTTTTATTTCCAGAATAACTTCAAGGTAGAAGTATGAGCACCCTCCTCGCTAGACAAACCATAAGCTTTAACGACAACTGGACTTTTCAACTTTCTAACCGCTCTCCGATCGCGGAAAACTGGCAAACCGTTCAGATACCACATGACTGGAGTATTAAACAGCCGTTTTCTTCATCAAATGATGGCGCTACGGGCTACCTACCTGGAGGTGAAGGTTGGTACAGAAAAGTATTTAATAACCCGTTGCATAACAGCACATTTGAAGTCGCGTATCTCATTTTCGATGGTATTTATAATCGAGCCACCATTTATCTAAACGACCAGAAATTAACTTTCCACCCGAATGGCTACACGCCTTTTTATTTAGATATCAGTGATTATTTACAAGACGAAAATGAGATGCTGATACATGTTGATCGCAGGAGATATGTCGACTCTCGCTGGTACACTGGCTCTGGAATTTATCGCGATGTTGAACTGGTTTTAGCGCATCCTACTCATGTGGCTATTTGGGGCAATACCGTATCTAGCCAGCTTTTACCTTCTGGCCAAGCCCACGTTGAACAAACACTCACCATAAACAACTCTGAAAGCACGCAACTTTCAATAAAGAGTGAGATTATCTCTGTATCCAGCAGAGAGCACATCACGCAAAGTCAGATCAATGCTTCTTTTGCTGAGCACGACAATAAACAAACATTGGATTTTTTTATTCATGCACCTTCCCTGTGGTCACCCGATTCTCCCCAACTGTACAAGTTGGTCACCAAGGTGTTTGAAGAAAATACAATGATTGATCAAGTTGAAACGCAATTTGGCATTCGTAGTATTGAGTTTAACCCTAAAACCGGGTTCTACCTCAACGGCAAGAACACAGATATTAAAGGAGTATGTTTGCATCAAGACGGTGGACTTGTCGGTACTGCGGTGCCGGATATTATTTGGAAACAGCGGCTATTCAAACTCAAAGAGTGCGGTGTCAATGCGATTAGAATAGCGCATCACCCAGCAGCAAGGAATCTACTTCGACTCTGCGACCAAATTGGTATGTTAGTTCAAGACGAGTTTTTCGATGAATGGGATTACCCCAAAGACAAGCGCTTGAACATGAACGAACAACATGAAGATTTTATTAGCCGAGGTTCAAGTGAGTATTTCCAAGAATTCGCTGAGCAAGATTTAAAAAATACTATCCGCTGTCATATCAACCACCCTTGTATTTTTATGTGGAGTATTGGCAACGAAATCGAATGGACCTATCCAAGAAATGTCGAAGCAACCGGCTTTTTTGATGCTAGCTGGGATGGCAATTATTTCTGGAGTCTGCCACCCAATAGCAAGGAAGAGATTAAAAACCAGCTTGATAACTTGCCTCGCCATAAATACGATATCGGCAAAACCGCGCAAAAACTAGCGGTATGGACGAAACAATTAGATACGACGAGACCTGTCACAGCCAATTGTATTCTACCTTCAGCTAGCTATGAATCCGGTTATGCTGAAGCGCTAGATGTCATCGGGTTTAGTTATCGTCGAGTGATTTACGATTATGGTCACGAAAACTACCCAAGCTTGCCAATTGTTGGTAACGAGAATTTACCCCAATGGCACGAATGGAAAGCGATTCAAGAACGTGAATTCGTCAGCGGGTTATTTTTATGGACTGGTGTGAACTATATGGGCGAGACTCATAATCAATGGCCAACAAGAATTACCAATAGTGGCCTTCTCGATTCTAGCGGTAGAGAAAAGCCAGCATTTCATTTATATCGCACGCTATGGACTGAGACTCCAACCGTTTATATGCATAGCGCTTTAGCAACAGAGCGAGAAGTCATATTTAGTCAAACTGACTTTACCGTTCAAGCGAGTGATGAAAACGCATGGGAGCAAGAATTATGGGTTTGGAAAGACAGCAACCAACATTGGAACTATCAACCTGGTGATTGGGTGATTGTGGAGGCCTTCACTAATTGCCAAGAAGCAGAGCTGTTTCTTAATGGTAGGAGCTTAGGAAAAAGAACACTCGAAGAGCAAGCTGATCGCACCTTAAAATGGGCAGTACCCTATGAAAATGGCACTGTTGAAATAAGAGCAAATATTCATCAGAAAACGGCTGTTTCCTCTTCGATAGTCACCGCTGGGGAAATTGCGAGTATCGGTGTAATTTGTGATGATCACGGAGAGAAATTCCAGCGATTGGTACGAGCTAAACTATTGGATGAAGATGGAAACCCTATTTCCCATAAAGACACAGAGATCTGCTTCGAGCTATCTGGAAATGCCCAAATAGTAGCGATAGGTAATGGCGCAATAGACAGCGTCACACCACATTACCTTTCTCAAATCGAAACGTACAAAGGCGAAGCACTGGCTCTGATTTCGTTAAATAAAAACAATCATCAAGAAGTGATCTTAACCTTAAGCTGCTCCGAAGGTGTCACTACGAAACACAATATTCCCCTGTCTTAATACAAATGCCTCTAGGGCATGATGACCCACCTAGAGGCATTGTTTCTCGATTCAATCACCCCAAGCAAGTTTTAGATAGGTTTAGCTCTTATTATTTTTTAAACGATGAAGTAGCTTAATCATAACAGGTGACACTGAAACAACCACAAATAGAATAACAAGGTAAAATAAATTATTGTTTATCCACTCTACCTTGCCTAACCAAAATCCCGTAAGTACCAGAACGTTAATCCAAAATAGTGCTCCTAGAAAGCTCAACCCATTAAACACTTTGTTAGACATCGTTGAATACCCAGCCACAAATGGGGCAAATGTTCTCACGATGGGTAAAAAGCGTCCTAGAATAATCGCGATCACGCCATATTTACTAAAAAATACATTCGCATACTCAACATGATGATGACTCAACCAATGGTGTTTCAAGCTCTTTTTCTTTAAAAATCGGGCAATGTAAAAGTTTGCTAAGTTCCCCAAGTAAACAGCAAAAACAAGTAGTGCAATAATGTATAGTGGGGAGCCTCCTGAATTAGACAAGTATATTCCCGTAGAAAACAACAACGTATCTGCTGGCAAAAAGAATAAGAAAATAATGCCCGATTCAAAAAATATTATTGCTGAAATAATTGCAAAAAAAATAGTGTTTCTGTGTTTGAAGGTATTGAAATGGTTCGAATAAAAATTGATCTATTTGTTCCATAAATATATTTGTAAATCCATATTGGAGTAGAACTGACGACCAAAACCAGACGTAGCTTAGTTGACGTCAAGATATCGTTCAAAAAATGCGTTACAAGATAGGTAGACCGCCGACATTGCACATAGAAGAAACGGCATGAGCACTCCACCGATAAGAATATAACTAGCCAGATGATAGTTTTTTGCGACAACAATAGGGTCAACGAAAACAGCTTGCACGAGCTCTACCCATGTTAGCGATGAAGGTAACAGATAAAAAATTAGCGCACTCATCAAAGATAAAAAGCTAAAGAAAATAAAGGAATAAATACATAGTGATACCCAATCATTAGTTGTGGCTTCACGACTTAAAACTTCTATTTTTATATCTTCCATTCGTCCTCTCATTCTGCTATTACTAATTTCTTGATATATTGTTTATATTTAATCGATTAAACTTCTACTTTTATTTAATCTCATAAAAATAACGAACAAGTTCTAATATACGATAATTATATCCCCTAATAAATATTATATCCTTCAACTCAGTTACCAAACAGAGTACCTATTTATCTTTACTCATATTTTCTGAAATTTAATTATCCAAAATTCATAGATCAATTCAAGAATATTAATAGACATGAACATCAAAAAAACATAAAAAACAAGTTACATAATGGTGTTTATATAGATTATTATCTTTGTCTCGACGATTTATTAGATTTATGGCGTTTCTTTTGTTTTAGAGGATGGGTTCACAGAGTACTTTGTCATCAGCCGAATATGGCATAGCTCGAGCACAATACCAAAGACCATCGCAAAATAGACATAACCTTTATTGATATAAATGGCGAATCCTTCAGCCATTAGCAACCCGCCAAGTAGCATCAAAAATAGTAAAGCCAGAGTTTTGAAACCTGGATACAGAACAACGAGGTGATTGATCTTATCCGCCATCAGTATCATGATCACCGCCGAAGACAGTATTGCTACAATCATAATAGGAATATTGCTCGTTAATCCTATCGCTGTGATCACTGAGTCCATAGAGAATACAGCGTCAATAGCCACAACCTGCAGCAATACAACAGCAAGTCCAGTTCTAATATGAGTAGAATAGCCAGCTTCATGGTGGGTCAGCCAAAACCAAAGCTCCCTGATACTTTTTAAAAATAGAAAAGCACCACCTGCAATCATAATCAAATCATGGCCAGTAAAACTGATGGAAAATATATCCAATACTGGTTGTGTGAGTGACATTACCCACGATATAGAAAAGACTAGTGAAATACGAGCTACGACGGCTAGAGAAATACCCAAGTTTCGCGCTAATTTTCTCTCAGAAACCGGCAGTCGTTCGCAGAGCACAGAAATAAATACCACGTTATCGACGCCAAGTACGATTTCTAGGACTAAAAGCGTAGCGAAAATAGCCCATGTATCAGGTTGTATGAGGAGCTCTAACACTGGATCGTCTCCTGCATAAAAGAAAGGTCCTGCCGACTAAAGGGGTCGTCCATGTATATTTTGTTACCTCTGTTATATAGACACCCCTAGTTAATCAACCAACTGAATAATTTGCAATCACAGAGCAAAGAATCAAGCGATAGCACAGTATTTTTGTGAAAAAGTACTGAAATACTCACTTTCACTATTTTTCTAAAGCAAAATAGCCTACTGTTCACAGGCCTTTAACCAACACTTTTTTGAAAAGGATTATTTTGCAAAGTAATGAAGAATCTTGGTAACTTCTTCTATTCGTCTTACGAAACTGCTTTTTAGTGCGCGTTCTTGGTCAGTATGATCTCCATCGCCAAACGGGCCAAACCCATCCAGCGTAGGTACGCCTGCTCCAGCAACGACATTTGCATCACTCACTCCGCCGCGCTGCTCTGTTTTAAGTGGATACCCTACTAAGTCACTAAGTAGATTGAGAAATTTAACTTGCTCGGGAGTTTGTGTCATCACGTCACGTTGCAAGCCTCCCGAATAAGTGGCAGTGATACCGTTTGAACTTGCCTCCTGAATCATTTGAGGAATCTGATTAAGTACTTGCTCCTGCTCGGAAAACTCAGTAAAACGAACTTCTACCATCAGCTTAGCTTGCGGAGAAATTGTGTTAGTACTTATCCCTCCTTCCATTTTTCCGATGTTGACAGTTGTTCCTTTGCTTACCTCGGTAAGAGAACTTAGCTTGATTAAAAGGTTGGCAGCTGCAAGATTTGCATCTCTCCCTTCTAGGAAACAGTTCCCCGCATGAGCTGCGACACCTTCAATATTTACACTATAAGTGGCGACACCTTTACGCCCATCCACCACTTCGTGATCGGGGCCTGCTGCTTCAAAATCAATACAAGCGCTGTAGTTTTTAGCTATTTGCTTTGTGACGGCTTTACTATCATCACTTCCGGTTTCTTCATCACTAACCAACAAAAAGTCGATGTTACTAACTTGCCCAAGTTCAGAGTAAAGTCGACGGAGTGCGGATAAAGCGACAAAGTTGCCTCCTTTCATATCACAAGTACCTGGTCCATAGACCCACTCGCCATCTTCAGAAAACTCGGTAAAAGTATTCGGTGGAAAAACCGTATCTAGATGACCTAACAAAAGTAGCCTTGGAGAATCGTTGCTTTGACGGCTACAGAAAAGAAGATGATTGCCTACGTGTTGACGCTCAAAACACTCGGCACTAAAACCGAGAGGTTCAAGCCAATCTATCATCAACTTTCCATACTTATCGACACCGGATTTATTGTGCGTCCAAGTATTGATCTCGACCATCATTTTGAGATCTTTATAATTGATATCATTCATTTTTTTACTTCCCTATGCAGCTTGGATTTAACGTCTGAATCTTTTGACAAATCTCCTAATCGGTCAGTATCATACCGCCTATGAAACAATGCGATATACGCATTTATACATAACGTTTCAAATTTCACAAAATATTCATAAATAAAGTTATCAGTTACCAACGGCGAGGGATGTAAAATGGCTAGCAAAAGGATTGGAATATGGTTGTATGAAAATGGTGGAGGAAAAGAAATTGAACGCAAAATTGTGTCTCAGCTACAAGAGCGAGAAATTGAAGCGTTAACTGGATTAAATCTTGCGAATGCTTCAGCATATAATGGCAATATTTTTTGCAATGGGTATAAGATGGATGAGCTCGATTTATTTTTCTCTTATAACGCTGGTCAGCAATCAGAATTTCAAGTCTATCTCTATCAAGCTCTGAACTCGGTCATTCCGATGATCAATAACTATCAAGCGTTTACATTGACAGAAGATAAATATCTCACCGCACAAATGCTCAAAGTAAATGGTATCCCAACCACCGATTATATCGTTTGCAATAAAAATAATATTGAACAACTCAAACAACATATGCTCTTTTGGGGCGGAAAGGCTATCTGTAAACCGGTTGACGGTTGGGGTGGCAACGGAATTTTTAAACTCGAAAGCGTTCGCGATTTAGATTTACTAACACCATTTATCGCTAAACAGAAAGCACCTCAATTCTACCTAGAACGAGTGATAGAAAATGACTTTACCGACTACCGCGTTGACATCGTAGATGGAAAGTTTGTTGCTTGCTATGGACGTCAAGCTGCGACTGGAAGTTGGAAGTCAAATGTTTCTAGCGGTGGTCGCGTAATCATGCGTGAGCCGGTGCCCGAAGTCATTGATTTAGCTCTGAAGGCAGCTAAGGTGACCGGGCTAGAGGTTGCTGGTGTCGATATTCTGTTTGATATTGAGTACCAACGCTATGTTGTTATTGAAGTGAACGGAATCCCAGCGTTTGCAACCCCTGATCAGGAAAAAATTGGACTCAACTTTAACGACAAAAAGATTTCTTATCTGGTCGATTTAATCGATCGAACTATAAACAAGCCTTCATCATCTAAATCACCACTCAAAATGGCTCCTGTCGCTCATCAAGATAGTGCTATCACCGCCGAATTACTTCTAAAGGAACCAGCAGTATGAACATCGTTAACAAAACCCGTCCTACCATAGGATTGCTTTATCTCGATCATGTTTTACGTTTTTTTGATCGATCAAATTTTCGCGGATGGCCTGACAAGATTGAACAACTTACCTATCACTGGGGAAATGACAAGCAACGCTTTATTGAAGAAGTAAAGCGTAAAAATATCGACGTGTTGATTGGCAATATTCCAGCCACGGCATATGAAACATTTCGAGAAATTGCTCGCGAGTTACCCGATGTGCGCTTTCTTCCTTCACTGGACAGCCAGTTCAGCAATAAATCTAAAGAGAACGTTACTCATTTTTGCAATAAATACCAGCTACCCACACCAAAGACTCACATTTTTTATGAAGTAGAAGAAGCACTGAATTTCTTACGAAATACCAGCTATCCAAAAATCGTAAAACGTTCTTATGGGCCATCGAATTATGGCGGCTATTTCGTCCACAAAGTAGACACTGAAGAAGAAGCACTCAAACTGTATTCAGAAAGGCGCTACTACCCCGCTTATATACAAGATTTCGTGCCAATGAAAGCCGATATTCGAGTTATGTTAGTTGGGCACCAACCTGTTTGCGCATTCTGGAGACGCCCACCTAAAGGAGAATGGCTAACAAATACTAGCCAAGGCGGCAGCATGGATTATCAAGATGTGCCTCAAGAAGTCCTCGACCTAGCTGTTGCTGCGTCAAAAGCAGCCAAAGCGGAATATTGGGCGTGTGATATCGCGGTAAGCATGGATGATCAGTACAGTATTTTAGAATGCGCAACTGCGTTTGCTGCTTTTCCGTATATCCGAGATTGGATTGGACAATACTTGGTTTGGCTACTGGCCCCAAATCACTTTAAAAAGCCATTCTTCGCGCATAGAAACTGGGAAGAGCTTGGCAAAATAGACTCGTCATTGCTTAGAACAATGCGACACATCAGTTTCGGGCAAGCGAGCTACTCTACCGATACTGGTGAACACGAACCGACTCAAAAGCTATACCCACTGCTTGAAACCTATCAACAATCGAGAGAAGAGTGGCCAAGTGAATGCTGGAATTTCCAAAGCCAAAATGAATTCAAAGTGATACAGCAAACTCCATCTGCTTTAGGTGATGTACTTTCTAATGTAACAGCAAATGCTCTTGATAGCGGTATAGAAGATTACGAAGACGTAGAGCAGCAGTTAGAGGCAAGCTCCGAAGCTGGTAACCGTCATATCTATACAGCAGAGGAACTGATTGAGTTTTTTCTGCAGGTGAAAGGTGTTGGCAAAGTTCTCGCTAACGATATCGTCAATACTTTGGGACCAAAAAGAACCGTTGAAGTTCTCAATAATAGCCCTGAACAACTTTTGTCATTTCGAAACCTCAAAGAGAAGAAACTAGAATTAATAGTTAACCATTGGAGTCATTTCCAATTTTCTGAGGTATAACCATGAAAAAGCAATATCTCTCTTATCAAGAAACTATTGATTTTCTGACTGAGGCGAAAGCAAAGTATCCAGATTTGATTCGTTTGCAAAGCATCGGTGAGACTCACGAAGGTCGCCCAATTATGATGGTGACTGTCTCTCAAGATGTTGCGTATGCTGATTTAAAGCCTGCTTTACTCTACACGGGAACTATTCATGCCCGTGAGTGGATTGGCATCGAGCTGGCGGTTAACTTCATTCAATATTTGATCGACAATTATCCAAACAACCCTGATGTCGTTGAAGCTCTCACACGAAATACACTGTATATGGTGCCCTGTTTAAACCCTGATGGTTTCGAGTATTCACGTCGTCACTTTTCGTTTTGGCGTAAGAACAGGCGCGACAATGGGGATGGCACTTTTGGCGTTGATCTCAATAGAAACTTTGGGATTAACTTTAAATACTCTGCTAACACTCAATCGAACGTTTATGGTGGGCCTTCAGCATTTTCTGAGCCAGAAACGCAAGCAATTAAGCAATTCGTCGAATCTCATGAAAATATCCGTATCGCGCTAGATTACCACTCGCAGGGCAATGTTTTCTTTCCTGCTCACAAGTTTAACCATGAAGCGGAAATAGAAGGGACTGATCTCAATATTCTATGTGCCAATATGGCTCGCGAAATTTATAATGTGACAAAGCGCCAGTATGGTATTCATCGCGGAAAACCACCAGCCAACCTGATACCGGGAAGTGGTAGAGAGTACTATTATGATCGCGGAATTTTAGCGACGGTGGTTGAAGTCGGCAGCCGTAATATACCTGATTACTTGGTCAATATGAGCCAAAGCGTCGACGAGAATACGCCAGCATTGCTTTATGCATTAGGCTCAGCGATAAACTATTCTGATTTAGCACCATCTCGCCCACAGAACTTTACCGTCAATAATGTCACGGCCAATACTGCTGAGCTTACTTGGGACCATAACTCCGAAGAAGAAGGATGTTACTATCAAGTCTATCGAAGTGAGGCACCCAAAGCGCCCTGCACTCGTGATAATTTAGTCGCAATAACTTCGCAAAACTACCATTGCGATAAACAGCTGAAGTCTGGACGACGCTATTTCTATAATCTTCGTAAGGTAAATAGAGTCACTCGGATTAAATCCCCATTCGCTCCAGAACTTAAAATCAAGGCTGGGCTGGAGCGAAACGAGTTTTCGCATACCTTATTCCCTCTCGCAGATAACATTGGCTATGTTGGGGAGCTAACAAGGTCAAGCAATAGAGAACATTTTGGCCTCAACTCTCTATTTATTGGTGTAAATAACAACAAGGGAATTTGTTACGGCGTTATTGACTTTGATGTTAGGAAAATCCCTACCGACGCGATCATTAAGCGTGCAGTTTTGTCTTTATATCCAATGAACCGCGTGGGAGCAAAAATAGAAAACTATGGTGAATGGTCGGTTTCTATCCTCAACCCAGAAGATATTTCAGACATTACTGATTACTCTCAAATTCATGAAGCTACCCCACTACAAACTTTGGGTAACGCCATAGAATCCGATCAATTGACTCAAGGCATCTGGAAAACTTGGCAACTCAGCTTAGTTGAAAGACACTTAATTCAAGATCAACTGAATACAGGTCGCTTATTGTTGCGCTTGCAAGGACCGAGAAAACTTCCGCTCGGTCAAGACTCACAGATGATGCAGTTTGACATCGGTTATGGCCGTTTTGGTGGTGGGATTCACTATCGCCCCAGTTTGGAGCTGATTTATCAGCGAAGCCCTAATCGATTAGCCTTTGGCGCAAATACCTGCCATACAGTACGAGGTACGAGCCTCATTGCCAATTCTCTGCAAAGTGGTTTTGATGAAGAAGGGAAAAGAGTGTTGGGGCACATGAGCTTCTCGCTTCCTCAATTGTCGAAACAAACGGACATCATTATCACCCATGCCCATCTGGTTCTGGAAAGTGAACAGCTTAGCCGAGTTTCTCAACCAATGCGTTTTACGGTATCAATGGTGGACCTACCTTCTGAACGCGAAGAACTTCAGTCTGAGAATGTTCGTAACGCTGAAGTCATTGAATTTTTGGGCTATGAAGTGAGTGATAAAGCGTTAGTGAAAACACCGCGCCAAACATTTATTTTTGATAGCTCGGCAAGGCAGACTCTAGAAAGCTTGCACGATCAAGAAAAAGATGTTCATTTTATAATTAGAGCAACTTCAGCCTCTCGCCAACAAGATGCGGATGTGATTTGGAAAACATCTAACGGTGATGGGGAGATATTGCCTCAGCTGGTAGTAGAATATATCGAGCGCCGTAAAACACCTCTCGTGGCACCAGAGAATCTTGATGTTTCGATTGAAGGTGGAGCAGTTAAATTGACTTGGGACAACCCTAACCATGATGATTGGGTAGGAACCTATGTAGTGAGAAACAATTTTCATCCACCTCGCTCGCCTTTTGATGGGGTCAAACTGTATGGAGGAAAAGACAACTATACGTTCGATCGATTCGGCAACGCGAATTTAGAAAAGTACTACTCGGTTTTTAGTTACGATAATGTACCAAATTATTCATCGCCAGCGACCATTCACTTTAGCTCTAGCGAGACAACTCCAGTCGTTTACGACGAGTTCGAAGCGCAATCTGAAGCGGAACAAAGGTATCACGAAGGAGATTAACAGCAACACTATGTATTTTTCCTTTGAGCTACTTCAGATCAGCTCGACAGTAAAGGTAAACTAAAGCTGTATCTTGTATAGAAACAAAAGCGTGTTAGTTGGATTAACTAACACGCTTTCAATTTAAAAATAGAAACACTTTGCAGCGTTACTCATAGCTCCAATACACCACCCTTTTTTGTAGATAATTTTCTATACCATGAATACCATCTTCTCCGCCGATACCACTGCGTTTATGACCAGAATGGAAACCTTGAACGTTACCAGTGATTGGCCGGTTCACAAATACAGTCCCGACTTCTAACTGATTGATGGTTTGCATTATGTGGTTTACGTTTTGCGTGTAGATATAAGAAGACAAACCATCTTCGCGATCATTTGCAATATCCAATGCTTGCTCGAAGTTCTTTACCTTTATAATCGGCATGACAGGTGCAAACATTTCTTCTTTAGCAACAGGCATCTCTGCGGTAACTTCAGTTAAAACAGTCGGTTCAAACCAATGGCCTTTTGCAAACTGTTCTCCTGCTGGCCTACCGCCACCCACTGCTATTTTCGCTCCCATTGAAACTGAAATATCGACCATAGTTGCAACGCGGTCTAATCCAGATTGCGTCACACTTGGTCCCATATCTACGTCTGCCATAGGGTCTCCAACTCGGAGCTGTTTTACCTTTTGCAAAACTTTTTCGGTAAATTCTTCTGCGATCGACTCTTCCACTAAAACCAATTCATTACAGATACAAACTTGCCCGCAATTTGCGTAACGCGATGCAACCGCCGCTTCCGCCGCTTTATCGATATCGGCATCAGCCAACACGATAAACGCTGCTTTGCCTCCTAGCTCCAGCACAAGCCCAGAGACATTCTCTGATGACGCCTTGTAAATTGCTTGCCCTGCTTGAGTACTACCTGTTAGGGAAACTAAGCGCGTTGTTGGGTGTGTGACTAACTGTGAGCTCACATCAATTCCAGAACCACTAACAAGATTAATCACCCCCGCTGGCACACCTGCCTCCTCGACTGCTTTACAAAATTCAGATGCTGTAACAGGGGTTGCTTCATGAGCCTTCAAAACTATGGTATTGCCAGTAACCAAAGCAGGCCCAACTTTCCTACCTATAAGAGCCAATGGATAGTTATACGCACACAAACCCAATGTGACTCCGTAAGGTACACGATTGATGTAAATCTGTTCATTGGGTTCATCCGATGGAAAAATCTCTCCTTGAAGGCGGCGAGCCGCTTGCGCAGAATAACTCAGATAATTCAAGGTATCATCAAACTCACTATAAGCTTGCGCGAGTGTCTTACCTTGCTCTTTGACGATTAACTTAGCGAAATGCTCTCGCTGGGGCTTTAGAACTTGAACAATTCGCGCGATATATCTGCCACGTTCAATTGCAGGTAACATTTGCCAAGCTCTTTGTGCACCTTGAGAACTTCTCATCGCATTTTCGACATCATCGTCTGTACAGTCTGGAACCGTCGCCCATACTTGGCCATTGGCAGGATTAATCACTTCAAATGTCGCCCCATTGGAAGCGTTAACCCACTCTCCATGGATAAAACAAGGGTAATGTGTCACTTGTTGCTTCATAATTTATCTTCCTAAAAATTCTGGGTTACGCTTTTCAACAAACGCTTCAAAGCCTTCCTTTGCGTCATGAGTATCATAGAGCTCATCAACTAACTTTTGCTCTAGCAATAGCCCTTGTTGCAACGACAGTTCTACGCCTTGACGCAACGCTTTCTTAGTTGCGGCGACAGCCAAACCAGGTCCATTTGAAATGACTTTTGCATATTCTTCTGTCTCGAATGCGAGTTCTTCAGCCGTATAAAGTCGGTTTACTACACCCCATTCGGCGGCTTGTTGTGGGGTGAAACTTTCACCTGTGGCAAGCAGCTCGATAGCACGGCTCAATCCAACTAAGCGAACCAAACGCTGACTACCTCCGTTTCCAGGCATTAACCCAAGTTTGATTTCCGGTAAACCAAAGTAATAATTGCCTTGCGACGCAAAACGTAAATCGCACGCCATGGCTATCTCTAATCCGCCCCCAAGAGTGTGGCCTTCAATCTGCGCAATATAGATCTTGTTGCTCACCTCAATGGTGGACATATTTAAGCGCGCTTGCTCGACCATTGCTTGGTTGTCTTGCGTACTATTTTTTTGAAATGCCCTGATATCTGCACCCGTACAAAAAAAGCGCGGCACGCCACTGCGAATTACAACTGCATTCGTTTGTTCATCGAGCTCAGCTGTTTCAAGTGCATCTGAAAATTGGCGCACAAACGTCAGATCATACGCATTGGCTTTATCACGTTGTAACGTGATAAAGCCGACCCTATTGACCCTTGAGTATGTCACCCACATAGGCTCCATCATTGTGCTAACTCCTCTCGAAAAGTGAACTCTTCTCTAATCTTTTCTGTATGTTGCCCTAATGCTGGAGCTCCTAACGAACTTGTGAAAACCTGTCCGTCGATGCGAATCGGGCAACGGGTTGTCTGGTAAGTTTCACCATTTTTATTCGCAACGGTTTGCAGCATATTAAGAACCTTAAACCCGTCATGAGACAACAATTGCGCCCAATCGAATACTTCTGCACACCAAATATCCGCTGGCTCCAAAATTCTCAGCCAGTGAGCAGTGGTATTGGTTAAAAGAAGGGTTTTTAATACTGATTTGATTTCATCGCGCCTGATATACCATTGGCTAGGGTCTGAAAACACCAATAGTTCCTTCGAATTAAGCAGCTCTCCTAGCTTTTGAATCGAGCCCATTGCCAACACTAAAAATCCGTCTAGGGTTTTATACAACCCATAAGGTGCGGCTACTAACGGGTGAGCGCCATTTACCTCCCCTCTCCAGACTGGCTCCTGATCTTGGTAGTACAAAGTGAGGGGTTCAAACTGAAAATCTAGGATAGCTTCCAACATGCTGACCTCCACCAAGGTGCTTTCCCCACTGATTAAAGAAGCCAATACTCCCTGTACCAACTGACCACCCGCCAACATATCAGCGATTGCAAGCCCCATCGGTACAGGGCCATCTTGATCACTGCCTGTTTGCCACACTAGACCTGAGAGCGCTTGAACTAGAAGGTCTTGTCCTGGCTTCTGGCTCCATGGTCCATGCTCCCCGTATCCAGAAATAACACCGTATACGATGTTTGGGTTCAGTGCCTTTGCTTGTTCATAGCCGATACCGAGTCTATCCATTACTCTCGGTCTAAAATTATGGAGGACGATGTCAGCCTTCTTAATAAGCTCTCGCACAAGACACTTGTCGTCCTCTGAAGACTTTAGGTCTAGTTCAATGCTTTCTTTGTTTCGATTAATAGCCTGAAAAAATGCCGATTCTCCAACAACCTGATAAGACTCTCCATAGATCTGGCGAGAGAGATCTCCTTGTCCCTTTTGTTCGACCTTTATTACTCTAGCTCCGAGGTCCGCTAGCCGAAGCGAGGCACAAGGCCCAGAAAGCAATTGAGTAAAATCAAGCACGATAATTCCGTCTAGAGGTGAGATCATAGTTGGTACTCCTGAGAAATTGCCTGTGTATCTTCTCCTAGTCTTGGTGAGGCTTTGCTTGATGCGAGAACCTGCCCGTTAATACGGATAGGACATCGAGTGGTACGCACTTTTGTCTCTTCGTTTCTGGAAACCACTTGCTCCATTTCTAAAGACAAGTAAGCTTCACTGCGAGTTAAAGTCTGATAGTCATAAACATCGGAGCACCAGTAGCCAATATCTTCAAGCTTGGTAATCCAATGCGCTGTTGTGTTCCCCTGCAAAATCTCAGAGATAATCGCTTTTACTTTATCCCGCTCAGTAAAATACAAGTCACCTTCAAACCAAAACTCTAACCGACTATCTGACAACGCTTTGTTTAGCAGTGATAACTCACCCATCGCGAGCGCTATATAGCCATCTTTTGTTGGATAAATTCCATATGGAGCACCTAGATAAGCATGCGCATTGGACTCTTTGCTGCGCTCAGGTGTAAACTCCGGATTATTAAGAAATGCTGTTAGCCCCTCAAATTGGAAGTCAATGACCGACTCCATCAAGCTAACCTCAACTTTACTGCCCTTGCCAGTACGACGTTTTTTAACCAGAGCAGCGAGAATACCTTGAGCCAAATGCGTACCACACAGCATATCAGCGACAGCCGCACCAAAAGGAATCGGTGGCTGTTCTTGGTTTCCACTTAGCCAAGTTAAGCCAGACATCGCTTGAGCAAGCAAATCCTGACCCGGTTTTGTACGCCATGGACCAACTTCACCATAACCACTCACTTCAGCATAAATAAGGGTCGGATTGATTGCCTCTACCGTTTCAAAGTCCAGCCCTAGCCTATCCATAATTCCTGGGCGAAAGTTATGTGTAATAACGTCTACTTCAGCAATCAGCTTTTTAATGGTTTCAATATCTTTTGGATTTTTGAGATCGGCGACAAAAGAAGATTTATTCCGATTCACAGTATGGAAGAGTACGCTATCACCATCTGCCCACATACTTTTAGTCGCAAGCTGACGACAAGAATCACCGTATATTGGCCGCTCTATTTTGATGACCCTCGCGCCAAGATCTGCGAGGCGCAGTCCAGCATAAGGGCCTGCCATATATTGGCTAAACTCCAACACCGTGATTCCTTCTAAAGGTCTTCTCATAGCTTGATTTCCTTTGAGGTTAGGTAAAGATCATTTAAGTGTTTCAGAACCTCTTTAGCATCCCCTCCCTTCATTAGGAATTCTCGTATCGGCGCGCCAGAATGGTCTTGGAAATACATGTGACCATGATAACGTGGCCTTAGGAAAGCACGCTCAAGCGTTGGCATTGTGTCAGTAAAATAATTATCCGATGCTAGGTTCGCTGACTCGCTGCGCCAAGCGTCTTTGTGCCCTGGCTGACCACCAAATTCGGTAAAGAAATGCGCTTGCATGTCAGGATTAGCGACAAACTCAGCGTAACTAGCTGCAATATCTTTATGCTTAGAGCTTGCAGAAACAGCAAGGCCAGTCCCACCTAAGGTGGTAATCAAACGACCGTGACCATTTAATTCAACGGTATCAGCAAATTTTAATTGCTTGCGAGCGTAACTCGGTTTCGCATAATTCGAATAGCCGTACCCAAATGGACAATAGGCAAAGTCATCACTTTGTGTCATCGCTTCATAAACTTGGATTGGATTCCAATCAAAACAGCGTTTATCCAAATGGATTGAAAGCTCACGTAACATTTCAAGGCTTTGCACCCCAATATCTTCGCTTACCACGTGCTTGTCTGTTGAACACGGGTCTTCTCCCAACGTGCAGCAAAGCATATAAAAATTCATCAAAGTGTCTTGGGGAATAGAAGGAACTGCAACTAATCCTTTCTTAGCGAGATCCAATAGTTCATGCCAAGTTTTTGGCATCTCCTTTCCTAGCTCAGATAATTTATCCAAGCGAGCAGACGCAACAGGTGTTGCTGCATCCATCGCAAGTGCCCACAGCTTGCCATTGTAGCTGTAGCTAACATGAGATTGACCAACAGAATTTTTCTCTTGGTCTTGCAAAAAATCAGCCGGTAAAAGGTTATCTAACGCTTCAATTACACCAGTTTTTGCGGCAAAACCTGCCCATGGATGATCAATGACAAGCAAATCATAGCGCTCGGCTAGTTGATCAATTGGCTCATCTGCAAACGCTTGCAGGGAGCGCTTTTCCCAAGTAATGCGAATGTCTGGATTCAGCTCTTCAAACCTTTGCGCGGTTGCCACCATAGGAGTAAATCCACGAGTGTGGTTCCAAGTAATACCTTTGAGTGTCTTCATATCATCCCCTAGTTCATTTTTTTGAATTAATTATTTATATATAAATATAAATTCTTTTGCGAATGAACAGTCAAGATATATTAAATTTGGCGAATTCAAATCGTGAAGGCAGCTACATAATGGCTATAAAAAATTCATTTTATACTTTATTACAATTGATTGAAAAGCGTATTCAGATTAGGCAAGAGCAAATAGTCATATTACCCATTGAAGTAATCTCCATCACAATAAAGTGAATTTTATTTGAATGAGTAATTTATATATGAATATTATATTTTCGGAAATTACGGAGGATAGAATGAAACGTATTAACTTAGACCTAAGCGGTAATCGCTGGCAGATGGAAAGAATGCGCCCGGGGCAAGGCGTAAAAGAAGGCTTGCACTTACTGCCTGCTGAATATCAAGGCACTCACTTTAGTTGGAACTTCGCTAAAGTCCCTGGCGATGTTTATACAGACCTACATCGCGCAAATGAAATTGAGGACCCTTATTTTGGCCGCAACATGCACCGAGCAAAATGGGCTGCAGAATATGAATGGTGGTATAGCCGCAGATTCGCTTTACCAAATGAAATGCAAGGTAAAAAAATCCGCCTAATTTTCGAAGGCGTCGATTACAGCTGCGAAGTTTGGCTCAATGGCGAATACCTCGGCCATCATGAAGGTATGTTCTCAGAGTTTGAGTTCGATATCACTGAACAAGCCAACTTTGCCGATTGGCGCGGCGGTTCGAACATGCTAATGGTAAAACTTGATCCTCCACCGAAGAACTATCGCAACTGTGGCGGTAAAAAGGTTAACTTCTCTGGTGATTATTTCTCTGGGTTGGTTCCGTTTGGGATCTGGAGACCCGTTCGTATTGAAGCAACAGAAAAAGTGCGAGTCAAAGATATACGAACAGATGTGAAAGTTATCGGTGAGAAGCACGCCACTGTTAAGGCAAAATATACTCTTGACAACCAGTTAGATGAAAATCACGAAGTGACTTTGGTATCCCACCTACGGGGAAAGAATTGTGACACTGAGGACTACTTTTCTGAAACTAAACTAACACTCAAACCTGGTCAACAGTCTGTCAATACAGAAATTGAAGTCTCGGATGCTAAGCTATGGTGGCCTTGGGACATGGGTGAGCAAAACTTATATTTGCTCGATGCGATTGTCATCCAAGACGGTGTAGAAGTCGACAATAAGCAAGAAACGATCGGCCTACGTGAAGTCACCATGGATTTCAACCCAGGTTACTCTCGCGAGGAGGCGGAATTTCCATGGACGTTCTTCATCAATGGTAAACGTCACTATTTGCGTTCAGCTTGTTGGGGAGGGCAACCCTCTTTCCTCTATGGCCAAAATAGCCTAAAAAAGTATCAAAAGCGCGTTGAAATGGTACGTGAGGCCAACATTAATAACCTGCGTATTTTCGGCTGGCATCCGCCTGAAACCCCTGAATTTTATCGCTTATGCGATGAGTTAGGTATCACGGTTTGGACCAACTTTACTCTAGCCACTCAGGCATACCCAAAAGATGAGGAATTTATTCAGGGCGTATTGCACGAATGTGTTGAGACAGTGAAACAAAGATGCAACCACCCTTCTAATATCTTCTGGATGGGTGGTGAAGAAGTCTTTTTCTCCGGTGCCCACGAAGAGAGTGGCAACAAACAGCTAATGGAAGTAATAGGTCAATCAGTATCTAAGTACACGGATATTCCTTATGGCCTAGCTTCACCACTTAGTTCAGAATCGGCTCAAAATATGGGCTTTAAAGCACATGATTCGATCCATGCAAACGAGCACTACTATCAAGGTGGCGCTGAGTTCATGGAAGAATATTACCCTGCGCTAGATTGTTGCATTATTCCAGAACTAACCGCAGCATCAGCACCATCAATTGAGAGCTTGAAAAAATTTATCCCACAAGACGAACTGTGGCCAATGGGCCCTAGCTGGGCTTATCACTGGGCAGATATCGACATTCTTAAAAACCTTAATTTTGAGGTCTTTAACGATTACAAGATGGACTCGTTAGAAGAATTTGTCGAAGCAACACAAATCGCTCAAGGGACTGTTATCCAGTTTGCTCTAGAAACGTACCGACGCCGCAAGCCCAAAATGAGTGGTGTGGCATTGTGTCACTTCATCACACATGTGCCTGATATCAAATGGGGTGTCGTCGATTTTTATGGTGAGAAAAAGATCAGTTTTGACTACTTGAAACGAACATATCAACCGTTATTGCCAAGCTTAGAGTTTAATAAAAGACGCTGGGATGCAGGAGGAGACTTTACAGCAAACCTTTGGGTTATCAATGATTATCAACATAGCCTCAAAGATTTGACTTTGGAGTGGGAAGTTCGCTACCAAGACAATACAACAGAGTGTAAAGGAAGCCTAAACTTGGATGCAGGCATTGATTCGGCAACTAAGTTATCTGGAATCTCTTGGGCAATTCCGTCGAACGCTGACGGTGAGTTCCAAGTGTCACTTTCGCTGAAAGACAGCTCTGGAAAAGAGCTTGCGAACAATTTCTACGTACTTCTTATTGGCAATCAACACGAAGCCAAGCAAAAGAGCCTCGCTTACCTAGCTGAAGCCCAGCAACGTCTCAATGAACATGGTCACTGCATTTATAGGTACTGGCCTGAAATGTGGGAAAACGAATAGACATTCTGTCAAATGAAGAGGTCAGATGCCTCTTCATTTTATATAGATAAAAGACTAAGCGTTGTTTTGTTCGAACTCTTTCATGAACTCAACTAAAACTTGCACACCTTCTATCGGCATCGCATTGTAAATTGATGCTCTCATACCACCCACTGCTCGATGTCCTTTTAATGCAACCAAACCTCGTTGTTTAGCGAGCTGCAAAAATTCAGCATCTAACTCTGGTTTTGCCAAAGTAAATGGGACGTTCATAATTGAGCGGTTGTCAGGGTGGACATTGTTTTTGTAAAAATCAGATTGATCAATATAGCTGTATAGAATGTCTGCTTTTTCTCGGTTAATTTGCTCGATAGCTTGAACGCCACCTTGCTGCTTTAACCACTTGAAAACAAGTCCGGATAAATACCATGCAAAGGTTGGCGGTGTATTGTACATCGAATCTTTTTCAGCCAACAATTTGTAGTTCAGAATGCTTGGTAATGTATCTTGAGCCAAACCCAGCAGATCATCACGAACGATAACAATACAAATGCCGGCTGGACCTATATTTTTTTGTGCTCCCGCATATATGACGCCGTATTTGGAGATGTCTATTTCGCGAGACAAGATTGTAGAAGACATGTCTGCAACAATAGGTTTGTCAGTTTCTGGCAAATCATTAATTTCAATACCATCAATCGTTTCATTTGGGCAGAAATGTACGAACGCAGAATCAGAATCGATGACCCACTCAGACGCTGGCAGAACGGTGATTTTTCCATCTTGCTCAAACTTCGCTTTAAATACATCGGGTTGACAATATTTTTCGGCTTCTTTTGCCGCACTTTCCGCCCAGTAGCCGGCGTCTATATACGTAGCCTTAGATGCGGAGCCCATTAGATTTGCAGGGACTGCTGCAAACTGTCCGCGAGCACCACCATGACAAAACAGGACTTTGTAATTATTAGGAATACTAAGCAGATCTCTTAAGTCTTGCTCTGCTTCTTCAGCTACCTGTATAAACTCTTTGCTACGGTGACTGATCTCCATCACCGATGTTCCCAAGTCATTCCAGTCCACCAAGTCAGCTTGTGCTTGCAGCATCACCTCTTTCGGTAAGCCCGCAGGCCCAGCGCTAAAATTGAATACCGTATTTTTTGTTGAACTCATGACTTTCCTTCCGCTCCTGCTTTCTTTTCATTTCTAGCCAACCCTTATGTAAACAACTTAAGAATCGCCTGAATGAATTAATACCATTTTTTAAAACCAATAAAAAGAAAGAAAGAGGCCAGTTGGCCTCTTTCTTTATTCACAGCGTATTGTTTAGTGTGCGTGATTATGAGATTGCGGGTGAACCATACCTGATAGGAACAAAGAGATAAGTGGTATCTTTTGCCCATCTTCGAACACTAAATTCCCGTCTTCGATCTTCGCTTTTAGCTCATAGCCGTCTTGTTTTTGCTTAACCATCTTATTTGCAAGCGCGCCTTCGACAGTGTGCTTCATGAATGGGTACTCTTTCACCAAATCGTTGGAGAAGTAACTATTTATATGACCTTGCAACGCCGTCAGAATCACACCGGGGTTTTGAGTCACATTATCGGTTCCCTGAGGAATGATAAATTTCCAATCAGAAGTAAATTTACCTTTTCCAACATTCATCGAGAAATCTTCAATAGAGAGATAAAACCCTTTCGAGAACAGCGTATTTACGTACGGAATTGCTTTCTCTAAGTCGGATTGTGACAACTCTTGGTTATCCTGAAACAGAGTCATAAGATTGCCGAAAGATTGCTTGTCGATATCGCCAAGAGTGGCATCCAAAACTAAGTTTGTTACATCGCCACCATCTGAAGTCTTAATATCTTTTACAGATAATACATTACGACTTTCGATTTTGGTCTGCTTGTCATCCAGCTTCGAGTTAAATTTATACTGAGCACCTTCAAATGAGAAAGTCGACTTGCCTTTAGGATCATCTATATTGAGTTTCTTGACTTTCAACGTGTGACTTCCAAGCCAGAATCCATTTTCACGCTTGCCTTGACCTTCACCTGTTAAGCTATCAATTAGCAGTTTTTCTTTCGATGCAAAATCCAATTCGATCGAAGGAACATTCAATTTGTAGGTCATCTCACCTAGCACTGAAACCGTACCAGATAAGTATGACGGGGACATAGATACGGTAAACTTCTCTTTGCTGGTATTTGATGTTAAATGCCAATTGCCTAGGTCTATCTTGTATTTGGTATTACCATTTAACTGAGTTGTACTGTCCATGGTTAAAGGAATTTTACTACCATCATCCAGTTTAGAATGCGCGCTGAGGCTATATAGCCCATGCGACACGTCACTGGTGACAAAAAATGAAGTCGGTAAATCGTCTGCTTTAAATTGCTGGATTAAAGCCGGGTCTTTGATAGTGAACTCCGTTTTAACTACAGAAGATAAATATCCTCTGTCATAGTTAACAATTTTTGCGCTGACCGCTCGACTGTTTGCATTATCTATTAGCTTGGTTATCGCATCTTGACCAATTTTCCCTACAGCCAGAGGCCAAATCAAAACCAGTGCAACTGCACCACCAACTGCACCATAAACCTTTAAACGATTCATAAAATATATTGTTCCCTATAGCTCGAGCTATGACCTATTCTGTCAAAAAACTGTTGTTTGGCAATTCTTATACTCTAGATAACTAAATTAGTACATAGTTCCATAATCGAATTGTATTTAAATATATCCAGTTCAGAGCCTGCTAACTATTTGTGTCATATCTAACCCACTCAAAAGTGTACGTAAGTCACTCTAGTATGCTCTTTGGGTGTCAAGAATATTGTAATAAGTGGCATGACCGTTGCTTTATTTGTCAAACAGTGACAAAAGACTGTCTTTTTAATAGAGGGAAAGGGCAAGAATGTATTATGATGGCGCTACGCGATGTGATGACACACTTGTCACCTAAGGTCATGGAATTAGTTAAGATATAGGTTTATGTAAGTATGCGTAAAACAATAATTGCGGCAGCATTAGTACTGGCTTCAAGCTCGGCATTTGCAGAGGTTGACCCATATGCACCATCTACAATGAGTAACTTTAGTTATGACTACGTAGATGCTCGAATTGGTGTCAGTCCTGTGACATATGGCGTAGCTGTCAGTAAATCTATTCACCCTAATGCTCATGTTATCGGGCGAGTAGATTCCGAGTTTGACGGTGATTACGATGCCGCAGGTGGTTTTGGCTTTCACGCCCCAATTAACAACTGGGCAGATTTGACTGGTGAAATGCTATTTAGAATGACCGACAACGGAGATACGTCAAACTCCCTAAAAGGAACGAACACCGGGATGGAGCTAAACCTTGGTATACGTCAATGGCTAGGCCCACAGCTAGAAGTTGGCGGCAAAGCAGGCTATGTATCGATTGATGAAAAAGATGATTGGGTAGGCTCAGTTTACACTCGCTTCCACTCGACAGAGCTATTCTCAATCGGCGCTGAAGCTAGGTTTAATGACTTCTACGGTGACCAATTAATGTTTACGACTCGTTTTAATTTCTAATAAAAATGGGAACCAGTGTACTCACTACACTGGTTCCGCTTCATTCGTATCTTCGCAGTTTTCCAGTAGCTCTTGTTTTTTCTCTTGATCAATGAGCTCCCAGTGAACCCCTTCGATAGCTCCTGCGAATTTCCATAGTAAGTCTGTATCAATATTACTACCATAAGTGTTACGGACTCTACAGTAAGCTTTAGCGGCACCAAGTTTTATAAAAGTATCCACATCTGAAATACCTGATTTTTTCACCATTCTCTCTAACGTCAACCTCATATTTGGTAAGTCTCTAAGTCGTATTAGGCTGGAAGATTTCTTAGACGTTCGTTGATTAATCGATTGATTAATGGAACGAGCAATTATGTTTTCTATATCTATCGTTTCACTCTTTAAAAGTGGGGTAACATTATAGTAATTAACCGTTACCTTAGATTGTTTTTTGACATGAATAAGGCGACCACAACTTAAATCTTCAAAAACTTTATCTAACTCCCCGCCCCCACGAATATAGAGCTTATTTCCTGTCAAGGCTGCAAACATTGCCCCTTCTTTAAAAAGTCCAAGTCCACCAAACATTGATCTTGTACTGAACTTCGTAAAATTCGCCATGTAATCCAATAATGTTTCTTCCGTCATATCCTTGACCCTTACAATGCAGTGGCACCTAACCCAAAAGATAATATTACTTATATTTATTGTTAATTTTGAAATTAAGCCAATACAAACAATAATTTAAATTAATACAATGAATTCATGATAATAAAACAACTTATCTAAACCTGTCAGCAATAAAAGCTAGCTTCATTTTAAGTTGTGTTGCCATATGAGACATGTTTCTCAATAAACTTGGTCTATAATAAATACTATTGTCGAATCTGAGACTAAACTTAGTAACAGTTATCAACATGTTTTCCTTCACCTCGCTATTAGGCTGGGTATCTTTATAGGCATCAAGGATGAACAATATCCATTTGAAAAAAGCAGGACAAATGAATCATTTATCTTTTTACTGGCTACCTGATAATCGAGATCTTCTTATCCAAGGGATTGAAGGAGAATTTGCTCAGCTGGTTGAACGTTCAATTAGCACCGGTAAAGTCACCCTCCCCCCTATTCCAGACGTAGTGCTCAAGATCCAGAGGCTCAGCTCTTTAGAATGCACAACCATTGCTGATATTGCCGATTGTTTACTTGAAGACCCTGGCCTTGCCGCCATCGTGATTCGAGTTGCCAACTCGGTGATCTTTAATCGTAGAAACATCACCTGTACTGATTTGATGACTTCTGTGTCTAGACTCGGCATTGCAAGAGTTCGTGACATTGTTACCGCTCAGGCTATTGAGCAGCTAAAACGATCGGTCAATTTGAGTAAGGAATGTAACCGAATTTTGGTATCAAGTGCTTCGTACTCAAGAGAACTTGGCGCGGCTATGGTTATGGTGGTCAAATCGTATAAAGAAGAGAACCCAGTCCAATTTAAATACCTTGAAGAAGACAAAGCTCTACTCGTTGGCCTTCTTGCCGATATTGGACTATTTTGCTTGGTCAATGAATATTATTTATACCTTGAAAAGGGCAATTACCTAAGTGAAGACATTGCACTGCAACTATTCAGAGCGTTATGTGCGATGGCAAGTCAATTAGTGCTCGAAAGTTGGGGATTTGACGAAGACTTTGTCTCAGTAGCGATGAACTCTTCAGATAGTATTTCTGAAGGTAAAGTCTCCTACCTAGAAATCGCTCGTATTTCTAGTCATTTACTTATGTTCCGCAACCATGAAGAAGAACAAGACGATCACTTTGTAGAAGTGGATGTGATGGGTGCAGACATCTTGTACAAGCTTAGCAATTTAAGTGATGTAGAGTTTAAGAATCAGATGGATCAAATCATCAGTGCGAGTGGCCTATAACCTATATGGCTAAGGGCTACTCAGTATGTGAGATAGTATTTTTGGCTTTATCACTTTAAGTCATACTTAAGCATACGTTTCACGCTTAGCTCAACAACTTGTCTTTTTAGCTTGCTAAGCCTCTATCAAACCATTTCATACCGATACTTATTCAAAGTAAATACAGCTTTTACTCCCCTTTTTGTCAATTCAATGTATGATTGGCGCTTCTTAATACCACCCAAAGGGAGAGAGTAGGACGCCATGCTTTCGGGAATGCTTTTAATATTCGCAGCACTTATTGTTGGATACCTTGTCCCCATTTCAAGTAAATCCACTTTAGATCAAATCATAAAATACACTTCTCGACTGGTTTACGTCATTCTCGCTTTAATGGGACTTAGCTTGTCTGCTTTAGATAATCTAAGCGAAAACTTGCAGCTAATTTCTCAGTATACCTTGGTATTTTTCCTCGCCATTGGCGCTTGTAATTTAGTTTGTTTACCACTTGTCGATAAGTTTTTTGGTATAGATGCCGATAGTAAACAAAACAAATTACCGCTGCTAAGCATGGCTATCGAGTCCGCCAAGCTAGTTCTGGTCGTTGCTGGAGGTTTGGTTGTTGGGCTGTTTTTCCCAGTGAATATCCATATTGTCGAAAGCATAAGTCAGTGGATTTTGTTACTGCTGTTGTTTTTGATTGGTATTCAGTTAAGAAACAGTGGACTAACGTTGAGACAAATTATTTTAAACAAGCACGGAATGCTTATCGCCGCGGTGATCGTTGGTAGTTCAATGGTTGGTGGTGTTATCGCAGCCAAAATACTCAACATCAGCTTGCTAAAAGGCCTAGCAATGTCATCCGGATTTGGCTGGTATTCTTTATCAGGTATCTTAATTGGCGGTGCATACGGCCCCGTTTTTGGCGGTGCCTCTTTTTTGGTCGAACTTCTTAGAGAACTGTTTTCCCTTATTCTTATTCCTCTCATAATTGGGAGCAGACCACATACAGCCATCGGATATGCTGGAGCGACTGCATTAGATTTTACGTTACCCGTCATCCAAACAACTGGTGGGGTAAGGTGTGTACCTATTGCGATCGTCAGTGGTTTTATTTTAAGCCTGCTGGTCCCAGTTTTAATGCTGTTCTTTATTTCACTTGCAAGTTAGATCTCAGGAATAATAATCAATATCCTCTAGAATTACCCTAGGGTTATTCGCCCTAGGTAGGACCTGAAAAATACAAGGAACGTTTATGAATCGCCTTATCGCAGCTCTTTTAGTGAGTTCGGTATCTTTTTTCGCCAATGCCGCTGACACGCAATGTCTCGAAAAAAAATATGACGCTTACGTTGATGCATCCCTTGAGTGGTACAGCAATCTAATTTTGCTCACCAACAAGCAGTATCCTGATCTTGAAGAAGTCAGCCAGTGGTTTCTTCAAGGACGTCAACACCACTTTGAACTGAGCAAAATTGCCGTTACTTACTACCTGCAGAATGACCCTAGAAAAGTCGCGACAGAACAGCCCGTTGAACGGTGGCTTCAGCTAGAACAAAAAGATATAAAGAATCTTGCTAAACATGATGACGAACTGGGAAAAGCGGCTAAACTGACCTATGAAGATCGCCAATCGCCGCCGCATGCTGACAATTATCAGCTGCGTTCAGCCTTTGCAGATCTCTTAAGTAACCCCAAACAAATCAATGATTCATTGCAAAAATATAACGCTGAGATCACAAAAATCGAGAAAATTAACTGCGAGTAGCTGAATCAGTATCTGAGTGGCTAACATCAACCCAATAAAAACGAGACTTTGTTCTCGTTTTCGTTTAGATTGTCGGCCTAAATAATACAAGTATATGACAGTATGGTATCGGAACAAAAAAGCGCTGACGTAAGTTTCGAGAGTCTACTTAGGATTTTTACAGTACCAGAAGGGCCAGACTCCACACTTACAAAAATTGAAGCAAAGCTCTCGCAAAACTTAAATGAGTTTCTGCGCGAGCACATCGTTGCAGAAGAAAAACCATTAAAAGAAATCGAAAAATCATTTTCTAACCCTGCGATCCCAGAAGAAGCACAATTTGTCTCAGACCATACTGAGCACCTGCTAGATACGTTAGTTGCACATTCAGTACACACCTCTGCACCTAGCTTTATTGGACATATGACCTCGGCACTTCCCTACTTTTTGATGCCGTTGTCCAAAATTATGATCGCGCTGAACCAAAATTTGGTTAAGGTTGAAACGTCGAAAGCCTTCACACCACTAGAACGCCAAGTTTTAGGCATGCTTCACCGACTAATTTATAACGATTCGGATTCTTTTTACTCTCAATGGATGCACAGTGCACAGCACTCACTTGGAGCATTCTGCTCTGGCGGGACAGTCGCAAATATTACCGCTTTATGGGTTGCAAGAAACAACCTGCTACGTGCAGACGGAGAATTTAAAGGCGTAGAAAAAGAAGGCTTATTTAAAGCCATGCTTCACTATGGTTACGATGGCTTAGCAATACTAGTGTCTGAAAGAGGACATTACTCACTAAAAAAAGCAGCTGATGTGTTGGGAATTGGACAAGAAGGGCTGATTTCAATTAAAACCGACATTGAAAACCGCCTTTGCCCAACTGATCTACAAGAAAAAATTGCCGAGCTAAAGCAGCAAAATATAAAACCAATCGCGGTCGTTGGTGTTGCGGGCACAACTGAAACTGGCAGTATTGATCCCCTAGAACAAATTGCCGAAATTTGCCAAGCCGAAGACTGCCACTTTCACGTTGATGCGGCGTGGGGTGGTGCAACCTTGATGTCAAATAATTATCGTCACCTTTTAAAAGGTATCGAACTTGCTGATTCAGTCACTATTGACGCGCACAAGCAATTGTATATTCCAATGGGTGCCGGAATGGTACTGTTCAAGCAGCCTGACTTAATAAATTCTATCGAGCACCATGCTCAATATATCTTGCGTAAAGGCTCGAAAGATCTTGGCTGCCGAACGTTGGAAGGCTCCCGCTCAGGAATGGCAATGTTAGTGTATGCATCAATGCATATTATTAGCCGTCCAGGTTACGAGCTTTTAATTGACCAAGGTATAGAGAAAGCCAAGCAGTTCGCTGAACTAATACAAGCCCAACCCGACTTCGAGCTTGTGTCAACGCCTGAACTTTGTTTGCTCACTTATCGCTACGTACCTGAAAGCGTTTTGTATGCACTACAAAAAGCAAAGGCAGCTGACAAAGCAGAGCTAAATGAACTAGTGAATGAACTCACTAAATTCATTCAGAAAAAACAAAGAGAAACAGGTAAGTCATTTGTTTCTCGAACTCGACTAAATCCAAGCCAATGGGATCAATTGGATGTCATTGTGTTTAGAGTTGTTTTAGCTAACCCATTAACCAGCTTTGACATATTGGAAGCGGTAATTGAAGAACAGCGATACATCGCGACACAAGCTCCTAAGTTGATGAAGCGAATTATGGATCTTACCAAGCAAATCAACCATCCATAACCTCATATCCCCGAGCAACCTATCATTCTTCTAGATAGGTTGCCCTCCATTGAGAAATTGAAATTTTCTTTCTTTTTGCTGTAATTCAACCATCAATTTGTTATCAAATTGCTATAGAATCGTGCCTGAGTCTTTCATTTTTGTAGTTTGAAGAAAGTTTTGTTTGAGGCGCATCATATTCTCACCATTTGATCTGTATAAAAATTACTGTATATCAAGCGTTGCGTTATACTGGGGGCATAGTGTTGGTTTAATGCAACTTTTTTAGGAAACAAATTGTTTCCAGCTACTATCGGCTTTAATTTAGACAACCAATGAGTTGTTCTCTATAACTCTCGTACACTCTATGAATACATTAGAAAAAATACAGAAAAACTTAGAAAACTTCAGTAAGTCAGAGCGCAAAGTAGCTGAAGTTATTATGGCTTCTCCTCAAACAGCTATTCATTCCAGCATCGCGACGCTGGCTAAGATGGCTGACGTCAGTGAACCAACAGTGAACCGTTTTTGCCGCCGTCTGGATACAAAAGGCTTTCCTGACTTTAAACTCCATTTGGCTCAAAGTCTTGCTAACGGAACGCCTTACGTAAACCGTAATGTCGAGGAAGACGACGGCCCTGACGCTTATACTCATAAAATATTTGAGTCAACAATGGCTTGCTTGGATGTCGCCAAAAATAGTTTAGATCCCATGCAGGTCAATCGCGCTGTAGACCTTCTAACTCAAGCGAAAAGAGTCTCTTTCTTCGGTTTAGGTGCTTCCTCGGCTGTAGCAAAAGACGCGCAAAATAAGTTTATTCGCTTCAACATTCCCATTACGTGCTTTGAAGATGTGGTAATGCAAAGAATGAGCTGCATCAACAGCACAGATAATGATGTTATCGTACTGATTTCCCACACAGGGCGGACCAAAAGCCAAGTTGAAATTGCTAATTTAGCCAGAGAAAACGGTGCCACTGTCATCGCCATTACCGCAAAGGACTCTCCTTTAGATAAAGCCAGCTCATTGTCGATTACATTAGATGTCCCAGAAGATACTGATGTATATATGCCAATGGCTAGCCGCGTTGTTCAAATGACCGTGATTGATGTTCTAGCAACTGGGTTTACTCTGCGCAGAGGCTCTGGTTTTAGAAGAAACCTTAGGCGAGTAAAAGATGCTTTGAAGGATTCCCGCTACGACAAGTTATCGCAATTGTAGTGAGCATGCCCTAAGCGTTTACGTTCAGGCAGCTAATTGTTGATTGTGTTTTAAGCGCTTTCTTCATTCTAATTTTATTGATAGGTTTTAACTATCAAATTAACAGACAAATCTAGCTTTATTTCCCTTGTTGGATAAGGCATAGTTGCTCATAACGAGTATTGAGGAGAATTTTTTATGTTCGTGGTTATTTTTGGACGTCCGGGTTGCCCATTTTGTGTTCGAGCGAAAGAACACGCAGAAACTCTAAAAGCGCAGCGTGATGATTTCAATTACCGCTATGTCGACATTCATGCTGAAGGTATCAGCAAAGCGGACCTAGAGAAAACAGTTGGTAAGCCAGTTGAAACAGTGCCACAAATCTTTATCGACCAAGAGCATATCGGTGGTTGTGACGATTTCGAAGCTTACGCGAAAGAAAACTTGGGCCTATTTGCTGAATAATCCATAAGACATTTCGCATCTGAATACCTTAAATTCCGCAGTTTAATGACTGCGGAATTTTTCTTTTTATGCCATACAAAAAATAATGATTAAAAATGAAATTTTTCACTTAATTTTTCACGTTAATCAGATACAATTCACACAGTTTATTTACACCTGTCCGTTATGGTGTGATTTTTGATTTGCTGGCATGAGAATAGAGCCGCGCTGTGAATATAGATATCGTACATTTGCTTCAACAAAACCCCATTCTTCTAATTTTTGTCTCTTTAGCGATAGGCCTAGCTATAGGTAAAATCCGCTTCGGAAACCTTCAACTAGGCAACTCTATAGGAGTTTTAATTACTTCGCTGATTCTAGGTCACCTAGGCTTTTCTATTAATGCTGATGCATTGACCATCGGATTTATGTTGTTTATCTTCTGCGTCGGTATAGAAGCTGGCCCAAACTTTTTCGGCATCTTTTTCCGAGATGGTAAGCACTACTTCATTTTATGTATGGTGGTCATAGCCACATCAATCGCTATTACATACTTTGCCGGGCATTTCTTTGGATTAGATTTCGGCATGTCCACGGGTATGATGGCTGGAGCACTCACCGCTACCCCAGTTTTAGTGGGCGCTCAAGATGCTCTAAATTCCGGTTTAGCCACCATCCCCCACAACGCGAATTTTGCCACTGTGATGCAAAACTTGTCTGTGGGCTATGCCATGGCTTATCTGGTCGGTTTGATCAGTATGATTCTATTCGCCAAGCTGTTACCTAAGTTACAAAGACAAAACCTTTCCGACTCAGCCAGACAAATTGCTAAAGAACGTGGTTTAGGCAGCTCTGGGCAGCGAAAAGTATACCTGCCTATCATTCGAGCCTATCGAGCAGGTCCAGAGCTCATTGAGTGGACTGATGGTAAAAACCTACGCGAGCTTGGGATATATCGTCAAACCGGCTGCTATATCGAACGTATTCGTCGTAACGGTATCCTTGCCCACCCTGATGGTGACGCCATATTACAAGAGGGTGATGAGATAGCATTAGTAGGCTTTCCTGATAGCCACGCAAGACTTGATCCTAGCTTCCGCAACGGTAAAGAAGTATTTGACCGCAACTTACTCGACCTTAGAGTTGTAGAAGAAGAAATCGTGGTTAAAAGTGATGGCATGGTTGGCAAAAGGTTGTCTGATCTTAACCTTTCTGAGTATGGCTGTTTTCTCAACCGAGTGGTTCGCGCACAAATTGAAATGCCAATGGATCAAGACATCGTTGTTGCCAAGGGTGACGTATTGCAAGTCAGTGGTGAAAAAAGTCGAGTGCTTGGCTTGGCCGAAAAAATTGGTTTTATTGCCGTACACAGCCAGCTTGCTGACTTGTTTGCATTTTGCAGCTTCTTTATCTTTGGCATCATGCTCGGCCTAATTACTATGACATTTGGCCAAGTTTCTTTTGGTTTGGGTAATGCCGTTGGGCTGCTTTTGTCTGGAATCACGCTAGGCTTTTTGCGAGCCAACCACCCTACTTTTGGCTACGTGCCTCAAGGAGCTCTGAATATGATTAAAGAGCTGGGGCTGATGTTCTTTATGGTCGGCCTAGGGCTCAGTGCTGGTGGAAAGATGTTTGCACATTTATCTCAAAACGGCCTACAGATTATTGGTTTAGCCTTCTTGGTGAGTGTCATTCCAGTCATCATTGCTTATCTAGTTGGCGCTTATATTTTGAAGATGAACCGAGCACTGTTGTTTGGAGCTATTATTGGCGCTAGAACCTGCGCACCAGCGATGGACATCGTTAACGACCATACTAAATCAACGATTCCAGCACTGGGCTATGCAGGCACCTACACCATAGCCAATATTCTAATGACCTTAGCAGGAACCATACTGATCATCCTCAGTTGACAAACCTTACAACCAAAATACCAAAGCAAAAGGGCACTCAATGAGTGCCCTTTCTAGTATCAAAGTTTATTGATTTAGATATTGATAAACTCGACTTCAACTGCTGGATTTACGTCAGCTTCATAATCCACGCCTTCGACACCAAAGCCGAACAACTTCAAGAACTCTTCTTTGTACTCAACGTAATCAGTTAGCTCTTTTAGGTTTTCAGTAGTGACTTGTGGCCATAAATCACGGCAGTAATTTTGGATGTCTTCACGCAGTTCCCAGTCATCTAGACGTAGACGGTTTTTGTCATCCACTTCTGCTGCACTGCCATCGTCTTTGTATAGACGATCACTAAACATACGGAAAATTTGTTCCATACAACCTTCGTGAACACCTTCTTCGCGCATTTTCTTAAATACCATTGCGATGTAAAGAGGCATCACAGGAATCGCAGAACTCGCTTGAGTCACAACAGATTTAAGTACTGCAACATTTGCACTACCGCCGTTTGCTGAAAGCTTTTCGTTTAGAGCTGTTGCTGCGCGATCCAAATCCATCTTAGCTCGGCCTAATGCGCCATCCCAGTAGATTGGCCAAGTCAACTCAGTACCGATGTAGCTGTAAGCAACGGTTTTGCAACCATCAGCCAGTACACCTGCTTCAGAAAGCGTATTGATCCAAAGTTCCCAATCTTCGCCACCCATAACAGTTACAGTGTCTTTGATTTCTTCTTCGGTTGCAGGCTCAATACTCGCTTCGATGATGGTATCTTTGTTTGTATCAACAGCCGCTGAAGTGTACGTCTCACCAATTGGTTTTAGAGATGAACGAACAAGTTCACCTGTTTCTGGCATCTTACGTACTGGAGACGCTAGAGAGTAAACAACAAGGTCTACTTGACCTAGGTCTTCTTTAATCAAGTCGATAGTTTTTTGTTTAGCTTCGTTTGAAAAAGCATCGCCGTTTAAGCTTTTAGCGTAAAGGCCTTCTTCTTTTGCTAGTTTTTCGAACGCTGCAGCGTTGTAAAAACCAGCTGTGCCAGGCTTTCTCTCTGTGCCTTCTTTCTCGAAGAAAACACCAATTGTCGAAGCACCGCCGCCAAATGCTGCTGCGATACGAGAAGACAATCCATAGCCACTAGATGCGCCAACGACTAGTACGCGTTTTGGTGCATTTTTAATTGGACCCTTCGCTTTAGTGTAAGCGATTTGCTCTTGCACATTTGCTTCACAACCTACAGGATGAGTTGTGGTACAAATGAATCCACGAATTCTAGGTTTGATGATCATATTCAACTTCCTTAAAAAAACCCCGCTAGGATAAAAGTTTCGTGGCAAAATCTCATCTAATTTCTTACATTTTGGAAAATTTTATCTAGTGGTTGGGCCACTTTTTTATACAAACCTCACCAAAAACCCATCACAATAATGCACTTGGTGCCTTCATCGTTGGATAAAAACATCCTTTGGCTCCCATTAAAACCATTGTATGTTCTTCAGCATTCACACTGTATTGCTCTCTGTTGTAACTTAGGCTTCTCGCTTCTGACAACAGCGATTCGATTTTTCGCTCAAGCTCTTGAAACTCCTCGTTGGTAATTTGCAAACGAGCGACACTTAAGCACGCAGTTGTATCATTAATATCCAGCAACTGTACCCTTTCTTTTAGGCCATCAATCACCTTACTTTTATAGAAGGTTGGAAATTTTGAACCAGCAGCAAACACGATGTGCCTTGGAACCGTTAACCGATATTTCAATTCTGACACTAGTTTTATCAGCCCCAAATTCTCTAAATCACGCAAATACAAATACATCGAACTTTTGTCAAGATTAAACAGTTGCATCAGTCGCATCGCACTCGCATCAGTACAACAGATTTTTGAAAACAACGTGAATAGCTCTGGTTTCGCAAAAAATGCTTCATCTTGCTGTTTGGTAAACAAAGGAGCGCTTAACGATGCTTTCTCTGCTTCTTGAATGATATTTGATAGAGGAGTCTGAAGTAGATTTGCTATTTCTATCATTCGAGACATAGATAAAGGCTGTTGTAGATTGAGTAGCCTTTTAACACTGACCTCGGAAATATCTAGATATTCGGCCAGTTCACCGTATGAAATGCCCGTCTTTTTTAGAAGCCTTTTAAGCACCTGGCAAACTTCTTTATCAATCTTTTCCAATTTATTGTATCCCATGGCAACACTACAAGAATCATAAGGTGATACTAATTTCTTTTTAATTGATAGGAAAGCATCTTTATACGAATCTAACCGAAATCGCGACGAGCAATGTTAGGAGTAGAAGATGATAAACTTTTTAAATTATCTAAATCGAGTACGGCAATTACAAAATAACCTCAGGCAAGATAAGCCGAACAACAAGAGTAATCTGAGTACCAATGTATCCTTCGCAAACCATTACAACCAAATCTGTTTAATGGCTTTATCGGCAAAAATGTATTTGTAGACGGAAAAAAGCCGAGTGTATCAATACACTCGGCTATTCATTTACAGTCCGTTGCTAAATGCTATGCGACGCTGTTTAGCTTAGGTTTACTAATTTGTTGTGTCCTTATTTCGGAAAAATCATGACTAAAGTGATCCACCTGAATAGCTTGATAACGAAGCTTCTCTGCTACTAATATTTTATCAACTTCTTCTTTAGTCAGAACTTCTGCTTCCAAAGCTTGAGACAAGCGTGTCTCTAAAGGCGCTTTTTTATCTATCTGACCACTCTTTATCCCTTTAAATAGCTTACGCTCTAAACTACGAATGTTATACATAGCTAGAAATGCCTCTTCGACCAAACCAACACTATCATTCTCATCTTTACCGATGTAGCACAAGTGGGTTAAACGATCGCGATGCGCTCCAGGAGTCATTAAGCTATCTGCAATTTGCAGGGATAAATCGTCAGACGGCATTTTGAAGTGATTACCTAGCGGGAATACAATACCTTTCAGTAAATACCCCACGGCTTTATTCGGAAAGTTAGAATAAGCCTCTTGCAATGACTTCGCCGCGTGATGAAAACAATGTTGGATAGAATAATGTACAAACTCTAAATCTTGCTGCTGTCTACCTTCATCTTCATACTTTTTCAGCACAGCAGATGCCATATACAAATAACTCAACCCATCACCAAGTCTTGCCGAAATCATCTCTTTTCTTTTTAAATCGCCACCCATAGTCAGCATGGCAAAATCGGAACTCACAGCTAATGCCTTGCTGAGTCTAGTGATCTCTTTGTAATAACGTTTTGTCGGCCCGGACATCGGTGAAGAATTAAAATAGGACTTTGTGAAGGCCGAGAAAAAGGCACCAAATGTATTCAGTGTGGTGTAAGTGATATGAGAGGATAACAGTTCATCAAAATCTTCTGCGCCTTCTTCTGCATCCGGATTTGCCGCCGCTTCCATCTCCTTTAAAACAAATGGATGACAGCGAATCGCACCTTGGCCGAATATCATCAAATTCCTAGTTAATATATTGGCACCTTCCACAGTTATCGCAACGGGTACACCGAAGTAGTGAGATGACAAATAGTTCATCGGCCCTTCTTGAATAGCGCGGCCAGAATGGATATCCATCGCATCATTCAATATGGTTCGAGCTATTTCGGTCATATGATACTTAGCAATTGCCGTAACGATGCCCGGCTTTTCTTTCAGGTCTAAAGCTGTCGTTGTTAAAGTTCGAGTCGCTTCAAGCAAATAAGTCAGCCCACCAATTCGTCCTAGAGCTTGAGCCACACCCTCAAACTTGCCTATAGATGTACCGAATTGTTTTCGCACATAAGCATAGGCACCCGTAGTTCGTGAGGTTAAGTGCCCAATGGCTGTACCAAGAGCAGGAAGAGAAATACCACGTCCCGCAGATAAACATTCAACCAACATACGCCAACCTTTACCAGCGTAATCAGAACCACCAATTATCCAATCAATAGGTATAAAGACGTCTTCTCCGCGAGTTGGGCCATTCATAAAGGCTAGATTCAAAGGATCATGCCGCTCACCGACCTCAACACCCTTGTGGCTGGTAGGAATTAACGCACAAGTGATACCTAGCTCCTCTTGTTCACCTAAAAGACCTTCAGGATCATACAATTTAAACGCGAGCCCAAGCACTGTCGAAACAGGAGCAAGGGTGATATAGCGTTTGTTCCAGCTTACTTTAATACCAAGTGTTTTTTTGTTTTTATATTTTCCATAACAAACTACGCCACGGTCAGGTATACCACCTGCATCAGATCCCGCTTCAGGGCCGGTAAGAGCGAAACAAGGAATATCTGTACCATCGGCGAGCCTTGGTAGCCAATATTCTTTCTGCTCTTGAGTTCCATAGTGAGAAATCAACTCACCCGGGCCTAATGAATTGGGAACCATGACGGTCACCGCTGCACTAATGCTGCGAGTGGCTATCTTAGTGACGATAGTTGAGTTTGCCAGAGATGAAAATTGCCTTCCACCAAACTCCTTAGCAATGATAAGAGAGAAAAAACGCTCTTTTCTAAGGTAGTCCCACACCTCTTTAGGCAAATCTCTATCTTCTTTAACGATTTTGTGGTCATCAAGCATGCCCAGTAGCGTTTCCAATTCATTGTCTACAAAAGATTGCTCTTCTTCTGTTAGAACTGGTTTGTGGAACTGATGAAGCTTGGTAAAATCAGGCTTTCCAGAGAACAACTCTCCATCCCACCAAACACTGCCTGCTTCCATCGCTTCTCTTTCCGTATCTGAGAGAGGTGGCAGTAACTTCTTAAACAGCTTAAACGTTGGGTCACTCACCCATTTTTTTCGTTGAGCACGCATGTTCAGTTCCTTATTTCACTATTGGAAATGTATCTTCACTGTATACCTAGTAAGTTTAGGCATGAATTGAGTTTTGAGCCTGTTAACTTGTCTCTATTCTGCTACCCCAGCCGCTAAGTAAGGAATAAGCTCGTCTACGATAGCGTTCACATCTGCAGTTTGGCTATATTCACTCTGAGCAATCTCCAACAAAGCCTGACTTGAAGCCATAGTGAATACGCAAGCGCCAAGGGTAAAGTGCAAGCGCCAAAACAGCTTTTCAGGTTTAAGGTTTGGGTTTGCTTTCAGGACAGAATCGGTAAAGAGAGACAAAGCATCTTGGTAACGCGTGGTAATAAACCATCGCAGGTGGCCTTGAACATCAGTGTATCCTCGGCCAAGCAGTAACATAAATCGGCTCATTCCATTTGGCCGAACGGAATCTAAATTTTGTAAAGGTTTACGAAGAGATTCAAACACGGCTTGCATAGAAAATGACTCTTCTCCATTAAGATCAACAAGCGCTTGTTTGACAGAAGGCATAAATACTTCCAAATAACGGTCTAGAACTGCTCTGACTAAACTTTTTTTGTCTCCAAAGTGATAATTGACGGCTGCTAGGTTCACTCCAGCTTTACTCGTAATTGTGCGCATAGAAGTACTGTTAAACCCATGCTCAGCAAACAGTAGCTCTGCAGCATCTAAAATCTTTGCTTTGGTATCGGTGCGGACGTTCATTTCAATCACCAGTATTAAACACTTGTTTGAAATATATCTCCATCGCTCGTCATTAACAACTGATTAACATCACAGATTTAAGCTTCTTTTTCGTTATCACAAAAAACATAGGGGTGAAGATTTCATAAAATATTTATTAAATACAACGAATTAGAGTGGTGACACGAGAGAAATGAACAAAAAGAGAAAAAAAGTTTAATTTTTTATGAATTGAATGGAACTGTTTCGCTTTTATTGCGTCTTATATATTGTAATTAGCAAGAGCGATTAGAGTTTTGACAACAAAAGGTCCTAATTCTTATTTCACTACTATTTACACTGCTTTTTCTTATTAACTCCTATGTTTGTATCGGCCCAGAACATCTTTTCGTTCTGGGCTTTTTTTATGGGATGTCTGCACACCACAAAAATAAAACCCTAAGTAAGAAACTTACTCAGGGCTTACAGTAGCAATAGATGAAATCTGGTATATTTATAGCGTTTCCGAGGCTGGTTGGTGGTTATTGAACACCCAGAAATGACTTAATAAAAAGTTGCTACACATCCCGGCTAAAATCCCTAAAACCAATCCTAAATATGGAGTAATCCCATGATTACCCAAAAAGAAAATAACCATTTGAAATACAGTAAAGTTTGGCACTGCGGAAATTAATGCACTACAAAAAAACTTCGACCATTGTTTTAGCTTTGCTTCCTTTTCTCGCTCTGAAAAAGTAAATAGTCTATTTCCTAGCCAAGTTGTTGAAGCTGCAAATATGAAAGAAACAATTCGTGCAAGCAATAAATCTGTTTTTAATACATAAATCGCAACAGAAAAAACGACTGTATCAACAACAAAACCAGCGCCACCCACACAAGCGAACTTTACAATTTTTTGCCTGAACATTTTACTTCTCACACAGAAATAACGAGCGTTTACTTGGAGCAGTAAATTCCACTTGGCAATTCAACTTATCCAACTTAATAACAGGGTCAACTTGGTTATCAATTCCAACTAATTGGAACTTAGCCAGAGTTTTCAACGTTGCCGGATTTTTTAACAGTTTCGCTTTACCGTTACTATAATATTCACCTGAGAAAGTTCTTTCCCCTACGTAGTAAGTCGGTAATGATTTGTTTGCTTGGTCAAAAATGACTTTGTCACTACGTACATCCGCCACGTTATAGTGAATGTAAAATAGAGCGAATACGAGTGCAATTGGGCAAATCGCAGCGCTTATTTTAAACCACTTTGTTTCTAGCTGTTTTTCTGAGATTAGTACCGCAAGCAAGATTCCTATTGCAGGAATACCCGGTAAAACGTAAGCAGGTAAAATATTCCCTGCAAATGTGAATAGGATTAACGGCGAGATCAACCAACAAATAGCGAAACTCACTATAGGGTTTAGCTTATTATTTTCAGTCTGAATATATTTACGTTTACGCCAAAAAGAGATAGGTAAAACAATAGACCATGGGAGAGCCGCCAATAACCAAAACAGCCAAATGGTCCCACGTGCTCTTTCGTGAGCAGTTCCGTATAAATCCCCTTTCCACCCTGGGTCTAAAAAGCGATCAACGTACTCACCGACTAAAAAGTAATGTAAGAAGCCAGGCGTCGCTCTTTCAGCCATGACATACCATGGAACCGCAATTGCCAACATGAGTAACGTGCCACCTATGATAGGAAAACGCCCCCAGAGCTGCTTGAAGGAGTCTTTAAAGCCATATTGCAATATTAGCCAAGGCATCACTGCCAACCCTACTAACACAATAATCAGCGGTCCCTTAGCAAGTAACCCGATGGCTAGGCCGACAAAACCTAAATACCCCCAAAGTTTGCTGCTATCTTGCCAACAAAGGTAAAAACCCATCATGGCTAACGTCATGCCAAATGTGAGTGCCATATCGGTTTCCACTACGCCAGCCGAGACGGCAAAAATAGCAGTAGACGCCAGAATAGTCGCGGTCAACAAAGCATTCACACCAACACGTCGGGCAAAATAAGCCATCATCGCTAAGACAGCAACGCCTGCTAGCCAATCTGGAAATCGAACCGCGAACTCGCTAACACCAAATATTTTAATTCCAACGGCACTCATCCATGCAAACAATGGCGGCTTTCCCCAGAAGGGGACGTTGTAATCGAACATTGGTGTTAACCAATTGTGGGTCTGCACCATAATCCGCGCCATTTCCCCATAACGGGCTTCGGTAGTATCCATCAACGGATAAGCGCCGAGTGACAGCAGACGAATCAAGAAGGTGGTACATAAAATAAACCACAAATACGTCTTGCTAGACTTCATGCACGCTTCTCCTTAACAGAGGGCTGTGCATTCATAACATTAGAGCGCTCATTTATTGATTGAACGATGTATAAAGGCCGGCGCTTAGTCTCAATAAATATTCTGCCAATATATTCACCTAGCAACCCTACACTTAGCAACTGTATACCACCTAAAGCCAACTGGACGGCCATAATTGACGCGTAACCTTGAGTTTGAACACCAAAGACAAGTGCGTTAAAAACGATGACCATACCATAAAAAAAAGCACTAATCGCAACCAGCCCTCCTAGTACTGTTGCAACACGAAGTGGACTTATTGAAAACGAAGTGATGCCATCCATTGCCAAACCAATTAGCTTGAAATAGTTCCATTTAGTTTTTCCTGAGTGCCTGGCAAATCGCTTGAAAATAATAGTGGTCTGGTTGAAACCCGGCCAAACAAACATACCTTTCATATATCGATTACGCTCTGGCATTTCATTGATGTGATCGATTACCTGCCTACTCAATAGACGAAAATCGCCCACATTTTCGGGAATGTCTGACTTGGATAGCAAGTTTAAAATACGGTAGAACATCGCAGCAGACTTACGCTTAATCCAGCTTTCTCCTTCCCTTTTTATGCGTTGCATGTTGACGACATCGTAGCCCTTTCTCCACTCCTTGAGCATGCTTGGAATTAACTCGGGAGGGTCTTGCAAATCGGCATCGATTAAAATAGCTGCCAAACCAGTACAATGCTCTAGCCCCGCACTCATTGCATTCTCTTTTCCAAAATTACGGCTTAAGTTTATGCTAACCACTTTACTACTGCTGACTGGTAGTGATTCGACTAACTCATGGCTCCCATCAACGCTGCCATCATTGATGTAAATAATTTCACTTTCATCTTCGATAGAATCGAGTACCTTAGTCAAACGGGAGTGAAACTCTGGTAATACTTCAAGCTCGTTGAAATATGGAACAATGACAGAGAGCACAACATTTTTTTCCGCTGTGTTGGAAATGAGAGAAATACGGTTCATACAGACTACTCTTAAAATTAAAAAGGGCGCCTTTAAAAACAAACTTCAGCGCAAACCAAGCATTTGGTATGACCTTTTTATCAACTTCAATGTCAAAACAATGTGATTGACATTTTTTTCACGTAAACTCTGGAAGCTAGAAATTGCATTAAGGTGAACACTGAATGAACAAAATTTTACTCGTTGAGGACAACCGCGAGGTAGCAGGAATAATATTCGACTTTTTTGAAGGTTTGGGAATGGAGTTAGATTACGCTGACAACGGAGAGCTTGGCTTACAGTTAGCACTAAAAAACAATTTTGACATCATCTTGCTCGATTTGATGCTGCCTAGAATGGATGGCCTCACTGTATGCAATCGCCTTAGAGAAGCGGGAAAAAACACACCTGTATTAATGCTTACAGCTCTAGATAACAAAGAAGATATGTTAAATGGATACAAACATGGGGCGGATGATTATATGACTAAGCCCTTTGATCTGGATATTCTAGAAGCAAGGATGAATGCTCTGATTAAGCGTTACCATGGCGCTGTATCTAACACAGTTATCAACTTCGGTAGCCTTAGAATCAATCAAAAAATTCGCCAAGCCTATCGAGAAGAGAAGCCATTGGCACTAAATCCAACCACGTACACTATTTTAGAATTGTTGTGCTCTAAAGCTCCTGAGATTGTCACTCGCCAAGAAATCGCCGATAAACTTTGGCAAGAAAATGAGCCTAGCAATGACGTGCTTAGAAGTCATATATACCAGCTAAGAAATCAGCTCGATAAACCTTTTTCTTCACCTATGCTGACAACCATCCCCAAAATAGGCTTTCGATTAGAGGAAAAATAAGGATGCGACTTCGCTTTTTCTGTAACACTCGTACTCTTACGGGGCGGCTAGCGACATTTTTCACTCTCGTCTCTTTGGCCATTGGTCTGATGACATTTCTAATTTTTATCTTTGCTTTGCAATATTCAGAAGATCGTGCCGGTGAACGAATGCTGCTTGTTGATAGAGACGAAGCTATCCACAGATTTTCAGAGGGAGAAACAGGTGTTATCAAAATAGACCTGTTAACGAACGCCTACAACAACTTTGCAAACGTGCCCCAACCTTTTAGAGAGTTTGTAAAGTCCAAAGAGTATTATCTTGATGAAGTGAGCTTTGACTCACTTCCGTCAGACTACATGGTTTATGTTGGCCATTACTATATAGACGGAAAAAAAGCACCCTTAGTGTTAATTGCACAAATAGATAGAATTGAGTTTGGTTTTAAAGAATTAGCTTATGCTGGTTCAGTCGTATTAGTCATCATATTGTGCTTAATTTTAGTGTTTGGCATTATGTTAAGTCGTTTGTCACAAAGACTCATTTCTCCTTTAAACGATATAAACTTTCAACTCGAAAAACACGGTTCAGATGTTGAGATTCCATTTACCATGTCATCTGAAGCAGCAGAAGAATTTCAGACATTAACTAACAAGATGAATGGCTATCGCGAGGAAGTGCATACACTCATCAAGCGAGAGCAAGCTTTTGCACGATATGCCAGCCATGAACTGCGCACACCTTTAACTGTTGTTAAGGGTTCAACAAAACTCTTATCTCGTGGAGAAGTGAACGAATTTCAGCAGCGTCAGCTTTCAAGACTAGATGATGCCTCATTCCAAATGGAGACCATGATTGATACTTTACTGAGCTTAGTTCGTTACGAAAAGAGTGAAGACCTTGCACCAGAAAGAGAATTTACCCAACATGAGCTAGAAAAAATTATTGATCAAAACTCAACTCAAGCGATCGAGAAAGGTTTAGAAGTGGCTTTGGAAGTGGACTCTAACCCCATGATCCGAGCAACTCCTCCGGTCATGAATATGCTGATAGGCAACATATTACGAAATGCTATTGCAGCAACAGAGAAAGGAAAAATCTGTATCTCACAAAGTGTTTGCCAACTCTCTATCGCAGATCAAGGTCATGGCCTTACTTCAACACCAAACAAAGAAGGCCATGGATTAGGACTACTAATTGTTGAAGATCTATGCCGCCGATATCATTGGCAATTTTCTTTGACTGAAAGTGCGACTGGCGGATGCATAGCGACAATCGAATTTGAAAGTGACAATAAAAATGTCTAGAGCTTGCTGAACTATTATGCAAATAAAGGATAGCCCAGTAACAAAACACACCTTTATGGGCAAACCATTTTACCTTAAACGTGACGACATGTTACATCGTCACTTTTCGGGAAACAAAGCACGTAAGTTCGCTTCCCTACTATCGACAGACAACCCGGCCGTTAACACAATCGTTAGCTATGGCTCCGTACAAGCAAACTCACTGTACTCTCTGGCAGCTCTAGCTCACTTAAAAGGTTGGCAACTTGAGTTTTATGTCGATAGGATTCCACCATGGTTGCAAGAGAGCCCTATTGGTAATTATCGTGGCGCATTGGAGCTCGGCGCAAAAATTATTTCTGTTTCATCAATCGAGAATTTAGCGCATATTCACCGCAGAGAGTACATTTTAGAATTTAGGCAACCTACAGAGAATTGTTTGTATGTTCCTGAAGGTGGTTACTCTGAACTTGCTCAGCAAGGGATCAGCCAGCTAGCAGATGAAGTTTTGCAATGGAAGCACAAACAATCCATTGATGAGCTCTTCGTTGCACTGCCTTCAGGTACAGGCGCAACAGCAGGTTACTTAAACCAATGTCTATCCCCTTTTGGTATTGAAGTTCTGACTTGCCCATGCGTTGCTGGTAAAGACTATTTGATAAGCCAAATATCTCAATTACCCAGTGTTTCACATTTACCCACCATCCTAGAGCTTGAAGGCAAACATCACTTTGGCAAGCTTTACCAACAAGACTATGCTATTTGGAAAGCACTCATTGAACAAACAAGTGTTGAATTTGATCTTCTGTATGATCCAATGATGTGGCGATGTCTGATAAATTGGTGGGAAACAAATCCAGATGCTACTTTATTGTATATTCATCAAGGTGGGCTACTTGGAAATCAAAGCATGTTACCTAGATATCAGCGAAAGTTTCCATAAGAGTTGCTAAAGACGGACGGCGTTCGTTGCACGTTTAAAGTCAGGGACAGAGCAATGCAGAGAATACTCATTACCGTAATGACTGTTTTACTGAGTCAACAAACTACAGCAGAAGTGATCACCCTTCCCCATCATTCTTCTCAAAATGCCGTGGTGGTAAATGGTCAAGGAGCCAAGTTTCGAGTGTGCTATTACCAAGATAAGGCTTACTCGCTGGGAGCAATATTGCAAGTGGGTGATTACTACATGATCTGCCACCCTGCCAATAAGTTTGAAACAAACGGTGCACTCAAGTGGGTTAGATACAACCCAGGAGCAAGCAACTCAGAGTCAAATCCGTAAACGAACTTAAATTCTGAATCACACAGCCCAACCTGAGCTAATTACAAATTTGTTGTATTGTGATTGTATTTCTTTAAAAGCTGCTGGTATTGATTTGTTTGCTTAAATTCATCCAACGCCTTTTGCAACTGTTCGACCTTTTTCGGCGATGTTTTTTTGTTTATCGCAAGATAGTTGTCATTGAATGGAAACCTAAATACAACTTCAAATTCCGATTTGGGTATATTAAGCGAGTCTAATATCTTTACTGCTCCTTGCAGGTTGAACGCCCAAAAATCAATACGGCCTTTTTCCAACTGCTCAGCAAGTAGCTCTCCACTGTGCACTTTGATAATATTATCATTAGGTCCGTCCAAAGCCTTAACTCGGTTTTCCAAGCTATCACCACGTATCACGCCAATACGATATTTATGTAAATCTTTCGCATTACTAATATCAAAATGTCTATCTTTCCTCGCCAATAGCACAGATGGAGAACCTTTAGACAAAGGCCCTGCCCACAAAAATAGATTCTCACGCTTTGGCTTACGAGAGGTGGTAAATAAAACCACATTTTTATCATTCTCCGCCATCCGATACCCCCTAGCCCAAGGAAGAAGCATAATATCTTCAACGGTTAAATCAGAACCAGCACGTTTGGCTGCTCCGAGTAAAGTCTCCACGGAAAGGCCAGTTAATTTTCCATCTTCACCAACATAATTAAATGGAGGGTAATCCTCAGTAATAAATACTAACCCAGCCCATGGATCACTGGGGGATAACTCAGCTTTAGCGCTAGCTTGGACGCCAATCAACATTGCAATCATGATCAGCAATGCCCAAAAGTTGTTAATAGACATATCTCTACTCCCGTATGATGGCAAAGCCCAAACACAACATTTACAACTAGAGCAAACTGCCAATTTTTAGCACCAAACTACTGATATTTAGTCAATATCAATTGATATTCTTTCGTTGCCTTAAATTCTTCTAAGGCCTTCTGTACATTCATTATCATCGTCTTAGAAGTCAGCCGATTTGCAGCAATATAGTTATCATTAAATTTGAGTTCATACACATCCTCGAACCCCCCAGGTGATAGACCGAACTTTCGAAAAATTTTTCCTGCACCGGGAAGATTGTATGCCCATAAGTCAATTTCACGCTGATTCAACTGTTTGGCTAACTCTTCTGGGCTGTGTGATTTAATTAAAATGTGTTCAGGGACGCCCAATTTAACTAATCGATCTTGTAAACTGTCTCCACGCACGACTCCAATTCGATAATTTAATAAATCTGTTGGACTTTTAATTTTTATTTGGCTGCTTTTCCTTGCAATAAGCACGGAAGGAGAACCTTGTGAAATCGGACCTATCCACTCAAACAACGTCTCTCTTTCGGGTTTTCTCGACGTAGTAAAAAGCATTGTGTCTTTTATGTTCAATGCCATTTTATAACCGCGAGCCCAAGGTAGTACTTCTATATGTTCCCGGTTTAATTTAGAGCCTGCTATCTTTGCTGCACCCAAAATCACTTCTACGGACAATCCTGTTAAGTGCCCTTGATCATCAACATAGTTATGGGGAGGATATTTTTCCGTCACAAACTTCAACTGGCCCCAAGGATCCGACTCAGGTAATGGCTCGCTTACACTTTCATGTGACAAAGCAGTTAACATGAGTGTAAGAAAGAGTGTCCTTACTTTTTGCATGCACATCATAATAACTCAGATTAATTTTAAATAAGCATGGGTGATGAGTGGGATATGTTCAAGGAGATGATGCAGGGCAAACGTGCTCTCACCATTCAAACGATTAAAGGATAAACACTTTTATTCATATTCTCAGAAATGAATCAAATAAGCACCCATTTCACGTACCGATTACCAATGGCATTTTCCTGACTAATAGAAATAATCTTTTATCCCAAATACTGAGGTAACTCCATGAAACAAATACTATTAGTTAGAGAGAGATTCTGCGATATAACTAAGGTATACCTACATTTTGAAAAATTAGGTTATGAACTCGATTACACCGATAGTGCAAAACATTCACAAGTTTTGGCATCTGAAGTTAAATTTGACGCTGTAATCATATACTTCCCCACATTGATTTCTTCTGCGTTTAATATTTGCAAAAACTTTCGAACATCCGGTATCACAACCCCGACAATCTGGATAACCAAAGCTCAAGACAAAAAAACCATACTCGAAGCATATCGCTGTGGATTAGATGACTACTTTTCTATTCCTGTTGATGTCGATCTTTTAGCAGCGAAAGTTAATACTCTCGTTAAACGTGAGCGAGGGATGCTTGCCCAATCAATATTTCAATATGGAGATTTAACTATTGATACACATAATTATAAAGCGATAAGAGATGGAAGACAGCTAGTCTTAAACCCAACGACATTTAAAATTCTTCGTTTATTATGTGTAAAAGCCCCTAATATAGTAACACGCCAAGAAGTAATAAAGCATATTTGGAATACAAATGAAAATATCAATGAAACATTGCGAAGCCACATATATCAGTTGAGAACTCAATTAGACAAACCCTTTTCGTTTCCGATGTTGAGAACAGTACATAAAGTTGGATTTAAGCTTAATGATTCATAAATCCATAGTATAAAGCTCAAAATCAAATCATAAATAATGATATCAACTTATGAGTAATCACTACTAAAAATATAAAATTATTCTCTAACCCCTTCTCCGATGTATATTTAAATAATTGTTTTTATTGAAAAATAAAAAATACATAACAAATAATTGCAATGTGATTTATATGATACCGGTCATTCTAAAATAGTCATAGTAAATATAAATTATAAAAAAGGGAATATTCCCATAAAGAATAAAATAAGGGACGTGAAATGACTACTACCAATAATAAAGAACACTTATTACTAACCCTACGCCACAAACTAACTAAAACCATAAACAAAGTATTAAATAACGAGAGTTTAAAGAAAAAAGAACTAAATTGTTTTGATGCCTTAATATCCCGTCGAGAATTTCTTACTAAAAGTGGACAAGTTGCTACTTTGGGTGCATTGGTGAGTAGCGGCATGATGCCAAGTGCTTGGGGCATGCTTCACGATGACTTTGCCAGTAATCCTGCCGATTTTGGTATCACTCAAGCCGAGATGCAAGAAGAAGTCACAGCATATCGTCTTGCTTGGGGTACAGAATTATATACTCAAGTAGTCTCGGCTAAGCAATTTGAACCTACAGTTTCTGACACCACTTGCAATCATATTGCTGCATTTGAAGGGTTTAATAACGGCCAATTGAAAATACAAAGCACACTCAATAGCTACGATCCTACCGAAAATAAATTTGTCGATACTGGATGTAATTATGGTCCTACTGAATTTGCGAAACTAAGTAAGGAGAATCCTAATGACGATAGTTCATGGTGTATTGAGCTACTCAGTCATAACAATGCAAGTAACTCTGCTAGTAAGAATCAGGATGAGCAAGGCGGTGGCTTTTCTCACAACACTATACCAAACTCAGCTTTCAAGTATGGGTTAAGTACTGTCGGCCATGGTGTCATATATTTGAAGAGTCTTTATCATCCTATGCACAATAGGATAGATGAAGTATCTGGTGAAATGCTGGGGGTACAAGCCTTTTTTGTTGGAGGTTCAGATCAAGATATAAAACAACATTATATTTGTATTAAATGGTCATCAGAAAAGCCGAGCATAGCACCAGAGCCAATATTTGAGTCAGAATGGGAAGTCATTCCATTGATTGACACTCACCTTATAAACAAGCAAGAGATTAACCACATCGATGTATACACCGATATAAACGGTCAATCATTTTTGCTTCTATCTTCAAATAAATCTGAATACATTAATGTAATTACTATTACCGGCTGGAGAAAGCTGGAATTATATAGCTGTAGAGGAGCTCATCTAAATTCAAAATCGGAATTTTCTCCAACTTTGAACCATGTGTATAGAGGAGAAAATACTGAATATAGTTTTATGTTAAGTGGTCGAAGTATGTCCGCAGATGTATCCGTACTCTATTCGTCAAAAGATACTTATTACAAAGACGATATTACGATATCCAACAACACCTTCGCGTTATTTGGAAGGTTCGTTGACGGACAAAAAACATCCAACATCACTACACCTGTAGGTATCAATGGGGCGTGGATTAATCGTATCCAGAAAATGCACAATTTGTATGAAATTCAAGAAACACCCGCCGAAGTTATGTCTTCTGATTCCAACAAATCCTATGAAACGATTGCAGTAATTAAAATAGGCCTAATTGAGCGTGAGGAAATTAATGATCCGTCTCAACCCAGCTACGGGCTCAAAAATGGTGTTTATCTGATTGCTCACGACAAATTCACTGGAGCTCTACTTGGAATGCGATTCTTTGTCATGTCAGAAATGCCAGGAGTGGGATACCCAATAGAGTTAACTGGCGGAAGAAGCAAATTCGGTGGATTCACGTTTTTTAGCCGCGATAGAGATGGCAATACTCAGCTCTTTCGCCAAGAAACTTTAGATGATCCGAATACCCCATATCAGCCTGCACTGAACACAGGAAAACTTATATCTCCTGCTTTTGAAAGCTACACTGACAATGTATTCACTTATTGCCCATCATTTGAAACAACTAGATCTATGACTTGGTATCCAGGACAACATAATGAATGCACCTGCGATGAATATTCTGGTTTTTTTTTAGGCAATAATTTCGTTAACATTCAATGTAACCCAAGGTTTTCAGAGTCATGTGAATATATTTCACTGCAAGTCGATAACGCAACAACAAAGCTTCGCGCTAATATTGTCTACAACAAAATGGTAGAGAAAACTTGGGTCGAAACGCCACTCACTCAGGCCACAAGTTTGGAAGAAGCAGCTCAGGATGAGCTGGTCTATAAAGCCTGCTATCAGGCTAAAATAATGCCGAATAACAGTTATGGCAGCAATACACCTCTAAATGATAATCAATATTTAGAAATTCGAGCTGCGGCCCCGATGAAGATAGTCGTGAATGGAGGGCGCTGTTACGACGTAAGTCGAACAAAATCGGCACTTGTTAAAAATGCTCAGTTAGATGGCTCGTTCAAAGTAATGATTCTCGCAGCTGAGCAAGGTCTTGCTTGCCAGCTCATAGTAAGGATCATTGATGTCAGTCACTTACAAACTGGCAACGACCCAGCCTTGTTGAGGGACCACTCTGGACAAGGAGTTTCATCCGAATGGACAAACATAAATTTAGCAAGTGAATCTATACAACGCCTGAATGATCCTTCTTACAATAATCCTCAAACAGTAGAGAGCGAAGCAAATAAATCAGGCTTAAAAGTAAATCGTGATTTTAGAGAAACTGGCGCAGACCCATACGAAATGTTATGTGAGGTTACAACCGACTGCGCAGGTTCCATGTTGGTCCTTTCAAATCCGACAGTACAAGAAACACAATTCCTGACTGCCTCATTCTCTAAAATAGCTAGCGGAATCGACCCCCTGTTTACCATGCATGTAGCAAGCCAATATAACTCTTCACCCAAGAAGCAAGCGAGCACTACTTCGGCGTATACATTTGAAAATGGTGTCCTTACTGCTCGAGAAGCAAACGGAAAATCATATATTCAATATTCGGGTTTTTGGGACAAGGTAGCGAAAGTTGCTGGTGATATATGGCATGGAACGAAAAATATAATCAACTCTCAAACTGAACATATTGCAGGACCTATTGGCTTTAAGATCGATGCCAATGGGGTAACACTCACTTTTGACAAAGATTACATTAGATCGTTTGGTCCTGATAACTGGAAAGATCTTTCTTGGAAATGTGAAACTCTCGAACAACTTGCTGATCTAGCACTTCAGCTTTGTAGCTTAGTCGCACCACTAAGATATGTCATTGATGTCATTGATGTCATTGATGTCATTGATGTCATTGATGTCATTGATGTCATTGA